>NZ_DATGFH010000167.1:0-167370 GCF_035309285.1 Bradyrhizobium sp. | reverse complement strand
AAAGTGCACTTTCTTTGCACGCAAGGCTCGCGGGTGCGGCCTGCACCCGGCATTCCCTGTGCCCTCCGATTTTGGAGGGGACGACGCTGATGCATCACTCGGGCGCGTTTCGTGCCGCGGGAATGCTGAGTCACGCTTTCTCCGCCGTCATTGCGAGGAGCCAACGGGTCCGCGCGAAGCGCGGCCCGATGACAGGCTCCGCGACGAAGCAATCCAGACTGCCTTCCGTGGAAACAGTGTGGATTGCCTCGCTTCGCTCGCAATGACGGAGTGGCTGTTTGACATTTGAATATGACTGAGAGCGCTGTCCCTTTCGCGCGCCAGTCCGTCTTTGCTCTCGCTGCGCTCGGCTTCGCCGGGCACGCTTCGCCCTTCGAGCAGAGGCGTGGCCGCGCCACGCGCAGCCCGAAGGGCGAAGCGTGGTGCCCAGGGGCGGAATCGAACCCTCGTCTATCCAACTGAAAGTCCATCACTTTTTTGAATAGCGGCTTTCAAGTGTACCTACCAGTGGACCCGGCGCTTTCTTCTGGCCGGGAGGGTGCGACCCTGTGCCGCCATACCCAAGTCTTGTGTGTGTCGCGCGCAATACAAAAGCACGTCTCCTTCTTGCCGCCCTGTATGCGCTCGGCCAGTTGATTTGGCCAAATTCAAATGAGTCCATCCTGAATCTGGGGGCTTTAATCCGGGCGAGCGCAAGCAGTCGCTCATGTGCGAGCCTGTTTCGCACTGGCGGGCTTTGCGGATCAGTTCATCGCGGGTAATGCCAGGTGGAAGGGATTTCGCTTCTTCGCGAAGGCGCTTCGCCTCTTGGGCAAGTCGGTCTTCGAGCGACCTCGACCTGTTTGAACAGGCGACGCTGCATGACACAACCTCGTGCTTACGGGTCCTAACCGTTTGAATTTCCGATGGCTGATACAATGTCGGGCGCTGGCTTCGGTTCCTCGGCACCAGCCGTTGTTGTGCCATGCCGCCAGGCGCTGATTCTGCCGCGGACAAAGTAGCGACCGTCCGGCGTCGCCGGATGCTCCAACACCAGGAGCCGACTTTCGCTGCGCTCTGACCGACGGTTTCTTCGCGCCGGCCTTCTTCGCCGCTTCTTGTTGGCATAGCCTACCTCAGGCGGCCTCAGGCTGCCGGCGAGGATGGGGGGCTCGCCGCATTAAGCAGGTTGGAAATGGCCGTCACAAGTTGCGCCGGCGCAAAGGGCTTGGTCAACAGAACGCTATTCGGGAGGCCTCTGGATGGCCAATCCTCGCCATGAGTGCCGGTCATATAGATGACGGGAAGCACTGGGTCGATCTCTCTGGCGCACCGGGCCACTTCCCAGCCGTTGATCCTCCCGAGCAAATTGATGTCGGTCACGATAGCCCGATATATGGACTCATTCGCCTGAAGAAGCGCAACGGCTTCTTCGCCCGACCCTGTGATCACTGATTTGAAACCCCCATCTGACAGAGCCTCTTCGACCATACCCTGAATTAGCTGATCGTCCTCCACGATCAGAACTGTAACTGCGTCAGTCACCCGCGTTCTTCCCTCTGCCTCTTTGCAGTGCTCCGACGAGGCAAGTGACGCCAGAAAGATTTGTTCCTGATAATGTTCAACAGTGTACTTAATCAAATCAGCGGTCCTTGCATTTTCAAGCTAGACCACTGCATTCGGAAACAGGCCGGCATCCGAAAATGAACGACTGACCCACCAGTTGGCCCATGCCGAAGCAAACGCACGAGCGGGCCGCGACGCCGCCCATAGGTCGGAGTTCAACTTTTAACCAACTCACGAATCTTGATTGCCAGGCGCTCGACCTCAAACGGCTTGGCTAAAACATGCATCCCCTTTTCGAGGTGGCCATTCCCCATCAACGCGTTCTCAGCATAGCCGGTAATGAAGAGTACCCTCAGGTCCGGCCGCAGGCTTCGGGCCGCATCGGCAACCTGGCGCCCGTTCATGCCCCCTGGAAGACCGACGTCGGTGATCAACAGGTCGATTCGCGCGGCGGATTGCAAGACCCGCAACCCCGCCGGACCATCCGAGGCCTCGAGGACCGAATAGCCGGTGTCCGACAGAACGTCGGTGATCAGCATTCGAATTGACGGTTCGTCATCGATCACCAAGACGACCTCGCCGTCTCCGAGAGACTCGCTTGCTTCGGGAAAGTTGGCTGCATCGTTGAAGTTAGGATCGTCGTCATGGCGCGGAAGATAGAGGCACATGGTGGTGCCCTTTCCGACCTCCGAGTAGATCCGGATTTGACCGCCTGATTGACGAGCAAACCCGTAGATCATGGAAAGGCCCAGGCCCGTGCCTTGACCCAGCGGCTTGGTCGTAAAAAACGGGTCAAACGCGTGAGCAGCGCACACATCGGGTTCCATACCGGTCCCGGTGTCGGTTACGCACAATGAAATGTACTGGCCCGGCGCAATATCGAGATCCCGCGCCCCGCGCTCGTCCAACCACCTGTTTGCAGTCTCGATAGTCAGACGGCCTCCCTGTGGCATAGCGTCCCGCGCGTTGAGGCACAGGTTCAGCAAGGCGTTCTCGAGCTGGTTGGAGTCGACAAGCGTAGACCAAAGCCCACCCGCGCCTACTACCTCGACGTGGATGGCTGGGCCAACGGTGCGACGAATCAGTTCCTCCATGCCGGTGACGAGCCGATTGACGTTCGTCGGCTTCGGCTCAAGTGCCTGACGTCGTGAGAATGCGAGCAGCCGGTGGGTCAGTGCAGCCGCCCTTTTCACCGCTTCTTGCGCAGTCGTAATGTAGCGGTCAACGGAATCCGCTTTTCCCTGAGACAGCCGCGCTCGCGTCAATTCGAGACTACCGCTAATGCCTGTCAGCAAATTGTTGAAGTCATGGGCGAGACCGCCCGTCAGTTGGCCAACGGCTTCCATCTTTTGTGACTGGCGCAGCGAACCTTCCACGCGCTCGCGCTCGGTCATCTCGTTTTTCAACTCTTCGTTGGCGTTTTCCAATTCCTGGGTCCGCTCTGCTACCAGAGCTTCGAGATGTTCCGCCGCTTGTTCTTGCGCCTCCATCAACGCCTTGACCTCGTACTGGCGGCCACGGGCACGAAGTGCGACTTGCATCGCGCTTGTCAACGTGATCGCTTGGAGGGGCCGCTCCAGCATGGAAACGTTTTGGAGTTTTTTGGCGAGCGTTTGACGCCAACTCTTGATGCTTGGATGATCAAGATGGCTGGTCAGAACAACAAAAGGGAAGTCAGACCACGAGGGCTGGTGAGCAATCCAGTCTTGAAGCGCCGTTAGGTCTTCGTTGAACAATGCTTCCTCGGCGACAAAGGCGGCGCCCGCTCCGAAAGTAAGACCGGCGAGCAGTCCGGCCAGATTGTCAGCGACATGAGCCGTCAAGCCGGCATTTCGCAACAGATCGGCGGACGCCGATGCATCGCGGCCTATGGGGGCAAGGATCATTACTCGCAAGGCGAGCGCTTCATGCTCCATGTTTCTCTGCGCCCAAAAGTGGCTTGCTGTCGCCGGTGTAGCGTGGTGTTCCTGCGAACACGCCGCTAAATCCGGTAAGTGGCGGACCGACCTGGATCCCCGTTGGAGTCAGTTGAAACTCGCGAATGGTGCGTTCATGGTTGCCGCTTCGCTTCTTTACTACCGAAAGCGCCCGCCGCACTGTCCCGTCGAACTCGAAATAACGCAGCATCACCACGGCGTCGCTCAGATAGCTGATATCGAGCGGTGTATCCATCGGGCCGACCAACCCATGCTGGGCGAGAACGAGTATCGTGAGCACCCCTTGCTGGCCGAGATAGCTCAGGAGTTCATGCATTTGAAGGACTAGGAAGCGCCCATCGGGCATTGCATTCAGATAACCGTTAAGGCTGTCAATGACGACGACAAGTGCTTTATCGACTTCAACGCTATGTCGAACATTGGCCGCGAATTCACCTGGTGAAAGTTCGGCAGGATCGATCTGCTGCAATCGAAGATGGCCCGAGTTCAATGCGGCCTGCAGTCCAAGCCCTATCGTCTTGGCTCGCGCTTCAAGGGTGCCGCGCCCTTCGTCGAAGGCATAGTAGACGACACTCTCGCCGCGCTCGGCCGCTGCAATCGCATAGGTTAGGGCCAGCGACGACTTTCCCACTCCCGCGCCGCCGATGAGCAGGGCGTTGGTCCCACGCTCCAAACCGCCCCCGAGGAGTTTGTCGAGTTCGGCGTTGCCGCTCGGAGCAAAACCAGCGTCAAATCGAGTGTGATGCTCAGCCGCAACCAGCCTAGGGAATATGTTCAAACCGCCTTTGGCGATAGCAAAATCATGAAAGCCTCCGCGAAATTCAATGCCGCGCATTTTGACGACGTTAAGCCGCCTTCGTTGTGCACCATAATCGATGGCAAGCTGTTCGAGGAGAACAACGCCGTGAGCAATTGAATGGAGCTGGAGGTCGGTATCACGAGATGTAAGGTCATCCAAAAGAACAACCGTACAGTGCCGCTTTGCGAAGAAGTGCTTAAGAGCCAGTACCTGACGGCGATACCTGAGCGAATTCTGCGCGAGAAGACGAAGCTCCGATAAGCTGTCGATCACAACCCGGGTCGGATTGAGCTCCGCGATCTTCTCAAAAACCAGTTTCGTCGTCTCGCTCAGCTCAATCTCGGCCGGATGCAGAACCGTAAGTTCGCGCTCGGGATCTAGCGTCGTTTCGGGAGGGACGAGCTCGAAGATATCGACCCGATCCAGGGTCCATCCATGCCGTTTGGCAACAAGCCGAAGTTCGGCTTCCGATTCCGAGAGGGCAATGTAGAGAACCCGCTCCCCTTGGCGCACACCTTCGATAAGAAACTGAAGTGCCAGCGTCGTCTTGCCAGTGCCCGGGCGGCCCTCGTACAGGTACATCCTTTCGGCATCAAGTCCGCCGCAAAGAATATCGTCGAGGCCTGCACTCCCGGTCGAGATACGCGCGGGGTCGGCTTTGGTGCCTTGCGCGATGTTACCTGGCTGTTCCATTGCCGGCCGTCCAGGAGGACTCTTAGAGGGCTGATTTGATGCCAAGCAAAGCACGCTGCTGGTTTGCAGCGTGTTTCGCGTGGGGCTGAGTTCTTTACTTCTTTTCGGGAACCCAGGTCGTACTCGTCTTGTCGTATGTGAAGCCGCGCGAGTTTTTGAGATCGTCTTTGGTCTCATCCAGCGTCAGCCACCACTTGTCATTTCGTTTGGACATCTTTATTGCTGAGAATGGTACGATCACGTCCTTCTCGCCTGCGCCAAGAAAGCCCCCAACGCCGATCACCAAGCCGGTGACTTTGCCGGACTTGTCAACCAGCACGTCATCGATATCGCCGATCTTGGACTCTTTCGGATCATAGACGGCCTGCTTGTAGTAGTTTGTGACCGTCCAGCTTTCCGTTGGCGCCGCCGTCATGGTGGTAGCTGCATAGGCGCCAGAGGCAAGGGCCGCGCATAACGCAGCTCCCGCAAGAAGGTCTCTTCATTTCACATTCCTCCGCTCAATGGTCTGAGTTGCCGCTTCGACTAATGATGGAGCAGCATGATCAAGATGATCAGGGGGATCGGTATTCCGAGTAACCAGAGAAGGATTGGCATTAGTTTCTCCCTTATTTGAAAGTCACCGCTTAGATTTGTCGCGCAGGCGCCACTTGACGAATGGCCGTTTTTCCCCAAGTGCCGTCACGTAAACCGCCGCCTTCCAATGCTGCTAACGCCGCGCAGAAAGCGCCGATAAACAACGACAGCGTTAGCCAAATAGCCGTCTGCATTGCCGTCTTGCGGGCCTTATCCAGATCCGTCTTGGCTCGGGTCACCACATCGTTTACGCGCTTTTCAGCGTCGCTCTGGCTCAGGCCGGTCCGCGACGAGACGAGCTTCACGAGATAGACCCGGTCCGCAGCGTTGATGTCATTTCCATCTCGGAAGCTGGTTGTAAAAAGCCTAGCGATTTCGCCGCGCGTCTCTGAAAGCTGTTGCTGATCGGCGCGATTGTCCGAACGCAGAAGCATATCGGCGTAGCTATCCACCGGAGACGCTTGGACCGAGGTAGCGGCCACCTGCGACGCGCCGGATAAAGCACTCCCGATCAGGGTGCTTGCAGGAGAAGCGAGCAACACTGCACCCACAACCGACGCTACCGCCCACGCCAAAAAACCGTGAGCTGTATCGCGAAACTGGACTTCGGTGGTGTGAATGCCCGTCCACTTGGTACGAAGGCGACCGGCTAGGTAGCCTCCGACAGCAGACGAAATCATCGCCATAACGATGAAGTATAGCCCCGTACCTATTTCGAACGTTGATGAAGAAACGCCTCGACCGCCCCAGGGGGAAACGACTGCAAAGCCCATCCCCGCACCAAAGGACAAAAGAAGCAGGGTCAACGCGCAGGAGGCCGCAGCGCCTGCTATAACCGCCGCCCAACTTACTCCTGAAGTCGTGGGCTCTATTCGTTCAGTCGAAACTGCTCCGGTGCTTTGCTCCATGTAGTCCTCCAGCTTTTCCTGCCCACAAAATGCGCGGCTGGAACAAATGGTTCCGAAAAGCCTGAGTTTTTCTCGTGGCTCGAGGAGATCAGCACCTGCGGGGATATCGGCCTGGCACGAGCGCGGGGTCTTGACGCATGGCTGTCATCAAGGTCCTTCGCCAACAGTTTATCCTTGGGGCGCGGCGACCAGTGTTCACGCTGATATAGGAACCAACGCCGGAAGCTCTTGGTTAGTTTGCAAGCCCGAGTGGAGCCTGGAAGCTTGACGTCATGGACGAGGATCGGATTGCGTGAACGGCCAAGAATGTGACCGGTAAACCTGAGCGTACGGTCGGCGACATGGCTGGAGATGCTGACGCCACGGGCATCCGGCAGGCGGCGGGCAAAGTGGAAGATCTATACGGCCAGGCCAAAGAAGCAGCACGTAACGCTACCGACAGCGCGGCAAGCTACGCCAAGCAGGTTTATCGCCAAAGTAGCGATGGCTCACAGGCGGTTGCGAAGCTCGTGCAAAACAATCCGCTTGGATCGCTGCTGATCGCAGGCGGTGTCGGGTTCGCACTGGCGCTATTGCTGAGACAGCCTGCACCCCGGCAGCGTCGCGGGCGGTATTACGATTGAGCAAAGGGTCTCCACTAACCCGGAGCGGCTACTGAAGGAAACGGCGATGAGTTCAACAGAATTGCCACGCCATATAGTCGACCGCTTTGAGCGTCGCTGGGCGAAAAAAATGGAACAGCAGGCGCGCGCTTGGAAAAGCGTCAGGAGCGAGTCGCGCTCGCTTACCAATCAAGGCATTCCCGTCATTCGCCGGGTGGCGCGTTCGCGGCCGCCACAAAAGTCAACTTGAGGGGCTCCGTCTGCCTTTGCAGATGCGACGGGGTAATAGCTCCCACAGCCGCTTGTTGGAACAAAGTTCAACCCCGTAGTTGTTTCTGCCATGACTGATCCGATCGAAGAAATCGTCGCGCCTGCCGCCATTGAGCGCGCCATGAGCGTTTTCGAGCAGTTCAAGGATCGCGATCATTGCGAGCTCAGTCAGGCTCGCAAGGCCCTTCGCGAGTACGTCTTCGGGCAAGTCGCCAAAGGTGAGACCGACGAGAAAAGACTGGTTGTGTCTGGTCTGACGCATTTAAAGCAGCTTGAAAAGCAGGCGGCCAAGTGAAAATTAGGTCTCATTCAGAAAGCCTCCTGGTTGAGTTAGACGTTGTTTCGAAGTGGAAGATCTTTCCCGGCGACCTCGATATCGCCCTACATTGGGGACCTGACACTGACGTCCGTGTCGAGCAGGTTGGGGAGGAGATCAGCTCGCATGTGCTCGTGTCTGCGGCTGACGACGCTGGGGTTCGCGTGATTCACGCAACGAAGGAATGGCCGGTCCGCGAGGTCAAGAAGGTCCTGAAAAAAGGGTGGCCCGGGGCACCAGGATCGACACGAAAATTTAGTTTACTACCGGCCGAGGCAACTGATCTGGCCCCTTACAAGGGCTTCACACCGCCGCCTCCAGCTTTTGATCGGCGGATGTATTCGCCACCTCCTCGGTCACAACCTGAAAGCGGACGAGTTGAGTCGGCCCGAACGCGGTTGAGATTGCAACATCGGCAGCATCCCGTCCCCTCCCAATGACGACGCGGCCGATCCGGGGATGGTTGTGTCTTGCATCAAACGTGAACCACCGGCCATCGAGAAACGCCTCGAACCAGGCGCTGAAATCCATCGGTGCCGGATCGCGTGGTACGCCGATATCACCAAGATATCCGGTGCAATAACGGGCCGGGATATTCAAGCAGCGGCAGAGTGCCACGGCCAAATGCGCGAAGTCTCGACACACACCGCGCCTTTCCTGATGCCCCTCGGACGCGGTGCGATCTGGTCGCGCGTGGTGGTAGCCGAATTCAAGTTGATTATGCACGTAGTCGCAGATCGCCTTCACGCGCTGCCAGCCGCCGACGATGGATCCGAACTGTTGCCACGCGAGTTGAGACAGCTTCTCCGTATCGCAATAGCGGCTACCTAGAAGATAAACGAGCGCTTCGTCGGGCAGACAGTCGATCGGCCACTGCTCGGCACGCGGTGAGACTTCATCGGGAAGTCCATTGTCGGAGATAACAAACTCATTGCGAATTTCGAGAAGACCTGCCGGGGCCGCAAGTCGGGTGCAAACGTTCCCAAACAGGTCGCGATAGTCACGCGAAGGAATTTCGTTGGACAGCTGGATGCGATGCTCTGTCAAAAGATCAGCTCCCCGTTCTGGCCGCACGCTCAGCATCAGCAGCATCGGCGTCTCCTGAGAGCACTGAAAGGCGATGTCGTAGCCGGCTCGGATTTTCACAAGTCACTCCATTGAAAGGGATGCGCACGATGGCCGGCTCAAGAAAAAGCCCCCGCGACGCTGCGTGGGGGCAATGGTGCCTGGTCCCATGAACGCTATTTGTTTGGGCGCATCGTCACATTTTAATGTCCCTTGGCCAGCTTCGTTCCAAACCTACCATTTTTGCCGGCCATACCAATCGTTGACCTCTTTCGTAGCCTGATCCTTGGCATAGCCGTAACGCTGTTGCAGGCGGCCTTCGAGCTGATCCTGCTTCCCATTGATGACGTCGAGGTCATCATCGGTTAGTTTGCCCCATTGCTCCTTCACCTTACCCTTGACCTGCTTCCAGTTACCTTCGACGCGATTCCAGTCCATCTTCATCACTCCTTTTTTCGGGATAACCTTTAACGAAGGCCCTAGCATTCTCGTTCCCGGATGAGGTGGAGTGTTTAGTGTCTGCAAACGGGTAGGTCTGGAACTTCGTTCACGGCTCCGTATTGCCTTGCATAGCTTTTACCCAAACGCGGAGCCAAATCATGTCTGAGAAGGACCTGAGCGACCTGTTCGTCGATACGTTGAAGGACATCTATTACGCGGAGAAGCAGATCTACAAATCGTTGCCAAAGATGGCTAAGGCCGCGGCGTCCGACCAGTTACGGGAGGCTTTTGAGAAGCATCACGACGAGACCGAAGGACAGATCGAACGCCTCGAAAAGATCTTCGAGCTTCTCGGCAAGCCGGCGCGCGGCAAGAAGTGCGATGCTATCGAGGGCATCCTCGACGAAGGCAAGGAAGTCATGGACGAGTACGCTGATACTCCGGCACTCGACGCGGGCCTTTTGGCGGCGGCTCAGGCGGTCGAGCATTACGAGATTTCGCGCTATGGCACTTTGAAAAGCTGGGCTGACAAGTTGGGTCACAAGGATGCGGTCAAGCTGCTCGATCAAACGTTGGCGGAGGAAAAGAAGACGGACGAAGCGTTGAGCAAGCTGGCGGTTTCCGCCGTGAATGCCGAAGCGGCCTGACGGGCGTTCGACGAAAAGGCTCATGGTGTCCCCGCCCCTTGCATCGAACATTCGCCGCAGGCGTTAGCGCAATCAAGAGGCGATGAGGCCTGCGTCGGCACTTGCTGTACGAGGTGCCGACCTTGGCTAGTGCCTTTGCCTCTCGACCTCGAACGTAAACCGAGCCTGGAGGACCGGCCCGCTGTCATCCCGGACTTCGATGGCCATAGGACGCCTTGTCCCGTCGCGATGAGACTGCACGGCGTCCCGCGCCATGTCCGCGAGGGAGCGGGCTGCCTCTTCCTGGACGGATACAATGGTGGGGAGTTCGAGCCCCTCCTCGTCGGTGGCGATTTCGTCTCCGTGGCGCATGTCGAAATAGTAGCGTGGCATATTCACCAAGCCTCGCTTGTTGGCGTTTCGCAGAAATTAGCAACGAGAGAGGCAGAAGGCCAGACTATCGCTTCTCTCATTTCTGGCGCGGCTTGCGCGCGAGAAACGCTTTTTGAGCTGCCTCCAATTACTCAAAATGACTATCCCTCTCAATTTTAGCTGCGTGAGGCTTTTACTAAACGCGCGGTGATCCTTTTCGAATTGAAGCTGCAGTAGCATCCCCAATCTGCTCAGTGCCAAGGGCATCGACGAACGCTTTCGGGAATTGATCTCCGACCTATTCGGTTGCATCTCTCTCGACCGAGGATAAGGACCAGCGTACTCGTATCGAGGCTACAGGCTTCGGTTCGCGTCGCTTCGTATGACGTGGTCAGCAGGCGTGAGTTCTGGAACCGGTGCGCGCTGGCGCGCGTTGGGCCGACGTTAGGAGAATTATAGCCCCTTGACAGCACAATCAAAAGCGGACGGGATTGGCGACGCACGAAGTCTCCAGCTGCTCATAGATGCTATTGTTGATTACGCGATCTTCATGATCGACCTGGACGGCGTTGTGCGGAGCTGGAATTCCGGCGCCGTACGATTGAAAGGCTATTCGGCCGACGAGATCATCGGGAAATCTTTCTCGGTTTTTTATACGCCCGAGGATCGCGCGAACGGCCTTCCGCAGCGAGCCCTGCAGATCGCTCGAGAGAGCGGCCGCTTCGCCTCAGAGGGCTGGCGCGTACGCAAGGACGGGAGTCACTTTTGGGCGCTTGTGGTCCTCGACGCCATCCGTGACGAAGACGGCGAACTGATTGGCTTTGCCAAAGTCACTCGCGACATCACCGAACGGCAACAGGCACACGAAGATCTGCTCCAAAGCGAACGACGCTACCGCCAACTGATCGAGGCGGTTGTCGATTACGCGATCTTTCAGCTCGATCCGCAAGGAAACATCACGACATGGAATCCAGGAGCTCAGCGCATCAAGGGTTACGCGCCGGACGAAATCATCGGAAAGCATTTCAGCCAATTCTACACACCGGGCGACCTTGAGCTGGGAATCCCCAAGCATGCGCTGGCGGAAGCTGCAGAAAAGGGACGGTTTGAAGCCGAAGGTTGGCGCGTTCGCAAAGACGGTACGAAATTCTGGGCCTCGGTCGTCATCGATCGCATCAAAGACGATGCCGGCAACCTCGTTGGTTTTGCCAAAGTCACGCGCGATATCACTGAGCGCCGAGTGGCTCAGGAGCAACTTAGAGAAGTGCAGGAGCAGCTCGTTGCCTCACAAAAGCTGGAGGCGGTGGGCCAACTCTCAGGCGGCATCGCCCACGATTTCAATAACCTCCTGATGATTGTGACCGGTAATCTGGAAACCGCTGAACGCCACGCTCGTCAACTCGGTGGGAACGCAAATCTCCAACGCGCCCTCGCCCATGCTAAGCGCGGTGCGCAGCGGGCGGCAGCGCTGACCAGCCGGCTCTTGGCGTTTTCGCGACGCCAGCCCCTCGATCCAAAGCCGCTCAACCTGAATAATTTTCTCAACGCCCTGCAGGAATTCCTGCAACGGACACTGGGCGAGCGGATCGAGGTTCAGACCGTCGGCAGCGCCGGCCTTTGGCTGATCGAGATCGATACAAACCATCTCGAATCGGCAATCGTCAACCTCGCGATCAATGCGCGCGATGCTATGCCGGACGGAGGAAAACTCACCGTGGAAGCCGTCAATATATCGGCGGATGAGTGGTATTGTCGCCTAAACCCGGAAATTGTGCCGGGCCAATACGTTGTGCTCAGCGTGACAGATACCGGCGCCGGAATGAGCGAAGATACCCTGAATCACGCCTTCGAGCCATTTTTCACAACCAAGGAAGCGGGCCAAGGCACGGGCCTTGGATTGAGCCAAGTCTACGGCTTCGTCAAACAATCCGGCGGCCATGTGAAAATCTACAGCGAAGTCGGCCAGGGAACGACGATCAAGATGTACTTCCCGCGCTATCAAGGCGCATCGGCGCCGCTATCCGATGAGCCCGAGGAGCCCTTCCCGGAAGGAGACAAGCTTGAGGCCATCCTCGTTGTGGAGGACGATGCCGACCTTCGTACCTACGTTGCGGACGTGCTTCGCAACCTCAACTATAAGGTCATTGCCGCATCGAGCGCGCAATCGGCCCTTACCATCCTTATGCAAGACGAGCCGTCGATCGATTTAATGCTCACAGACGTGGTGATGCCAGGAATTAATGGGCGCGAGCTCGGCAAGCGCGCAGCGCAAATCCGGCCGGGGTTGAAGGTCCTCTATATGACGGGGTACTCGAGCAATGCGGTTGTGCATCAAGGCCGGTTGGATGAAGGTGTCGACCTCGTTGAAAAGCCGGTCTCGCAAGCAAAGCTTGCCCTTCGGGTACGCCAACTGCTGGATCGCCGTTGAGATATTTGAGCAAAGTTAGTACCCCCCACCGACAGAGCCCGATGTGAAGCACGGTGCTTCTCACCTTGCCTGCACGGAGAGCCTATGCCGGTCGGTTTCTTCCAATGAAGCCGCCAAAGAAGTTATCTGGGCGGCCGCAACTCGGGCGAATGAGCCCAATCATCCAGATGAGAGGCGGTATCGGCTTGACTGGCTTTCTTGAGCAGTTCGTCTTTCTCAGGTCCGGGTCTCAGGCGGGAAGCTCTCTCGCGGGCTTCTTTGGCAAATGAGGCGAGGCGATCCTTGAAGGAGATGATTTGTTTAAACCTGCGTCGACGCTGCATCACACAACCTCATGGCTTACGGGTCCTAACCGTAGGGTTTGCATTTCCAACTGATCCTAATATGCCGACATCGGCCGGTCAGTTCCAATGTGAACAAAAATCAAATTAGCATCGAGCGGGTGGTAGCGTTCCGGCCGCGCCCTCGAAAAAATCGAATGTCACGGCGATGCAAAGCGAAAAAGTGCATAGCGGCAGTCAAGTCCGCCTGCATTCGTGTAAACAGCGGAACATTCGCATTCGCTGGATCGCGCAATACCTCACACAGGGCAGGTCCAGAAGGTGCTGAGGTCCGGAGAGACCTCCTTCGAGTACGAGCGGCAGATGCAGCCACGACCAAAGCTGGGGCAGTAGGTCTCCCTGCTGGAGATCGACCATCAGCTTCGACAGCCTTCTTGATGTTTCTCAACGAGGTCCTGCGGACCCTACTGACTGCAGCGCAACCGATCTTTTTGGAGTAGTTCGCTCCGGCGGAGCTTGATCTTGATAACCATATTTTAAAAACGAAAGCCTAAAACTCAGTTCCCTCGCGTTTTCGTTTCAAGTCGAGGTAGCTGTGATGTCCTATGGTGCCCAAGCTTACGCGCGTACTTCTCAGACAACGGCGACTCCCCGCGAGATTGAGGCGCAAGCGCTGTTAAAGCGCCGCGAGACAGTTGCGGGAAATCCAGACCAATTGGACGGGCCCTGACCAGAATTTGCATAAAGCCCTGATTTTTAATCGGAGATTGTGGTGCATCTTTTTTGCGGAGGCGGAATCAAACGAGAGTCCAAATTCGCTGGAAGTTCGTCAAGGGATTGCCAATATCGCCATTTTCGTTTTTGCACGAACCTTCGAAATGCAGACGGAGCCGGATCCAGCGAAGCTGACGCCCCTGATTGATATCAATTGTAACATCGCTGCGGGACTGGCCGGTCGGCCCTTGAGAATGCCGCGGACGTGCGATGGCCGTACCGCGCTCGGTCTCCATTCGGCGGGCGAATTGCCACCGACGATCAGTTAGGCCGCAATCAGTGCGGCTTTGCCTCTGTTTCCCGCGCCAGCTTCGTCCACTCTGCAGCAAGCTCCAGCCAGCCCTCTTTAAAAGGGCTCGCGGTCATCCGAGCCATTTGATGGCATAGCTCGGCTTGGACCCGGTAGTGCTCTGCTAGAACGGCAGAAGGAGCTACATCGGACAAGCGCAGTCTCATCGCCAGAAGTCCTTTATCCGTTATCGTGATGCTAGATTATAGGCCCCGTGGCCCGCATGTCGTGCTCCCTGGCCATCGCGGTGCGCCGTTAGGTGCCGCCGCCTGGACGGGCGCCGGTTCGGCGTATACTCGGGTCGCTGCGGGCTGGACGATCCAATCTACGCTCCGATGTTGGTTACTATCGGAACATACCCAAACTGGCCGGCTCCGGGAATCGAGCAGCGCGCGGCTAATTCCGCCTCAGACCTGCTTTCGTTCCTTGTCCGCAAACCACTCTACGTTCCGGACCTCATAGGCCTTAGTGCCGCCTGGCGCATCGACCAGCACCGTTGTTCCCTTGATCTTACCGATCAATGCCCGAGCGATCGGTGAGGTCACCGAAATCTTCCCCTCGCTCGGGTCGGCCTCGGGCTCACCAACGATCTGCCAGATCCGCTTCTGACCGGTGTCGTCATCAATCAGCGTCACTGTGGCGCCGAACTTGATCATATCGCCGGAAAGCTTCGATACGTCGACGATTTCGGCGCGCGCGAGCTTGTCTTAAGTCAGCGATTCGAGTCTCATTCAGCTCTTGCTCCGCGAGCGCAGCCTGGTATTCCGAGTTCTCAACCAAGTTGGCCTCGTCGGAGATCGCTTGCCGGATTCTCCGAACAAGGCTAGGTCTCGCGACTCGAATGCGGCGCCTCAGCTCCTCTTCCAGGGCAATATGACCCGCAGCGGTCACAGGAAGTCTTGTCATCGAACCCTTCCATAGACTAATTCGGAAGAGGCTTGAATGCGGGATCGACCAACGCCCTCCCAAACGCGCCAACCATAGCCGCCGCTTCATGGTCTCCGCGATCGTCGAGGACGCGATAGAGCATTTGTACTCTCTCTCGAAATGCAGCCAGAAGAGATGGATCTCGTTCGCACAGGACGCCTGCGATACAGAGAGCAAGCGCTTCCGTACCCATCTTGATCTGAGCCAACGAACCTACAGTCATCCCTATGTTCCTCCCGACCCGATTTTATGGCTTCTCCCAAACTGCTTCAGAGCTTCAACTCAAAAGGGAATGTAGACGCCAATAAGCCTTCAAAGACTGACTGTTGCTCACGCAGGCGTCTCTCCACGCATTCTCGCTCAGCATTGGATAACTGGGTTTGCAGCAGCTTTCGGCAGCGCCAGATTTCATTCCGCAAGGATCTGATCTCACTCAAGCTGTCATCTATCGTAGTCATCGGCCGCCCCGACTTGGTGTCAAAGCGAGCTTCTTGAACACCGATCAACCGTGCAATTCTTCAGCAAGCCGTCGCTCTATGAAGCTGCGTTCAACATCAGTCAGCTGTGTCGTCAAGAGCTTGCGATATCGCCGCACGTTTGCCTCGCGGGTCCACCGCGAATGATCCTCTGCGCGCGACGCCTGCATCGACCGGTACCGCCTCGTCCCGGCGTGCCTGCTGGTGATGCGCTGCGGCGTTTGAAAAGCAGTGCATTCAAGCTTGCTGAAACGAGGAAGCCGCATGGCCATTCCCCCGCGGGGCGGTGGATCGCTGTCGCCGTCCAATTGCTTAAGCGCCGTCAGAATGTCATCCAGACGGAGCCTGTGCCGGATCCCCGGCACTTCACGCAAGGCCGGCTGGCATTCGACCACGTACATATCCGACGCCCAGGATGAGAGGATCAATCGCTTCTCATCTGTCGAAAGCGCGGCATCGTTCAAGACATCGTCGGGTGAATCGTAGTGGGATACAGGGTGGAAAGAGGGTCCAACATTGTTGGCGGTGCGATCTGCCTGGCTCATATCGTGTCTCCTTTTGCTCCTTTCTCGAGAGACGGGTTAATGCGAGACTGGGTTGAAGGCGGAGGCGGCGAAACCGCCACCGCCCAACTTCAGTTTGTGTTGACCGCAATATGCTTGACGTTCGAGGTCGACCGCTCGGACTTCGGAATCGTCACAGTCAGGACGCCGTTCTTGAAATCCGCCTTGGCCTTGTCTTCCTCAACTCCATCCAGTGGAATCTGACGTGCGAACGCGCCGTAGTAGCGCTCAGTGACGAATTTCGATTCGTCACTCCGCTCGGCCTTCTTCTCGCCGCGGATTGAAAGAACGCCGTTGGCGATTTCAACCTGAACGTCCTTTTCGCCGAGACCCGGAAGTTCAGCGGAAACAGTCACAACCTTGTCGGTTTCGCTGAGTTCGAGCCGAGGCCAGCCGAATTGGCCTTCCATCACCGGACTGCCCACCCTGCTGAGCGGACCGAACCCGCGAAAGACATCGTCGAACAGACGGTTCATCTCGCGATGAAGCGTGAAAAACGGATCGAAAGCGTCGTGCCCTGTTGAGAGCTGTTGACCTTTCGTCCATGGAACAAGATCACGAAAACCCATGATATCCTCCTTGACTTGAAGGTGGTCGACACGCGGACAATTGCTGCCCGCGCGACGAGATCAGGCGAAAGGCGGGCTAAGCTGCCTTCTGCGTGATTTGCCCGGCTGGGGCGCCACCGCCGATGGCGATGCGCCGGGGCTTCATGGCCTCGGGGATCTCGCGCACGAGCTCGATCCGGAGCAGGCCGTTGTCAAACGCCGCTGTCTTCACCTGGACGTAGTCAGCCAGATTGAACTGCCGTTTGAATGGCCGGGCCGAAATGCCCTGGTAGAGATATTCGCGCTGGTCCTTATCCCCCTTGCGGCCTTCCACGGTGAGCACGTTCTGCTCGGCCGTCACAGCGATCTCATCGGGGCCGAATCCGGCCAGCGCCAGCGAGATCTGGTAACGATCTTCACCGAGCCGCTCGATGTTGTAAGGCGGGTAGTTGTCCTCGGTCCTGTGCTGGGTTTCGTCGAGGAGATCGAAAAGGCGGTCGAAGCCGATGGTCGAACGCCACAGGGGAGCGAAATCATAGGTCCTCATAGCCAAGTCCTCCTGAGAGCAAGATGGATACGAAGGAGCGCAAGACACCACCGTCCGGCGCCCTGTTTAGTCCGCCGGACCCAAAGCTGGCGCCCGGCACCGCTGCAAGCGGCAAAAAACGACTTAGAAGAAGGGATATCAATTTCAAGGGCGCGTCGAGAATTTTTTGCAACGATTTTCCATCGATTAATTTTGCGTTGCAGCTTATGCAGCGAGACCTCGGGCCAGGCTTCGGCCTCGCTCCGTGAGCGCGTCAGCCGGCGGCGTTTCTTCGGTCGAGGGGCTGGGATCGTCGCGCAGTTTTTTTGCAATGCAGAATGACCCGCCGCTCGTTCGCGATCAGGAAACTGTGTGGAGCAGCGAAATATGTCGCGAGAGCAGCGAAGCCAATCTCGATTGGATTTTACGTCGGAACGGCGATTTCGCAAATCAGCCCTTCCGCACGCCAGTCGAAGAGCACCTTGCCGCCAAGTGGCCTGATGGTTCCTTCGATGAGGCGACTACCGAAGCCCTTGCGTTCGGGCGCATTTACTTTCGGACCGCCCAATTCGGTCCAGCGGAATATTACCTGTCCATCCTCGGTGCGCGACCACGTCAATGCAATCCGGCCTTTCGCGTTCGATAGCGCTCCATACTTGGCAGCGTTGGTTGCCAATTCATGCAGAACCACAGCAATCGCCTGCGCAGCGGTGGGTTCTAATACGGTTTGCAGACCCTCCATCACAATCCGCTTGTCGTGGCTCTCCTGGAGATAAGGAGCAAGCTCCTGCTTGGCGATCGCCGAGACTTCCGCTCCTGTCCACCGCGCTTCAACGAACAGCGAGTGAACATTTGCCATCGCTTGGATGCGCCCGCTGATCACTTCCTTGAGGCGCTCGCAGGTGTCGGACTGAGAAAGATTGATGATTGCCTGTACGTTCGCGAGGATGTTCTTGCTTCGGTGCTCCGCCTCGCGCGCCAGAACGCTAATCTGCTCCTGAGCTCGCTCGTGCTCGGTAATATCCCTCGCAATCTTTGATGCGCCAATGATGTTGCCGTGGGCATCTTTGACGGGAGAAATGGTCAGCGAAACGACGATTGAGCTACCATCTTTACGTCGCCGAACGGTCTCAAAATGGTCGATGCGCTCACCTCGTCGGATGCGGGTTAAAATCTCGCGTTCTTCGCTTTGTCGGTCCTCCGGGATCACAAGTGTAATGGGCTGGCCGATCGCCTCGGCGGCCGAATAGCCGAAGATGCGCTCAGCCGCCCTGTTCCAGCTTGTAATAATGCCGTCCAGATTTTTGCTAACGATCACATCGTCGCTATTCTCAACTGTAGAGGCCAGCAGATTGGCCAAGCGCTCGGCACGTTCCAGGGCCGGCTCGCTGACGAGCGGTTCGCGTTGAAGCCCCGACTGTTCTTTAGGCGCCAATGGGGACCCCCAAAACCCGGATGTGCACTGCAGTAGGTGCGCCAATCATAGCACTGAACGCAAAGGCAAGAAGTCTCCATTGGCACGGTTTCAGCGGAAATTGTCGGTGCCTTCGTCCAACTCGCATCCATCCGGCTATGGCTGGCTGCGCTTTTCGAGTTCGCGCCCTTAGGTCGTCCGGCCGGGCCGACCACCTAGATGGGGACGATGATCCGTTACCGTTTTCAATGGCCAACATGAGCAAGAAAGCTTTCCAGCGCAACGCGGACTGCACTTTGGCGTCATCTAACCCGCTCGGCCAACGGCGCAAGTGAACGCCGGTCTCGTCCGCGTTCTATCCCAGGGTTCTCTGCTGCAGCCCAGGCGTGGCGCCAGTCTCAGCGCCAACGCCGAAGATCATCGAGTCGAAATTCCGAAGCCGGCAGCCTCGCGGTGGCAGGCCGCGCTAACTCACCTGAATCTTGCGCGGCTTGGCTTGCTCCGCTTTGGGCAGCACGATCGTAACCACGCCATCTTTCATTTGGGCGCTGATCTTGCTCTGGTCGACCTTGTTGGAAATCTGAAAGCTGCGCGCGTAGTGGCCTACGTTGTATTCGGTGTAGACGGGCTGCATTCCCTCATACTTCGAGAAATCAATCCGACCTTCAATGGTGACGATGTCATCCTCGACGCTCGCCTCGATGCTATTACGGTCGACGCCCGGCATCTCCAGCACGACCGTCAGCGCCTCGGGAGTCTCGAATATGTCCGTCACTGGCACGAATGCGCGTCCCGGCGTCGTGCCTTCGGTTTTCTTCTCGACCTCGCGTTTCTGCTGGACCTGTAGTTCCTGGGACTCTGCCACAGTAGCCTCCTTAGCTTACCTTGATGGAACGCGGCTTATCGGCCTCTGCCCTTGGTATGAACAGCGCGAGGATGCCATCGCGATATTCTGCTTTGATTTGATCAGGTTCGATCCGAATCGGGACCGATAACGTCCGGTCAAACACGCCACTGATACGCTCGCGGCGATGGACGCTTGCCTGCTCGCCATAGGCGATCGTCTTTTTGCCCCGGATGCGAATGGTATTGTCCTTTGCTTCGATCTCCAGATCGTTTTTGTCGACACCAGGCAGTTCGACGACCGCAACCAGGTCGTCGTCCTTCTGGAATATATTGATTGGCGGGAAACTGCCGATCGCAGCGGTTCCACGTCCCATCCAGTCGCTTGCGACGCGTGCATCAAGTGCGCGCTGCAGAGCCAGCAGCGCTTCAAATGGGTCACTAAAGCCAGCGAACATCTAATCCCTCCATTGACGGCCCAAAAAGGCAAGCACAAGACAGCGACCACCATCAGCGCAATGCGGACCGCGAGTCGCTGCCCGCATTGCTGTTGGGAGCAGCCATCAACTCAAAGTCGGCGAGGTCATATCCCGAGGCGATTTCAGAACACCCCAGGGTGTGATGCTCGGCGACATGAGCGTATCGATCCTCAGTGTCGGCGCCGATGTCTTCCAGTTCATCCAGGGCATTGAATCGAGATACGGGATTGGTGGCAAACGCAGCATATCGGCCGCTCTCGCCACTGCTTCCTCCGGCGAACTTTCCGTCCCCCAAGCGGCTATCGACGGGAGCGTCAAGGCCGATGCAAGCAGCGCTGTCATCAGGCATTGAATGATGCGGCAGTTGGCGCGATCTTTCTCCGCACGAGCGGAGCCAATGGTTTGATCTTTGATCATCTCATCCTCCTATCGTTCGAAAACTTACCCAAGCGATGGTTGCGAGGCTCGAGGCCAGCATGAGCCAATTCAGAGCGGCCCCGCTTTTGCGCAACAGAGCTTCGATCTGCGTGCTCATCGTGATCCCCGTTCTCCTTGTGTGTTAGTCACCTTGTGTAGAGCTTGCGGAGGCGCCCGGCCGTCGCCCGGCCGGGCGCAAGTCTTGTCAGAAGTCCATCGGCGGCGCGGCTGGCGTGTGAGCCTCCGCCTTCTTGGGCTTGTCGGCCACCAGCGCTTCCGTCGTGATCAATAGCGAGGCAATCGAGGCTGCGTCCTGCAACGCCGTCCGGACAACCTTTGCGGGGTCAATCACGCCGGCCTTCACCAGATCCTGGTATTCGCCGGTCGCAGCATTGAAGCCCCAGTTGTAGCTGGCGTTCTCAAGCAGCTTGCCGACCACCAGCGAGCCGTCCTCGCCGGCATTCTGAACGATCTGCCGCGCCGGCACCTGGATCGCCCGGCGCACGATGTCGACGCCTGCCTTCTGGTCGGCGTTCGCCGTCTTGACGCCATCGAGCGCCTTGAGCGCGCGGAGCAGCGCGACACCGCCGCCGGGAAGGATGCCCTCCTCGACCGCCGCGCGAGTTGCGTGGAGCGCGTCGTCGACGCGATCCTTCTTCTCCTTGACCTCCACTTCCGTGGCACCGCCCACGCGGATCACCGCAACACCCCCGGCAAGCTTCGCGAGCCGCTCTTGCAGCTTCTCGCGATCGTAATCCGAGGTTGTTTCTTCGATTTGCGCTTTGATCTGGGCGACGCGCGCGTCGATGTCCTTCTTGGCGCCAGCCCCGTTGACAATAGTGGTATTCTCCTTGTCGACTGCCACCTTCTTGGCGCGACCGAGCATGTTGAGCGTGACGTTCTCGAGCTTGATGCCAAGATCCTCGGAGATCGCGGTGCCGCCGGTGAGGATCGCGATGTCCTCCAGCATCGCCTTACGACGATCACCGAAGCCCGGCGCCTTCACGGCAGCAATCTTGAGACCGCCACGCAGCTTGTTGACGACAAGCGTTGCGAGCGCCTCGCCCTCCACATCCTCGGCAACGATCAGAAGCGGCCTGCCGGTTTGCACCACCGCCTCCAGCAGCGGAAGCATGGTCTGCAGCCCGGAGAGCTTCTTCTCGTGGATCAGAATGTAGGGGTCATCGAGCTCGACCCGCATCTTTTCGGCATTCGTAACGAAATACGGCGAGACGTAGCCGCGGTCGAACTGCATGCCTTCGACTACCTCGAGCTCGGTATTGAGGCTCTTGGCCTCCTCGACCGTGATGACGCCCTCGTTGCCAACCTTTTGCATGGCATCGGCGAGGAAACGGCCGATCTCCGTGTCGCCGTTGGCCGAGATCGTCCCGATCTGCGCGATCTCGTCATTGGACGTGACCTTCTTGGCATGCGCCTTCAAGTCGCTGACAATTGCTTCCACCGCGAGATCGATGCCGCGCTTGAGGTCCATCGGATTCATGCCGGCCGCGACCGATTTCGTGCCTTCCTTGACGATGGCCTGCGCCAGCACGGTCGCAGTGGTGGTGCCGTCGCCAGCGAGATCGTTGGTCTTGGACGCCACCTCGCGCACCATCTGGGCGCCCATGTTCTCGAACTTGTCTTCCAGCTCGATTTCCTTGGCGACGGTGACGCCGTCCTTGGTGATGCGCGGCGCTCCGAACGACTTTTCGATCACTACGTTGCGCCCCTTGGGACCGAGCGTGACCTTCACCGCGTTCGCCAGTGTGTCCACTCCCCGCAGCATCCGCTCGCGGGCCTCGGTCGAAAACTTCACGTCCTTGGCAGCCATGTTCAAATCTCCTTTCTCTTATGACTGTCAGTTTTTCAGCAGCGTCAGGCGGCCTTCTTCAACTTGCCGCTGTGTTCGACGATGCCCAGGAGATCGCTCTCCTTCATGATCAGCAGATCCTGGCCATCGATCTTCACCTCGGTCCCCGACCATTTGCCGAACAAGACCCGGTCGCCGATCTTCACATCGAGCGGGACCAATTGGCCTTGCTCATTCCGCGCGCCGGGACCCGCAGCGATGATCTCGCCTTCCTGCGGCTTCTCCTTTGCGGTGTCAGGAATGATGATGCCCCCGGCGGTCTTTTCCTCGGCATCAATGCGGCTCACGAGCACACGGTCGTGCAGCGGACGGAAATGCATGCACATCCTCCTTAACGGTCTAGCGATGTCATTTAACCGGAGCCGTTAACCAGCCCCCGGCGGAAAAACCACCTAGGAGCAGAAAAAATCCGATTCAAGGGGAACGACGAAATTTTTTGGCGCTCCCACTAAGCGACTGTCAACGTGCGGCTTGCAGCGGCGACCCAGGGGATGCACGAAAACACTGCATAAGATTGGTTTGGTTGACGGTCCGACCGGTGCGGGGCTATCTCTGCTGTCGGCATGGTCCCGGATCAGGCTAGCCGCGGGGGTGCTGTTGCTGGCAGCGCATCGCGCATTGCCGCTGCATGCGACGATGACTTGGCCGGCATCAAGGCGTACGCGTCGTTGGTGGTGATCGAATTTGGTGCCTGGTAACTTGGAAACAGATCGCCGCGTGACTACGTACTAAAACCGAAAGTGCGAACCCTACGGTTAGGACCCGTAAGCACGAGGTTGTGTCATGAAGATTCGCCGCCGTTTTAGACAAACCATTACCCTCGAAGAACGGCTCGCCGACGAAGCCAAACGCCTTAGAGACGAAGCAAAAAAGCTTCCTCCAGGGCCGGAGCAGGCAGAGCTTCTACGAAAGGCTCGCGAAAACGAAATGGTAGCCGAAGTAGCTGGCTGGATCACGTCTCCCGGACTCCAGCCGCCGAAGTGAGGCGACCTCAGTTGACTGATCATCCGCATCGGACCGGCCTTACGTGCGAGGCCGGCTAGGCCGCGTGTACTCATTAGTCAGAGCGCCTGCGTCAGGCGCGCGTCTGAAGCCCACTTGTCAGACGCTAGCGGCGCAGCCGGACGTTTATTGTCTCTCGGAGGGTGGGTCGGACTGGCTCTCGGAAGGGAGATCCGCTTTGTGCCGGCCCAACAGGATGGATGGATCAGACTCCGCTAAAACCTTCTTCGCGAACCTGATAACCTCCCGAGCGCGCTCGATCTCATCGCGATCATAGTCGCGAGGTCGAAAAATCTGGACTTTAGGCGCTGGGCGAGATTTTTCGGGCATGGAATGTCAAGCCGTGACCGAACTTGAAACGCAAAAAGACCTATTTGAGTTTCCTTATTTCGCGGAGAAAGGCAAGACGAACTTCCTGGCGGTGCAGACTCCGCTCGCATTCCGTCATCATCTGTTGGCGCTGTTGGGCAAGGTCACGACTGCGGGCGATGGCCCGGTTGGCAGCATCCAACAATTCCTGAGTTTCCAGGCTAAACGCCTCAACCATCGCGCGCTCCTTCTGCGTTTGCAGGCGGGAGCGCAATCGGTCTCTCAGCCACCGACGCCTACGGACAGAGCCGAAGCCGGTGATGCCGAGACAATATACCCTTTGCCACAAAGTTCCTAACTCGGATTTGGCCGTTCGGTTCCAGCCATCATTTGGCGCCCGCCATGTTGAGCCCGTCCACCGAGCCGTGATTCAAGCTCCTGATCGGGGGAGCGAAGCAAGCGCTACGAACTCACTGACGATGAGTGGGCTGCTATCAAGACAATGCTACTGAACAAACCGCGCGGCAGGCCACGGGTGAATGACTGACGAGTTCTCAACGGAATCTTCTGGGTCTTGCGATCGGGAGCGCCATGGCGCGACCTGCCGGAGGCGTTCGGCCCATACACCACCTGCTACAACCGATTCGTCCGCCGGCGGCGGGCTGGTGTCTGGAGCCGCATCATAGACGCACTCGCCGCTGCCCATGATGCCGCTGTCCAGATGATCGACACTTCCATTGTGCGCGTGCATCAGCATGGAGCCTGCATCACAAGGAACCAGCGCCAATCGATGGGAAGGTCACCCGGTGGTTTGACGAGCAAAATTCATGCGGTGGTCGACAGAATGGCATCGGTACGGCTGGCGTTGAGCCCCGGCGAGGGACACGACGTTCGACTTGCCGGAAAATTGCTATCTCGATTGAAATCCGGGTCAATGCTGCTTGCCGACCGTGGCTATGACGCCGACTGGATCAGAGAGCTTGCCATGAAGAAGGGCGCGTGGGCCAACATCCCGCCCAAAGGCATCGCAGTGATCCGATCTGCTTCAGCCCTTATCTCTATCGCGCTCGCAACCAGGTCGAGCGGTTCTTCAACAGGATCAAACAATGTCGTCGGGTGGCGACGCGCTATGACAGGCTTGCTGCCAACTACCTTGCCTTCGTTCAACTCGCGTCAATCAGGCTATGGTTGCGCCTTAATGAGTCCGCGTCCTAGCCTACGCTTCGCCTTGCGCAAAAAAAGGCAGAGATAGTCAGCGAAGTCCTGAAATGAGCTCTGATCCGGCACAACTTCGTTCAGCCAGATCGGCGCCTCGGGTATCTCTAATCGAATGATTTTCTTGTCGTTCGATGAGGAGCAGAGAGATAGAGAAGGAAGCCGGTCGCGGAAGGGCGCTTCCTCAACCTCAATGCGCTCCGAAATCCTTATGAATTCCTAGCGTACCGGCTCAAGCTGGCAAGCAAGCCTTTGCTTCGGCGAGACAGGCATCCAATTGCGCCTTTATCTCACGCACCTGCGCCTCCAACGCAGCGAACGAGGCTTCGCGGGTCGTGAGCACCGTCCTACCATCCATCCTGGTCAAGAGAGCCGGCAGGCATTCCAACATACGCCCTTGGCGGCACCTTCCCTTGACCACATTCAATGACAATCTCTGTGCGAACTGCCATGGTCACACCTCGCCGGGGGCGCAGCAATCGGACCTTATCTCCCGCCCCCTCATGCCGCTGACGAGCCCATCTTGCTGAAGTTGTCTAAACGGCGCCCCGGATCTGCTCCGCGGCCATTCGTCCTTAACGATAAGCGATCTAGAGCAGCGTGGCCAATCTTCAAGAGCAGCTACTCGGCCGAACTTCCGGAATAGCTTCGTCGGGCTTCATTGCGTTGTGTTGACAGGTAAGCGTGTGATTAGCGGCCCTCCTCGGCACTCGCAGGTCCTGAACTGTTGGCCAAGTTTGAAATCCCTGCTTCGGGCAGGGCTCGCGGCAGGTCACCCGGCATCGCAAAGAGCCGAGGAGAACTCAGGATTCGTAACACCCAAACCCACCTACTCTCTTTCAATGGTAACCTGCGACTCGGTTGCAAGGTCGGCAAGAGATTCCGCAAGAGAGTGGCGCAGCGCTTCATCTGAAGCATCGGTCGCTTTCCAGACGGCGATGTGCGGCACCTCGCTCCGACCACTCAAGACAAGGCTATACTTGCGTATAAGCCCGCTTGCCTTCACGCAATCGAGGGCCTCCGTCAACGCATCATGAACCTTCGTAGTCATCACAACCTCATCGTGAGATACCCGACAATGTTGCCCCCATCATTCAAGTCCAGTCCGTAACATGGTTCGCGCCACCTCGAGCTCGCTAATCGCCTGGCGCAGCGCTGCTCGTGCCGCACCCTTGTCGCCGTTCGTGCAAGCTGCGCACAAGTCTTCGAGATGGCGGGCCGCCACCTTAGCGTGCGCGACGAGGTCTGCGGCACCCGCAAAGGTGGGGCGGCGCTTTTTGTCAATCATCAAACCCTCTCCCACCTTTCCTTGCTCGAGTGCGACGGCATTTCACGAACACGCGGGCCTCACGCTCCTCATGCGAGACCAATCCATCTCTTTGGCTCTGCAAAAACGCCCTGGTCGTGCATAAGTCCCGCACCAAGGTATGCATGTCTCTGGGAAAAGAGCGTGGCGACCGCGGAGGGCTATGCTGCGCGCCGTAGCGGAGGCGATCGCCCTTCGACAAACTTCCGCAAAGCTTCCTCTTCTTCCTCCATACAACGGTGAAAACGTTCACGCTCGGCGTGGGAAGGAGCGAAATCGCGCATTCGCCGATAGTGATCGATGATTTTCTCGTGTCCCCGGATAATGAAAGCTTCAAGCCCAGACATGACGCGCCTCTACGCTGCTGCGTCCGCCGGTTGCCCAAGCGCCGGCAGACTGAAGGGAAATGTTTTGACGAGAGCTTCGGCTTCGGCCTGTTCTTCCTCCAGCCGCTTTGCGATGAAGGCCCGCTCCAGGTCCGAGGGTTGCGTCGCGACCAACCGCTCGTAGCGGCGAATGTTTGCGGTACGCCCGCAGGCGGGCAAGGTTCTCCTCGATCATCGTCGTCTCCTGACGGTCGTCATACTTTCCTTGTGCAAGAGGAAAAGCCCCCTGGCGCCGAAAAAATTAGGCGCGGGCGGCCCGCTGTCAAGACACCGCGTGGGCACTCAACGGTGGGTTAACCACGCCGTTGCCGGAAGCAAAAAAATTTTCCCCACCCTCTTGAACTTTTTCGAAGCTTGAAGATTCTTTTGGGCACGCAGAGATGCGGCCGGGGCGCCACATGGGCCCCGGACTGAGAGGCGGGCACCGGCAGGTGTCCGGTGCCGGCTCGTACCCAATTTGCTCTCAGGAGGATTTGGCTATGAGGTATGATTGGACTCCCCTCTGGAGGTCGACCATCGGCTTCGACCGCCTTTTTGACGTTCTCGACGAGGTCCAGCGGACTGCCGAAGAGAGCTATCCCCCCTACAACATCGAGCGTCTCGACGAAAACCGCTTCCGAATTTCGGTGGCTCTGGCCGGATTCACGCAGGACGAGATCGCGCTCACCGTCGAGCAAAATGTGCTGACGCTCGAAGGCCGCAAGCGTGAGAAGGAAGAGGGGACCTTCCTGCATCGCGGCATTTCCGCGCGTTCCTTCCGGCGCCAATTCACGCTGGCCGATCATGTCGAGGTCAAGGGCGCTCGCTTCGAGCACGGCCTCCTCATCATCTACCTTCTGCGCGAAATTCCGGAAGCGATGAAGCCGCGCCGCATCCCGATTGGCGAAGTCAGCACCGGCAATGTCAGGCGGATCGAGGCGAAGGCCGCCTGATCGATCTTTCCAATCGGCGCCAGCCCAGCCGCGCGGATCACCGCGCGGCTACCTCAAACTCGTTCTTGGAATTGGAGGCAACCATGCGGCCGACGACCGCTCGTCATGACAACGTACTCGAATTTGAAGCGTTTCTTCATCCCGGCAAAGTCTATGCGCATCCGCGCGACGTGGTCGGTGACCCAACCTTAAGCCTCGGTGAGAAGCGCGCCATCCTCGCCTCGTGGGCGTCCGATGCCTCGGCGATCGCGTCCTGTCCCACCCTTCGCGCGCCGGAGGGCGTTAAGGCGCCTATCCGCGTCGACGAAATTCTCGAGGCCTTGTGCGCCCTTGACGGTGCTCCGCGCAATCCGCCAGGCGGCAGGCCCATGCGCCTGCGCTCGACCGAGCGGCGGGCGGCAGCCTAGGAGGAAGCCATGCAACTCAATCTGCCGCGTCATATTGTCGAAAAAAGCTGGGCGAAAAAGCTCGAACGGCGGGTTTCGGCCTGGACAGCGACCAGACCGCCGGTGGCACGGAACAGGACGGAGGTCGGCGTTTCCGTCAAGCGCCGGACTCAGCGCAACTTGCTCTCGGAGGACTTGGATATGAGACACCTTACCGCTTGGTTTCGAGAGATCACCCGAACCTACGATCGTCTCCTGGATTGGCTCGAACGACAGTCCGTTGTTCTCTCCTCCAGCGGACGTCTCGGCACGGCCGGCCTCGATAGCGCCAAAGCGTATGTGAAGAAGCGCGCTCGCCGGTTGTACCGAAGAGTGACTTCTCTCGCGAGCAAAGTGGTCGCCAAGACGACGGCAACCACCTCCCAATGATACGCATGCAGCCGGGAAGAAAGGAGCGAACATCATGGTGGGCATGGCAGCACTTCCCTCGGTCTCCTCGGATGGAGGGCTCTCCCGATATCTGACGGAGATTCGAAAATTTCCGTTCTTGGAAGCGTCCGAGGAGGCCAGCCACGCCAGGCGCTGGCGAGATCATGGCGATCGCGAGGCCGCTTATCACCTGGTGACGAGTCATCTCTGGCTGGCGGCAAAGATCGCGATGAAATATCGCCGCTACGGCCTGCCGATTGCTGATCTCGTCTCGGAAGCAAATCTCGGATTGATGCAGGCCGTTAAGCGCTTTGAACCTGAGAGGGGCTTTCGTCTGGCCACCTATGCGATGTGGTGGATTAGGGCATCTGTCCAGGAGTACATCCTGAGGTCCTGGTCACTCGTCAAGTTGGGCACCACTGCTGCTCAAAAGAAACTGTTCTTCAATCTCAGAAAGCTCAAGAACAGGTTGTCCGCTCTTGAGGATGGTGATCTGTATCCGAACCAGGTGAGTTACATCTCGGAACAGTTAAAGGTAAGTCCGTCGGAGGTGATCGAGATGAATGGGCGACTGCGTGGTGACGTCTCCCTCAATGTCTCGATAAGCGACGAAGACACTTCCCAGGAATGGCAGGATCGTTTGGCCGATCCTTCGCCCGATTCTGAAACCCTACTGGCGGACGCTGATAACTACGAACGACGAAGGGCTGCTCTCTCTGAGGCACTCAAGCTGCTGTCTGCACGTGAACGCGCGATTCTGGAAGCGCGCATGCTGACAGACGAGCCAAAGACGCTGGATGACTTGGCGCGAGAGTACCGCGTTTCGCGCGAGCGAATTCGGCAGATTGAGCAGCGCGCTTTTGAGCGCCTGAAAGCTGCAGTACGTGCCAGGCTCGACAATTCCTTGCCGCCCGCCACCCCGGCAACGCAACCAACAGGAGGCAAAGCGAGCAGAGCGAGCCTGCTCTCAACTGGATTTTGATGTGCGCCCGACATCCATTGGAGGCTGACTCGGGTTACCGCAAAGGCGCCAAAGTGGTCTCGGCAGTGCTATTCCCGACCGCCTGCAATTGACAGCCGAACTGAACGGTCACTCTCGCCGTTGTGCCGGCTTCGGGCATCGCCAAGTCGTCTACCATGCCGACCTTCTATCATCACCATTTGCACGTAGCGAGCGAGGAAGAACGGAGTTACCTGGAGTCCTTGATTCGGGAGGATTACGAGCGATGCCATCCTGGCGAGACACTGGAGGATCTCAAGCGGCGGGCGTCGTTTTCGAAGGAGGACAGAGGACTGCTGCGGGACTGGATGGCCGTGGCGGCGGCCCGCGCCGCGACTGATCAGACCAAGGCACGCCACGACTAAAGCGATTTGCTCGCATTGCGCTGCCTCTGCACGGCATCCTGCCGAGATACGTAGCTTTTGTCTGGATCACCCTCGCCGGACAGCGTAACGCGGATTACCCGTTAGTCTTGATCTGTGTTGCTGGGTCCGCCTCGAACGCTTGCTTCCCCTTTGCGGCCCATAGGCTGCGCGCCTGTTCACCCTGGTCGCTTTGGAGCTTGTCAGCCATCCAGAGCAGCGCGCCGTAGATCATGGCGCGGTCGTCGCCGGTCAGGTCCACGACGCCAGCTTTCACGACGAGGCCGCCAAGTTCGATGAGACGCCGCGTGCGCTTGCGGCGCTCGACTTGCCACGAGCGCATGTCATGCCGCGCCTTTGCGGCTTGATGCCGGTTGCGCGCTGCCTGGTTGCGCGGGAGCGCCGTCCATGCTGCGGTCAGTTGTTGGCGCATTTCGCCGCGACCGTCCTTGAAAGAACGCGGCACCGCGCCTGGCCCAGGCCTCCCTCTTTCCGGCCTCTTTTGTCTCGGCCAGCACGATCAGCGCACCCGCCAGTTCGTCCGCCGTGAGTGCGTCAGCGCCGGTGGCGATGACCAGTTCGCCGAGCTGCTGCACCTTGCGGCTCTTCAAATCGCGCGCCTTGTCCCCAAGTGCCTTCAGCTCGGCATCAAAGTCCCGTGGCTTGCGCATGCTCGTCTCCGTCAATGTTGGTGGAGAAATGATAGTCGAGCACCCGGCACAATGCTGTAAGGTCGTCAGGACGGCTTGGGACGCGGTAGTCCCTCCCGAGAATTTTTCGAGGGAGGGCGCGCTTATACGTCGTTCCGACGTTCGCTTCGCCGTGCAAATGATCTGGTCGCAATGGCGATCTATCATCTTCACGTCAAGGTCATTGGCCGCAAGGTCGGTAGTAGCGCGATGGCGTCGGCCGCCTACCGCTCAGGCTCGCGGCTGCGCGACCAGCGGCTTGATCGCAGTCATGATTTCTCCGCCAAGCGCGGCGTCGTCCATTCCGAGTTGATGCTGCCGGAGAATGCGCCGGAAGCGTGGAGCGACCGCGAACGGTTGTGGAACGATGTCGAAGCCTTCGAGATCAGGAAGGACGCGCAACTCGCCCGCGAAGTGGAATTCGCACTTCCCCGCGAGATGACACAAGCACAAGGCATTGAACTCGCCCGCGACTTCGTTCAAAGCGAATTCGTGGATCGGGGCATGATCGCCGATCTCAATGTGCATTGGGACATGGCCGAGGACGGCATGCCAAAGCCACATGCCCATGTCATGCTCACCATGCGCGCGGTGGACGAGAACGGTTTTGGCCAGAAGGTACGAGACTGGAACCGCACGGAGATGCTCGAGCGATGGCGCGAACGCTGGGCCGAGATTGCCAATGAGCGCCTGACCGAACTCGACATCGATGCGCGCATCGACCATCGCAGCCTGGAAGCACAGAGCATCGCGCTGGAGCCGCAAAGCCAGATCGGCGCGCCGGCGCAGCGCATCGAGGGCGAAGGGATCGAGGCCGCCGACCGCGCCGAGATGCACCGCGAGATCGCGCGCGGCAATGGTGCGCGGATCATCGCCGATCCTTCCGCCGCACTGGACGCGATCACCCAGCAGCAATCGACCTTCACACACCGCGACATGGCGAAGTTTGCGCATCGGCACAGCGACGGGGTCGACCAGTTTAACGAGGTCATGGGCGCGATACGTAGCGCGCCAAATCTCGTCGAACTCGGCAACGACGCTCGAGGCGAGGATCGCTTCACCACCCGCGAGATGATCGAGGCCGAACAGCGCCTGCACCGTGCCGCAGAACTCATAGCAGAACGGGAGCACCATGAGGTGCGTGAGGCGGACCGCGAAGCCGCTTTGGCGCGAGCGAAAGCGCGCGGTCTTGTTCTCTCGGGCGAGCAGGCCGACGCCTTGGCACATGTCACGGACGGGCGCGACATGGGCGTCGTGGTCGGCCATGCCGGAACGGGAAAAAGCGCGATGCTGGCGGTGGCGCGGGAGGCCTGGGAAGCGGCCGGCTACGAGGTCCGGGGCGTGGCGCTGTCCGGCATCGCGGCAGAAAATCTCGAAAGCGGATCGGGCATCGCGTCACGTACCATCACCAGCATGGAGCATGGCTGGGGACAGGGCCGCGACCTGCTCACCGCGCGCGATGTTCTGGTTATCGACGAGGCAGGCATGGTCGGCACGCGCCAGCTCGAGCGCGTGCTGTCCCATGCTGCAGAGGCCGGCACGAAAGTCGTCCTGGTCGGCGATCCGCAACAACTGCAAGCCATCGAGGCGGGCGCGGCGTTCCGCTCTATCCTCGAACGTCACGCCGGGGCGGAAATCGGCGAGGTGCGCCGCCAGCGGGAAAACTGGCAGCGCGACGCCACGCGCGATCTGGCGACCGGCAGGACTGGCGATGCGCTTGAGGCCTACCGCTCCCGCGGCATGGTGCATGAGGCCCAAACCCGCGAGCAGGCGTGCGGCGATCTGATCGATCGCTGGGACCGCGGCCGGCAGGCGTCGCCCGACAAGAGCCGGATCATCCTCACCCACACCAACAACGAAGTCCGCGCCCTCAACGAAGCTGCGCGGGAACGGATGCGGACTGCCGGTGATCTGGGGGATGACGTGCGCCTGACCGTCGAACGCGGCGCGCGCCACTTCGCCAGCGGGGACCGCGTCATGTTCCTGCAGAACGAACGTGGGCTCGGGGTGAAGAACGGCACGCTCGGGTCCATCGAGCAGGTCAGCCCGCAATCCATGACTGTGCAGACCGACGATGGCAGATCCATTCGCTTTGACCTCAAGGACTACAACAAGATCGACCACGGCTATGCGGCGACCATCCACAAGGCGCAGGGCATGACGGTAGACCGCGCCCATGTGCTGGCGACGCCCGGGATGGACGCCCACGGCAGCTATGTCGCCCTGTCGCGGCACCGCGACGGTATGGACCTGCATTATGGCCGCGACGATTTTGCGGGTCAGGAGCGGCTTGTCCGCACCCTGTCGCGCGATCGCGCCAAGGATATGGCCTCGGACTATGAGCATGCCGATCCGGTGCAGAGCTACGCCGAGCGGCGTGGCATCACCTTCCGCGAGCGCGTGGCCGAGATCGTGCGCAACGTCGTGCCCGAGAAGGTACGCAACATGTTCGACGGCCTTCGCTCTCCTGGAGATGCGCCCGGTCCGGATGGCGGACGGAAGTCGGAGCAGGAAACGCGGGAAAGGGAAAGGAGCGGTATTGGGACCGAGCGGCGCGAAACCGAAGCGCCAGAAAGGAAGGTGGCGGAAGACCCGGAAGCGGTCGCGCGTCGGGTGCGCACGAAGGCCCTGGTGCGCCATGCCCGCGCCGTGGATGCGATCTTCGAAGCGCAGGAGATAGGCGGCAAGGCGAGTCCCGATCAGGTGAAAGAATTACAAAAGGCCCGCCAGGTCTTCGAGGAGGTGCGGCCCTATGGCTCGCACGACGCCGAGGCCGCCTACAAGAAAGACCCGGATCTTGCCCGCGAGGCTGGGTCAGGCCGGGTCAACCGCGCCATCCGCGCCCTCCAGCTCGAAACAGAGTTACGCATCGATCCCAGCCGCCGCGCTGACCGGTTTGTGGAACGCTGGCAGGAGCTCGGCCACACCAGCCAGCGCCAGTATCAGGCGGGTGACATGTCCGGCTACAGGTCAACGCGCTCGGCGATGGGCGACATGGCGAGAAGCCTCGAGCGCGATCCGCAACTGGAATCCATCCTCGCCAACCGCAAGCGGGAACTTGGCATCGCGTTCGAGTCAGGCCGCCGGCTCGGCCTGGAGTTGGCCTTCACCCGTGGCATTGACCTCGGTAGAGGTAGGGGCATCGAAATTTAAGTCCATCCTATTCTCGCCGTTTGAACGCCATAGTACGGCGATGTATAAAATGCGCTTGCGCGCCTGCAACCCGCTGTCCTGTCTGGTCTCAGATGCTGTCAGAAACAGCGAGCAGGAGGCAGCGCGGCCATGCGCGAACCAGACCGTATCATACGTTTGAAAACCGTCCTCGCCAGGACCGGGCTGTCCCGGTCTACCATCTACCGCAAGATCGCCGAGGGCACCTTCCCGGCTCAGCTCAAAATCAGCACCAACGGGACCGGCTGGCATGAATCCGACATCAACCGCTGGATCGCAGATCCTGTCTCGTGGCGTCCGAAAGGCGAGTTCGATGAGGTTCGGTGAGGTCGGGCAGCGCGTCCGACCGTCCGATTTTTACTCTCCCGCACGCAGGAGTTGGAGGCTACATCGAAAAGCCTTTTGGTCGATACCATTGGCACCGTAAAGCTGGTGCGGTGCGGATGACGCGCTGCGCGCCGATGACGCCGAAACAACTCAAATTGAGACGGTGCGAGCAACCATGGAAGCGGCGTCATCTCACAAAGCGACTCCACACAATCACCCTACGCAATGCCAACTCACGCGGCCGGTCCTGATCCAACTATGGCAGAGATCATCGAAGCACCTCTATGAACCATGATGACAACAAGCGACGCCGGCTCGCCGAGTTTAAGGACGGGTGCCGCTATGGAAAATTCGGAAAAACGAAAGCTTATGAGCTGATCGCTCAGGAACGGATCAGGGCCTACAAGATGGGAGGCAAGACGCTCATCGATCTCGACAGCATCGATGAATATCATGCCTCGCTGCCACGGGTTGAATCACGGGCTATGCTTTAAGCGGATTTGCGCAGCGGCACGGCAGCTCCCTTGCGCAGGCGGTCGAGACGATTGGCCCAATGCTGCATCAGGCGCACGCGTTCGCTCCAATAGGCTGCCCGGTTGTAGATGCCGCGAATCTTGTTCTTGTCGCCCTTGGCAAGCTGGCGCCGCACCACCTCGTCGCGGCGCCGCCTCTTTTTTTCGTCCGTTTCATGGGCGAGCTGAGCTTCCACCACATCGCCATCGAATGCGCCTTCTTCGTTGAGCAAGGTCGAGGCGCTGGAGCGGAAGCCATGCGCGCAGTGGTCGCCACCGGGGCCGGTATCGTAGCCCATGATCCGCAGGGCCTTGTTGATCGTGTTGTCGGACATAGGCGCATCATCGTCATGAGAGAACAAGTAGCGGCCGCCGCCAGTCAGAGCTCGCAGCTCGGCAAGGATAGCGAGCGATTGGCGGGAGAGCGGCACTTCGTGATCATCGCGCATCTTCATTTTCTCGGCGGGGATCAGCCATATGCGGTTCTTCTCGTCGAACTCGCTCCACTCGGCGAGCCGCAACTCGCCGGGCCGCACCATCGTCAAGGCGATCAGCTTGAGCGCGTAGCGCACCAGTCCACCGTTCTTGGCGTCATAGACCTCAATCCGGCGCATCAGGTCGCCCACGTCGTCGGGATCGGTCAGCGCAGGGCGCGGATTGCCCTTGGGTGCCTTGGTGAGCGCGTGCTTCAAGTCGCGGGTGGGGTCGCTGCTACAATACGAGGCGCCGACGCCGAATTGGAAGACTCGCGAAGCGGTCGAGCGTAGGCGTCCGACGGTGTAGTACCGCCCACGGGCCTCCACACGTCGGAATGCGGTCAACAATTCCGGCGGAGTGATCTCGCAAAGCGGTCGGTCGCCGATCTCACGATTGAGCTGAGCGAGATTCCAGCGTTCCCGCTTGATCGTCGACTTGGCCTTGTTCTCTTTTTCGAACTTCGCGTTTGCCCATTCTTCCCCGACCGCCCGGAAGGTATGCTTGAGCTTTTCGTCTTCCTGTCGCTTGGCCTCGCGCACTACGACTGGATCTTGGCCCTGATCGAGCAGCTTTTCCGCGTTGTGGCGCTTGTCGCGCGCGGCCTTGAGTCCGACGCCGGGAAAGGTGCCGAAAGACATATTTTTGCGCTTGCCCCCGAAACGATAGCGGTAGAGCCACAGCTTGGTCCCATTGGGCCGAACCACGAGGCTGAGGCCTTGGCCGTCGGCTATCGCGTATTCCTTGTCCGTCGGCGTCGCATTGCGGATTTTCGTGTCGCTCAGTTCAGCCATGGGAAGGTTCCCTCGCAATCGGGCGGCCAGCCAGTGTACCCGGCTCTTCCAGTGTACCCACAGTGTACCCGGAGACGCCGGATGCCCTCGGATGGTCGCGAACCGTACCGGGCGTCAATATATGAGGAAAATCCCGATTTTACGAGGGTTCTTGCTGATCGGCGAACTGGCGCGGAGGAGAAAGAACAGGGCCGGAAAGGCTCATGGTGCCCAGGGGCGGAATCGAACCACCGACACTGCGATTTTCAGTCGCATGCTCTACCAACTGAGCTACCTGGGCATGCCGCGCCGTCCGAAGGACCCACGGGCCGGCGGGTTATAGTGGGGTCTGCCGCCCATGTCTACCCGTCCCCTTTGGTCCGCAACTGCTTGCGGATCAAGCCCTATTTCTCGTCCTCCTCGTCGTTCTCGGAGCCCGGAACGACGTAGGTGCCGGAAAGCCAGCGGTTGAGGTCGACATCGCGGCAGCGCGCCGAGCAGAACGGCCGGGTTGCTTCGGCGGCCGGCCGGCCGCAGATCGGGCAGCGGCGAACCTTGCGCTCGCCCTTGTCGCCATCGCCCTTGTCGGGTCCGGGCTTCTCGGGTTCGAGCCTGGGCTTTTCAGGCCGCGACGGCATTGAGCCAGCCGAAACGGATCGGAAAGCCCTCCCCGCCGAGCAGCGTCACCGCCTCATAGAGCGGCAGCCCAACCACATTGGTGTAGGAGCCGACCATCTTGACGACGAAGGAGCCGGCGATGCCCTGCACCGCATAGCCGCCCGCCTTGCCGCGCCATTCGCCGGAGCCGATATAGGCCTGGATGTCATCTTCAGAGAGCCGCTTGAAGCGCACGCGGGTCTCGACCAGGCGCTGGCGAAACGCCTCGCGCGGCGTGACGAGGCAGATCGCGGTGTAGACGCGGTGATTGCGGCCCGAGAGCAGGCGCAGGCACTGCGAGGCCTCGTCGACCAAATTGGCCTTGGGCAGGATACGGCGGCCGACCGCAACCACGGTGTCGGCGGAAAGAATGAAGGAGCCGCGCAGCTCGTCGTCGAGCTGCACGGATTTCAGCGCGGCGTCGGCCTTGGCGCGCGCCAGCCGGTTGGCGCAGGCGCGCGGCAGCTCACCGCGCCTCGGCGTCTCGTCGACGTCGGCCGGGCGCAGCGCATCCGGTTCGATACCGGCCTGGTTGAGCAGCGAGAGCCGGCGCGGCGAGCCGGACGCGAGAACGAATTTGGGACGGCCTAGCATGTCGTGATTGGCAGGATTTGGACGCGGATCGGCGCGGAACCTATCGGAAGGTGCGGGCTTCCACAACCCATTGTGGCTGCCCGGCAAGGCCAGATGCACCCGATGGAGCGGCATCATTAAGGCCACCGGCACTATTTCGATTCGATGACAAAAGCGCAACGGCGGGCGGCTGGAGCGCGATGGGATCAGGATGAACGCCATCGCGCTCTCGATCCTCGGTTGTCGCATGATCCCTCGGGTCAAGCCCGAGGGCATGCTTTTCGGAGAACCGCTGCACACCCCGCATCAAGTGCGGGGCAGGCTTTTTTCCGGATCGTGCGCTAACCGCTGGCCGCGCCCACCTTGGAAAAGCGCTTGCGAATGCGCAAGAGCAGCGTGTCGCAGAGCTCGCGATAGGCGGCGAGCTTCTGCTCGCGGCTGCCGTCGGTCGTGGTCGGATCCTGCGTCGGCCAGTATTCGACCTCGGCGGCGAGCGTCCGCGTCAGCTCCAGCGCCTTGTGATGCGCCTCCGGCGACAGCGTGATGATGAGGTCGAAATTGAGCCCTTCCCAGTCCTCCAGTTCCTCGAAAGTGATCGGCTTGTGGGTGGAAATGTCCTGGCCGAGCTCGGCCATGACCGCAACGGCAAACGGGTCGAGCTCGCCTTTCCTGACGCCGGCGGATTTCACGTAGAGCGCCTGCGGGAACATCCGCTGCAGCAGGCTTGCGGCCATCGGCGAGCGCACGCTGTTCTGTCCGCAGGCAAACAGCACGGACTGCGGATTGCGCGCGCGCGGCGCCATCATGAAAGGCTAGCCTTTCCAATGCAGGACGGTGATCAGCGTGAACAGCCGTCGCGCGGTCTCGAAATCGACCCGCACCTTGCCCTTCAACCGCTCCTGCAGCGTGCGCGAGCCCTCGTCATGAATGCCGCGGCGGCCCATGTCGATCGCCTCGATCTTGTCCGGCGTCGCGGTGCGGATCGCCTGGTAGTAGCTGTCGCAGATCATGAAATAATCCTTCACGATGCGGCGGAACGGCGTCAGCGACAACAGATGCGCGACCACGGGCGTACCATCCTGGCGGCGGATGTCGAACATCAGGCGGTTGCCGGTGATGCCGATGTGCAGCGTGAACGGGCCGCCGTCCTCATGGCCGTCCGGTGCAAACAGATTCTGCTCGATCAGGTCGTAGATTGCGATCGCGCGCTCATGCTCGATGTCCGGTCCCGAACGTCCGATCGACTCCTCGTCGAGCGTCACCGCGACGATGCGACTGTTGGGATGTTCCTGGACGGGCGGCTTGGTCATGAGAGGTTGAGGCGCACTCCCACCGATCGCGAATGGGCTTCCAGGCCTTCCGCCTGGCCAAGCGTCATCGCCGCCGGTCCCAGCGCGCGCAATTGGTCAGGCCCGCATTTGAGGATCGATGTCCGCTTCATGAAGTCGAGCACGCCGAGGCCTGAGGAGAACCGCGCCGAGCGCGCGGTCGGGAGCACGTGATTGGAGCCGCCGACATAATCGCCGATCGCCTCCGGCGTATGCGCGCCCAGAAAGATCGCGCCGGCATTGCGAATTTGCCTGGAGAGGCCTTCCGCATCCGCGGTCATGATCTCCAGATGCTCGGCCGCAATCGCATCCGCCAGCGGTACGGCCTCCGCGAGATTCCTGACGAGAATGATCGCACCAAAGTCCTGCCACGAGGCGCCAGCGATCTTCGCCCGCGGCAGCGTCTTCAACTGCGCTTCCACGGCTTGCGCGACGTCGTCGGCGATCCGCTTCGAATCCGTGATCAGGATCGACTGCGCGCTTTCGTCATGCTCGGCCTGCGCGAGGAGATCCGCAGCGATCCAGGACGCATTGGCGCCGTCGTCGGCGATCACAAGCACTTCAGAGGGGCCTGCGATCATGTCGATGCCGACCTTGCCGAACACCAGGCGCTTGGCGGCGGCGACATAGGCATTGCCGGGTCCGACGATCTTTGCGACCGGCGCGATCGTCGCGGTGCCATAGGCAAGCGCGGCCACCGCCTGCGCGCCGCCGACGCGATAGATCTCGCTGACGCCGCCGAGTTCGGCTGCGGCCAGCACCAGCGGGTTGAGCTTTCCTCCCGGCGCCGGCACCACCATCACCAGCCGGGCGACGCCCGCGACCTTCGCCGGCACCGCGTTCATCAGCACCGAGGACGGATAGGCGGCCGTGCCGCCGGGAACGTAGAGGCCGACCGCCTCGACCGCGCTCCAGCGCCAGCCGAGCTCGACACCGGCGGCGTCGGTGAAGCGCTCGTCCTTCGGCATCTGGCGCCGATGGAAGGTCTCGATGCGGTCGCAGGCGAATTTCAGCGCGTCCAGCGTTTTGGGCTCGCAGGCCTTCACGGCGGCGGCGATCTCGGCGGGTGTCACCCGCAAACTGTTTGCGTCAAGCGCGAGCCGATCGAAATTCTTGGTCGCCTCGATCAGCGCCGCGTCCCCGCGCCTCGCGACGTCCTGCACGATGGCGCGCGCGGCCGCCTCGACGTCGGCGGACGCTTCGCGCTTGGCGCCGAGGAATTTTGCAAATCGCTCGTCGAAATCGGCGCTGGAGCGGTCGAGGCGAACGGGCATGGGAGCTTTCGGGATGGCGGATTCGTGAGCTATTGCAATGGCGCGGCGGGCTATTCCCGTCAACCCATTCCGTCATTCCGGAATGACGTTAGACACCCTCCCCCGCGAGATCCTCCGGTCCCAGATCGGTCAGCTCGCATTCCAGGCACTCGACATCGAGCCGGAGCGCGCCGCCGCCTGCAAACATCAAGAGCGCGCTGCCGCCAGGACTGTCTGCATCATGAAACTCGATGCCCACCAGTTCCAGCGCCTTGTCGGGCCTCGCGAGGTCGATGTTGCGCGACTTGCAGGCAAGCACGCGGTCGAAGCGCAGCGCCGCAATCAGCCGGCGCGGCTCGGTGCAGCCGGACAGCGTCTGCTCCCAGTCCAGCCGGTTCATGCCGATCACAAGCCGCTTCTCGGCCTGCCGCCAGATGATATCGGAGGCCTGCACCCGGGCATCCTGCACATGGGCCGAGATCACCGCGAGGTCCTCGGCATCGAGCGCAATCAGTTTGAGGTGCGGAGACATCCGCCCACCTTCATTTGGCGCGTATTCTCATCGCAAAACCGGTGTCCACTTTGCGGAATACGCGCTATTTAATCGCTGATGCGCTCGATGGAAGCGCCGCAGGCCTTCAATTTCTCCTCCAGCCGCTCGAAGCCGCGGTCGAGATGATAGACGCGGTTGACCATGGTCTCGCCTTCGGCGGCGAGCCCCGCGATCACCAGCGATACCGAGGCGCGCAGATCGGTGGCCATCACCGGCGCGCCGCGCAGTTGCCCAATGCCTTCGATCCGCGCGGTCTCGCCATTAAGGCTGATCCTGGCGCCGAACCGCGCCAGCTCCTGCACATGCATGAAGCGGTTCTCGAAGATGGTCTCGGTGATCTCGGACGCGCCTTGCGCGCACACCATCAGCGCCATCAATTGCGCCTGCAGATCGGTGGGGAAACCCGGGAACGGCGCGGTCACAACCGTCACCGGGTGGATCCCGGCGCCGTTGCGCGCGACGCGGATGCCGCCGGTGTCGGCGGAAATCTCCGCACCCGCCTGTACCAGCACGTCGAGCGCCGACTGCAACAACTCCGGGCGCGCGCCGGCGAGCTGAACCTCGCCGCCGGTCATCGCCACTGCCATGGCATAGGTGCCGGCCTCGATGCGGTCGGGCAGCACGGTGTGCCGCGCGCCATGCAGTTTCTCGACACCCTCCACGACGATGCGCGGCGTGCCGGCGCCTGTGACATGCGCACCCATCTTGTTGAGGCACGCGGCGACGTCGGCAATCTCGGGCTCGCAGGCGGCATTGGTGATGACGGTCGTGCCCTTCGCAAGCGTTGCGGCCATCAGCGCGACGTGAGTGCCGCTCACCGTCACCTTTGGAAAATCGATGGTCGCGCCGCGCAGACCGCCCGGCGCGCTGGCAATCACATAGCCGCCGTCGATGGAGATGTCGGCGCCGAGCTTTTTCAGCGCCATCATCAAGAGATCGACGGGCCGCGTGCCGATGGCGCAGCCGCCGGGCAGCGACACTTTTGCTTCCCGCATGCGCGCGACCAGCGGCGCGATCACCCAGAAGCTGGCGCGCATGCGCGACACCAGCTCGTAAGGCGCGGTGGTGTCGATGATGTTGGCGGCGGAAATATGCAGGGTCTGCCCCTGATAGGCGCGGTCGCCCGGCCGCTTGCCGACCGAGGTGATGTCCACGCCGTGATTGCCGAGGATGCGCTGGAGCTGCGCCACGTCGGCGAGCCGCGGCACATTGTCGAGGATCAGCGTCTCCTCGGTCAGAAGCCCCGCGATCATCAGCGGCAGCGCCGCATTCTTGGCGCCGGAAATTTGAATAGTGCCGTTGAGCTTGTTGCCGCCGACGATACGAATGCGATCCATACGCGAATCCCGGAGTTTTGAGGCCGCCAACTATAGGGCGAAGCGGCAGCCGCCAAAAGCCACGAAATTTGAGGCAAATTGGTGAGACCGCAGGCCGCGGCGTCCCGGAACCGTGTTACGCGATTGTACTAGAGCGCAGGCTTTGCAGCGTCGCCGAGAAAACTGTGCAACGCGGCCACCACCTGCGCGCCCTCGCCGATCGCGCCGCCTACGCGCTTGACCGAGCCCGAGCGCACGTCACCCACGGCAAAGACGCCCGGCACGGAGGTCTCCAGCGGCGCGACCGGCCTGCCCAGATTGAGCTCGGATTGCGCGCCGGTCACGACGAAGCCGGCGCGGTCCAGCGTGACGCCGCAGCCGTCGAGCCAGCCGGTCGCGGGATCGGCGCCGACGAACAGGAAGAGATTGCGGATGTCGGACGTATATTCATCGGGCGACAGGCGGCTCTTCCAGCGCACGCGCTCAAGCGAACCATCGGCTGCACCTTCGATCGCGACGATCTCGGTGTTGAACATCAACTCGATGTTCGGCGTCGCCTCGATGCGCTCGATCAGATAGCGCGACATGCTGGCGCCCAGGCCGCCGCCGCGGATCATCATGGTGACCTTGCGCGCGTGTCCCGACAGGAACACCGCGGCCTGGCCCGCAGAATTGCCGCCGCCGACCAGCATCACCTCCTGCTCGGCGCAAAGCCGCGCCTCGACGGGCGAAGCCCAGTACCAGACGCCGCGGCCCTCGAATGTCTCGAGATTTGCGATATCCGGCCGCCGGTAGCGCGCACCGCTCGCCACCACGATGGCGCGCGAGCGCACCTCCTCGCCGCCTTCCAGCGCGAGCGCGAAGGCGCCATCGCGGCGCTCGCAATCGAGCGACTTCGCGCTGACGGGGATCATGATCTCGGCGCCGAATTTCTGCGCCTGGCTGAACGCGCGTCCAGTCAGCGCCTGACCGGAGATGCCGGTCGGAAAGCCGAGATAGTTCTCGATGCGCGCGCTGGCGCCGGCCTGCCCGCCAAAGGCGCGCGCATCCAGCACCGCGACGGATAAGCCCTCGGAGGCGGCATAGACGGCAGTGGCAAGCCCGGCGGGTCCGCAGCCCACGACGACGACGTCATAGATCCGGTTATCGCGCAGTCCGCCGATCATGCCGACCGCACGCGCCAGCTCGGTTTCGCTCGGATTGCGCAGCACCGTCCCGTCGATCGCGACCACCAGCGGCCAATCCGAAGACGACGGCGAATAGCGTGCGATGATCTCGGCGGCATCATGATCGCGCTCCGGGTCGAGCAGATGATGCGGATAGCCGTTGCGGGTGAGGAAATTCTGCAGGCCCGCGACGCTTGAGGAATTCGACGGGCCGATCAGCACCGGTCCGCCGACGCCGCCCTGGATCAGGCTGACCCGGCGCAGGATCAGCGCGCGCATGATGCGCTCGCCGAGGTCGGCTTCGGCCACCAGCAGCGCGCGCAGCTTGTCGGACGGAATGAGCAGCGTCTCGACCTCGCCTTCGGCATGGCCGTCGACCAGCGCGACGCGGCCGGAAAGCTGGCCGACCTCGGCCAGAAACTGTCCCGGGCCCTGGTCGATGATGGGCGTGACATGGCCAAAGCCGTCGCGCTGGGTGATCGCGACATGGCCAGACAGCAGCACGAACATGCCGGGACCGGGCTTGCCGGCCTCGAACAGCCGCTCGCCATCCTTGTAGCGACGCACTTCGCCGAAGCGGCGCATTCGCTCAATTTCAGCTTCGGTCAGCCTTGGGAAGGTCTGCTCCAGGCGGGGAAATACCCGTCCCGGTCCAATGTTCGTGCTCGTCTTGCTGCCGGGCCCGCCCTCGCTCGCCATCCACGTCTCTCAACTCGCAAAACACCCCGCGCCGATACAACTAGTCGCGGCGCTTGCCAACCTCCCCATCTAGGGAGGTTTCGTGACCGGACGAGGACGCATCGCTCACTTTGCCGCGCTCGCGCGCCTGCGCCTTGCGCCGCTTGAGGTTTTCGCGCAGCGCCAGCTTGAGGCGATCCTGCCGCGAGCCTTTTGCCTCGCCTTTACCTTTGTCGCCCGCCTTTGCCATTCGTTACGTTATCTCGCTTCGCCCCTGCTCAGCATAACGTGTTCTGTGGCATCAACTACTTGCTGTGAAAAACGGGAACCGGGCCGGGCGAATTGACGCCTTTTTTGGCATGCGTTAAGCCGTCCACCCTTGATTTTGCGGCGATTTATCTGCGCCCCGAGCCAAGCCTGCTTGCGCGGGCGGGGCCCTTGTGGCAAGAACCGGCCGCCCGCCAGACGCCGTTTCGGCCGATTCTCTTTATGTCCCGGGCATGCTGCCGTAGCTCAGTGGTAGAGCACTCCCTTGGTAAGGGAGAGGTCGACAGTTCAATCCTGTCCGGCAGCACCAGGCTTTCGTTTTCCGTGCCCTGATGTTCCGATCGGTTGCTGGCCCACCTTCACCCGCAACCCATCCAACAACACATCCAGCATCCGCATCACGCTCGCCTGCCAGCCCGGCTGGTCGTGCAGGAGGCACATGCCGACCAGCGTGCGCAGGAGATCCTCCGCGCTCACGTCGGCGCGGATGTCGCCACGGGTAACTGCGCGATCGAGCAACGTTCCGATCGCCTTGGTGAGTCGCTCATACGAGAAGGCGGCGAGCTCCGAGGGAGGGGGACCAGCGGCCAGCGCGAGCGCGGCCGCCATGCCTTTCTTCGTCGCAACGAACTCGACATTGGCGCGCATCCATTGGCGCAGCGCGTCGACCGGCGATGCGTCGCTCTTCAACTGCTCGGCCAGCTCGCCGAGCTGCTCCACCTCGCGGCGGTAGACGGCTTCATAGAGAGCCTCGCGCGTCGGAAAGTGGCGATAGAGCGTGCCGATGCCGACGCCGGCCTTGCGCGCCACCGCTTCCAGGCTCGCCTCCGGACCGCCCGCACTGAACACGGTCTTCGCCGCTTCGAGCACGAGCTCACGGTTACGAAGCGCGTCGGCGCGCGGCTTGCGGGAGTTTTTTGCGGAACGATTGTCCATCGCAAGCGTCTCGTCACCGGCTCTTGAACGGCCGGCTCTTGATAAACGGAGGAACCCTCCGTATAACTGATCCTATCATGTCCAATCCCAGCCGCCGGATTTTCGGAGGCTGCGCCTCACCGGGATCGCCGCGATTCACGGCCTGACGGCCTGTGCCCGCTGCGATCCGATTTGACCATAGCATCGATCGGAACATCGCATGAATCTGTCTATTGGACTCACCGTCAACGGTGAGCGGCGCGACATCGTGCTCGACGACCCGCGCGTCACGCTGCTCGACCTCCTGCGCGAGCGGCTTGAGCTCACGGGAACGAAGAAGGGTTGCGACCGCGGCCAATGTGGCGCCTGCACCATCCTCGTTGACGGCAAGCGGATCAATGCGTGCCTCGCGCTCGCCGTAAGCCACGACGGCGCCGACATCCTCACCATCGAGGGCGTCGCGAATGGCGAGCATCTGCATCCGGTGCAGGCCGCCTTCATCGCCCACGACGGCTTTCAGTGCGGCTTCTGCACGCCGGGCCAGATCATGAGCGCGATCGGGCTGATCGCGGAAGGCCATGCCGGTGACGACTCCGAGCGCATCCGCGAGGGCATGAGCGGCAATCTCTGCCGCTGCGGCGCTTACGCCGGCATCACCGAAGCTGTGCAGGAAGCGCAGAAGATCCTGGGCAACACGAGGACGGAGCGTGCGGCATGAACCGGTTCGATTATGTGCGCGCGACAACGGCGGCCGAGGCAGTTGCGGCTGCCTCCGCGCCGGGTGCGGCTTATCTCGCCTCCGGCACCAATCTGCTCGATTTGATGAAGGGTGGGATCGTCCGTCCCTCGCGCCTCGTCGACGTCACGCGCCTGCCCGGCCTCGACCGCATCGAGGCGCTCGCCGACGGTTCGTTGCGCATCGGCGCGATGGTAGGGAATGCCGACCTCGCGCATGACGCGGAATTCGCGAAAGCCTATCCCGCGATCGCGGAAGCGCTACTCTCCGGCGCCTCGGCGCAATTGCGCAATGCGGCGACGGTCTCCGGCAACCTCCTGCAACGGACGCGCTGTGGCTATTTCTATGATACCGCAAGCCGCTGCAACAAACGCGCGCCCGGCTCCGGCTGCGATGCGCGCGGCGGCGACAACCGCCTGCACGCGATCCTCGGTTGGAGCGAGGCCTGCATCGCCACGCATCCATCCGACTTCTGCGTGCCGCTCGCCGCTTTCGATGCGGTGGTCGAGATCGAAGGCAGGAACGGCCACCGCGAGGTCGCGCTGGAAGCGCTGCACCGCCTGCCCGGCGATATGCCGGAGCAGGAGAGCGCGCTTGAGCCCGGCGATCTGATCGTCGCGGTACGCTTGCCCGCTTCTGCGCGCACCTTCGCCGCGCACTCGCGTTATCTCAAGGTCCGCGAACGCAACTCTTATGCGTTTGCGGTGGTTTCGGCCGCAGCCGGGCTCGTCATCGACAGCGGCATGATCAAACAAGCGCGCGTCGCGCTCGGCGGCGTCGCGGCCAAGCCGTGGCGGGCGCGTGCCGCGGAAGCGCAGTTGGAGGGATCGGCGGCCGGTCCCGCCGCATTCAGCCGCGCGGCACAAGCCGCACTCGCCGAAGCAAAACCCTCCGGCGACAACGCCTTCAAGATCGAGCTCGCGCAACGCCTCATCGTACGCGCGCTTGTATCGGCAGCGCAGGGAACGTCGGAGCGGATTCCGGCGCTGCCTGCCTCTCCCTTCTCTTCTCCAGCCGGAGCCCTTCATGTCTGAAATCACGTTGACCCGCGAGCCCGCCCATATCCGGCACGGCTCCAACATCGGCCAGCCGCTGACGCGCCGCGACGGCGTGCTCAAGGTGACCGGCGCCGCGCGCTTTGCCGCCGATAACCATCCGCCGAACATGCTGCATGCGGTGATGGCGGTTTCTTCCATCGCGCGCGGCCGCGTAGCGTCGCTCGACGTCGCCGCCGCCAAGCGCCATCCCGGCGTCGTCGAGGTGATGACGCCGGAGAATCGCCCCGCGCTTGCCGAAGATCCGGATGCCAAGACCAACCCCTTCATGTTCCGTATGGAAGTCCTGCAGAACGAGCGCGTGCGCTACGCCAACCAACCGATTGCGGTGGTGATCGCCGAGACGCTGGAGGCGGCGACGGAAGGCGCTGCTCTCCTGGCGCCGTGCTATGAGGCGGAGCCCGCGCGCGCCGGCCTTGACGACGGCGAGAGCTTTGTGCCGCCAGCCGTCGGCGTCGGCCATCCGGCCGTTGTTGCGCATGGCGACGTCGAAAGCGCGCTCGCCGGTGCGGCACGCGCAATCGACGCGACCTATGAGACGCCGGCGCAATATCACAATCCGATGGAGCCACACGCCATCGTCGCGTCCTGGAACGGCGATGAGCTCTCGATCGACACGCCGAGCCAGGGCATGGCGATGGCGCAGGGCCGCGTCGCCGGCCTGTTCGGCATCCCGCCGGACAAGATCCATATCCGAAGCCCCTTCCTCGGCGGCGGCTTCGGCTGCAAGGGGCTGTTCAAGGGTCCGCAGGTGCTCGGCATCCTCGCTGCGAAACTGGTGGGCCGGCCGGTCAAGCTCGTGCTGCGGCGAGAGCAGATGTTCGGCCCGGTCGGCCATCGCTCGCCAAGCCGCCAGCGGCTGCGCATGGGCGCCAGCGCCGATGGCCATCTTGCAGCGATCGACCATCGCGCAAAAATCGCAACCTCGAGCTTCGATGATTTCTTCGAGCCGGCCGCCGATGCCTCGCACGCGCTTTATGCGAGCCCCGTGATCGCGACCTCGCATGAAGCGGTGCGGCTCGATACCGGCACGCCGCTGTTCATGCGCGCGCCCGGTGAAGCGACGGGATCGCTCGCGCTCGAAAGCGCGATCGACGAGATGGCGGAAGCATGCGGCATGGATCCGCTCGCGTTCCGCTTGCGCAACTATGCGGAGATCGAGCCGATCACCGGAAGGCCGTTCTCCTCGAAGGCGCTGCGCGAATGCTATGCCAGGGGCGCCGAGCGCTTCGGCTGGTCGAAGCGGCCGCTCAAGCCGCGGCAGATGCGCGACGACAATGGTTTCCTGGTCGGCTGGGGCATGGGCACCGCGATCTTTCCGGCGCTGATGTTTGCAGGCCAGGCGCGCGCGGTGCTGCGCCGCGACGGCTCCGGCGCGATGGAAACCGGCGCGCATGACATGGGCCAGGGCGCCTGGACCGCGCTTGCGCAGATCGCCGCCGACGCGCTCGCGCTCGACATCGACAAGGTCGACTTCAAGTCGGGTACATCAGACCTGCCGGATGCCGGGATTGCCGGCGGCTCGGCGCATACCGCGACCGCGGGCGTTGCGATCCACAATGCCGGAGCCGACGTGATCGCAAAGCTCGCCGAGATCGCCACCAACGATCAGCGCTCGCCGCTGTTCGGCGCAGGCAATGCCGGCGTCGTTGCGCGCAACGGCCGCCTCCTCCACCGCGACGATGAAAGCCGCGGCGAAAGCTATGCCGACATCCTCACCCGCGCGGGACTGGCCGAGGTCGACGGCCGCGGCAACGGCGCGATGGATCCGGCCGCGCAGTCGAACTATGCGATGCACGCACATGGCGCGGTGTTTGCCGAAGTGAGGGTCGATCCGGATCTCGGCCAGATCCGCGTCTCCCGCGTGGTCGGCGCGTTTGCCGCCGGCCGCATCGTCAATCCCCATCTGGTGAAGAGCCAGTATCTCGGCGGCATGATCTGGGGCGTGTCCTTTGCCCTGCACGAGAAGGCGATCGTCGATCGCCGCTCGGGCCGGATCGTCAATGCCAATCTCGGTGAATATCATGTACCTGTGAATGCCGACGTACCCTCGATGGAGGCGCTGTTGATCGAGGAGCACGATCCTCACGTGAACGCGCTCGGCATCAAGGGCGTCGGCGAGATCGGGATCACCGGCTCGGCGGGCGCCGTTGCCAACGCGGTGTGGCATGCGACCGGGGTGCGCGTGCGGCGCTTCCCGATCGCAATCGAGGAGCTGGTGAGCGAGGCGCGCTAGCGCCCTTTTGTTGGCGCATGATCTTTGCGGAAAACCGCTGCACACTTTTCCGGATCATGCGCTAACTAGCCATCTTTTTCTGGCCGCAAGAATCGTCGATTAGGAGTCTTGGCAGGCATTGCAACTTGCCCGCCAGGACGCGAAAGACGGTTCAGATGATGACGGGTCCCGAACTCAAGAAGCTCCGCGCCGACCTCGGCTCGGCCATTGGCCGAGAGCTCACCGCGGCCGATATGGCCAAGCTCTGCGGGCTGCCGGCCGGGAGTGCCGATACGATCCGCCGCTGGGAAGTGAGCGGACCGAGCGGCCCCGCCGCGGAGCTGCTCCGCATCCTGGCGATGGCGAGCGAGGAGCATCCGATCCTGGACAATTTCAACGTCTTCGACCGCCACGACATCCGCGAGCAGGATCGTCCCGCGCGCCGCGCCGAGTTTCGTGAGAAGATGAAGGAGGAAGTGCGCCGCCGTCTCGGTTAGCAGGATGAAACGGACATGAAGCGCCGGTTTTCCGCATTCGCATTGTTGTGCGCGCTGCTTTGCGGCGTGCCCGCTCACCGCGGCTTTGCCGTCGAGAGCAGCGAGGGCGACGAGGCAGGCGCAATCTGGACCGCCGTCATCCCCGATGCCTTTCCGGGCTTCATCTATACCTGGCGCATGCAGGGCGACGGCACCTATCGCGAGGACGGCCGGGATTCGCGCACCAATAGACCGATCCAGCCCACGCTTTCCGGACGCTGGAGCCGCAAAGGACCGCGCATGGTGCTGCGGCAGGACGACCTGCCCTACGTGTTCGACGGCGTAGTGCTCGGAAATCTCTATGCCGGCACGCTCTACTTCGACGGCCGAAGCCGCTCTCGTTTTTGTGCCGTCAGAGGCGAGAAGGCGCCCGATCATTGCGACCCTGCGCCTTCGGTGGCGATGCATGATGTGGTTAAGAGGCCTTAACCAGCGTGTATCAAAGCAGCACGGAAAGAGCGTGATTTAAGCCTTTCCTCAGCTCTTCTTAAAGAGCCCTTAAGCACAAGAAAACGTTTCTCGTCTCACACGCCGGATTGCAAATCGCCGTGGTCGGAGAGTGACAGCTTTTTATTAAAGTCCGGCCTATCTGCATTAACCAGATGGCGCCCCGCCTGGCGCCACTTTGGTTGTTTGCGTGTTGGAGTGAGACCGATGAAGAAGTTCCTGCTTGTGACGGTTGCGATCGCTGCACTCGGCGCGGCGCTGCCGGCTGATGCCGCCGACCTCGGCTACCGCGCCCCCTATTATCAGAAGGCGCCCGCCTATGCGGCTCCGATCTACAACTGGACCGGCTTCTATCTCGGCGCGCATGCCGGCGGAGCGTTCTCGAGCGACAACGACTTCAACAATGGGCTCGGCACCGGCAACAATGGCAACGGCCGCTTCCTCGGCGGCTTTCAGGCCGGCGCGGACTGGCAGTTCAACCCGAACTGGGTGGTCGGCGTCGAAGGCCAGTATAGCTGGCTCTCGGGCAGTGTCGGCGCGGTGTTCCCCGGCGGCTATACCTACACCAACAACCAGCGCGGGCTCGGCTCGATCACCGGTCGCGTCGGCTACACCTGGGGTCCGGGCCTGCTCTATGTGAAGGGCGGCTACGCCTATTCCAACAACAATGAGAGCGTAGCGCTTGGCGGCGTGCCGGTCGCGTTCGCCACCAGCGGCGATCATACCAGCGGCTACACCATCGGTGCCGGCGTCGAATACATGTTCGCACCGAACTGGTCGGCCAAGGCCGAGTATCAGTACTATAATTTCGGCAGCGCCAACTTCACCGCGCCGGCCGCGCTGATCCCGACCGGCAGCTTCACGACCGATGACCACGTCTTCAAGCTCGGCGTGAACTACCGTTTCAACTGGGCAAGCCCGGTGGTGGCGGGCTACTGAACCGCGGGCGGCGCGCAACCAGATGTTAAGCAAAGGCCGGCGAAACGCCGGCTTTTGTCTTTTTGTCGCCAGATAATTGCGCAGGTCCCTACACTTTTCGCGATTTTGTTAACCCCGTACCGCGATACTGCCGCTCGCATTTTCTTAACCTGAGGTAGTGGCGGGGGGCGACGCATGGCGTTCCGGTTGGGTCTTGGCAAGGTCTTTGGGTTTCTGCGGCCGCGTTGGGGGGTCAGAGGCAGCCTGTTTGCGGCTTTCGCCGTGATTGCCGCCATGGCGATCGTAATATCGGCCGGCGCCGGCTACGTCCTGCAGCGGCTCGGCGTGCGCATGGTCGACCTCTCCGGACACGACATTCCGCGGCTTGCCGCCAGCCTGCAATTGTCGGCACAGAGCGCGGGGCTTGCGGCCCAGGGACCGGCGCTGCTCGCCGCGCAGGACGGGGAAGCGCTGAAGGGGCGCACCGAGAAGCTGAAGGAATTGCAGGAGCAGGCGACGCAGAAGCTCGGCGAGATCATCGAGCTTGGCGCCGACAAGGACGTCGTCAGCGCGCTCAACGATACCATGAAGAACATCAACGACGCGGCGCAGAGCCTCGCCAAAGCCTCTCGCGAGCGGCTCGATGCCGTCGCCCTTCATAACAAGCAGTATGACGCGCTGCGCGCCGCGCAGGAGGGCTTCGTCACCGCCGCAAGTCCGGCGATGCTGGACGCGCAGACCCAGGTCAACGCCATCCTCTCATCGACAAATCCCTCCACCAGCGATGCCAACAATGCGGCCCAGATCCTCGGCCAGCTCGCCAATATCGTCGCCAGCGGCAACCTCGCGGCCGCCGACTTGAGCGCGGCGCTGTCCGGTAATACCAGCGATCAGCTCGACGATATCGAGAAGGAGTTCAAGGCGGCGCAGGGACGGCTACGCTCCAACCTCGACATGTTGCCGGACGGCCAGGGTACCAAGACGCTTCAGGCCGCAGCCGAGAAGCTGCTCGCGCTCGGCACCGGCAAGGAGGGCGTGTTCCACGTGCGCCAGGCGGAGCTTGACGCCGCCGACTACGGCCAGACCGTGCTGGAAGAGACCCGCAAGCTCAATGTCGGCCTCGACATCAGCGTGCAGCAGCTCGTCGACGGGGTACAGAAGGAAACCAATTCCTCCACCTTCCAGGCACGCCAGGAGATCTCCTACGCGACCATGGTCATGCTGGCGCTCGGGGTCGCGACGCTGGTCGGCTCCGTGCTGTTCGTGTGGCTCTATGTCGGCCGCAACATCCTGCGGCGCATCCGCGCTCTGCAGCATTCGATGCAGCTCCTCTCCAACGGCGATCTCGAGACCGAGATCTACCGTTCTTCTCAGGCGGACGAAATCGCAGCGATGTCGGAGACGCTGCAGGTGTTCCGCGACAGCATGATCCGCGCCCGCGCGCTATCCGCCGACCAAGACAAGGATCGCGCCGCGAAGGCCGAGCGCACCGCGCGCATCGAGGGCCGAATCACCGAGTTCGAGGCGACGGTGCGTACCGCGCTCGACAATTTGCAGCAATCGGCCAATTCGATGCAGACGACCGCGCAGAGCATGTCGTCCACCGCCGACCAGTCGAATGCGCTGGTGAACGCAGTGGCGTCCGCTGCGGAAGAGACTTCGGTCAACGTGCAGACCGTGTCCGCCGGCACCGAGGAATTGTCGTCGTCGATCGCCGAGATCGGCCGCCAGGTGGTCACTTCGGCCGAGATCGCCCGCAAGGCGGTCGAGGAAGCCGGTGCGACGGATGCCACCATGCAGGGGCTCGCCGACAATGCGAGCCGCATCTCGGTCGTGGTCGATCTGATCCAGGTGATCGCCTCGCAGACCAACCTCCTGGCGCTCAACGCCACCATCGAGGCGGCGCGCGCAGGCGAAGCCGGCCGCGGCTTTGCGGTGGTCGCCTCCGAAGTCAAAAGCCTTGCGAGCCAGACCGCAAAGGCGACCGACGAAATCCGCGCCCAGATCGCCAGCATGCAGTCGGTCACAACGTCGGCCGTCAACGCGATCCGCAACATCGGCCAGACCATCGGCGAGATCAACGACGTGACCACCGCGATCGCGGCCGCGGTCGAGGAACAGGGTGCCGCGACGCGCGAGATCGCCCGCAACATCCAGCATGCCGCCGGCGGCACCACCGAGGTCTCCGGCAACATCGCCGGCGTGTCGGCCGCTTCCGCCGAAGCGGGCGCAGCCGCAGCCGAAGTGCTGGGCGCTTCCGATGCGCTCCGCCGCGAAGCCGAGGGCCTGCGCGGCGAGATCGACGCGTTCCTGACCAACATCCGCGCGGCGTAAGATCATATTTGTCATTCCGGGACGCGCGCTAGCGCGAACCCGGAATCTCGCCCCAAAACCTTCCGGATTTCGGGTTCGATGCTGTCGCATCGCCCCGGAATGACAGGCCCGCATGTTGATTTTTCGGCTGGCGCCGCGGCGCGGGTGCGGCTAAGCCGTTGCCCATGCACACACGAACAGACTCTCTGCAATCGTCGGCCGAAGCCCTGCGCTACCCCTGGGACAATCATCCCGGCATCGATCAGATCGTCGAGGTAACGCCCGGCGTGTTGTGGGTGCGCCTGAAGCTGCCGTTCCGCCTCAACCATGTGAATATCTATCTGTTCGCCGACGGAGACGGCTGGACGATGATCGATTCCGGCTTCGGCAACGAGGAGTCGATCGCAGCCTGGACGGCGCTGTTCGAAGGCCCGCTCAAGCACGTGAAACTCACGCGCCTGATCGTGACCCATTCTCACCCCGATCATGTCGGCCTTGCCGGCTGGATTACGGAGCGCTTCACGTGCCCGCTCTTCATGTCGCAGGTCGAATATCTGCAGTCGGTCTACCACCAGAACCGCGGCACCGAAGAACGCCGCAACGCGCAGCGCCTGTTCTTCCGCCGCCACGGCATGGACGAGGCCATGACCGAAAAGCTGCTCGGCCGCGGCCAGGACTATCTCAAGCGGGTCTCGGTGCTGCCGCCGGCCTACCGTCGCCTCACCCATGGCGATGAGGTCGTGATCGGCTCCCGCCGCTTCAAGGTGATCACCGGCGGCGGCCATGCGCTCGACCAGGTGATGCTCTATTGCGCCGCCGACAAGCTGTTCGTCTCGGCCGACCAGGTGCTGAGCAAGATTTCGCCCAATGTCAGCGTCTGGGCGGTCGAGCCCGAGCAGAACTCGCTCGGCGAATATCTGGCCTCGCTCGCAAGCCTCACCACCACCTTGCCCTATGACGTGCTGGTGCTGCCCGGCCACGGCGTGCCGTTCTACGGCCTGAAGACGCGCATCAAGCAGCTTGCGGACCATCACGAGGAACGCTGCCGGCTGATTGCCGATGCCTGCCGCGATGTCCCGCAGACGTCGAAGGAACTGGTGCCGGTCGTGTTCCACAAGCATGTGCTGGACCCGCACCAGATGGGCTTCGCCTCGGGTGAATTGATCGCGCACGTCAACTACATGTTGGTCGAGGGCCGGCTCACGGCGCAGGAAAGTGACGGCGTGCTGCGGTTCCGGACCACCTGACCGCAAGCGAACCTCGGTACTCACATTTCGTTGATCCGGATCAAGCCGGACGTTCCGGTTTTGGGCGATGGTTTTGCCTTGGGGCCGACGATCTGACCCCCGATTCCGGCTCGACAGCGAAGCTGGAAACGCTCTAAAAAGGGACCCAAATCCCCTCCACTTCCAGGCTTTGGTGATGGATTACAGCCAGTTTTTCAGTGCCGCCCTCGGCAAGCTGCATCATGAGCGGCGCTACCGCGTCTTCGCCGACCTCGAGCGTATCGCAGGCCGGTTCCCGCACGCGGTCTGGCATTCGCCCAAAGGCAAGCGCGACGTCGTGATCTGGTGCTCAAACGACTATCTCGGCATGGGCCAGCACCCGAAGGTCGTCGGCGCCATGGTCGAGACCGCCACGCGCGTCGGCACCGGCGCCGGCGGCACCCGCAACATCGCCGGCACCAACCATCCGTTGGTGCAGCTTGAGGCCGAGCTTGCCGATCTGCACGGCAAGGAAGCGTCGCTCCTGTTCACCTCCGGCTATGTCTCGAACCAGACCGGCATTGCGACCATCGCCAGGCTCATTCCGAACTGCCTCATTCTTTCGGACGCTCTCAACCACAATTCGATGATCGAGGGCGTGCGCCAGGCCGGCTGCGAGCGGCAGATTTTCCGCCACAGCGACATGGCGGATCTGGAAGAGTTGCTGATCGCCGCAGGTCCCGACCGGCCAAAGTTGATCGTTTGCGAGAGCCTTTACTCGATGGACGGCGACGTCGCGCCGCTCGCCAAAATCTGCGATCTCGCCGAGAAATATGGCGCGATGACCTATGTCGACGAGGTGCATGCGGTCGGCATGTACGGCCCGCGCGGCGGCGGCATCGCCGAGCGCGACGGCGTCATGCATCGCATCGACATCCTCGAGGGCACGCTCGCCAAGGCCTTTGGCTGCCTTGGTGGCTATATTGCGGGCAAGGCCGACATGATCGACGCCGTGCGCTCCTACGCGCCGGGCTTCATCTTCACCACCGCGCTGCCGCCGCCGATCTGCTCGGCCGCTACCGCTTCGATCCGTCACCTGAAGACGTCGAACTGGGAACGCGAGCGGCACCAGGATCGCGCCGCGCGCACCAAGGCGATCCTGTCCGCCGCGGGGCTCCCCGTCATGTCCAGCGATACCCATATCGTGCCGCTGTTTGTCGGCGACCCCGAGCGTTGCAAGCGCGCCTCCGACATGCTCCTGGAAGAGCACGGCATCTATATCCAGCCCATCAACTACCCAACGGTTGCCAAAGGCACCGAACGGCTGCGCATCACGCCCTCGCCCTATCATGACGACGGCTTGATCGATCGGCTGGCTGAAGCCCTGCTCCAGGTCTGGGAGCGGCTCGGCCTGCCGTTGCGGGAGCAATCGCTGGCAGCCGAGTAGCGGCTATCCGGTCGTTTCCGACCGGACCTTAACGACGTCCGCAAATCCCGGATTTAACGGGAAAATCGCTGTCGCTTGCCACCGCGCAAGGCGCTAGATTTCATCTCAAAGGGGGCCGGCACAAGGAGCTAGGCAGCGATGCTGCATGACTGGGGCGTGATCGCCACCGCCTTCGGCTATATCGGGCTCTTGTTCTTTGTTGCGTATTACGGCGACAGGCTGTCGCCGGCCGAGCGCGGCCGCGCCGGCATGTTCATCTATCCGCTGTCGCTTGCGACCTACTGCACGTCCTGGACATTCTTCGGCTCGGTCGGCTTTGCCACCCGCACCAGTGTCGACTTTCTCGCGATTTATGTCGGCCCGATCCTGATGATCGGGCTATGCACGCCGCTGCTGCGGCGCGTGATCCAGCTTGCGAAGGCGCAGAACATCACCTCGATCGCCGACTTCATCGGCGCGCGCTACGGCAAGAGCCAGGCGGTCGCGGCGACCGTCGCGCTGATCGCCATCATCGGCTCGGTGCCCTACATAGCGCTGCAGCTCAAGGCGATGGCCTCTTCGCTCGAGACGATCCTGAGTGAGGACCAGGCCTTCTCCAAAATCCCGATCCTCGGCGACATCGCGCTGATGGTGACGCTGGCGATGGCGGTGTTCGCAGTGCTGTTCGGTACCCGCCAGGCCGACGCCACCGAGCACCAGCATGGCCTGATGTTCGCGGTTGCGGCGGAATCCATCGTCAAGCTGATTGCCTTCCTCGCCGTCGGCGTCTTCATCACCTTCTTCATGTTCGATCCGCAGGAGCTGATCCATCGCGCGATGAAGACGCCGGAGGCGGTCCGCGCGATCGAATATACGCCGACAATCGGCAATTTCCTCTGCATGGTGGTTCTGTCCTTCTGCGCGGTCATGCTGCTGCCGCGCCAGTTCCATGTCAGCGTGGTCGAGAACTCCAGCGACGGCGAGGTCGCGCGCGCCCGCTGGCTGTTTCCGCTCTACCTGGTCGCGATCAATATCTTCGTGATCCCGATCGCGCTCGCCGGCCTCATCACTTTCCCGTTCGGCGCCGTCGACAGCGACATGTACGTGCTGGCCTTGCCGATCAACGGCGGGGCGCCGCTGCTCAGCCTGCTGGTTTTCATCGGAGGCCTGTCGGCAGCGACCGCCATGGTGATCGTGGAATGCGTCGCGCTTTCGGTGATGCTGACCAACGATATCATCGTGCCCATGGTGCTGCAGCGCTCGCCGCAGTCGCGCGAGGGCAAGGATTTCGGTGACTTCCTCCTGAAAGCACGACGCTTTGCGATCTTCGCCATCATGGTGATGGCCTACTTCTATTATCGCGCGCTCGGCAACACCCAGCTTGCTGCGATCGGACTATTGTCGTTCGCGGCGATCGCGCAGCTCGCGCCGGCGTTCTTCGGCGCCCTGTTGTGGCGCCGCGGCACTGCGCGTGGCGCCATCGGCGGCATGGTCGTCGGCTTTGCGACGTGGCTCTACACGCTGTTCGTGCCATCCTTCCTCGACAGCAACACGGCCGGCATCCTGATGCTGCAGCATGGACCGTTTGGCATCGAGGCGCTGCGCCCGCAGGCGCTATTCGGCACCGATCTACCACCATTGCTGCACGGCGTGCTGTGGTCGCTCTCGCTCAATTTCCTGACCTATATCGTGCTGTCGCTGGCGCGCCAGCCCTCCTCGATCGAGCGGGTACAGGCCGACCTGTTCGTGCCGAACGAGCTTGCGCCGATCGCACCGAGCTTCCGTCGCTGGCGCACCACCGTCACGGTGCAGGACATCCAGAGCACGGTGGCGCAATATATCGGCGGCGACCGTGCGCAGCTCTCATTCGAGGCATTCGCCAAGGGCCATCACACCAGGCTCGATCCGGCGGCACCTGCCGATTTCGAGCTGCTGCAGCATGCCGAGCACCTGATCGCCTCCTCGATCGGCGCGGCATCCTCGCGGCTCGTGATGTCGCTGCTGCTCCGCAAGCGCACCGTCTCCGCCAAGGCCGCGCTGAAACTGCTCGACGATTCCCACGCCGCGATGCATTTCAACCGCGAGATCCTGCAGACCGCGCTGAACCACGTGCGGCAGGGCATCGCCGTGTTCGACACCGACCTGCAGCTCATCTGCTCCAACCGGCAGTTCTCGGACCTGCTCTCCCTGCCGCCGCATCTGGTGCAGATCGGCATTCCCTTGCGCGAGATCCTGGAGTTCATGGGAGCGATCAACCCGCCCGGCGAAGGCGATGGCGAAAGCGAGATGACGCGACGGCTTGCCGCCTACACCACCGAGGGCGAACCCTATCTGGAGCGCCTGCCCGACCGGCATATGGCGATCGAGGTGCGCGCCAACCGCATGCCGGATGGCGGCCTCGTCCTCACCTTCACCGACGTCACGCCGTCGATCGAGGCGGCGGAAGCGCTGGAACGCTCCAATGCGACGCTGGAAAAGCGTGTCCGCGATCGCACCGAAGAGCTGACCCGGCTCAATTCCGAGCTGGCGCTTGCCAAGAGCACTGCCGAGGACGCCAATATCTCCAAGACGCGCTTCCTCGCCGCCGCAAGCCACGACATCCTGCAGCCGCTGAACGCAGCACGACTTTACGTGACGAGCCTGGTCGAGCGGCAGAACGTCGGCGAGGATGCTCGCCTCGTCGAGAACATCGACGACTCGCTCGAGGCGATCGAGGAAATCCTGAGCGCTCTCCTCGACATCTCCAGGCTCGATGCCGGCGCGATGACGCCCTCGATCTCGAGCTTCAAGATGGCCGATCTGATGCGCTCGCTCGAGATCGAGTTCGCGCCGCTCGCGCGCGCCAAGGGGCTCAAGCTTACCTTCGTGCCGTGCTCGCTGGCGGTGCAGTCGGATCGCCTGCTGCTGCGGAGGCTGTTGCAGAACTTCGTCTCGAACGCCATCAAATACACACCTCACGGCCGGGTGCTGGTCGGTTGCCGCCGCCGCGGCGAGGCGCTGCAGGTTTGCGTCTATGACACCGGCGTCGGCATCCCCGTCGTCAAGCGCGGCGAGATTTTCAAGGAATTTCACCGGCTCGAGCAGGGCGCGCGGATCGCGCGCGGCCTGGGGCTCGGGCTCTCGATCGTCGAGCGGCTGGCCCGCGTGCTCAATCATCGCGTTGCGATCGATGCCAACGCGGGCGGCGGCTCGGTCTTTTCAGTGGCGGTGCCGACCGCGGCCGCCGTCAACCACACGGCCGCGGTGACCAGCGCCACGCCGCTGGCGCGCGCGCCGATTTCGGGCGCGCGGATCGTCTGCATCGAGAACGATCCGGCAATCCTCGACGGCATGAAGACGCTGCTCAAGGCGTGGAAAGCCGATGTGATCGCGGTGAACGACCCTGACGCCGCGATTGAGGCAATTGAGGCGGCGGGCGGCGGCGTGACGGGCCTTTTGGTCGACTACCACCTCGACCGCGGCAACGGCGTCGCCGCGATCCGTGACATCCGCCGTCGCTTCGGCGAGACGCTGCCGGCGATTCTGATCACAGCCGACCGCAGCCCCCATGTGCGCGCCGCGGCACGCGACGAGAAGATTGCGGTGCTGAACAAGCCGGTGAAGCCCGCTTCGCTACGCGCCCTGCTCGGCCAATGGCGCATCCAGCAGATGATCGCCGCGGAGTAGGTCGAGACTACTGCTCCGACGGAGTGCTCTGCCGCCATTGGGAGCCCGCGATCTTCGCGGCCGCGATCACGGCCTGCGTGCGGCTCTCGACGCCGAGCTTCTGCAGGATCGCCGACACGTGCGCCTTGATGGTGGCTTCGGAGACACCGAGCTCGTAGGCGATCTGCTTGTTGAGCAGTCCCTCCGACAGCATCATCAAAACCCGCACCTGCTGCGGCGTGAGCGTCACCAGGCGGTCGCGCAAGCGCGTCATGTCGGGGTCGGCTGCCGATGACAGGTCGGTGTCCGGCGGCACCCAGATATCACCATCCATCACCTTCACGATCGCGTCGCGCAGGGTCTCCACGCCAAAGCGCTTCGGAATGAATCCGGAAGCTCCGAAATCGAGCGAGCGGCGAATCGTGGCGCCATCGTCGCTGGCGGACACGATCACCACCGGAATCGCCGGATATTGCGCGCGCAGATAGATAAGACCCGAGAAGCCGGAAATGCCCGGCATGGTGAGGTCAAGCAGAATCAGGTCGACGTCGGAATCCTGCTCGAGAAGCGAGGTGAGGTCCTCGAACGACCCCGCCTCGTCGATTTTCGCAGTGGCCACGACGCTGCCCACTGCCTGCCGCAGCGCGTCACGGAACAGCGGATGGTCGTCGGCGATAACAAGATGGCTATTGGCAACCGTCATTTTTTTCTTGCGCGTCCCTTGGAATGATCCGCCAGTGCTCTTGAAGGCCTGATCGGAGAAAATTTCAACTTCGATTGTTGTTCTTTGGTATAACGCATGCAAGCGTCCAATGCTTCCCACTCGTCAAAGCAGTTAACGGCGATTGCGATAATGCACTGCAGCATTGCCCATTGTTTCAGCTTACAGCGATCGCTCGTGTTGAAAGTGCTGAGATTCAAGCCTTGGTCGACGGGTTTCAGCCGATATTGCCGTAGAATGTTGCCGTAAGTCGAGATCGCAGCGGCCAAGCAGGGTCCGGGAACAGCGCGGACCTCGCGACATGCACCAAGACTGATCGTCCGGACCTTCTCTTATATCGATCAGCCGCGGAACGGTCCGCGGCCAGCTTTCATTTCGTGGCTCCGATGAACTGCAGCACCACCTCGCGCCGATGCGCCCGCGCGCGATGCTCGATCAGATAGATCGCCTGCCAGGTACCGAGCGCCATCTCGCCGTTCACCACCGGGATCTGCAGTGAGGCCGAGGTCAGCATCGTCTTGACATGCGCGGGCATATCGTCCGGCCCTTCGGTGTAATGCGTCCAGCCGGCATTTTCGGGCGCAAGCCGCGACAGTGCGGTCCCAAGATCGGCGAGCACGGACGGATCGGCATTTTCCTGAATTGTCAGCGACGCCGATGTGTGGCGGACGAACAGCGTGACCACCCCCTCGATCGCGCCGGCCTCGCCGACGAATTTTTCGACCTCGGCGGTCAGATCGACGAAGCCCCGGCCGCGCGTTTGTACTGCGAGTTGCGACGTCACGATCGAAGTGGGCGCAACCGCGGAAGGCGTGGCGCGGGAGATCGATTTCGATGGGATCACGGACCACCTCTCAATGACGATAACGCGGATTCAAATTTTTCCGTCGCCCGAAACGTCCTTCTGCATCTGGTTGGCCATGTCGATAAGCCGCTTCCAGGCGCGCTGCAGGAACGACACCACGCGATCCATGTCCTGGTCGCTCGGCAGCGGAATCTCGATCTTGCGTTGGCCATCGGCGGCCGGCTTATCGGACGTGGCCGGATCGCGCGCGGCGAGCTGCGCTTTCAGCTTCTGATTTTCCGCCTCCAGCCGGCCGATCTCTTCATCCAGCGCCTTGCGCTCGTCGGGCACCGCGTAGCAGGCCCAGCCCGCGCCGGAATGACTGCAATTGGAAACCGTGCCTGTCCTGGTATCGAGCCGGATCATACCGTCGGGCGCGGGTGAAAAGATGTAGCGGCCATTCTCGCTGTCCGGCGCGGGCTCGGCGGCCACGGCCGCACCGATTCCGGCCAGGCAAAGGGCACCGAGCGCAAGCATCGCGAAACGTTGGGGGATGGACGTCGCAAGGTTCATGGCGTGACTCCGCCTCGCAAGACAGCGCCCCAGTTCTTCGCGCAAGATATTGTCGGAAATGATGCGCGCTGGTTGAGGTATGGAGCTCGCAGGCGGATTTCAATGCATGGGCGAGCCGATCGACGTCATTTGGCAGCGCCCTCAAGGGCCGCACGCCGGCCAAACCAGATCCGACGCAACAATTGGTCGCGCTTGAACAACTGGTGATACAGCGCGGCCACCACATGCACCAGGACGAGCGCGGACAACAGCAGCGCGAGCACGATATGTATGGTGAAGGTCGGATAGGCCGAAAAATCGGCCGGCAGCGGCTCGCCCGTGCCCTGGAAGACGCTGCGGTTGAGGCCGGCAAGGATCGCGGTCGCCAGTCCCGAGCCCGCCATCAGCGCAACAATCAGATAGAAGGCGTAATGCGCTGACAGCACCAGGCGGCCGAGCGCCGCATGGCCCGTTACCGCCTCCGCCGGCTTCGCGCTGGAGAGCCGCACGGCAAGACGCACGAGCATCAGGCCTGCGATCGCCATGCCGAGCGACATGTGACCCAACAATGCGCCGATCTTCTGCGGATCGGTATTCGGCAGCCGCGCGAGCAGGAAGAAGCCGCCAGCGAGCATCAGGATGATCAGCACCGCGAGCAGCCAATGCAGCGCAACCAGCAACGGATGATAACGCGACACCAGCCTCATGAGAGTTTCGCCAACACCTGCTCGAGGTTGCCCAGGAATTTCTGCCAGCCGTAATTGGCGCCCTGATAGTAGCGATCGTTCTCGCTGCCCTGGCGGAAGCCCGACTGCTCCATGCGCAGGAGGGTGCCGCCTTTTTCCGGCGTCAGCGTAAAGGTGACAACGCTCTCGAGCCCCAACGCAGCCCAGGTATAGGCGAGCCGCTTGTTCGGCTCGATGGCCAGCACTTCGCAGTCGATCACGCCGTCCCACTGCGGCATCGGATCGCTGCGCAGATTGAAGCGATGGCCGACGACGGGTTGGAAATCATTCTTCATCAGCCATTCCTCGAGGAGCGGGCCTTGGGTCAGCGCGCGCCAGATCTTTTCCGGCGGATGCTGCATCATGCGTTCGACGACGAGGGTACGCGTGGCGGTATCAGCAGTGGTCATTGGTCCATCCTGTTGAGCAAGGTTTCGAGGCGATCGAACCGGTCACGCCAGAAGGCGCCGTAGTGCTCCATCCAGTCGATCAGGGGCGCGAGCCCTTTGGGCTCGACGCTGTAGTGGGTCTCGCGTCCTTCCGGCCGGTCGCGAACAAGCCCGGCAAGCTTCAGCGCCGCGAGATGTTTGGAGACGGCGGGCTGCGAGACGCCGGCAAACTCGGTCAGCGCACGGACGTTGCGTTCGCCGCCGGTTGCGAGGTGCTCGAAGATTGCGCGCCGCGTCGGATCGCCGAGGGTCTTGAACAGAAGGTCGGAAGCGCTGTGCATAAATTCCCATAACTTACTAGTTATGAATTGGTCAAGCCGATTCGCAGGACACTTTCGATATCGGTCGTTGTCATCAAAGGCTTTTGCAGTGCGGCGATCAGGCCAAGGCGCGTCTTGGAATCTGCAATAAATTCAAGTAAATCAAAGAGCTAAGCGATCCACACGCAATCTTGACTTGGCTAGATGCCATCAGTATGGTCCGCGCGGCTTTTAAGGGCGACGGGGCGCAATTTCCTCCTCCACGCGCGTTCGTATCGGGTCTCCACGACATGGCGGAAGGCACGGACGACAGGGATAAGGGAAATCGCGACAAGTCGCCTGACGAAGCTGCGCTTTCCGCAAGGCTCGGAAGTCTGGACCGGCGGTTGTCCGAAGTTCGCGACAACCGGAAAATCGAGACTGACCAACCCGGGGGCCAAAGCGAAGACGGTGCTGCCAGGGCCTCCGCCATGGCAATCGGCCTTCGTCTTTCCTCGGAATTGGTCGCGGGCGTTGTTGTCGGGGCGGTGATTGGCTGGGGATTCGACCGCTTGCTGTCGACATCGCCGTTCGGTCTTATCGTGTTTGTGCTGCTCGGTTTCGTGGCCGGGGTGGTGAACGTGGTGAGATCCGCCGGCAGGCTTTCCGGCAATCGCTGAACCGGCGGAAGTCACGAAATCTAGAATTGCGATTGCCGGCCTTGAGCCGGCGGACCAAGAGCCGCGCGGATGACCCTCGACCCGATCCATCAATTCAATATCGTAAATCTCTTCAAGATCGGCCAGATCGGCGGTCACGAGATCTACTTCACGAATGCGTCGGCCTACATGCTGCTCGCGGTGGCGGTCACTTCGCTCTTGATGATCGGCGGCTCCGCAGGCAAGCAGCTCGTGCCCGGCCGCTTCCAGTCGATCGCCGAAATCACCTACGAGTTCATCGCCGCCTCGATCCGCGGCAACGCCGGCGCGGACGGCATGAAGTTCTTCCCGCTGATCTTCTCGATCTTCATGTTCATCTGCGTTTCGAACCTCGTTGGCGTCATCCCCTACGCCTTCACGATTTCGAGCCAGATCGTCGTCACCGGCGCGCTGGCGCTCCTGGTGTTCTTCACGGTCCTGATCTACGGCCTCTACAAGAATGGCCTGAAATTTTTCAAGATCTTCGTGCCGTCGGGTATCCCGATCTTTGTCCTGCCGGTCGTCGTCTTCATCGAAATCTTCTCGTTTTTCCTGCGGCCGATCTCGCACAGCGTCCGTCTCTTCGCCAACATGCTGGGCGGCCACATCGCGCTGAAGGTGTTCGCGGGCTTCGTCGCCATGCTCGGCGTATCGCTGGGCGCCGTCGGCTGGATCGGCGGTATTGCGCCGCTCGCATTGACGGTCGCCATCTACGCTCTCGAAATCCTGGTCGCGTTCCTGCAAGCCTATGTGTTTGCGATCCTGACCGTCATCTACCTCAACGACGCCCTTCATCCGGGACACTGAGCGGTCCCGGCAATTTTCCACCTCACATCTGTATGTCTTCTCAAGGAGCAAAAAATGGAACCGGCAGCAGCTAAACTTATCGGCGCGGGCATCGCGTGCATCGGCATGGGCGGTGCGGGCGTCGGCGTGGGCGTCATCTTCGGCAACTACCTCGCCGCCGCGGTGCGCAATCCCTCCGCAGCCTCGGGCCAGTTCGGCAACTTGATCTTCGGCTTCGCGTTGACGGAAGCGCTCGGCATCTTCTCGCTGCTGATCGCGCTGCTCCTGCTGTTCGTTTTCTGAGTGGCATCGTCTCGCGCCGCTCCCGCGCGGCGCGAATGACAGCAACGGGAGAACCCCATGGCTGACAGTCATGGCGAAGCAAAAAGCCAGAAGGCCGGCGCCCACACCGAGGCGGAAGGCGGTCACCACAGCGGAGCGTTTCCGCCGTTCGACACGTCCACCTTCCCTTCGCAACTGGTATCGCTGGTCGTCTTCTTCGTCGCGCTCTACATCATCGTCTCGCGCATCGCGCTGCCGCGCGTCGGCGCCGTGATCGATGCGCGGCAGAGCAAGATCGAGGGTGACCTCGCCGAGGCGCAAAGGCTGAAGGAGGAATCGGAGTCGGCGCTGAAGGCCTACGAAGGCGAGCTCGCAAGTGCGCGCTCCAAGGCCCAAGCGATCGGCGCCGAGACCCGCGAGCAGCTCAATGCGGCGTCCGATGCCGAGCGCAGGGCGTTGGAGGACAAACTCGCAGCGCGCCTTGCCGACGCCGAGAAAACCATCGCCACCACCCGCGCGGGCGCGATGAGCAATGTCCGCGGCATCGCCGCGGATGCAGCCGGCGCCATCGTGCAGCAGCTCACGGGCAAGGCCCCCGACAGCAAGACGGTCGCGAGCGCCGTCGATGCGTCCTTGAAGGGATAGTGTAATGTTGTTCGAAGAGCCGGAGACCTGGGTCGCGATTGCGTTCATCATCCTGCTCGGTGTGTTCGCCTGGATCGGCGCCCACCGCACGGTGTTCGCCGCGCTCGACCATCGCGCCGAGCGGATCAAGGCCGAGCTCGATGAGGCGATGGCCCTCAAGGAAGAAGCGGCCAAGGTGCTCGCCGAGTACAAGCAGCGGCGCGCCAGCGCCGAGCGTGAGGCGACAGAGATCGTCGCCAACGCGAGGGCCGACGCCGAGCGCATCGCAGCCGACGCCAAGGCCAAGATGGAAGACTTCGTCGCGCGCCGTACCAAGACCGCCGAGAGCAAGATCGCGCTCGCCGAGGCCCAGGCGCTCGCCGACGTCCGCGCGGCGGCAGCCGACGCCGCAGTGCAGGCCGCATCGACGATCCTGTCGCAATCGGTGAAGGGCTCGCTCGCCGACGATCTGCTCGCCAAGGGCATCGCCGAAGTCCGGCGGAAACTGAACTGAATCAAAAAAGTCTTTCGTCATCCAAAGCAGGCCGCCGCAGAAAATTGCGGCGGCTTTTTTGTTTGTGGCTTCGCAGGGTGGGTTAGCGAAGCGTGCCCACCAATTCCATCCATCAAAAACACGGTGGGCACCGCGCGATGCGCCTTTGCCCATCCTACGATTGCGTCAAATGGTGACGGAGCTCGCCACAACAAGGTATCGCGGCTACCTCTTCTTCCGCACCGGCTTGGGCCTCTCGGCAGAGACAAGCTGCGGGTCGAAACCGACGTAGAAGATGTAATTGTCGGCGACGTTGGCCGGCGGCACGGGATAGACGAGATCGTCGGCGACAAGAGTGAACGGCACGCTCTCTTCCTCGCCCACGTTCACCGTGGTGCGGTAGGCCTTGGTCGCGATCACCTTCTCGCCGATGCCGCCCTGCACCACCGCGACGCGGAGCGGCACCTCGACGGTCGCCGGCGCGCCTGCAGGGCCGACGATGACGCGCCCCTGGATGCCGATGCGCGCGGTGATCTCGCCGCCCAGCTTGGTGCAATCGCGCGCCATCTTGGTGATGCTCGCCTGGAAGCGCACGTCATCGCCGATCGGCTGCTTGCCGGGCGCCGCAACGGCATAGGTCGATGCGCCGGCGCGGATCGTGACCTGCGGGCAGTCCATGTCGGGTTGGGCCTCGGACGGATCGACCACCGGGGGCGGCGGCTGATCGTTCGACTTGCTGCCGCCGCCGAAAAAGCTCTTGAGCTTGTCCGTAAGCGACTGCGCTGACGCGCTGGCCACATACGTGCCGGATGCGATCACAAGCGAAAGCGCGACCATGCGCGCGATAGAGCTGATAGTTTTTTCACCCATGTGATGTCCCTGAATGGCAAGCGGCTTCCGACCTCCCGGCCGCGTTATAACCGCCCGATCGCGGCGAACCCAAGGCACCGATCTTCATCCCAAAGTCGCTCTTTATGTTTGGGCATGATCCCGCGGGTCGAGCCCGAGGGCATGCTTTCGGAAAACCGGTATCCACCCCGCGCCAGGCGCGGGGCAGGCTTTTCCCGGATCACGCTCCCTCACCCGCGAAAATCCTCATGCAGCAGGCCGAACAGAAGGTGGTCCTGCCAGATGCCATTGATGCAGAGATAACGCCGCGCCAGCCCCTCGCGGCTGAAACCGCATTTCTCCAGAACTCGGATCGAGGGCGCGTTCGACGGGATGCACGCAGCCTCGACGCGGTGCAGGTTGAGCTCGCCGAAAAGGGTCGGCAGCAGCACACGTAGCGCCGCCGTCATGTAGCCGCGATGAGCAAAAGGCTGGCCGACCCAATAGCCAATGGTGCCGGCTTGCACGATGCCGCGCCGCACATTGGCGAGGGTGATGCCGCCGATCATGGCGCCGTCGAGCTCGCGGAAGATAATGAAGGGATAGGAGCGGTCGGCAGCGATATCCTCGGCATAGCGGCGCAGGCGCCGGCGGAAGCCCGAGCGCGTCAGGTCGTCGGACGGCCAGATCGGTTCCCAGGGCGTCAGATATTCGCGGCTATATTCGCGCAAATGCGCCCACTGCAGAAAGTCCGCCATCTGCGGCGCGCGCAGCAAGAGGCCGTTGCCGCGCGGGGCAAGCGCGGGCGGACCACCGGTCGGTAAACGAAACAGGGCCATGTCGTGATGCTCCCCGATGCGCGGACCTTAGCAAATCCGCCGCGCTAATGCAGCCGCGCTTTCGCCTTTGAGCGTGTCAGACCTTCGGCGAAAGTGACGGCATTATCGAGGCCCCGACCGCTGCCGAGCGCGACCACCGCGGGCCTCGAGCGCGACAACAGCGCGCGCGCGGCATCTCGCGTCGATTCGACGCTGACGGCGTCGATCCGCGACACCAGCTCTTCCACCGTCTGCGGCCGCCCATAGGCAAGCACATGCCGCGCAAGCTGCTCGGCGCGCGAGGAGCAGCTTTCGAGCGCCATCAACAGCCCCGCCTTCATCTGCGCCTTGGCGCGGGCGATTTCCGCCTCGTTCAGCGTCTCGACCGCCTCGTTGATGACGTCGACCACCACTTCCATCATCTCGGGCGCATCGGCGGGATCGGTGCCGGTATAGAGGCCGAAAAAGCCGGTGTCGGTATAGGGCGCGTGAAAGGTGTAGATCGAGTAGCAGAGCCCGCGCTTCTCCCGGACCTCCTGGAACAGCCGCGACGACATGCCGCCGCCGAGCACATTGGTGAAGACCTGCAGCGAGAACAGCGACAGATCCGTCTGCGGCACGCCTTCCAGCGCGAGCGTCAGATGCGCCTGCTCCAGCTCGCGATGCACCACGCGCGAGCCGCCCTTGCCGAACATTGCCGCCTGCGGTTTCGGCGCCGGCGCGCCGTCGAAGCTCCTGAAGCGTTCGGCGGCCTCCGCGACCACGCGGGCGTGATTGATGGCCCCGGCGGCGGCCACAACCATATCGGGTCCGCGGTAGTGTGTGGCGAGATAGCCGCGCAGCATGTTGCGGTCGAAACCCTTCAGCGTCTTGGCGGTGCCGAGCAGCGAGCGGCCCATCGGCTGGTCGGGATAGCAGAGCTCGTTGAGGTGCTCGAACACGACGTCGTCGGGCGTGTCCTGCGCAGCGCCAATCTCCTGAACGATCACGTTCTTCTCACGCTCGAGCTCATCCGGCTCGAAAGCGGGATTGGCGAGGATGTCGGAGAGCACGTCGAGCGCGAGCGGAACGTCGGCCTTCATTACTCGCGCATAATAGGCCGTGGTTTCCGTCGAGGTGCCGGCGTTGAGATCGCCGCCCACCGCCTCGATCTCCTCCACGATCTCGCGCGAGCTGCGCCGCGTTGTGCCCTTGAACGCCATGTGTTCGAGCAGATGCGAGATGCCGTGCTCGTTCGGCCTCTCATCGCGGCCGCCGACGCCGGCCCAGACGCCGAGTGCCGCAGTCTCCAGATGCGGCATGGTGTCGGTCACGACAGTGAGGCCGGAATCGAGCTTGGTGACCTCAACGCTCATCCGGCTACTCCCTGCTTTGCGGCTCGACTGACCGACAGCACAAATTTTTCGACCTCGACCTGGTCGTTCTTGACGATCTTGACCTGCTCTGGACGCGTCATGAGACCATCGAGCCAGGCCGGCAAATGCGGCCGCACGCCGCACGCCGCTTCCACCGCATCGGGGAATTTGGCGGCATGCGCGGTCGACAGCACGATGTTCGGAATGCTCGCATCGGCGCTGTCGCGATCGGCGACCGCGAGCGCCACGGCGGTGTGGGGATCGACGAGATCGCCCGCCTCGCGCCAGGCGGCGCGGATCGCCGCCGACGTCTCGTCCTCGTCGGCGCGGCCGGCTTCGAACTCCTCGCGGATCTTGGCCAGCATCGCCGCCGGCAGGGTGAAGCGCCCGGACTGCTTCAACGAATCCATGAGCCGCCGCACCATGGCCGCGTCCCGCCCGCCTGCTTCGAACAGCAGCCGCTCGAAATTCGAGGAGACCTGGATATCCATCGAGGGCGAGGCGGTTGCGTGCACCTCGCGTACCTCGTAGATGCCGTTCTTCAACGTGCGCGGCAGGATGTCGTTGATATTGGCGGCGATGCGCAGGGTGCGGATCGGCAGCCCCATGCGCTTGGCGACATAGCCGGCAAAGATGTCGCCGAAATTGCCCGTCGGCACGGTGAAGTCCACGTTGCGCGCGGGCGCGCCGAGCGCCACCGCGGAGGTGAAGTAGTAGACGACCTGCGCCACGACGCGCGCCCAGTTGATGGAATTGACACCGGAGAGCGCGACCTGGTCGCGGAACTTGTGGTGGTTGAACAGGCCCTTCACGATCGCCTGGCAGTCGTCGAAGGTGCCTTCGACCGCGAGCGCATGGATGTTGGCCGCGCCCGTAGTCGTCATCATGCGCCGCTGCACATTGGAGATACGCCCGTTCGGAAACAGCACGACGAGGTCGACATTGTCCAGATTGGCGAAGGCATCGACCGCGGCACCGCCGGTGTCGCCCGAGGTCGCAACCACGATGGTGGTGCGCTGGCCGCGCTTCGCCAGCACATGATCCATCAGGCGCGAGATGAGCTGCATCGCCACGTCCTTGAAAGCGAGCGTCGGTCCATGAAACAGCTCGAGCAGGAATTGATGCGGCCCGATCTGGTCGAGCGGCACCACTGCGGGATGACGGAAGGTGGCATAGGCCTCGTTCGCCATGCGGCCGAGATCGGCATCGGAGATTTCGCCGCCGATGAAGGGCTTGACGATGTCGACCGCGACCTCCCAATAGGGCCGGCCGAAAAAGCCGGATATGGATTCGAGCGAAAGCCGCGGCCAGGTCTCGGGCACGTAGAGGCCGCCGTCCCGGGCAAGCCCGGTCAGCATCACGTCGCAGAAGCCCAGAACAGGAGCTTCGCCTCGCGTCGAAATATACCGCGTCAAACTGACCTCCAAAGGCTTATGTTTCACATAAACCTTTGATTTTATTGATTGATCCAAGGCGGACTAGCGCCGGACCGGTCGGGCACCATAATGGGTTTTGGGACGGGGGGAAATGGTTCTGCCTCGGAAAACGGGCCTGGGGAAGGGTTGGCTCAGTGCCCGTCATTGCAAGCCAACGGGTCCGCGCGGAGCGCGGCCCGATGACAGGCTCCGCGAAGCAATCCAGGCAGCCGCCGCGGAGGCGGTCTGGATTGCTTCGTCGCTATCGCTCCTCGCAATGACGTCGGAGGACATGCGTTCCCGCTCTCGCGGCATGTATTTGCCCGAGTCTTGTTTCAGCGGTCACCCTCGAAAAACTGAGAGGGCGCAGGGAAAGCCGGGTGCATCAGCTCGCACCCGCAAGCCTTGTGTGCAGGTAGTAAGCGCAGAACGCACACAAGTCGTAGCAGGTACGCCGAAAGCACCGGCCTTCCCTGCGCAATGGTTTTAACGACTGCTCCGCACTCTCCCTGGTGTGCCGGGCTTTTTAGCCACCATCGCCTGCGGAATCATCATCCGCAAACTTGATCCCAGCATCGGGGGATCAGGACCACACGGCTTGGCCGTCCGCATCGAGCGCCGTTCGTCCACGCGCGCCAATACGTCCATCGCATCCCGCGCTCCACGTTCGTGACGACGCGTACGCCCCTCTTCATGAGTGCAGGACGGGCGCATGAATCCATAAATTCCGATATTCGGAAAGTGAAATATTTTTGCTTCGAGGGCTGGACAACCCAAATCAGCTTGAAATGGCTCGCGAAATTGGTCTTTTGGCGCAGGCGATTTTTCATCCTTGCGCGGGGTGAGCCAGCCAGTGCGACGAAAATCGACATGATTTGCCTCGTCGTCGGGCGAATCAGTTCGCGCGCGATGCGATCCTGCTATTTTCCGCTTCGCTCGAAATCATGCGTCAGGAGCTTGGATGTCTGCCCCGATTCTCGATCACAAAGATCCGGACGCTCCCTCGGTCTTCGAGCCGGCGGCGCTGTTGCGCGAAGCGCGGCGGCAGAAGGGATTGCCGCAAGCCGAGGTGCCGGCCGTGTGCATTCTCGATCCCGACGGAGATATCGTCCGGCACTTGCGCAAATCCGCGCAAGCCAGGCTCTCGGCGCACTGGCCGTGCTATCACACCGAGCTTCACGAATTTTCACTAGCCGGGCGGAATTGCGGAATCATCGGTTGCGCCGTCGGCGCGCCTTTCGCGGTGCTGGTTGCAGAGGAGCTGTTTGCGCTCGGCTGCCGCCTGCTGATCAGCCTGACCTCCGCCGGGCAGATCAACGCCGTGAGCAATCCACCCTATTTCGTGGTGATCGATCGCGCGCTGCGTGACGAGGGCACCAGCTATCATTACGCGGCGCCGCAAGCTTTTGCCGACGCGGATCCCAAGCTCGTCAGGGCGGCTGTCGCTGCGCTCAAGGACAAGGACCTGCCCGTTCATGTCGGCGCGAGCTGGACCACCGACGCGCCGTTTCGCGAAACCAGGGAAGCCATCAGCGCAGCACAGGCAAAGGGGGTCCTCGCCGTCGAAATGGAAGCCGCCGCGCTCTACACATTCGCTCGTGCCGCGAGCAGAGACGTTTTGTGCCTGGCCCATGTCACCAACACCATGGCGGTCGCCGAGCAGGATTTTGAGAAAGGCGAGGCCGACGGCACTGTCGACGCGTTGCGCGTGCTGGATGCGATTGTCGAAGGTCTGGGCAGCAGCATGCAGGAAACTTCACAGAACTCGTAGGGCGCATTAGCGTTGGCGTAATGCGCCGATGCTCGCGGCGGCGGGTACGCTAACGCTAACCCGCCCTACGCTGGTCGCCTGAGCCACACGCCGAACGAAATCATCACCGCGATCGCCAGCGCGAACCAGGTGATGGCGTATTGCATGTGCTCGTCGCGTAAGTGCACCTGCAGGGGGCCGGGTTTCGGGATGCCGCCCGGCGGCACGGGCGCCTCGAGGTCGATGTAGAACGGCGCGACCTTGCCCCAGGAGAGCGCCTGCGCCATTGCCGGCACGTCGCGCGCAAACCACAGCCGTTTTGCGGGATCGGCCGCGGGCGTCAGCAAGCCCGCACTTTCCGGAAAGCGCAAATAGCCCGTGAGCGTGACCGGCGGATCGGCGGCAAGCCGCGCCACCGCACGATCCTCGACGCCGCGATCCTGCATCGTGTTCTCGACAAAGCCGGCATCGACCACGACGGTCTCGCCAGAGGCGAGCCGCGCCGGCAGGAACGCCCAGGTGCCGGGGCCGGAGATATCCCCGCGCACGGCGGAGCCGGACGAATAGACCATCGCATCGGGCAGGCGTGCGTAGGCGGCCGTGAACGTCACGCGGCGGAATTCGTCGTTGGCCGCCTTGAGCGCACGCCATTGCGAGGCCGGCGGCAGGGGCGCGGGCTGAGCCGCCAGCCGCTCGGTCAGCGCCGCGATCAGCGCGTGCTTCTCGACGCGGCGCTGCAATTGCCAGAACCCGAGGCCAGCGAAGATCGCGACCATCACCAGGGTAAAGATGCCGAAGCCGAGGCCTCGCTTTCGAGAACCGCTCATTTCGGAGCGCGTTCGGTGAGCCGGCCTTCGGCAGCCTTGTGATGGAATTGCAGCGCGATCAACAGCGACTTGATCGCGCGCAGCGGCCACAGCGTAACCGCGAGTGTCAGCGGCAGCCACAGCATCGCATGCACCCAGAGCGGCGGCGAAAATTTCACTTCCGTGATCAGCGCCGCCGTCACCACGATCGCTCCCGCAATCATGATGACGAACACCGCAGGTCCATCGCCGGAATCCATGAAGGCGTAATCGAGCCCGCAGGCGTCGCAACTGGAGCGCAGCGTCAGGAAACCCGCATAGAGCTTGCCCCGGCCACAGCGCGGGCAGCGGCAGGCGAGCCCCGCGACATAGGGCGAAACCCGCGGCTTCTCGGCATCCGGCGCATTCATGCCGGGCGAATTAGCACAGGGCCGGAGGGCTTGGCCAAACAAAAAGGGCGGCGCGGCGGCCGCCCTTTTCCCGATTTCGGTGACTGCCCCCTATTCGGCGATGACGCCGATGCGGCCGCCTCCGGTGCCCCAGACATAGATGCAGACGAACAGGAACAGCCAGACCACGTCGACGAAGTGCCAGTACCAGGCGGCGAATTCGAAGCCGAGGTGATGGGTAGGCGAGAAATGGCCGCGATAGGCGCGGGTCAGGCAGACGATCAGGAAGATGGTGCCGATCAGCACATGGAAGCCGTGGAAGCCGGTCGCCATGAAGAAGGTCGCGCCATAGACGTTGCCGGAGAAGTGGAACGCCGCGTGCGCATATTCCCAGGCCTGCACGCAGGTGAAGCTCGCGCCGAGCAGGACGGTCAGGATCAATCCGTATTTCAGGCCCTGGCGGTCGTTCTCGAGCAGCGCGTGGTGCGCCCAGGTGACCGTGGTGCCCGAAGTGAGCAGGATAAGCGTGTTGAGCAGCGGCAGGTGCCAGGGGTCGAACGCCTCGATGCCCTTCGGCGGCCAGGTGCCGGGGACGGCGCAGGCGCCCATCTGCGTGCCGAGGCCGCAGCCGAACACCGCGTCGCGCGCGGCGTGAACCGCGTCCGCCGGGAACAGCGCCGAATTGAAGAAGGCCCAAAACCAGGCGACAAAGAACATCACCTCGGAGGCGATGAACAGGATCATGCCGTAGCGGTGGCTGATCTGCACCACGCGGGTGTGGTCGCCCTTGTGCTCGGCCTCGTTGATGACGTCACCCCACCAGGAGGCCATCGTGTAAAGCACGCCCAGGGTACCGACGCCGAAAACGAGCCAGGGGGCGGCAAACATGTGATGCATCCAGGCGATCGCGCCGATGGCCATGATGAAGGCCGAGACCGAGCCGACGATGGGCCACGGACTGGGATCGACGAGGTGGTAGTCGTGATGCTTGACGTGCGCCTCAGCCATTATCGCTCTCTCCTCAAGCGCGCCGGTCCCGCCGGCACGTGTTCGTTCCAGACATCAGACCGGAATTTGCTCGAAGTCCCGGTCATCAAAGGTTGCCCTTGGGCTTGTCCGGCTCGCGCGAGGCCACCGGTTGCGGCGTCGGGTCGCGGACGGGATAGAAGGTGTAGGACAGGGTGATGGTGTTCAGCGCATCGTTCTCATGGTCGTTGACGATCGACGGATCGACATAGAACACGACGGCCATCTCGCGCTTCTCGCCCGGCTTCATGGTCTGCTCGGTGAAGCAGAAGCAGTTGATCTTCTGGAAATAGGCGCCGACCGCCAACGGGGTGACGTTGTAGGCCGCCTGTCCCGTGGTGGTGCGCGCCGACTCGTTGGTGACGGTGTAATAGACGGTCGTGACCTCGCCGATATGGACCTGGATTTGGGTCTTCTCGGGTTCGAACTTCCAGGGCAGCCCGCCGGCGACATTGGAGTCGAAACGGATCGCCACGGTGCGCGCCAGCGGCTTGGCGGTCGGAATCGAGGTCGCGACCTGGGTTGTGCCGTTGAATCCGGTGGCGCGGCAGAACCAGTTGTAGAAGGGTACGGCGGCATAGGCCGCGCCGACCATCAGCACGACCACGAAGCCGCAAATCGCAGCCACCAGAGCATCGCGGGTCAGCCGCGGCGCTGCTTTCGTTTCCCTGGTCGTATCCTGGTTCATGTCGCTCACAACGGCCGGTTCAGAACCGCCGGCCCCTTGACAAGGGTGACCGCGAAAAACAGCACGACGAGGACGCCGAGCGCGAGCGCAATCGCGATCGAGCGCCGGCGCCGGCTCCTGAGCTGCGCCTCGGTGAGGACGATCCCCTGTTCCGGCTCTCGTCCCTGTTCTGGCTCTCGCTTCTCGTCCATGCGTATCCCATACGCCCCCTTGCGCCCCCTACCCGACCAAAGGCATGACGGTGCGCATAACCGTCTCGATCAGGAGCGTCGCAAACAGCGCAAACAGATAGAGGATGGAAAAGGCAAAAAGCTTTCGCGTCGCGCGCAGCGATCGAGAGCGCTCGCGGCTGACATAGACGTTGATCGCAAGCACCAGCATGCCGGCGCCGAGCACCAGCGAGGTGATGCCGTAGACGAAATCGAAATAGCCGAGTGGCCAGGGCGCTGCCGCAATGGCGACCAGCACGATGGTATAAAGCAGGATCTGCATCCGTGTCGCATCGGGTCCGGCGACCACCGGCAGCATCGGCACGCCGGCGCGGGCATAGTCGTCGGAGCGGAACAGCGCCAGCGCCCAGAAATGCGGCGGCGTCCAGAAGAAGATGATGAGGAAGAGCAGCAGCGGCTCGACCGAAATCGAGCCGGTCGCCGCGACCCACGCCACCACCGGCGGCAGCGATCCGGCGGCGCCGCCAATCACGATGTTCTGCGCGGTGCGGCGCTTCAAGAGAAGCGTGTAGACTACGACATAAAAGAAGATGGTGAAGGCGAGCAGGCTGCCTGCATACCAGTTGACGAGGATGCCGAGCGTCATCACCGAGAAGAACGCGAGCGTCATGCCGAACGCCATCGCCTCGGCTTTCGTGATCCGTCCGCGCGGGATCGGCCGGTTGGCGGTGCGCGACATCACCGCGTCGATGTCGCCCTCGAGCGCCATGTTGAGGGCGCCGGACGCGCCGGCCCCGACCGCGATGCAAAGCAGCGAGGTGAAGGCGAGGACCGGGTGGAAATGGCCGGGCGCGATCACGAGCCCCACGAGCGCCGTGAAGATCACGAGCGACATCACCCGCGGCTTCAACAGCGCGATGTAGTCGCCGACATCGGCCTCCGAGATCCGGACGGCCGGCAGTTCAATGGCGGTATGATCGACAACGGACAAGATAACGCGTTTCCCTGAAAACGGCGCGGCGCCCAGAACAAGGCGCCGCGGTCTTATCGGCTCACTGCACCCGCGGCAGCGTTTCGAACTGGTGGAATGGCGGCGGCGACGACAGCGTCCATTCCAGCGTGGTGGCTCCTGCGCCCCAGGGATTGTCGGCGGCCCGCTCCTTGCGCACGAAGAAGGCGTCGAACATGCCGTAGAGGAAGATCAGCACGCCAAAGCCGGCGATGTAGGAGCCGATCGAGGAGATGAAGTTCCAGCCGGCGAAGGCATCCGGATAGTCGACGACGCGCCGCGGCATGCCGGAAAGCCCGAGGAAGTGCTGCGGGAAGAAGACCAGGTTGACACCGATGAAGGTGAACCAGAAGTGCGCCTTGGCAATGGTCTCGTTGTACATGTAGCCGGTCATTTTCGGGAACCAGTAGTACCAGCCGGCGAAGATCGCGAACACGGCCCCCAGCGACAGCACGTAGTGGAAGTGCGCGATCACGTAATAGGTGTCGTGCAGCACGCGGTCGACGCCGGCATTCGCCAGCACGACGCCGGTGACGCCGCCGATGGTGAACAGGAAGATGAAGCCGATCGCCCACAGCATCGGGGCCTTGAACTCGATGGAGCCGCCCCACATGGTGGCAATCCAGGAGAAGACCTTCACGCCCGTGGGTACCGCGATCACCATGGTGGCAGCGACGAAATAGGACTGCGTCGCCGCACTCATGCCGACCGTGTACATGTGGTGGGCCCAGACCACGAAGCCGATGCCGCCGATCGCGACCATCGCATAGGCCATGCCGAGATAGCCGAACACCGGCTTCTTCGAGAAGGTGGAGACGATCTGGCTGATCATGCCGAAGCCGGGCAGGATCAGGATGTACACTTCGGGATGGCCGAAGAACCAGAACAGGTGCTGGAACAGCAAGGGATCACCGCCGCTCTCGGCGGAGAAGAAGGTGGTACCGAAATTGCGGTCGGTCAGCAGCATGGTGATGCCGCCTGCGAGCACCGGCAGCGACAACAAGAGCAGGAACACCGTCACCAGGATCGACCACACGAACAGCGGCATCTTGTGCAGCGTCATGCCCGGCGCGCGCATGTTGAAGATGGTGGTGATGAAGTTGATGGCGCCGAGGATCGAGGACGCACCGGCAAGGTGGATCGACAGGATCGCGAAATCGACGGCCGGTCCCGGATGGCCGGTGGTCGACAGCGGCGCGTAAATCGTCCAGCCGGTGCCGGCACCGAGGGTACCCGGCTCGCCCTCCACGAACATCGAGGAGAGAAGCAGCGCGAAGGAGGCCGGCAACAGCCAGAACGAGATGTTGTTCATGCGCGGGAATGCCATGTCGGGCGCACCGATCATGAGCGGAACGAACCAGTTGCCGAAGCCGCCAATCATCGCCGGCATGACCATGAAGAAGATCATGATCAGGCCGTGCGAGGTCGCGAACACGTTGTAGGTATGGGGGTCGTGGAAGATCTGAATGCCCGGATACATCAGCTCCGCGCGGATCGCGATCGACAGCGCAGCGCCGATGAGACCCGCGATGATCGCGAACACCAGGTACATCGTACCGATGTCCTTGTGGTTCGTCGAATAGACGTAGCGTCGCCAGCCGGTCGGATGGTCGTGGGCGTGTTCGTCGTGTGTCGTCGCAGCGTTGCTTGCCATAGTCAAATCCTGCCTTGCAGTTCCTGTCGAGGACCGTGCGGTCCCCTCGCCCTTGTCCTTCCAGCTTGCGCCCTATCGCGTCGCGTCGGCCACCGAAGCGTAGGTGTTGGTGTTTGTGCTGGCGAATTTCTTCTTCGCGTCAGCAACCCAGGCCGTGAACTCCTGATCGGTCACCACCTTGATCGCGATCGGCATGAAGGCGTGATCCCTGCCGCAGAGCTGCGAGCATTGGCCGTAATACATGCCGGTCTTGACGGCCTTGAACCAGGTCTCGTTGAGGCGACCGGGAATCGCGTCGATCTTGATACCGAAGGCCGGCACCGAGAAGGAGTGGATCACGTCGGCGCCGGTGGTCTCGACACGGATCACCTTGTTGACAGGAACCACCATCTGATTGTCGACCGCAAGCAACCGCGGCTGCCCGCACTTGGTGCGCGTTTCGTCGCAGGCGAGCAGCGAATCGAATTCGAACTTGCCGTTATCGGGGTAGGAGTAGCTCCAATACCACTGTTTGCCGGTCGCCTTGACGGTGATATCCGCCTTCGGGATGTTGAGCTCCAGGAACAGGAGCTTGAACGAGGGAATCGCGATGCCCACCAGGATCAGGACCGGGATTAAAGTCCAGGCCACCTCGATCAGGGTGTTGTGAGTGGTCCGCGACGGCGTCGGGTTGGCGCGAGCGTTGAACTTCACCATCACGGTGATCAGGAGCCCGAGCACGAACAGCGTGATCAGGGTGATCACGACGAGCAGCGCATTGTGGAACGATTCGATCCGGTCCATCACCGACGAGCCGGACTGCTGCAGCTTCCATTCCCACTCACGCGGCTGGCCGAGCTCGGCGAAGGCCGCCCCGCTCGTCAGCAGCGTGATACCGGCCACCGCAACACCCAGCAACCGCCGGCCCATCCGGCCCATCGACATCTTCATGTCGCTCGCGCTCCCTTCAATCACATCCCCGAAGCATCCCGCCGAAGGGCGAAATGCGGCACGATCTGCTCCCTGCCAAACGGCCTGAAGGGCAGCCAAGAGGTGCCCGGGCCAGATCGCGAGACAAGCCGAAATCCAGCCTCTCAAACCATAATTCTCAGGCTCTCGCAATGCAGTAGTAGGGGGCAAAACACAGCCGCGGCCTGCTCGTCACGGAAGCGCGGGCAGATGCAGATTTCCCCATAAACCGGCATTACCGCCGCCCGAGCCGCGTTCCGCGGCTTGACAGGTGGTTTGGGCGATGGTGCCAAGGGCTCAGCACACCGCCATCGGGTGATTCGCAACTAGCCAAAGGTCGCGAAGGCGAGGTCTGGCGCGCGATTTGCTCGAAATTTAAGGAAAGAGTGCCTTCAAGGCGCCGTCATTACCGGTTCAGTCGCGTTGGTGAGACGAGGGGCTTGAGGTATTTTTCAGGGATGACCCGAATGGGACCTGACCGACACAGAACTTTTCGCGTCGGCGCGCTGACGGTGGTCGCGCTCGCGCTCGCCGCCGGCCTCGCGCTGGGATCGACGGAGCCAGCGCAGGCGCAAGGCGCCGTGCGCTCGGTGCATGGCGACTGGCAGATCCGCTGCGACACCCCGCCGGGCGCAAAGCAGGAACAATGCGCCCTGATCCAGAGCGTGGTGGCCGAGGACCGTTCCAATGCGGGTCTCACCGTGATCGTGCTCAAGACGGCCGATCAGAAGAGCCGCCTGATGCGCGTGGTCGCCCCGCTCGGCGTGCTCTTGCCCTCAGGACTTGGGCTCAAGCTCGACGACAAGGACGTCGGCCGCGCCGGCTTCGTCCGCTGCCTGCCCAACGGCTGCGTCGCCGAAGTGATCATGGACGACAAGCTGCTCAACGAGCTGAAGACAGCGAAGACCGCTACCTTCATCATCTTCCAGACGCCGGAAGAGGGGATCGGATTTCCGCTCAGTTTGAACGGACTCGCGGAGGGATTTGACAAGTTGCCGTGAGGACGACCGATGAGGCCTTGACAACTTGCCTCGCGCACTTCCCCGCATAAGCGAGCCATATCGTCCTTGGTCAATTCGGAAAAGTCGTCGAGCACCCGCGCCTTGAGTCTGGCGAGCAGGAAACCCAGGCGACCACGTCCGCGACGGCAATCCGCATCTGGCGGAAGCTTACGAAAATTTCAGCCACTTCCGCCCTCGCCTGCGGCTATTGGTATCTTGCGTGGCCCTCGCAACGGACCACCCGAAAGACTATCTTGTAGCCTTGCCCGCACGCAATGGATTAGCCTGATGAACCCCACAACCTCGCTTCTCGACCGCGCCAATCTCGACCGCGACGCTGTTCGCCATGAAGTTTCGCGCGGGCTTTTGGGGGCCGATGACGGCGAGCTGTTCCTTGAATACAGCCAGACCGAAGCCTTGATGTTCGACAATGGGCGGCTGAAGCAGGCCACCTACGACACCTCGCAAGGGTTTGGCCTGCGCGCGGTGAAGGACGACGCGGTCGGTTATGCACATTCCTCCGACGTCTCACTGCCGGCGCTGATCCGCGCGGCGGATGCGGTTGCCGCGGTGCGTGGCGGCTATAGCGGCAGCTTTGCAGCGCCCCCCGCGCACACCAATGTGAAGCTCTACAGCGACGATAACCCGCTCGATGCCCCGGGCTTCGAGGCCAAGGTCAAGCTGCTTGGCGAGATCGACGCATATCTGCGCGACAAGGACCCGCGCGTGCGCCAGGTTACGGTGAGCCTGGGGGCGACCTGGCAGGTGGTGGAGATCGTTCGTCCCGACGGGGAGAGCTATCGCGACATTCGCCCGCTGGTGCGCGTCAATGTCTCCGTGGTTGCCGGACAAGGCGACCGGCAGGAGAGCGGCAGCAAGGGCTATGGCGGCCGCGAGGGCTATGCGCGCTTCATCGAAACCAGATCCTGGCGCGACGCCGCCGACGGCGCGTTGCGCGAGGCGCTGGTCAATCTTGAATCGGTTCCGGCGCCCGCGGGCGAGATGGATGTCGTGCTGGGCGCCGGCTGGCCCGGCGTGATGCTGCACGAAGCCGTCGGCCACGGGCTCGAGGGCGATTTCAACCGCAAGAAGACCTCGGCCTTTGCGGGCCTGATGGGCCGGCAGGTCGCCGCCAAGGGCGTCACGGTGGTCGACGACGGCACCATTGCCTCGCGCCGCGGCTCGCTCTCGATCGATGACGAAGGCACGCCGACCAACCGCACCGTGCTGATCGAGGACGGCATTCTGGTTGGCTACATGCAGGACCGGCAGAACGCGCGGCTGATGAACATGAAGCCGACCGGCAACGGCCGCCGCCAGGGTTACTCCCACGTGCCGATGCCGCGCATGACCAACACCTACATGCTTTCGGGCCAACGCGACCCCGCCGAGATCATCGCGTCCGTGAAAAACGGCGTCTATGCCGCCAATTTCGGCGGCGGCCAGGTCGACATCACCTCGGGCAAATACGTGTTCCAGTGCACCGAGGCCTACAAGATCGAGAATGGCAAAATTGGCACACCTCTCAAGGGAGCGATGCTGATCGGCAACGGGCCGACCGATCTCCATCGAATAACCATGATTGGCAACGATCTGGCGCTCGACAGTGGAATCGGCACCTGCGGCAAGAACGGCCAGGGCGTCCCGGTTGGCGTTGGCCAGCCGACGCTGTTGATGGAACGCATTACTGTCGGAGGGACCGGCCGATGACCAGCGAGAACGTCACCACCACCCAAAGCAAAGTCAAAAGCTGGGTGGGACAGGGCCTGCAACTGGCGGGCATCGTGCTCGCCGTGTTCATCGCCAAGGGCGCGATCGCGGAACCGTTTTACGTTCCCTCCGGCTCGATGGAACCGACGCTCCTGATCGGCGATGCGTTGCTCGCCTCGAAATATCCGTATGGCTACGGCACCGCCTCGCTGCCGATGCAGATCAACCTGCCGGAAACCGGCCGCGTGTTCGAGGGCACGCCGAAGCGCGGCGACGTCGTCGTGTTCCGCTGGCCGGGCGACCGCTCGCAGGCCTGGGTCAAGCGCGTGGTGGGCCTGCCCGGCGACCGTATCCAGATGCGCCAGGGCCAACTTTTCATCAATGACCACCCGGCGCAGCTCAAGCCGGACGGCGTCGGCGAGGCCGAGGACGACAACGGCAATTCCGAGCCCGCCTATCGCTATGTCGAGACGCTGCCGAACGGCGTGTCACATCTGATCTTCAAGATGCGCGACAACGGCCGGCTCGACAACACGCCCGAAGTCACCGTGCCGCCGGGCCATTTGTTCGTGCTCGGCGATAACAGAGACAATTCCGCCGACAGCCGCGTGCCGCTGCGCGACGGCGGCGTCGGCCTGTTGCCGATCGACAACCTCGTCGGCCGCGCCGATGCCGTGGTCGGTTCCTGGGATCTCGGCATCCGCAGCCACCCGGTCTGGACCTGGCTCTCCGGCTTCCGCATGGCGCGGTTTTTCACCGCGGTGCATTGATTGAGCTTTCACTGATATCGTCATGGCCGGGCTTGTTGTCCGGGCCATAACGAGCCACAGCGCTGGAGTTCGATGCCAATTCGTAGGTGGGTCAGCCGAAGGCGTAACCCACCATTTTTGTTGCGGATAAAAATTGGTGGATTGCGCTCCGCTAACTAATCCTACTGCGTCACAAGCAGCAGTATCTCCTCATCCTGATGAGCGCGCTTGCGCGCGTCTCGAAGGATGTAGGCCCGTCTGGGGCCTCATGGTTCGAGACGCGCGAAGACGCGCTCCTCACCATGAGGGTTCTGACGCAGTAAAACTAACACACCCTACGGCAGCTCCAATGACGCGCGACCAATTCCTCATTGCAGCACTGAAAAACCCCATCAACGAAATCATCACACGCGAGCTATTCGCGCTGGCGCTGCCGGATGCGTGGCTGGTGTCGGGCTGTCTCGTGCAGTCGGTTTGGAATCACTTGACCGGCCGCGCGCCTACTTACGGCATCAGCGATTACGATGTCTTCTATTTCGATCCCGACACATCGTGGGAAGCCGAGGACGCGGTGATCTGCAATGTTGCCGCTAGGCTTGCCGGCCTTGGCGTCACCATCGAGACGCGCAACCAGGCGCGCGTCCATCTCTGGTATCCCGACAAGCATGGCGTGCCCTATCCACCGCTGAAAAGCTCGACTGAAGGCATCGACCGATTCCTCACTGTGAACACGATGGTCGGGATTCGCTGCACCGATGACGGCTACGAGGTCTATGCACCGCACGGTTTTGCCGACATCGCTGCCATGATCGTGCGGCCCAATCCAGGCCCGAATTTTTCACCCGCAAATTACGCGGCCAAAGCGGCGCGATGGAAGACGCTGTGGCCGGAGATCACGGTGATCGCGGCCGAGACCGCGCCGTACGGCTAAAGCGACGTCGTCAATTGCGTCAGCCAGGCCGGGGACGCATCAACCAGCGCGGCCTCGATCTGATGATCCACGCCGCTGATGACCGCAACCCCGACAAGGACGAAGGCCGCGCCGAGCAGGGCCTTGCCGAGCTTTCCCGCCGACATCAGGCGCGAGCGGACGCGCGCCAGCGCCGCGCGCGAGACCAGCCCGAGCAAGGCGAGCGGCAACGCGGCGCCAATCCCGAAGGCGATCATGGTGAGTGTGACCTGCGGCAGATCGCGGCCCTGCGCCGCTAGCAGCGAGGCAGCCCCAAGCGTCGGGCCGACGCAGGGCGACCAGACGACGCCGAGCAGGAGACCGATCGCGAACTGGCCGGCGAACCCGGAGAATGCTAGTCCGCCGAGACGTTGGTCAGCCCAGCGCGAAACTGGCCCACCGGCTGCGGCCAATCGTGTCTGCCAGGAGGGCACGATCAGGATCGCGCCGAGCGCGATCATCATCACCGCGGCCGCGAGGCGTAGTGTGTCGGCGTCAAGGCCGGCGCCAAATCCGGCCAGCGCCAGAAACAGGCCGAGACCCGTGAACGATGTCGCAAGTCCCGTCGCCAGCGCCACCGCGCCGAGCGGGTGCGCCGCGACCGCAGCACCCAGCACGATCGGCACCAGCGGCAAGACGCATGGCGAGAGGATCGATAGCCAGCCGGCCAGAAAGGCCAGCGCGATCGCGATCACGTCGGCTTCCTAGAGGCTCTTGTTGAGCAGGGCGGCGATCGACTCTTCCTTGGTGTCGCCGACCGAGCGGCCCTGTTCATTCGCGCCCTTGAACACGATCAGGGTCGACTGCATCTGCGCCCCGAACGCCTTCACCTCAGGCTTCATGGAATCGAAGTCGACCCGGAAGATCTTCAGATCCTTGAATTTGGGTTCCGCGGTCAGCTTGTCGAGAATCGGCTTCTGCGCTTTGCAGACCGGGCACCAGTCGGCATGGATCTCGACCAGGATCGGGCTGCCGGAGGCCTGCGCCGCCTTGAAGGCTTCCGTGGTGAAAGGAATCGCCGTGTTGGCCGATGCCGGCCGGAGCAGGCTGGCCATCGCCAGCGCTGCTGCAATCATCGCCCCGTTGAACAGTCTGCGCGTCAAAGTCATGTGAGTTCCCCTGGCTGGCTCGCGCCCGGCCCTTGGCCGTGGGCGACGCAATTCAGATACGCAAGCCAACGGGCGATTGTTACCTGACGACGCCGGAAGAATATCCCGCCCGCCGGCGCGGCGGCTTGATCTCCTTTTTCAGGAAGCAATGCGCTTCCTTGCCGACGTAGCCGGCGCGCGCATAGGTCCAGGCGCGACATTTGTTGTCAGCCGTGCAGGCCGCCTTGCAGGCTTCCTGGCCCTCGCCCTTCTTGACCTCGAAGCCCTTGTAGTCGCCGCCGGGGCGGTCGATCGAGATTTCGTCAGTGCCGCTGTGCGGCTCGACCACACCGGCGCCGCGCACGCCCGAGACGCAACAATTGTCCTTTACGCGCGCCGGCACGCTGCTCTTCAGCCAGCACACCGCGCCGATCGCGGGATCGGTCGGGTAATTGAAGCTCCAGGAATGGCAGCGGCGGTCGCGCTCACAGAGCAATGCGCAATCCTCGGGATCGCCCGAGATCACGGGTTGACTCATATAATCGGCGCCCGGCCGGTCGAAGTTGGTCTGGGCAGCCGCAGGCTGCGCAGCCAGCGCGGCCCCGAGCACAGTGAGCGTCACAAAACACGCCCCAAGCAGGCGGCCAATTCCCATGCGCGGTTGCTTTCGAAGATACACGCGAGCAGTTTCTTGTTTGGAGCGTGGTCTTTTCGAAAAACCGGGGTCCACCGCACGCTCCAAACGTGCGGGCAGCCCCCTTTTTCCGGATCATGCTCCGCCCGCCATTTGATCGCCATGAACCTGTACGGCGGATGAACGGTCGGAAAAACCGACACGCGCAAAATGACTTAAAGGCGTAGAACGCTATGACAAGCCTGCGAATTGTCATCGCATTCCATCTTTTGTCAGCACATGATCCTTCCACTCGAGCCCGAGGGGCATTGCCTTGCCGAAGCCGGCTTCCCCCGCTGCGCTGGTGTGGCCCCTGCGGGTCCGGATCACGCTTTATGCGTTTTTGGTCTCAAACGCGTATTCCGAGTAGGCCGGTTCGACCGAGCCGCCCCATGGACCATTAAATCTATCCAGCAGCTCCTCGGCCGGCGTCTTGCCCGCATCGATGATGCGATCGAGCGGTTCCAGATGCCGGGTCTCGTCCCGCCCGAAATGGTCGATGCGGCCACGCCGGCGCAGGCCCGCATGCGCGAGCGCAAGGCATTCCTTGGCGATCTCGAACAAATAGCGGTCGCGGATCTTTGCCTTGAAGCCAAGCCGCGGCACGTCATCACGCAGCGCCTGGCGCTCATGGGCGTTCCAGTGCCTGGCGATGTCCCAGGCGGCATCGAGGCTGATATCGTCATAAAGCAGACCAACCCAGAACGCCGGCAGCGCCGGCAGCCGGCTCCAGGGGCCGCCGTCGGAGCCACGCATCTCCAAGTATCGCTTCAACCGCACTTCAGGGAAGATCGTCGAGAGATGATTGGCCCAGTCCGACAGGGTCGGGCGTTGGCCGGGCAGGCGGTTGTTCGTTCCTTCGAAGAAGGCGCGGAAGGACGAGCCGGAGACGTCGATATAATCGTCGCCGCGCTTGACGAAGTACATGGGCACATCAAGCGCGTAATCAACATAACGCTCGAAGCCCATGCCCTTCTCGAAGGCGAAGGGAAGCATGCCCGATCGCGCGTTGTCGGTGTCGCGCCAGATCTCCGAGCGGAAGGAGAGGAAGCCGTTCGGCTTGCCTTCGGTGAACGGCGAATTGGCGAACAGCGCGGTTGCGACCGGCTGCAGCGCGAGCGAGACGCGCAGCTTCTTCACCATGTCGGCTTCGGACGAGAAGTCGAGATTGGTCTGCACCGTGCAGGTCCGGTACATCATGTCGAGGCCGTATTTGCCGACCTTCGGCATGTAATTGGTCATGATCTTGTAGCGCCCCTTGGGCATGACCGGGATCTCGCTACGCGACCAGGACGGCGTCATGCCAAGGCCAAGGAAGCCTATCCCCAGGGGGGTCGCGATCTCACGCACCTGCGCCAGATGCGCCATCAGCTCTCCTTGTGTCTGGTGCACGGTCTCGACCGGCGCGCCGGACAATTCGAACTGCCCGCCCGGCTCCAGCGAGATCGCGCCGCCGCCGGTAACGTCATAAAGCCCGATGATGTTGCCGCGCTCCATGATCGGCTCCCAGCCGAGCAGGAGCTTCATGCCTTCGAGCAGCGCGCCGATGCCGCGCGCGCCCTCATACTGCACAGGGCGATGGCCCTCGAGCGTGAACGGCGTCTTCTCGTGCTCGGTGCCGATCCGGAACTCGGACGGCGGCTTCACGCCCGCCGCTATCCACGCCACGAGCTCATCGCGCGATTGCAGCGGCGTCATATCGATCTGGTCACGCGCCATGAAAATTTCTTCGGTCAACGGCGCGCAGACAGCGGCGCGCGCAGGTAGCGGGAATGTCCGCGCGACAGGCGCACGCGGACGCGAGAGGAGAGAGCCAGGTCATCGGGAGGGCACGCCCTCGCCGATTGCAGGCGATTGCGCATCGCTGCAGGAGCAACCCAGCCGGTCAAGCAAGCCGCAGAGCTTCGCGGCATCGGCGTCCGAGAGCTTGGAGCCGACATGCTTTTCGATGGCCGCCGAATAGGCGCCCCACATTTTCTTCTGCAATTCGCGACCGGCCTCGGTGATCTCGACGAACTGGCCGCGCTTGTCGATCTTGCATTCGCGCCGCGCGGCGAGCCCCTCATCGACCAGACGATCGATCAGCCGCGAGGTGGAATATTGTGGCAACAACATCTGCCGCTCCAATTCGACGGGGCGCATCTCGCCCGACGGCGCGCGCGACAGTTCCAGGAGCGCATCATACCAGGCAAGCGGCGGGAAACCCGCCTTCTTCAGCTCCTGCTCGACGGCATCCAGCACCCTCGTCTGAACCCGCATCAGGCGGATCCAGGCAGCGGTCGCCTCGGTCGATGGTTTGCGCTTCATGATATGATCTGGCCCATATCTCTCACAGCAAAGTGTACCGCACTGAATGCATCTGCATCAATCTTGACTATTCCATGCATATGCATTTAGTCATCCCGCCTCAAATCCCAAGCACCAACACTAAAGAACCGAAACCCAGGAACCAAAACCCAAGAACCACGAGGAGGAGAATTCCCGATGAAGCTTTATTACGCCCCCGGCGCCTGCTCGCTATCCCCTCATATCGCCCTGCTCGAGGCAGGGCTCCCCTATGACCTAGTCAAGGTCGATTTGCGCGCCAAGAAGCTCGAAAATGGCGACGACTTCTGGAAGGTCAACCCGAAGGGCCAGGTGCCCGCGCTGGCGCTCGATTCCGGCGAACTGGTCACCGAAGGGCCGATCATCGTGCAGATGATCGCCGACAAGGTCAAAGACAAGCACCTGGCGCCCGCCCGCGACTCCGAGGAGCGCTACAAGCTGCTCGAATGGCTGAACTACATCACGACCGAGCTGCACAAGAATCTCGGTCCGATGTTCTCGCCGGTGCTGTCCGACGACGCCAAGGCCTTCTTCAAGGACCGCGCCATGGGCAAGTTCAAGTATCTGGAGACGCAGCTCGCCGGCCGCGACTACCTGATGGGCAAGCAGTTCACCGTCGCCGACGGCTATCTCTTCACCATGCTGATGTGGGCCACCGACCGGCTGAAATTCGATCTCTCCTCCTTGCCGAACCTCATGGCCTACAAGGCCCGCGTCGCCGCGCGCCCGAAGGTGCAGGAAGCGCTGAAGAAGGAGGGTTTGTTGCAGGCGGCGTGAGACGCTCTGGAATGTGAGAATGCAAGAAAGGCCGGATCGATGATCCGGCTTTTTTTGTGATGGCAGGGCGAACGCGCGTTACGCCGATGTTAACCAAGAAACGGGTTCGCCGAGCGGCACGGGCAGGCTTAATGCGCGTTTAATTGATTCAAGCGAGTCTTGACGAACCGGCGCATCATCATCGTCACGCAGCAAGAACTGCGAGCGTAACTCAACCTTTTGGGGAAGGGTTGCATGAGGGCGCTTTTCGCCTGTCTATTGGCCGCGAGTGTCGCCGGCTGCGGCTGCTACGTATCGCCGGACATACAAGCCTGCACCGGCTTTGACGGGAGCGGCTTCGCGTGTTTTGACCGGCATGCAAGCCTTCGTCTCAGTCAAGCGACCGAGCCGGATCCAGCACTATACGAGCCGGATTCCACGATACCAGAACCCAAACCCAAGCGTGCAGCGCGGACGGCCAAGCCGTCATCCGCTCACGCCGACGACGCAACCCGTCACGCCGATGACGCAGAAAAGTCCATCACAACGGCAGCGAAGGTCGAACCGCCGGCATGGGTGCAGCGCCTTCAAACATCCGATCCTGTCATTACCAAGGCCAAGGCCGCCGTGGCGGCCAAGTTGGATGACCCTGGGTCGGCCGTTTTTGACGAGATGAGCCGGGCGGTACGAAGGAACACGCTGGGGCAATCCGTTGATACGATCTGCGGGCGCGTCAAAAGCAAAAAGGCGTCGGGCGAAAGCACCGAGGACAGACCGTTTCTGTATCTCGTGAAGGACGATGAAGCCTTCGTCGTGGACGGCGCCTCCGCGTCCACGGCGGCGATCGCGTATCACGCCATTTGCAACTGAGCTTGGTGCCGCTCCGAACGGCAACGTTGGCGCAAAGCGGAGCACGATGACGCTGCGCCGCAGAAGATGCGGGCAGCGCTGAAGAAGGAAGATCTGTTGCAGGCGGCGTGGGCACGCGCTCTTACCCTCTCCCCTTGCGGGAGAGGGTAAGATTTACTCCGCGGCCTGCGCGGCCGGTTTCTTCGGCGCGAAGCGGCCGTAGAAGGTTTCGCCCTTGGCGGCCATCTCCTCCAGAAGCTTCGGCGGCGTGAAGCGCGAGCCGTATTTGGCCTCCAGCTTGTGGCAGAGCTCGACGAATGCCTTGGTGCCCATGAAGTCGATGTAAGACAGCGTGCCGCCGGTGAACGGCGCAAAGCCGAAGCCGAGGATCGAGCCGACATCGGCCTCGCGCGGATCGACGATGACGTGATCTTCCACCGTGCGCGCCGCTTCCACGGCCTGCACCACGAGGAAGCGCTGCTTCAACTCCTCGACATCGAGCGTATCGGGATCGAGATGCTTCGGCTGCAGCGCCGCAATGCCCGCCCACAGACTCTTCTGGCCCTTGCCCTTCTCGGGATAGTCGTAAAAGCCCTTGCCATTCTTGCGGCCGAAGCGACCTTGTTTTTCGACCATCTCGATCATCATCTTCTTCTGCGCCTGGTCGACGGCATTGGGGCCGAGATCGGCCTCGGTCGCCTTCATGATCTTGAGCACGAGGTCGAGCGCAACCTCGTCCGACAGCGACAGCGGACCGACCGGCATGCCGGCCATCTTGGCGGTGTTCTCGATCATCGCGGCCGGCACGCCCTCCATCAGCATCTCGAGCCCTTCCGCGGTAAAGCGCAGCACGCAGCGGTTGGCGTAGAAGCCGCGCGAGTCGTTCACGACAATGGGTGTCTTGCCGATCTGGCGCACGTAGTCGAGCGCGGTTGCGATGGCCAGATCGCTGGTGTTCTTGCCCAGGATGATCTCGGTCAGCATCATCTTCTCGACCGGCGAGAAGAAATGGATGCCGATGAATTTCGACTGGTCCTTGAACTCTTCCGCGAGCGAATTGATCGGCAGCGTCGAGGTGTTGGACGCGAAGATCGCGCCCTCCTTGAGCAGCGGCTGTGCCTTGGCGTAGGTGTCGGCCTTGACCTTGCGATCCTCGAACACGGCTTCGATGACGAGGTCGCAATCCCAGATCGCATTGTAGTCGGCGCTCGCCGTGATGCGCGACAGGGTGGCGTCGCGATCCTTCTCGGAGGCGCGGCCCTTCTTGACGAGATCGCTGATCACGGCTTCCGCGTGCGCCTTGCCCTTGTCGGCGGAGGCCTGGTCGCGGTCGATCAGCACGACGTCGATGCCCGCGCGCGCCGAGACGTAACCGACGCTGGCGCCCATGAAGCCGGCGCCGATCACGGCGAGCTTCTTCACTTTGGTCGGCGGCACGCCTTGCGGACGCCGCGCGCCCTTGTTCAATTCCTGCATCGACAGGAACAGCGAGCGGATCATTGCGGCCGCTTCCTTCGAACGCAGCACCTGCGTGAAGTAGCGCGATTCGACGCGCAAGCCAGCGTCGATCGGCAACTGCAGGCCCTCATAGACGCAGCTCATGACGGCGCGCGCCGCCGGATAATTGTCGTAGGTCTCGCGGCGGTAGATGGCGTTGCCGGCCGGAAACATCATCATACCGGCCTTGGAGAAAACAGGTCCGCCCGGCAGCTTGAAACCCTTCTCGTCCCAGGGCGCGACGGCCTTGCCGCCGCCCTTGATCCAGTCTTTCGCGGCCTTGATCATGTCACCGGCGGGAACGACGGCGTGGATCAGGTTCAGCGCCTTGGCGCGGTCGAGCTTGATGGCCTTGCCCTTGAGCAGGAGTTGCATCGCATCCTGCGGCTGCACGATGCGCGGCACGCGCTGGGTGCCGCCGGCGCCGGGGAACAGGCCGACCTTGATTTCGGGCAGGCCCAGCCGCGTCTTCGGATTATCGGCGGCGACGCGGTAGTGGCAGGACAGCGTCAGCTCGAAGCCGCCGCCTAGCGCCAGACCATTGATCGCGGCCGCCCACGGCTTGCCGCAGGTCTCGATGGCTCGGAATGCAAGCGAGAAGCGCCGGCTCTGGTCGAACAGCATCTGGTTCGCCGCGACCTCGCCCTTCTCCTTCAGCATTTTCGCGTAAGTGCGATTCATGCCCTCGAGCATCGAGAGATCGGCGCCGGCGCAGAATGCCTCCTTGCTCGAGGTGATGACGACGCCCTTCACGGCGGCGTCCTCCATTGTCTGCTTGACGATCGCTTCGAGCTCCTCGATCGAGGTCTCGTCCAGCACGTTCATCGAGCGGCCGGGAATGTCCCAGGTCACGAGCGCAATGCCGTCGGCATCCGTCTCGACTTTGAAATTCTTGAAGGCCATTGTGGTGCTCCCTCACGCCAGAATGCGGCGGTTATCTCTGCTGTCGTAGGGTGGGCAAAGCGAAGCGTGCCCACCGCCATGCCGGTGAATTAAGTGGTGGGCACGGCGCGTACGCGCCTTTGCCCACCCTACGGTCTTACACCCGCTCGATGATGGTCGCGGTGCCCATGCCGCCGCCGATGCACAACGTCACCAGCGCGGTCTCCTTGTTGGTGCGCTCCAGTTCATCGAGCACAGTGCCCAGAATCATCGCACCGGTCGCACCGAGCGGATGGCCGAGCGCGATCGCGCCGCCATTGACGTTGATCGTGGCGTTGTCGATGTCGAAAGCCAGGATGTAGCGCAGCACCACCGAGGCAAAGGCTTCATTCAGCTCGAACAGGTCGATATCCGACTTCTTCATGCCGGAACGCTCGAACAGCTTTTCGGTGACGTCGACGGGTCCCGTCAGCATCATCGCGGGCTCGGAGCCGATATTGGCAAACGCGCGAATTTTCGCCCGCGGCTTTAACCCGTGCTTCGCGCCCGCTTCCTTGCTGCCGAGCAGCACGGCGCCGGCGCCATCGACAATGCCCGAGGAATTGCCGGCGTGATGCACATAGTTGACCCGTTCGATCTCCGGGTGGGACTGGATCGCGACGCCATCAAAGCCGCCCATCTGCGCAACCTGCGCAAACGAAGGCTGCAATTGCGCCAGCGACTGCATGGTCGTGGTCGGACGCATATGCTCGTCCTTGGCCAGCAGCGTCAGCCCGTTGACGTCCTTGACCGGCACCACCGACTTGTTGAAGCGGCCCTCGTCCCACGCCTTGCCGGCGCGCTGCTGGCTCTGCACCGCATAGGCATCGACGTCGTCGCGCGAGAAGCCGTACTTGGCGGCGATCAGATCGGCCGAGACGCCCTGCGGCATGAAGTAGGCCGGCACCGCAATCGAGGGATCCATCGGCCAGGCGCCGCCGGACGAGCCGATGCCGACGCGGCTCATGGATTCGGCGCCGCCGCCGATCACCAATTCATGTTGACCGCTCATGATCTGGGCGGCCGCGAAATTCACTGCATCGAGACCGGAGGCGCAGAAGCGGCTGATCTGCACGCCCGGCACCTTCTCGCCAAGCCCCGCCTTGATCGCAGCGAAGCGGGCGATGTCGGAGCCGGCCTCACCGACGGGATCGACCACGCCGAGAATGACGTCGTCGACGGAATCCTTCGGCAGGTTGTTGCGGTCCTTCAGCACCTTCAGCGGCACGGTGGCGAGCGCAAGCGCCGTCACCTCGTGCAGGGCGCCGTCCGGCTTGCCGCGGCCGCGGGGAGTGCGAACGTGATCGTAGATAAAGGCCTCAGGCATGACGCTCTCCTAAAGATGATGTTCGTCATATGATAGCGGATTGCGCAGGACGACGGAAGCGAAACTCAAAACGCCTCGGCCGCCAGTTCCATGGTCGCGCCCGCGCCGGTCTGGATCCGCGCCAGGTGCAGCGCCGTCTCCGGCAGCATCCGCTCCATGAAGAAGCGGCCGGTCACAAGTTTGGTCTTCAGATAGGCCGTTTCGCCATCCGCGGCAATCTTGTCGAGCGCGACCTTGGCCATCCGCGCCCACATGTAGCCCAGCGTGACGAAGCCGAACAGCTGCAGGTAATCGGTGGCGGCAGCCCCCGCATTGTCGGGCTTCATCATGGCGTTCTGCATCAGCCAGGTGGTGGCCTGCTGCAGATGGCCGAGCGCAGTCGAGAGCGGCGCAATGTAGGGCTTCATGGCCTCGTTGCCGCCGTTCTCCTTGCAGTAGGCGCCGAGCTCGGAGAAGAACGACATGATGGCGCGGCCGCCGTCGCGCGGCAGCTTGCGACCGACGAGGTCGAGCGCCTGGATGCCGTTGGCGCCCTCATAGATCATGGCGATGCGCGCATCCCGCACGAACTGCTCCATGCCCTGCTCGGCGATATAGCCGTGGCCGCCATACACCTGCTGGGCCTGCACCGCATTGGCAAAGCCGGTGTCGGTGAGGAAGCTTTTCAACACCGGCGTCAACAGGCCCATGTGGTCGTCGGCGGCCTCGCGGTCCTTGGGGTCAGGGGAGCGATGCGCAACGTCGCTCTTGAGCGCGGTCCAGATCACCATCGCGCGCGCCGCCTCGTTGAAGGCGCGGACGGAGAGCAGCGTGCGGCGTACGTCCGGATGCACGATGATGGGATCGGCCGGCTTGTCCGGGGCCTTCGGGCCCGTCAACGCGCGGCCCTGCAGACGGTCACGGGCATAGGCGACCGCATTCTGATAGGCCACCTCGGACTGCGCCAGCCCCTGCACGGCAACGCCGAGCCGGGCCTCGTTCATCATCACGAACATGCCCTGCATGCCCTTGTTCTCTTCGCCGATCAGCCAGCCGGTGGCGTTGTCGTAGTTCATCACGCAGGTGGAATTGCCGTGGATGCCCATCTTGTGCTCGATCGAGCCGCAGGTCACGCCATTGCGCGCGCCGACCGAGCCGTCGGCATTGACCATGAATTTCGGCACCACGAACAGCGATACGCCCTTGATGCCCGCCGGCGCGCCTTCGATGCGCGCGAGCACGAGATGGATGATGTTGGAGGCCAGGTCATGCTCGCCGGCGGAGATGAAGATCTTGGTGCCCGTGATCTTGAAGCTCCCGTCGGCCTGACGCACCGCCTTGGTGCGGAGCAGGCCAAGATCGGTGCCGCAATGCGGCTCGGTAAGATTCATGGTGCCGGTCCACTCGCCCGCCACCATCTTCGGCACATAGGTCTTCTTCTGCTCCGGCGAGCCGTGCACCAAGAGCGCCGCCGTCGCGCCCATGGTGAGCCCGCCATACATCGAGAACGCCATATTGGCGGAGATCTGGAATTCGTTGACAGCCTGAGACAGCGTCGCCGGCAGCCCCTGCCCGCCATATTCGGTCGGTGCCGATAGGCCGAGCCAGCCGCCCTCGGCGACCTGCTTGAACGCCTCTTTAAATCCCTTCGGCGTGGTGACACTGCCGTCGGCATTGCGCTTGCAGCCTTCGAGATCGCCGACGCGGTTCAAGGGCTGCAGCACTTCCTCGGCAAGCTTGGCGGCTTCGCCCAGGATCGCCTCGCGCACGTCGGAGGAGGCATCGGAGAAACCCGGCAGATTGTCGTAGCGATCGATCTGGAAGACGTCGTTGAACAGGAAATTGACGTCCTCGACTGGGGCTTTGTAGATCGGCATGGCGTTCTCCCGGCGGGCGGATCTTTGGGGTTCGTCGCTTCGCTCAACAACGCGAAGCGCATCGATGACGAAAATTCCGGGAGGGGACCTTATACGTTTCACCTTCCCGGGAAAGCGAATATCACGCGGACGACTGCGACTTCACGGCGTCGGCATTGCCTGACTGCCGCATCAGCTCTTCGCCCATCAGCCGGTGCAGCAGGTTGATCGCCCTCAAGGGACGCACCATCACCTTGAAGTGCGTGATGCGATCGTCCTGATCGAACGTGATGATGTCGACGCCGTTGATGGTGATGCCTTCGATCTCGGTCTCGAACTCGAGCACCGCGCCGTTGTCGCCGCGCCACTCGCCGCGATAGGCGAAGCCAGGCCCGCCCAGTACCTTCTCGGCGCTCGCCAGATACTTGAATGTGATGTCGCGGCCGCGCTGCGGCGTGTGCACGACCGGACTTTCGAACACGGCATCCGGGTGCAGCAGCTCCCAGAGTGCCGCGCGGTCATGGGACTTCATGAAAGCGTACCATCTATCGAGGCCGGCCATGGCTATGGGACGTCTCCTCTTCCGCGGAACGCGCCAACGGCCCGGCTCGGCGGGCCATCGGCCTGATATGCACATTGACGCATATGCATCTTTGTGCATAAAGTCAAGAGATCGCTGGAGCAGGCTGCCTTCTTCGAATCAGCACCCGCTCCGGCATTTTGGTTGAGCATGATCTCTTCGGAAAACCGCTGCACATTTTTCCGGATCATGCTCCTGGAGGCGGCAACATGGCGCTCGGTGACGCAATCCTGGCATGCCTGACCGACCGTCCGATGACGGGCTACGAGCTCGCCAAGACCTTCGATTCGTCGATGGGCTTCTTCTGGAAGGCCGATCACCAGCAGATCTACCGCGAGCTTTCCAAGCTGCGCGACCGCGGCCACGTACAGGCCCGCGAGGTGGTCCAATCCGGCAAGCCCAATAAGCTCGTCTACACGCTCACGCCCGAGGGTAAGGCCGCGCTCAGACATTGGGCTGCCCGGCCCAGCGTTCCGGCGTCGATCAAGGACGATCTGCTGGTCAGGCTCTACGCCCTCGACAACATCGACATCGAGCCGTTGCGCGCCGACCTGATGGCGCGGATGGAGCACCATCGCGACCGCTACGAGCGCTATGAACGGCTGCTGCACAAGCGCTTTCCGCAAGGCCAGGCGTCGCCCGCCGACATGGGCAAGCTGATCAGCCTCAAGCTCGGCCTTCGTCATGAGCGCATGGTGGCGGAATGGTGCGAGGAAGCGATCGACGCGCTCTCGGCGCTCGCGGGCAAGGCCAACGTGGTTCCGTTGGAAGGCAACGCCCGCGAAAACGATCGCTAAATCCCTCAAATCCCGTGCCAAATGCAACTTTAAGGCCGCGCGGCCGCATTCCTTAACTCGTTATTTACCCTGAGGGGAAAAAGTCGGCGTCTGAGGCAGACGACCGGCGCGGAATTGGATTGTCTCGTGACTGGGACGCGCGGGGAGGCTGTTTGGCGCCGGGGTGGGCGCCGGAGCGGAACCGGACGAGATCATGAATTCGCGCGTATCGTGGAGTGTCGACGACATCGATCCATCCGTCCGCGAAAGGGCCGAGGCCGCCGCACGACGCGCCGGCCTATCGCTCAGCGACTGGCTCAATTCCGCGCTCGGCGATTCGACGCCGCCCAACTATCGCAATTCAGCTCCACCGCCGTATTCGCCGAGCCGCGACGTCGCCGACATCCACCAGCGGCTTGATGCCATCACCCGCCAGATCGAGCGCATTTCGCAGCCGATGCCGCGGAGCGACGCCACGCGCGAGCCGGGCGTCGCGCGCCAGCTCAATGATGCGATCTCCCGGCTGGATGCAAGGTTGTCGCAGATTTCCAATCCGCAAGCCGCGCGCCAAGCCCAGAATCAAGCGCAGAACAAGCAGCAGCGTCAGACGGAAGCCGTCGAGCGCGCCGCAAGCCAGGTCTATTCTCCACAGGCGCAGGCTGCGGCGGCCTACCGCGCTTCGCCGCCCCTGAGCCCTGCCTCGCTCGACTTTGCGGTCGCCGAAATCGCCGCGCGTCAGAGCGAGCTTGACGCCCCGCCGCCGCGTTCGATGCTGCAGCGCGCCGCCCCCCCGACTGCCCCGCAGATGGCGCCGCCCCCGCCAGGGCCGGATTTCTCCTCGCTGGAACGGCATCTGTTCAAGATCACGAGCCAGATCGAGGCGCTGCAGCGCCCCGATATCGAGCCATCGATCGCGGCGTTCCGCAACGAGCTATCCGAAATCCGTGCTGCCATCACGGAGGCGATGCCGCGCCGCGCGATCGATTCGATTGAGAGCGAGATCCGCGCGTTGTCGCGCCGTATCGAGGACGGTCGCGAGAGCGGCATCGACGGCCACGTGCTCGCCAATATCGAGAACGCGCTCAACGAAATCCGCGACGTGCTGCGCTCCCTGAAATCGGCTGAGCAGCTCGCCGGCTATGACGAGGCGATCCGCAATCTCGGCGCCAAGCTCGACATGATCCTGCGCGCCAATGACGATGGCGGCACGATGCGCCAGCTTGAGAGCGCGATCTCCGCGCTCCGCGCCATCGTCTCCAATGTCGCCTCCAACGACGCGTTGGTGCGGCTGTCGGACGACGTGCAAATGCTGTCGTCGAAGGTCGACCAGCTCGCCCGCTCAAGCGGCAGCAGCGATTCCTTTGCGGCGCTGGAGAGCCGCATTGCAGCGCTGACCTCGGCGCTGGAAAGCCGCGAGCGGCCGCAATATCACGACAATTCCGAGCAGATCGAAGGCGCGCTGCGCGCGTTGTCCGACCGCATCGACCGCATGCAGGTCGGAGGTGACAGCGCCTCGGCCTTTGCGCATCTCGAGCAGCGCGTTTCCTATCTCCTGGAGCGGCTGGAAGCCGCCAACGATCAGCGTTCGTCCCCTAATCTCGGCCGCGTCGAGGACGGGCTGCACGACATCCTGCGCCATCTCGAAAACCAGCATGCTGCATTGGCGTCCTTCGCCGACAACCAGCACGCGGCGCTCGCGTCGTTCGCCAACAGTCAACAGCGCGGCATGCCCGATCAGCGCGACGACGAGCTGATCGAGCTCGTCAAGCGCGAGCTCTCCGACATCCGTTTCAGCCAGTCGAAGACCGACCGCCAGACCCAGGACTCGCTGGAAGCGGTCAACTCGACGCTAGGCCATGTGGTCGACCGCCTCGCCATGATCGAAGGCGATCTGCGCGCGGTGCGCTCGGCGCCGGTGCCGCAGCTTGCGCCGGTCGAGCAGCCGGCGATGGGTCCGCGCGGCGCCGCAGGGCCGCAATTCAAGCCGGAACTGCCCAATCCTGCCGCGGCACAGGCTCCCGCGCCGCATTTCGCCGCCGCGCCGCGCGATTTCCATGCAGCCGAACCCGATGCCCCGCCTGTCGTAGCCGCTGCGCCCTCGCCTCCCCCGCCGCCGCTCGCGATCAGCGAAATCCTGCTGCCCAGCTCTCCGGCGCGGCCGGCGCTCGCGCTGGACCTGCCGCCCGACCATCCGCTCGAGCCGGGCACCCGCCCGAGCGCCCGCGCCGCCTCGCCCTCGGAGCGCATCGCCGCTTCCGAGAGCGCGATCAGCGAAATCCCGGCGGCTCCCAAAGAGCCGGTCTCCTCTTCAAGCTTCATCGCCGCCGCCCGCCGTGCGGCGCAAGCCGCTGCCGCTCAACCGCCTGCCGACAAGGCGCGCGCGGCCAAGGCCGAGAAGGCCAAGGAAAAAATCAAGGCCAAGGAAGCCGCCAAGAAGGACGGTGCGAAAGAGCCCTCGACCGTCACTTCCAAGATCCGCTCGCTCCTGGTCGGCGCGAGCGTGGTCGTGATCGTGCTCGGCTCTTTCAAGATGGCGATGAACCTGCTCGACTCCGGCGGCGTGCCGATTCCGGGCTTGGGGAAATCCGTCGAGCAGCCCTCGACACTGACGCCGTCGGACTCGAGCGCCAAGGCGCCCGCGCCCGAGCAGTCCGCGCCTTCGCCCTCGCTGACGTCTCCGACTCCAATCGGCCGGCAGTCTATGAACAATTCAGCGCCGGCAGCTGACGCCACTGCGACCGTCGTAATTCCGCAAATGTCCGCCGCGCCTCAGGCTTCCGCCGACAACGACGTCACGGGCACGATCCCCGGCGCCAGCAGCAAGAAGCCGCTGATCCCGCAGATTCCACGGGGCGAACGGCTACCCGACATGATCGGCGGACCGAACTTGCGCAGTGCTGCGCTCAAGGGTGATGCCTCCGCAGCCTATGAGGTCGGCGTGCGCTTTGCCGAAGGCAAGGGCGTGCCGCAGAATCTCGGAGAAGCCGCGAAATGGTACGACCGCGCGGCGCAAGCCGGCATCGTGCCGGCAATCTTCCGGCTTGGCACGCTCTACGAAAAGGGCATGGGCGTGAAGAAGGACATCGACACCGCCCGCCGCTACTACGTGCAAGCCGCCGAGCGCGGCAACGCCAAGGCGATGCACAATCTTGCGGTGCTCGACGCCGACGGCGGCGGCAAGGGACCGGATTACAAGAGCGCGGCGCAATGGTTCCGCAAGGCGGCCGACCGCGGTATCGGCGACAGCCAGTTCAACCTCGGGATCCTCTACGCCCGCGGCATCGGCGTCGAACAGAACCTCGCCGAATCCTTCAAATGGTTCAGCCTGGCGGCGGCGCAGGGCGATGCGGATGCCGCACGCAAGCGCGACGATATCGCCAAACGCCTCGATCCTCAGTCGCTCGCCGCAGCCAAGCTCGCGATCCAGACCTTTACGCCCGAACAGCAGCCGGACGACGCCGTCAACGTGGCAACGCCGCCTGGTGGCTGGGATTTGGCTCCCGCCGCGACCCCGGCCGCTGCAGCCAAGCCGGCGGTGAAGCCGCCGGCCAGCAAGCGCGCCACGACTGCGCGCTTGTGATCACACGCTGAACCGCTACCTATACCTCCACGACAAAGCATCGAAGCCGCGCCGACGCGGCTGACTTGCCGCGCGAGGATTCACATGCCTGTCGACGATCGCAAGAAAAGCCAGCCGACAGGGCCATGGGTGCGGCCGCCTGCGCCTGGTCATCCGCCATCACCCCCATCGCGCCTCGGGAACCGGCGGCTTTCCTGGTCCGCGGTCTTCTTCATGCTGATACTACTAAGCGTCGGCATTCGCGCCTTCAAGGATCTGTCGCGGCCAGAGGCGTGGGCGTATTGGAAAGACGAGTATTTCTCGCCGAGCCTGAACTCCTCGCGGATTCCGAGCGCCGATTTCGACGGCTCGGGCCGCGGGCGGCCTGCGCTCGCGATCCGCGGCAGGATCGGTCCGGCCGCAGCGAGCTGGCTGCGCACGCAGCTCGAGCAAGCCCATCTTGCGCCGGGCGATCTGGTGTTGTTGTCCTCGCCTGGCGGCGATGTCGGCCAGGCTGTCATCATGGGCGAGATCATCAGATCACGCGGGCTCGCGACGGCCGTGGGCACTGCCGATGATTCTGGGCGGGTCCGCTCGGCCTATTGCGCGAGCGCCTGCGTGCTGGCCTTTGCCGGCGGCAAGCCGCGCTATGGTGTCGAGGGCTCGCTGCTCGGTGTCCATCGCTTTGTGACGACCGCGCGGGTGCGCGACCCCGTCGCCGACACCCAGCGCACCACGGGCATGCTGCTGGGCTACATGACCAAAATGGGCGTGTCCTCGTCGGTCGTGGAAGCGATGTCAGAGACCAGCGCGGTGCGCTGGCTTGCGCCGAAGGAGGCGCTGGCGATGAACCTGGTCACCGATCCGCTCCGGAAGCCGTAGGCGCTCGAGAAAGGAACGATCCTTTCGTCATTGCGAGGAGCCAACGGGTCCGCGCGAAGGCGCGGCCCGATGACAGGCCCCGCGACGAAGCAATCCAGAGTGCCGCCGCGCAAGCAGTCTGGATTGCTTCGCTTCGCTCGCAATGACGACGACGCGAGAGCCTACTCGATCACCGTCGTCACGCCCGGCTCCAATAGCTTCAGCCGCTTGCCGAACCCCAGCGCATCGAAGCTCGCGCGCAGATCCTTGGCGTTCTGGCGGAAATGCGCCCAGCCGTCGGTGTGTACGGGAACGATCACCGCATCGGCAAATGCGCGCGCGGTCTCGATGGTGTCGTTGGTGTCCATGGTGAGGTGGAACGGCCCGCGGGTCTGCGCCGCGCCGGCGAAGGGCAGCACCACGCCGCAGTTGAAGCGCCGCGCCACTTCGGCGACACCGTCGAACCATGTGGTGTCACCGCTGACATAGATCGGACGCGCGCCCGGCTTGCTGGAGGCGACGACGAAGCCGATGACATCGCCGGCCAGCGGCTCGATGCCGGCCGGACCGTGGCGCGCCGGTGTCGCGGTGATGGTGAGCGAGGCGCCGCCCTTCTTGAGCTCCGTCGTGGCCCAGGGCGCAAAGCCTTCGGCGTGACTGCCGAGCCGCTTGGCTCCGGCCTCGGTGGTCAGCACGCGCCTGGCGTGAGCGAGAAAATCCTTGCCGGAGTGATCGAGATTGTCGGCATGCTGGTCGTGGCTCAGCAGCACCGCATCGATCTCGCCGATCGCATCGGCCGACATCGCCGGGCCTTCCAGCTTTTCCAGTTTCACGTGCGGCAATTGATAGCTGCCGGGCGCATCGAAGGTCGGATCGGTGAGAAGGCGGAAACCGTCGATCTCGAGCAGCGCGGTCGGACCGCCGATCAGGGTGATGGAGACGCTCATGCTTTGCTTCCTCGTGAAACCGCCGGCCGTGTGACGAGATAGATACCGAGCGCGACCGGCACAATGCCGAGCATGTCGCGGAAGGCGACGTGTTCGCCGAGCACGAGCCAGGCGAAGAACATGCCGAGCGGCGGCATCAGGAAGTGATAGGCGCTTGCAGCCGTTGCGCCGCACACTTTCAGCAGATGGAACCAGAGCAAATAGGCGAGGATCGAGCCGCCGAGCACCAGGTAGGCGAAAGCAAGCGCAAGCCGCGCGCTCGGCACGATCGCGCTCGCGTCGGCGAAGGTGAGCGCTATCGGCGTCAGCACGATGCCGGCGGCGAGATTCTGGATGCCGTTGCCGATCCAGAGACTACCCCTCGGCGCGAACAGCTTGAACAGGATGGTGCCGGCGACGATGGAGGCGAGCGAGGCCAGCGTGAACAGGATGCCGTGCAGGCTGTCGGTTCCGACCGACATGCGATGCCAGACGATGAAGCCCACGCCGACGATGCCAAGCAGCAGGCCGAGCACTTTGCGCCAGGTCATGAATTCGCCAAGAAACAGCGCGGCCAGTGCCGCCGTGAACACCGGATTGGCGGAGACGATCAGGCCGCCGAGGCCGGCTGAGACGGATTTCAATCCGGTATAGCCGAGGCCGAGATAGAGCGCGTTGTTGGCGACGCCGAGGATCGCGAATATTGCCACCTCCCGCCAAGTCAAGCGCCAGGCATCGCGGCGGAAGGCTGACGCACCGAGGATCAGTATCCCGGCGAGCGAGAAGCGCGCCGCGAGCAGGATCAGTGGCGGGCAATCGGTGACGCCGATCTTGCCGGCGACAAAGGCAAAGCTCCAGAGCAGGCAGAACAGGCCGATATAAAGAGGCAGCGCGTTGAAACGAGTGCGGGGGGCGGGAATGGCGATCGAGGGTGCGATGGACATTACGGGTCTCCTTCGGCCCTTGATCTAGGGTCACGCATTGCTATTTGGAAATTAAATGATAGACTGACCATCAGTGGATTTTCGAATGGATGCCAAAATGCTCGATCTGGAGCTGTTGAAGAGTTTCGTCTCGGTGGTCGATGCCGGCGGCTTCACTCGCGCCGGCGAGCGCGTCCACCGCACGCAATCGACGGTGAGCCAGCAGATCCGGCGACTGGAGGACGATATCGGCCAGGTGCTGCTGAACCGGAACGGCAAGGACGTGACGCCGACGGAAGCCGGCGAGCGGCTGCTCTCTTATGCGCGGCGGCTGCTCTCGCTTGCGGAGGAAGCGCGCGATGTGGTCGGCCGACCGGGCAATGAAGGCGCGGTGCGGATCGGCATCCCCGAGGATTTCGCCGCCTATCGCCTCGCAAAGCTGCTCGCGTCCTTCGCGCGCTCGCATCCGAGCCTGCGGCTCGACGTGCGCGCCGACCAGAGCACGTATCTCAAACGCGACCTCGAACGCGGCGATCTCGACCTCGCGCTGCTCAAGCGCGACGCGACCGAAAAGGGCGGCATCGCCTCCTGGCCCGAGCGCGTGCATTGGGTGACGAGCCGGAGCCACCCGCGCGACACCCGCGCGGGTTCGGTGCCGCTGATCGGCTTTCCTGCCGGCTGCCTCTATCGTGCGCGCGCCATCCATGCCCTCGAAAGCGCCGGCCGCGCCTGGCACATGGCGTATACGTCGTCGAGCCTCGCCGGCATCCAGGCTGCGGTTGCAGCCGGCATGGGCCTCAGCATCCTGTCAGAGATATCAATCCAGGCCGATCACCGCGTGCTGACGGCCAAAGACGGCTTTGCGCCGATCGACAAGACCGAGGTCGCACTGGTGGCTTCCCCCGACGCCAGCCCGGCGACGCTGCGACTCGCCGACAAGCTCGCGGAATTCTGCGACGGCATTCAGGCGAAGGCGGCGTAGCTCTTCGAGATTTTCGTAGATCGTAGGGTGGGCAAAGGCGCCTTTGCGCCGTGCCCAGCATCTATTCACGAGCTGCGCAACCAAAGTGGTGGGCACGCGGAGCCTGTCATCGGGCCGCGCGTTCGATCGGACCCGTTGGCTTTGCCCACCCTACATTCTTTTTCAATAACACCGCGACGCGGCGATGGTGTGCAGGCGGTTGTCGCCGAGGACATGCGCGGTGAAGGCGGGCGCGCCGAAGACTTTGGTGAACGCTTGGTCGCGGATGCTGAGGCCCCCGGTATAGGCGCCGAAGGACGGCATCACGAGCCGCGCGTCGTCGCAGGCAAAGCAGCGCCGCTCCACCGCGCGGCCGCGCGTTGGCACGCGCGCCTTGGGATGCAGATGCCCGGCGATCTCGCCGAAGGCGCCGGTCGGCTCATGCCGGAACGCGATCGGCCCGATCGCGACCTCGGTTGCGACCACGCCGCCGAAATCCGACGGGATGGCGGGATCGTGGTTACCTGAAATCCAGATCCAGTCGCGATGCGCCTGTAGCGCAGTCAGCGCCTCGCGATCGGCCACGGAAAGCCGCTCATGCGCCTCGCGGTCATGGAAGCTGTCGCCGAGCGCGATCACCCGGCGCGGGTTGTGCCGCGCGATCACGGCGGCAAGGCGGCTCAGCGTCGCCACGGTGTCATAAGGTGGCAGCAGCACGCCGCGTGTGGCAAAGCTCGAGCCTTTTTCCAGATGCAGGTCGGCGACGACGAGCAGGCCCTGCTCGTCCCAGAGCAGCGCGCCGGCGAGATCGGCGTGCAGCGTGACGCCGGCAATGTCGATTGTCGTGGCGCGCATATCGATGTTTTCGGTGGGTTGCGCGCCTGCTGCCACGTTGCTGCCAGTTATCCCATTGCCTCTTTGACGAGCTCGCTGGCCGCTTCCGCCAAGAGTTCGTCTGACGCTTCGCCATAAACTGACTCGCGGCCAATTTCCAGCATCACGGGGACTGCGAGCGGCGAAACATGGTCGAGTTCCCGGTGGGTGATTCGGCCATGGATGCGCGCGAGCATATCACCGAGCCGCTTGAGGTCGAGGAGACCCGTGGCCGCGTCGGCGCGCGCCCCGCGGAGCAGGACGTGGTCGGGCTGATGCTTGCGCAGGACGTCGTAGATCAGGTCGGTCGAGAACAGCACCTGGCGGCGGCTCTTGTCCTCATCGGTGAAGCGGCGCGCGATCAGTCCCGAGATCAGCGCGCCATTGCGGAAGGTGCGCTTCATCAGCGCGGATTCGTGGAGCCATGCTTCGAGGTCGTCGCCGAGCATGTCGGTCTCGAACAGCGCGTTGAGGTCGATCCTGCCGTGGCGGATCATGTGCGACATGTCACCGACGCCCCAGATCGCAAGCGCATATTCGTTGGCAACGAAGCCGAGCGGCCGGGCGCGGGCGCGCTCGAGCCTGCGTGTGAGCAGCATGCCGAGCGTCTGGTGCGCGAGCCGCCCCTCGAAGGGATAGCAGACGAGATAATGCTTGCCACCGCGTGGAAAGGTTTCGACGAGCAGCTCGCGCAGCGCCGGCACGCGGGAAAAATCCGTCTGCAGCACCAGCCAGTCGCGCACCTGCTCCGGCAACGCGTTCCACGCACGCCTGTCGTCGAGCAGCTTGCGCACGCGCTCGGCGAGATAGGTCGAGAGCGGAAATTTTCCGCCCATATAGGACGGCACCTTCGCGTCCTTGTCGTTGGCGCGGGAGACATAGACCTGGTCTTCGACGAGGGCCTCGTAGCGCACGATCTCGCCGCCGAACACAAAGGTGTCGCCGACGACGAGGCCCTCGATGAAATATTCCTCGATCTCACCCAGCATGCGGCCCCCGCGGGCGATCGCGCCGGTCGCGCCCGCACCGCCCGCACGCGAGCGCACCAGCTTCACCTTCAGCATCGGCTCTTCGACGATGGTGCCGACATTGAGCCGATAGCTCTGCCGCACGTAGGGATTGGCGACGCGCCAGCGGCCCTGCTTGTCCTGCTTGATGCGCGCGAAGCGCTCGTAGGTTTTCAGCGCATAACCGCCGGTCGCAACGAACTCGACGACGTCGTCGAAATCGCTGCGCGTGAGATTGGCATAGGGCGCTGCCGTCAGCACCTCCGCATAGAGTTCATCCGACAAGAACGGCTCGCCGCAAGCGCGGCCCAGCACATGCTGCGCCAGCACGTCGAGCGCGCCAGCGCGGAGCGGCGGCGTGTCCTGCGCATTCTCGGCAATGGCATCGATCGCAACCGAGCATTCCAGCACCTCGAAGCGGTTGGCCGGCACGAGGACCGCGCGCGAGGGCTCGTCGAGGCGATGATTGGCGCGGCCGATTCGCTGCATCAGCCGCGAGGAGCCCTTCGGCGCGCCGATATTGATGACGAGATCGACGTCGCCCCAGTCGACGCCGAGATCGAGGGACGAGGTGCAGACCACGCCGCGGAGTTTTCCGGCCGACATCGCGTCCTCGACCTTGCGGCGCTGGGCGACGTCGAGCGAGCCGTGATGCAGCGCGATCGCGAGCGCATCGTCATTCATGCGCCAGAGCTCCTGGAACAGCATCTCGGCCTGGCTGCGCGTGTTGACGAACACGAGCGTGGTCTTGTTGCGCTTGATCAGCTCATAGATCTCGCCCAGCGCATGACGTGCGGTATGGCCGGCCCAGGGCAACCGCTCGCGCGTATCCAGCATCTCCACGACCGGTGCTGCCGCGCCGCCGGCGGTGACAATGTCGGCGGAGACGCTTTGGCCTTCGGGCTGCGGCACCAGGAAGCGCGCAAGCTGCGCCGGTTCGGCCACCGTCGCCGACAGGCCAATCGCGCGTAGCTCGGGCGCGAGCTTCCAGAGCCGCGCGAGCCCAAGCGACAAGAGATCGCCGCGCTTGGAGGTGACGAGCGCATGCAGCTCGTCGAGCACGATACGCTTCAGCGAGGAGAACAGATACGGCGAATCGTCGGACGCGAGCAGCAGCGCGAGCTGTTCGGGCGTGGTGAGCAGAATGTCCGGCGGATAACGCCGCTGACGCTGACGCCGCGACACCGGCGTGTCGCCGGTGCGGGTCTCGACCTTGATCGGCAGCTTCATCTCCGCAATCGGCGTCTCCAGGTTGCGGGCGATGTCGACCGCGAGCGCCTTCAGCGGCGAGATGTAGAGCGTGTGCAGGCCGCCGGTGCGCTTAACGCCGCGGCCGGTGGAGATGACATGCGACTTTTCACCTCGCGGCGTCTCAGCGGCGCCCGCTACAGCTCCCTCGCCCCTTGCGGGGGAGGGTTGGGGAGGGGGGTAAGCCGCGGGCATCGGTGCTTGTGGCTTACCCCCCTCCCGCCGCTCTCTGGCGCGCAAGTGCGCTGCCGAGAGCGTCGACCTCCCCCGCAAGGGGGGAGGTGACAAGGACGAAAGCTCCACCAGCGTCGGCAAGAATCCCGCCAGCGTCTTGCCGGCGCCGGTCGGCGCGATCAGGAGCGCCGAGCGGTCCGCGCGCGCCTTCTGCAGCAGCGCCAACTGATGCTCGCGCGGCGACCAGCCGCGCGCCGTGAACCATTTCTGGAAACGGTCGGGTAGCGCGGCCGATTGGCCTAAGGGTTCGAGCAGGTCCAGGAGCGACACGGCCTAAGAGCTAAGCCGTCCGGGCGCTTACGTCGAGAGCGAGAAGGCGATTTTGGCAGGAGATGGCACAGCGCTTCACTTCGTCCCACGTCTCGACTCATGTCTTGGCGGCGACGACCACGAGCCCCTGCACCGGCTTGTTGTCCTCGTTGCGCGGCGAGGCGGCCTCCAGATATGCGACGCCAAGGCCCGCCGCGGTGATTTTGCCGCGGACATAGTCCGTAGCGTGGGCGTAACGCAAACCTTCGCCGATGATCACGCCGTCGCCGTTGTGCGTCTCCAGCGTGAACGCAAACACGCCGCCTCCCGCCAGCACGCGCTCGGCTTCCACCAGCACCGGCGCGATATCGGAAACGTAACACATGGCGTCTGCCGCGAGCAGCAGGTTCGCGCTGGCGTCAGGCTTTGTGGAGAGGCCCTCGACCATGTCGGCGACCTCGAGCTCAGCATAAAGGCCGGTGGCGCGCGCCTGTTCGATCATGCCGGGCGACAAATCGATGCCGATGAAATTATCGACCTCCTTCGCAAAGGCGCTTGCCGCGAGCCCAGTGCCGCAGCCGAGATCGATCGCGCGCTTGAAGAAGGCGGGCTTCTTCGCTTTCACCCGCACTGACAGCGCGGCCTTGAACAAGAGCTGCGGCGCGCGATAGCCGAGGTCGCCGATGAGCGCAGCCTCGAAGCGCGGCGCATATTGATCGAACAGCGCCTGCACATAGCCCTTCGGCATCTCGCCGAGCTGATCGGCACCGAGCCGCATCAGCCAGACCGCGGCGCCGTGGCGGTCATGCGGATCGGATGCGCACGCGCGGCGAAACGCCGCGATCGCCGCCTCATGCTGGCCGAGCTGCTCGCGGATTTCGCCGAGCGTGAACCAGGCCGAGGGAAAGTTCGGCGCAAGCTCGATCGCCTGCTCCAGGAGATCGGCGGCGGCCGGAAGATCGCCCTTCAATTGCAGGTCGCGCGCAAACTCGAAGCGGCGGTCGGCAATGAGATCGCCGGAGGACAGGAACAAACGGGCAGGCATGGTCTACGTGTCTCGTCATTGCCGGGCTCGACCCGGCAATCCATCTTGAGGGAAGGAGTCTTTCTGTAGATGGATGCGCGGGTCAAGCCCGCGCATGACGAGGGGGAACGATGGCAGCAGGCCGCGTGAGACCTGATAATCCGTCTCGTACGGCCTATATTCGCCAGATGCGACCGCAAGACATCCTCATCCCCACCCCCGCCGGTCTCTGCTGCAAGCCGGGTAACTTCCACATCGATCCGGTGCGCCCCGTGGAGCGGGCAGTGATCACCCATGGCCATTCCGACCATGCGCGTGCCGGCCATGGCGCGGTGCTGGCGACGCAGGAGACGCTCGACATCATGCGGCTGCGCTATGGCGACAATTTCGCCGGCTCGACGCAGGCGATCCGTTATGGCGAGGAGATCAAGCTCGGCGACGTCACGGTGAAATTTCATCCCGCCGGCCACGTGCTGGGCTCGGCGCAGATCGCGGTGAGCTGCAAGGACACCTGCATCGTCGCCTCCGGCGACTACAAGGATGCGCGCGATCCGACCTGCGCGCCGCTGGAAATTGTGCCGTGCGACGTCTTCATCACCGAGGCGACTTTCGGTCTTCCAGTGTTCCGGCATGGCAACGCCGCCAACGAGGTGAAGAAGCTGCTCGCCTCGGCGACATTGTTTCCGGAGCGCGCGCATCTCGTCGGCGCCTATTCGCTCGGCAAGGCGCAGCGCGTGATCGCACTGATCCGCGAGGCCGGTTACGACGCACCGATCTTTCTGCATGGCGCGATGGAAAAGATCACGCGCTACTACGAAAACAAAGGCATCGCGCTTGGCGAGCTCAAGCCTGTGCGCGGCATGAAGAAGGCCGATCTCGCCGGCACGATCACACTGGCGCCGCCGACCGCGACCTCCGACATCTGGACGCGGCGCTTTCCGGACCCCGTGACGGCCTTCGCGTCAGGATGGATGCGGGTGCGCGCACGCGCCCGACAGGGCGGCATCGAGCTGCCGCTGGTGATCTCCGATCACGCCGATTGGGACGGGCTGACCGCGACCATTGCGGCAACCGGCGCCGGCGAGATCTGGGTCACGCATGGCCAGGAGGATGCGCTGGTGCATTGGTGCCGGACACGAGGCCTTGCTGCGCAGCCGCTCGATCTCGTCGGTTACGGCGATGAAGAGGAGAGCGAGATGCCAGGCGAAGGCGACGACGCATGAACCGCTTCGCCGCCCTGCTCGACCGCCTCGCCTATGAGCCCGGCCGCAACAACAAGCTCAGGCTGCTGGAAGCCTATTTCCGCGAAGTCGGCGACCCCGATCGCGGCTATGCGCTGGCGGCGCTGACCGGCGCGCTGTCGTTCAAGCACGCCAAGCCCGGCTTGATCCGCGATCTGATCATGGAGCGCACCGATCCGGTGCTGTTCGCTCTCTCCTACGATTATGTCGGCGATCTCTCCGAGACGGTCGCGCTGATGTGGCCGAAGGTCGGCGTAACTCATGACGAGTCTTTTCCGGGCTACCCCCCTCACCAGCCCTCCCCCGCAAGGGAGGAGGGAGCGCAGCGGAGTCCGGGGCAATCGAAGAGCAAGCTCCCAAGCAGTGAGATAAGTCGCAATGGACGCTCCGCTCTCTCCATTCCCTCCCCCCTTGCGGGGGAGGGTCAGGGAGGGCGGTACCGCGGGCTCGATGCGCGTGACGCGCTCCGCCCGCGCAACCACAACAACCCACCTCCACCCACCCTCACCGAAGTCGTCACCACGCTCCGAACACTCGGCAAGACCGAGCTGCCACGACGGCTCGCGCGCTGGCTCGACGAACTGGACGAGACCGGACGCTGGGCGCTGTTGAAGCTCGTCACCGGCGCGATGCGGATCGGCATTTCCGCGCGGCTCGCGAAAGCCGCCGCGGCCAACCTCGGAAACAAGGACCCGCATGAGGTCGAACTGATCTGGCCGGGCCTGTCCCCGCCCTACTCCGACCTGTTCGCCTGGCTCGAGGGCCGCGGTGACAAGCCGGTCAACCTCGATCCTGCGCCGTTCCGTCCGGTGATGCTCGCGCACGCGATCGAGGATGCGGATTTCGCTGCCCTCGATCCGACGGACTATATCGCCGAATGGAAATGGGACGGCATCCGCGTGCAGGCGGTCGCAGGGCGCGATACGCGCGGCCACGTGCAGGTGCGGCTCTATTCGCGCACCGGCGAGGACATCACGGGGGGCTTTCCGGATCTGGCGCCATCGCTGCACCTGCCCGGCGCGATCGACGGTGAGCTGCTGGTGGTGCGCGCCGGCCGCGTTCAAAGTTTCAACGTGCTGCAGCAGCGGCTCAACCGCAAAGCGGTGTCGCCCAAGCTGCTCAAAGACTTTCCGATGCATCTGCGCGCCTATGATCTGCTCGCCGACGACGACAATGATCTGCGCGAGCTGCCGTTTGCCGAGCGCCGGGCCAAGCTCGAAGCCTTCGTGAAGAAGCTCGACGATTCCCGCATCGATCTCTCGCCAACGATTGCCTTCGATAGCTGGGAAGGCTTGCGCACGGCGCGCGCGGATCCCGCCGGTGCCGGCGCAGATGCGGAAGCCGTCGAAGGCGTGATGCTGAAACGGCGCGATGCGCCTTACCTGCCCGGCCGACCGAAAGGTCAATGGTGGAAGTGGAAGCGCGATCCGCACATCATCGATGCCGTGTTGATGTATGCGCAGCGCGGCCACGGCAAGCGCTCCTCGTTCTATTCCGACTACACGTTCGGCGTCTGGACCTCAGGCGAGGACGGCGAGCAATTGGTTCCGGTCGGCAAGGCCTATTTCGGCTTCACCGATGACGAGCTGTTGCAGATCGATCGCTTCGTCCGCCGCAACACCACCGAGAAATTCGGCCCCGTGCGCCATGTCGTGCATGAGCCCGGCCAGGGGCTGGTGCTGGAAGTCGCCTTCGAAGGCTTGCAGCGCTCGACGCGGCACAAGTCCGGCATCGCGATGCGCTTTCCCCGCATTAACCGGCTGCGCTGGGACAAGCCGCCGCGCGATGCGGATCGGCTGGAGACGCTGGAAAAGCTGTTGAAGGAAGACGCAGCTAAAAATTTGGTAACGTCGGACAGCCATTGACTGACGTGGGCGGGTTCCCCATGTGCTCCTCGCCGAGTATGATCGGCACGAATCCGCAAGGAGAGCTCGATGCCCAACGACACCCGGGAATTGCCGGCCAGCCATGACGGCCTCAACCGCTTTCTCGGCGGCTCGCCGCTCGCGGTCGTGTTCCGGCTGATCCTGCTCTCCATCCTGGTCGGCGTCGTGCTCGCCGCGATCGGCTTCGATCCCTACAACATCCTGCGCAGCATCCAGCTCCTGTTCCGGCGAATCTGGGACCTTGGCTTCGACGCCATCAACTGGCTGTGGCGCTATTTCCTGCTCGGCGCCGTCATCGTGATCCCGATCTGGTTCCTGTCGCGGCTGTTCGGCGCGCCGCGCGGACGCTGATCTCTCGCCAAACGGTCATATCCGATGCAGGTGCGATTTGTCGGCTGCGGCGATGCCTTCGGCTCCGGCGGCCGGCAAAATACCTGCTTTCACGTCACGGGAGCTTCGGTCAATTTCCTGATCGATTGCGGCGCTTCCGCACTGCCGGCGCTGAAGCGCAGCGGCATCGTGCGCAACGACATCGATCTGATCCTCATCACCCACTTTCACGGCGATCATTTCGCCGGCCTGCCGTTCTTCCTGCTCGACGCTCAATTCTCGCGCCGCACCCGCCCGCTTGTCATCGCGGGACCGGAGGGAATCGAGTCGCGCCTCGCACAAGTGATGGAAGCATTGTTCGAGCGTTCGTCCGCGACGCAGCAAAAGTTCGAGCTTTCAATCCTGCCGCTCAAGCCGGAGGAAACGCGCAACCTCGGCGCCGTCACGCTCACGCCCTATCCGGTGGTGCATGGAGACTCCGGCGGCCCCTTCCTGGCCTACCGGATCGAGGCGGATGGACGCGTCCTTGCCTACACCGCCGATACCGAATGGACGGCGGCGCTGGTGCCGCTCGGCCGCGACGCCGATCTCTTCATCGCGGAAGCCTATACTTACGAGCGGACCATCAGGAATCATCTGAGCCTGCAGACGCTTGAGGCGCACCTTTCGGAGATCAAGCCGAAGCGGCTGATCCTGACCCACATGAGCGACGACATGCTGTCGCGGCTGGATGGGCTCGCCCATGCGGCGGCACATGACGGCATGATTGTCGAATTCTAGGGTGCGTTGAAGCCCGTGGACATGCGCCTCGACCAGCTTGCCAGCAGAGTCACGACCGCGCGGGTGTTCGCGATCGCCGGCCCCGCGATGATCGCGAACGTGACGACGCCCTTGATCGGCATCGTCTCGACCACCGCGATCGGACGGCTCGACGAGCCGGCCATGCTCGGCGGCGTCGCGATGGCGTCCTTCATTTTCGATTGCCTGTTCTGGCTGTTCGGCTTCCTGCGCATGAGCACGCTGGCCTTCACCGCGCAGGCGATCGGCGCCGGCGAAAAAAAGGAGCTGCGCGTGCATCTCGTGCGCGGGCTCGTGGTGGCCGCGCTGATCGGGGCTGGCCTGATCGCGCTGCAACTGCCGCTCGCCGCCATGCTGTTTGCGATGATGGGTGGCAGCGCCGACGTGACGCAGGCGGCAAAGACCTATTTCGCGATCCGCATCTGGTCGGCGCCGCTGGCGCTCGGCAACTATGTCGTGCTCGGCTGGCTGGTCGGACAGGCGCGCGCAAGGCTTGCACTCGCCGTGCAGATTGCGATCAACCTGGTCAACATGGCGGCAACCGTTGCGCTGGTGCTCGGCTTGCGCGCCGGAATTGCAGGCGCTGCGCTCGCCACCGTGCTTGCGGAAGCATGTGGGCTTGTGATCGGCCTCATGATCGCGGGCCGCCTCGCCGGCGGATCGCTTGTGATCCCGCGCGTGGCATTGCTCGATCGCGTGGCGCTGATACGCATGCTGTCGGTCAATCGCGACATCATGATCCGGACCGCCGCGCTGATCGCGGCCTTCCTGTTCTTCACTGCGCAGGGCGCGCGCGCCGGCGACGTGACGCTCGCCGCCAACGCCGTGCTGAATAATCTTCTCCTGGCGAGCGCCTTCTTTCTCGACGGCCTCGCCAATGCCGCCGAGCAATTGTGCGGCCAGACGCTGGGGGCGCGCGACCGCTTGGGCTTCACCGCCGCGACGCGGCTGGTGCTCGCCTGGGGCTTTGGCTTCGCGCTGGCCGTCACGGCCTGCCTCGCGGCGTTTGGCCCTGATCTCATCGATGTCATGACTGCGAGCGACGATGTCCGGATCGCGGCCCGCAACTTCCTCGTCTTCGTCGTGTTCTCGCCGTTGCTCTCCGTGTTCGCCTTTGCCTTCGACGGCATCTATATCGGCGCGACCTGGGCGCGCGACATGCGCAATCTCATGCTGGCCTCGCTTGCGGCCTATCTCTCGGCCTGGTTCGCGCTGCGCTCGTTCGGCAATGCCGGGCTCTGGGGCGCCTTCCTCGTGCACTATGCGGCGCGCGGCGGCTTGCAGGCGCTGCGCTATCCCGCGCTGGTGAAGGCGTCGTTCGGGAAGTCTTCGTAGGGTGGGTCGAGCGAAAGCGAAACCCGCCGTCTTCGTGATGGGTTTCGCTGAGCCTGTCATCGGGCGCGCGTTCGCGCGACCCGTTGGCTCTGCCCATCCTACATACTGTCATCGCCCGGCGCGACGGCGGGGCGTGGCTACACCGGCCAATCCTCGGCGGTGATCGTGGCGGCATCGGCGCCGACGATCTCCGACAGCGACTCGCGGCCGGTGCGGAGCAGAGTCGAGGCGAGGTCGCGCTTGATGTCCTCGACGAGGCCAAGCCCCTTGTAGATCAGGGGCGAATAGAGCTGGATCAGGCTGGCGCCGGCGCGGATGCGCGTCAGCGCGGCGCCGCCACTATCGATGCCGCCGACGCCGATCAATGGAAACGCGCCCTCGGCGCGCACATAGGTTTCCGCGACCATCCGCGTCGCCAGCCGCAGCAGTGGCCGGCCGGAAAGGCCGCCCTGCTCCTTCGCGCGATATGTCTCGCGCAGCGACGAGGGCCGCGCCAGCGTCGTGTTGGCAACGATCATGCCATCGACCCGGCGCGAGCGCGCGACGTGCACGACATCGTCGAGCTCGGAAAGTCCGAGATCCGGCGCGATCTTGAGCAGCACCGGCGTATCGCCGGCCGTCTCGCGGACCCGCTCGCGCGCGTCGATCACTCTCGCAAGCAGATCATCGAGCTGTGAGGCCTGCTGCAGATTGCGCAGGCCCGGCGTGTTCGGAGAGGATACGTTCACGGTGAAATAGCTTGCAACCGGCGCAAAGGTTTCGATCAGCTTGACGTAGTCCGCAATACGATCCGGCGAATCCTTGTTCGCCCCGACGTTGACGCCGACGATGCCGCCACGGCTGGCACGCGAGGCGAGCCGCCGCAACACAACGTCCGCACCATCATTGTTGAAGCCCATGCGGTTGATGACACCCTCATCCCGCTCCAGGCGAAACAGTCGCGGCCGCGGATTGCCACTCTGGGGATACGGCGTGACGGTACCGACCTCGACAAAGCCGAAGCCGAGCTTGAGCAGTGCGTCCGGCACCTCGGCATTCTTGTCGAAGCCCGCGGCCATGCCGACCGGATTGGGAAAGTTGAGCCCGAAGGCGCGCATCGCAAGCTTGGCATCGTCAGTCTGCGGCCGCATCGGCGGCAGTAATTTCAAGCCATGGATCGCGAGGCGATGCGCGTCCTCGGCATCGAGCCAGCGAAGCAGCGGCAGAGAGAGGGCGTCGAAGGCGCGGATCACGGCTCGAGCTCCGGGATGTCGTGAGTGCCGTCGGAGCGCGCGTGCATGTTGAGCACACGCCGTACCGCGCCGAGATCGAGTTCGCCATAGAGGTGCGGAAACAATTCGTCGTTGCGCGAGCGCTCCCAGCGCAGCGCGGCGCCGAGCGCGTCGGTCTCGACCTCGACCAGGAACAGCCCCGTTTGCCCGAAAAAGTGCTTTCGTGCGGTCTCGTTCACCTGCGGGGCCGTCGAGAAATGGATGAAGCCGTCGCGCGCATCGTCGCGGCTACCGCGGTAAACGCCTTGCCGCTCGGCCTCGCGCCAGGCCGAGGCAGGACAGATTTTGTAGATCAGGGGCACGGGCGTGGATCGGTTAAGTGGTTGAGTATGTTCTTTAAGTCACTTTTAGGCGCGGCTTCGTCAGGTAGCAATTTCGCGACCGTATCGGCGGGCTTTGCTTAACTCAAGGGCGGCCGCATGGCCCTTGTCGGATTGAGCGAAAACCGGTTTATTCAGGCATTAATTCCCAAGCGCAGATCTATCAAGCGTGGCCCTGATGGCCAGGCATGCCAAAACGCCGCGGATATTGACCCACGAGCAGATCTGGACCGCGCTGGACCGGCTTGCGGCACGGGCCTCGCTGTCGCCGTCGGGGCTTGCCCGGCGCGCCGGTCTCGATGCCACCACCTTCAACAAGTCCAAGCGCGTCACGCCCGATGGGCGCGAGCGCTGGCCATCGACCGAGTCGATCGCAAAAGCGCTCGCCGCGGCCGACACCTCGATTGACACATTCGTGCAGCTCATCGGCGACGGCCCAAGACCGGCCGCGTCGGTCTCGCTCCTGACGTTGGCGCAAGCCGCCCAACGCGGCCATTTCGACGAGCACGGCCATCTGGCGGGAAAGGGCTTTGACAAGCTCACGTTGCCGTCGGCCGACGACGAGCATGCCTTTGCGCTCGAGATATCCGGAAGCCTCCATGAGCCCGCCTATCGCGACGGCGACGTCGTGCTGGTCTCGCCCTCGACCGCGATCCGCCGTGGTGACCGCGTCGTGGTGAAGACCAGCGGCGGCGAGGTGCTGCTCGGGGAGTTGAAGCGGCGCACGGCGAAGGTGCTGGAGCTGGCGGCGTTCGGTGCGGCGGGCGGTGATCGCGCGCTGGCGGCCGGCGAGGTCGAATGGATCGCACGGATTGTGTGGGTGAGACAGTAGAGGGTCCGGGTTCCTGATCTTGCCGAGGCAAGCTCCCTCCCTTAGGGTTCCCATCACATCGCCCTCCTTGCTCGCATCTCTTAACTGTCGGGATTTTTCATGAATCGTCGTCAAGCGCTGAGGCTCCTCGCGGGAGCCGCTCTCTGCCCATGCTGTATTGAACGTGCCGCCGCGGAGAGCGCGCATTGGAGCTATGAGGGCGACACCGGCCCCGCCAAGTGGGGCGATCTGGATGCCGCCAGCAAGACCTGCGCGATCGGATCGCAGCAATCGCCGATCGATATTGGCGGCACGGTGAAGGCGCAACTGCCGGCGCTCAAGATCAACTGGACCAAGCGGGCCGACACCATCGTCAACAACGGCCACACCATCCAGCTCAACTTCCCGGAAGGCAACACGCTCCTATTGGGCGATGCTAAGTACCGCCTGGTGCAACTTCACTTCCATCGGCCGAGCGAGCATCTGGTCGCCGGCAAGAATTTCGCGATGGAGGCGCATTTCGTGCATCGCGCCGAAAGCGGCGCGCTGGCGGTGATCGGCGTGCTGATGACTCCGGGCAAGCCGAACGCGGCCTTCACGAGGATCACAGCAACCATGCCGGGAGCCGAAGGCCCCGCCGTGAAAGCGGATCCCGCCATCGATCCCAACGCGCTGCTTCCGGCCAAGCACGGTTACTACCGCTATCCAGGTTCGCTGACGACGCCGCCCTGCTCCGAGATCGTCGAATGGCTTGTTCTCACCACGCCGATCAGCGTGGCCGATGCCGACATTGCGCGCTTTGCCAAGCTCTATCCGATGAATGCGCGCCCGGCACAGAAGGACAATCGACGTTACGTGCTGCAATCGATCTAGTGACGGCGACCGATACGGGTTGTCGCGGCTGGGCGCCCTATAACTCGTCATGCCCGGGCTTGACCCGGGCTTGCATCAACAAAAAGGCATCTTGCGAAGTGTGACGGATGCGCGGGCCTTCGCCGCGCCGAGGGGGCTTCGGCCCCGCAGGCGGGTCAAGCCCGCGCATGACGAGCTGAGCAAGCCTTACGTCGCGTAGTCCGGCTCTTTCCGATCCAGGATCCGCTTCAGCGCATCGAAGTGCCGCTGTGACGGACCGGGGTTGTAGTGGGTGCCGCCGCTGCCGCTCATGTCGCGCTTGGTCTTTTCGACCACGTGCTCGGGGAGCTTCTTCAGCTTCTGGCCGGTCCACATCGCGTAGATCTGTACCTGCGCGGCGCGCTCGACGTAGTAGAGCCGGTCAAAGGCTTCTGCGATGGTCTCGCCGACGGTTGAGATGCCGTGATTGGCCATGAACAGGATCGTCTTGTCGCCGATCACGCGCGCAAGCCGCGCGCCCTCGGCCGGATCGAGCGCGGGGCCGGTGTACTCGTCGTCATAAGCGATCGCGTTGATCATGCCGACCTCGGTCTGGCCAATCTCCTTGATGCAGGGATCCTCCAGCCGCGTCAGCGCGCTGGCGTAAGGCATATGGGTGTGGAACACGGCCTTGGCCTGCGGCAGCGCCTTGTGGATCGGCGCATGGATGCAATAGCAGGAGCGCTCGACGTCCCCCGCGCCGCTTTTGACCAGACCATCGTCGATACCGACTTCCATGAAGGAGGACGCCGTCACCTCCGACCAGTGCATGCCAAACGGGATTTGGTAATAGCGGTCGCTGCCGCCGGGCACGACGTAGGTGAGATGGTTGAAGATGCCCTCGGAGAAGCCATGCATCCAGGCGAGGCGGTGCGCGGCGGCGAGATCGACCCGCGCTTGCCATTCCTCGGTGCTGCATTCAGAAAGCGTCTTCGGCGAAACGCGGAATTGCATGCGGAGTCTCCCTGCGGTCTAGCGGTCTTGTTGCTTGAGGACACTATAGCGCAAGCATGGGATTTCGTCATGGCCGGGCTTGACCCGGCCATCCATCAAAAACGAAGGGCTTCCCTGCAAAGGAAGATGGATGCGCGGGCCTTCGCCGCGCCGAAGGGGCTTCGGCCCCGCAGGCGGGTCAAGCCCGCGCATGACGATCCATAAGGGGTTGCCGCGTGCCCTACCCCGACCGCGCCAGCGCGCCGTCGATCATGTTCACTGCGTTGACGATGCCGTAGACGGCGACGAAGGAGCCGAAGCGCGGGCCCTTCTCCTGGCCGAGCAGCACCTGGTAGAGCATGTTGAACCAGTCGAGCGACACGCCGGGGCGTCCGTCCTTGCCTTTCTTGACGGGGTCGAGGAACGGCTCGCGGCGGCCAATCTCGTAGACCACGGTCTGGATCCCCTCGGCCGTGGAATCCGCCGGCAGGTTGGACAGCGCGTCGCGCAGGTCCTGCAGCGCGGCGCGTTCGCTATCGGTCGGCTCGCGGAACTGCTTGGTCGGCGCGACGAAGTCGCGATAGTAGTTGATGGCATAGCCGACCATCGCATCAAGCTTCGGATGCGTCTTGGGTGTCACGCCCGGCCGGTAGCGGCCGATGAAGCCCCACAGCGTCTCGGCGTTCTCCGCATTCGATGACGACACCAGCGTCAGGAGGAGCTGGAAGGTGACGGGCATGTCCGCCTTCGGCGGATGGCCGGCATGAATGTGCCACACCGGATTCGACAATTGCTGCCGCGTGTCCTGGCGCGGAAAGCCTTCCAGGAATTGCTGATAGTCGTCGACGTTGCGCGGGATGACGTCGAAGTAGAGGCGCTTGGCCGCCTTCGGCTCGCGGTACATGAACAGCGACAGCGATTCCGGCGAGGCATAGCGCAGCCACTCGTCGATGGTGAGCCCGTTGCCTTTCGACTTGGAAATCTTCTGGCCCTTCTCGTCGAGGAAGAGCTCGTAGTTGAAGCCTTCCGGCGGCTTGCCGCCGAGTGCCGCGCAGATCTTGCCGGAGAGTTTTACCGAGTCGATCAGGTCCTTGCCGGCCATCTCGTAGTCGACGGCGAGCGCGTACCAGCGCATCGCCCAGTCCGGCTTCCATTGCAGCTTGCAGTGGCCGCCGGTAACGGGAACCGTGACGCGCTCCTTGGTCTCGGGATCGTCATAAGAGATGGTGCCGGCCCTGGCGTCATGCGCGACGATCGACACGTACAGCACCTGGCCCGTGCGCGGACAGATCGGCAGGAACGGCGAATAGCTCGCCGCGCGCTCCTCGCGGAGCGACGGCAGCATGATCTCCATGATCTTGTCGAGCCGCTCCAGCATGCGCGTGAGCGCCGCATCGAACTTGCCGGACTTGTAGTAGTCGGTGGAGCTCGCGAACTCGTAATCGAAGCTGAAGGTATCAAGAAAGGCGCGCAGCCGCGCATTGTTGTGCGCGCCGAAGCTACCGTGCGTGCCGAAGGGATCGGGCACGGTCGTGAGCGGCTGGCCGAGATGCTTTTCCAGCAGCTCCCGGTTCGGCACGTTGTCCGGCACCTTGCGCAGGCCGTCCATGTCGTCGGAGAAGGCGATCAGCCGCGTCTTGATCTTGTCCTCGGTCAGCACGCGGAAGGCGTGCCGCACCATGGTGGTGCGCGCGACCTCGCCAAAGGTGCCGATATGCGGCAGGCCCGAGGGGCCGTAGCCGGTCTCGAACAGGACCTCGTCCTTCGGCTGCTTTTTCAGCCGTGCGACAATCGCTTTCGCCTGCTCGAACGGCCAGGCGTTGGATTGTTCGGCAACCGAGCGCAGATCGCCCGGGCTGGCTGAAAGTTCGATCGTGGACATCAGATAAGGCTCTCCGCAAACAGCAGAAAATAGCGGACATTCGTAGGGTGGGCAAAGCGAAGCGTGCCCACCGAGGCGAAAAATGGTGGGCACGGCGCAAGCGCGCCTTTGCCCACCCTACAGATCAGAACGGGCTCACCGAGAAATAGCGCAGCCACAGATCGGTGTAGCGGCCTTTTTCCCAGACGCGAAACAGCGCCCAGTTCAACGCCTGCCTGAGCAGATCGTTGCCCTTGCGTACCGCAATGCCGACGCCCTCGCCGAAATAGCGGCTCTCGACGAACGGCCCGCCGGAGAAGGCGCAGCAATTGTCCGAATCGGTGCCATTGATCCAGAACGACAGCGAAATCCCGTCGCCGAAGATGAAGTCGACCTCGCCGCGGCGGAGCGCAAGCCGCAGCGCCTCGTCGTTCGGATAGGAATGCAGCTCGGCATCGGTGAACATCGCCTTCAGATAGGCCTCATGCGCGGAGCCGGCGATGACGCCGACCTTCTTGCCCTCGAGATATTCAGGGCGGATCTCCGGCATCACGGCATCCTTGCGCGACACGAAGCGCGCGGGCACGCGGTAATAGGGATCGGTGAAATCGACGCGGGTGCGGAGCTCCGGCGTCACCGCCATGGAGGCGATGATGGCATCGCCGCGGTTGCTTGCGATCGCATCGAGCAGCGTCTCGAAGCGCCGCATCTGGATGGTGCAGGTGACCTTGATCTCCTCGCAGAGCGAGCGCGCCAGGTCGACATTGAAGCCGGCGGGGTTGCCGTCGGCGCCGGTGAAGTCGAACGGCGGATAATCGGTCTCGGTCAGGAAGCGGATCACGGAGATGCGCGACAGGTCCGGCCGCTCGGGACGCCGCCGTGGATCCCAGAAGCCGGGCACGGCCTGCGGCGCCGCCTCGACCTTCTTTGCAGGCGCGGCCGGCGTTGCCGCCGGAGTCTGGGGCTTGGCCGCCGGCGTCGGGGACGGGGCTTGGGCTTTGGCCGGCGGGATGGAAAGCGCCAGCGCCAGCAGGGCAGCCGCAACCGCGCCTGCCCGCAGGCAACGGGCTGGCAGCGCGAGGTTCGGAATGGGCGACAAGGCGGTCTGCAACGATCTAGCCGGGAATATCTGGAATTAGAGGGCCTTATAGACCATCCGGCGCAGGATGCGAGCGGGGTCTGGCATTAACGAACCGGCTGCACTCAAAGATAGCGCTTCAGGTCGGCCGCGGCTTCTTCCGGCTTCCGGTTCACATTGAACGGGGAGACGAACTTGCCGTCCCGATCCATCAGATAGATCAGCGCGGTATGGTCCATGGTGTAGTCGCCGTCCTTCAAGGGAACCTTCTTGGCATAGACCCGGTATTCGGTGATGACCTTCTGGACGGCCGCGGCATCGCCGGTCAGACCCTTGAGATGCGGATCGAAGCTCGACAGATAGTCTTTCATCGCAGCCTCTGTATCGCGCTCGGGATCGACCGAGATGAAATAGGCATTGACCTTGTCGGCATCCTTGCCCATCGCCCGCAGGATTTCCGAAATCTCGAACAGCGAGGTCGGGCAGACGTCCGGGCAATGGGTAAAGCCGAAGAAGATCAGGCTCGGGTGGCCCTGCAGGTCCTTTTCGGTGACGGTGGCGCCATTCTGATCGGTGAGCTGGAACGGGCCGCCGATCGCGGCCGGCGCGGTGACGCCGCGCACGCCGCCCATCGCCCACAGCATCACCAATAGCCCGATCAACAGGCTCGCGGCGAAAGCCGTGACGATCACCAATGGGCGGGCGGTTCGATCCATGGCTCAAGAATCCTTCGGTCAGAAGCAGTTGGCGAAGCCGGCGGCGATGATCTCGAAGAACACCGCAGTGCCATAGCGGAACCAGAGCACGGCTGCGGCGGCGAGCAGCGCGGCACTCAGGCCCGTGCCTCCCCAAATAAGGGCCGACCGCACCCCGTCCCCGCGTCGGGACGAGGCGAAATCAGGCTTAAGGGTGGGCAGCGGCTGGGCCATCGGCCTTCACTTAGGGCCTGGCGCAAAGCAGAGCAAGCGCCCGTAGGGCGCCTGCATTCACGTCATGCTGATGGAATGTTGCGCATTCTTATCGCGGCGCAGACGGCTTGGTCGCGAAGGCCTGGGCATGCGCCGGCGTCTTGATCGCGGACGATCGGCCATCCAGGGGCGTCTTGGCAGCAGACGCCTGGGCATCGAGGTAACAGGGCCTGAACAGCGCCTGCAGCTCCTTGCCGCGCAGGAAGATCATGTGTGGCGTGAGCCCGCCACGCGCCCGGATCCAGCGTTTCACCGGCGTCGGATACATCGAATACAGCATCTGGGTCGCTTCGGGATTGGTGATGGCGCGGCCATTGGCTCCGAAGTCCCAGGCGGCATGGAACCCGAGCGTCGCATGCGAGGTCACGCAGATCTTGTCGTGGGGGATCGCACCCAGCACGATGGTGCAGGCCGAGGCGCAGAGCCCGTCGATGATCACGGCTTGGCCGGAACTGCGCAGGTCCTGATATCTGTCGACGTAGGTGCCGATCCGCCCGCCGCGGTCATCCGCAATCCGGACCACGGCATAGCTCGGCGCCATTGCCACCAGCAAGAGAACAGCCGCCAACAACCCCGTCGCGAGTCTCATGTCCTGCCCCAGTTCAATCTGAAATCGAATCTGACTGTCTTGGTGATGTCGGCGCAGCGTGTTGCCAGATCGTGATTTTGTCTAGGCAGAGGTGATACCTCAAAAGAAATTCAAATTGGGTGTTGCAGAGGTGCTGCACTTAAGCCGTGTTTGGACCGCACTTTGGGCGGCTGGCGGTCCCAAACTGGAACAGGTTAACACTTCGTTGAGGCCGTACTTTTCCGGATGGATGCCGAAACTTCCGCAGAAATGCGGGGCTCTTTGTGCTCGCCAAGAACACTCGCGCTCCCGCAACAAATTCGGACAAAGCGCAGAATCAATGTCAGGCGGCCGCTTCGGGAGCGTCCGCCGGATCATCTCATGCCACACCAAATGCGTTGGCCTGCCGTCATGGCCGCGACGTCTGTTGCGAGCCCCGCGCCTGCCGACACCATCGTCGCGAATAGCTGACGCGGACATTCAACACGAGCCTGCCGTGGATAAAGCCCGCGCCACCTGTGATTGTCCTGCACGACGACACCCAGACCGTGAAGACGCGTTAGCGGGGAAGCTCGAAGAGCGGCGGACGCGCACCCGCCTTGCGCGATGGAGGCTGGCCTCGGGGCGCATGACACGCTAGGTAATCTCTCCTATTTCCAGCCGGAGTATCTCATGAGCATTCAACGTTTCGAAACCGGGCCCCGCATGAGCCAGGCCGTCGTGCACGGCAACACCGTCTATCTCGCCGGCGTCGTCGCCAACAAGGCCAAGGGCAAGAGCGTCACCGAGCAGACCCAGGAGATCCTGTCGATCATCGACGGTCATCTGGCGAAAGCCGGCACCGACAAGTCGAAGCTGTTGTCGACCAACATCTACATCACCGACATGAAGAACTTCGCTGAGATGAACGCCGTGTGGGACAAATGGGTCTCGCCCGGCAACACGCCTGCGCGCGCCACGGTCGAGGCGAAGCTGGCGGCGGCGGATTATCTCGTCGAGATCATGGTGGTCGCGGCGAAGTAGACGTCATTCCGGGGCGATGCAAAGCATCCAACCCGGAATCTCGAGATTCCGGGTTCGCCTCTTCGAGGCGCCCCGGAATGACGACGTCTTCCTCAAGCCGCCTTGGCGGTGTTCTTCTCGGCCTCGAGCTTGCGCCCCAACAGCCAGCGGAAATAAGTCAGCGGCGCGTCGGCGCCGATGGCAAGCAATTGGTAGTTCGGATCGGCGTCGAACACCTTCTGCTGCGCCTCGATGATGTCCTTGTCCTCGTTGAAGCCTTCTTCGAGCGAGTGCCGCAGTGACAGCGCGATGTTCGGATTATCGGTGTCAAAGTCGTGCAGATAGTTCCAGAAGAAGTGCGTGGTCGAGCGCGTCTCCGGCGTCATGAACTGCGCGTTGCGGTATGAGCGCGTGCCCGGGACCTGGACGCCCTTCTCCGCACCCTGGCCGGCGGGCGCGAAGGTGGTGTCGAGCGTGAAGATGCCGGGAATGATCATGCGGCCGATGTTACGGCGATCGATCTTGTCGGTTTTGTTCGCAATGACCTTCTTGTGGTACGGCGGCGGCTCGGCGCCCATGTGCCAGCGCTCGACACGAAAACCGTCATCCAGTTTCTCGATCGCAACCGGCTTGGTCTTGTAGGCATATTCCTCGGAGCCGCCGAGCGTGTTGGTATGCACGAAAGCGAGATGGGCGAAGTCCGAAAGGTTGTCGACGATGAGAAGCCAGTTCGCCTTGTAATGCATGTAGCCCGGCAAGCCCCGCCATTTGGGATCGGCGAGCGGCGGATAGTCGAGGATCAGATTCGGATCGGCCTTCTCGGGATCGCCGGTCCAGATGAAGATGAGGTTGTAGCGCTCGACCACGGGATAGCTGCGCACGCCGAGCTTCGGCGGAATCTTGTCCTGTCCCGGGATCTGGATGCATTTGCCATCGGCTGCGAACTTCATGCCGTGATACATGCAGCGGAGGTCGTCGCCTTCAACGCGTCCCATCGATAGGGGCGCCGCGCGATGGCAGCAGCGGTCGTCCAGCGCGACGACTTTTCCACTGGCGCCACGATAGAGCACCATCGGCCGCTCCAGGATGGTGCGCGCCAGCTTCTTGCCGTCGATCAATTCGTGATTCCAGGCCGCGACGTACCAGGAATTGAGGAGAAAGATTCCGTCGTTGTTCATGTCATCCTCCCGGTTGGAATTGTTCGAATTTCTAGGTCAACGGCATTGTCCCGAGAACTGGTTTTGTCTGGACACACTGTCCATGCAGATGGACAATCCAATGATGGATTGGCGCGATTGGGAGCTGTTTTGCGAAGTAGTCGAGCACGGCGGCTTTAGCGCGGCCGCGCGCGTCCTCGGTCATCCCAAGTCGAGCCTCAGTGCTGCGGTGCAGCGGCTGGAAAGCCAGCTCGGACTCAGGCTGATCGAGCGCACCACGCGTCATTTGCGCCTCACGGACGCTGGCGAAACCATCTATCGCCGCGTCCAGCCACTGTTCATCGCGTTGCACGAGACCAAGAGCGAAGCGCTCGCGATGAGCACGGCGGTGGCTGGCACGCTCCGCATCAAGTCGCCCTATGAGTTCGGCGCCCATCACGCTGGCCCTGTCGCCTGCGAACTGATGGCGCGCTATCCTGATCTGACCATCCGGATCGATGTCGAGCATGAGATCGTCAATCCGGTTGCCGAGAACTACGACATCGTCTTCGCCATGCTGGAGGCGCCGCTGCCCTCGGCCGGGATTGTGATCCGGCGCGTGTTCACGCTGGAGCGCGGGCTGTTTGCCGCACCTCGGCTGCTGGAGCAATTTGGCGAGCCGCGAACGATCGAGGACCTCGCCAGGCTGCCGCTGCTCGCAGGTCCCAACGACACGGCCTGGGCGATCATCGCGCCCGGTGGCAAGGCCGAGCATCTCGCGATAGAGAAGGCGAGGCTCGTCAGCTCGAACGCCCATATTCGCCTGCAGGCGGCGCTGGCGGGCCATGGCGTGCTGCGGGTGACCGCGAGCTTTACCCGCGCCGCGATCGAAGCAGGCACGCTTGTGCGCCTGCTGCCGGACCATGTCTGCGAGCCGCTTTCGGTGCATGCGCTGCTGCCGGCGCGCCAGTTCGTGCCGGCCAAGGTGCGTTGCTTCCTCGACGCGCTGGAGGTCCACGCCCATGGCGGCGCGGCCGAGGTGACCGAGCCCTTGCCCGGCTAACGATTTCGGCTCGATTTTCAGGAACCTTTCCGGCGCTGCCGCATCCAACTCTCGAATTTGCTAAAAGCGAGGCTGCCATGGCAAACGCCACCGCCCCTCAGAGCGCGCCTGTTGGCGCCACCGACACCGAGCTGGTCCAGCGCGCGCTCGCCCGCGATGAGCTCGCCGTGCGCGCCATCATCAAGACCCATAACCGGCGGCTTTACCGGCTCGCCCGTGGCATCCTGCGCAACGATGGCGAAGCGGAAGATGTGGTCCAGGAGACTTACGTCCGCGCCTTCACGCATCTCGCCGACTTCCGTGGCGATTCCAGCCTCTCGACCTGGCTGTCGCGGATCGCGATGAACGAGGCGCTGGGCCGGCTGCGCCGCGAGCGGCCTTCGATCGAGCTTTCCTCGCTGCCGCAAGGCGCGCTGGAAGCGCAGATCATCCAGTTTCCCCTGATGTCCGCCGCAGACGATCCGGAAAAATCCATGGCCCAGCGCGAAATCCAGCATGTCGTCGAAGGCGCGATCGACGAATTACCCGAACCATTCCGCATCGTCTTCATCACGCGCGTATTGGAGGGCATGAATATCGAGGAAACCGCCGAGATTCTCGATCTGAAACCGGAGACGGTGAAGACGCGGCTGCACCGCGCCCGCGCCATGCTGCGCGACAATGTCGAGAAGAAGATCGGCCCGGTGATCATGGAGGCCTTTCCCTTCGCCGGCCGTCGCTGCGATCGCCTGACGAACGCTGTGCTGAAACGCCTCGGCTACGTGTAATTTTTTTCGGAACCTCGGGCGCGCTCGCCCATCCAACTCCTGTGCAACAGCATGCGCCGATGCGGCGCCACAGGAGGATCAAACATGTTCGTTCGATTGGGTGCGGCAATCGCCGCCATGACGCTATTGAGCAGCGCGGCGCTCGCAGCAGAGGCCAAGCTCACCGATCCGCAGATCGCCCATATCGCCTATACTGCAGGCAAGATCGATATCGCGGCAGCCAAGCAGGCGCAGAGCAAAGCCAAAAGCAAGGAAGTCAAGGCATTTGCGAACGAGATGGTGCGCGACCATGAGGCCGTGAACAAGCAGGCGCTTGACCTCGTCAAGAAGCTCAAAGTCACGCCCGAGGACAACGACACCTCCAAGGCGCTGTCGAAGCAGGCCGCCGAGAAGCACGCCGAGCTCAGCAAACTCTCCGGCTCCGCCTTCGACAAGGCCTATATCGCCAACGAGGTCGCCTACCACAAAACAGTCAACAAGGCGCTGGAGACGCAGCTCATCCCGTCCGCCAGCAACGCCGAGCTGAAGAGCCTGCTGCAGACCGGCCTGAAGATCTTTCAGGGCCACGAGCAGCATGCTGAACAAGTCGAGGCTGGTTTGAAATAAGGAGCATCCCATGCCGAGACGCTTTCGCCTGTTGATCGCGGCTGTCGCCTTCGGCGCGATGACGGTCCCGGCGCATGCAGCGACGGTTACGATCGTGATGGAGAACCTGGTGATCTCGCCGGCCGAGGTCTCGGCCAAGGTCGGCGACACCGTCGCATGGGTCAACAAGGACGTGGTCGCGCACACCGCCACGGCTAGAAACGGCGACTTCGACGTGATGATCCAGCCGAAGCAGACGGCGAGCACTGTTCTGAAAAAGGCGGGCAACGTCGACTATTACTGCCGCTTTCATCCCAACATGAAAGCAACGCTGAAGATCGCGCCGTAACGTCAGGCTTGACCTTCGAAGTAATCGATTTCGCCGCGCGTCCCTCCGATAGTTGGGCTGCCGATCAAGACGGCTCAACGAGAGGAGATGAGACATGACCGACATCAACAGCATTGCCCGCCGCTATATCGATCTCTGGAACGAGCGGATGCCGAGCCGCCGCCGCGAGATGCTGAGCGAGGACTGGACGGCGGATGCGAAATATGTCGATCCGGTGATGAGCGGCGACGGCCACGACGGCGTCGACGCGCTGATCGCGGGCGTGCAGCAGCGCTTTCCGGATTTCAGGTTCAAGCTGATCGGCGAGCCCAACGGCTATGGCGATCACGTGCGCTTTTCGTGGGGCCTCGGGCCCGACGGCGTCGACAGCCCGATCAAGGGCACCGATTTCGCCTTGCTGAAGGAGGGACGCATCCGCTCCATCACCGGCTTCCTCGATCAGGTGCCGCAGAGCGCGTGACCACAGCTGCGGCCGCCCCGTCTTCCCGGCGGCGGCCGCATCACTCCGCGGCTGATCGACTGGCGGGGCTCTTGCGTGCTCATTTGCGGATGCAGTCACGCCGCAGCCTGGGACTCCTTCCTGCGCCAGTTGATCAGGCCACCGGCGAGGATCACGTCGATCTGCAACGCGGTGAGGCCGTGGCGCGTCCGCACCGGTCCGCTGCAATCGAGGGTGATGTCCTCGCCGCTCTTGAGCGCGCGGCGTAAATTGTCGATACGCAGGACGTCGTCCTTATGCAGCCGGTCGTAGTCGGCCTCGTTGACGAAGATAAGTGGCAGAATGCCGTAGTTGACGAGGTTCTGGCGGTGAATGCGTGCAAAGCTTTTCGCCAGCACGACCCTGAGGCCGAGGTTTCGCGGCGCCGCCGCGGCATGCTCGCGCGAAGAGCCCTGGCCATAGTTGCGCCCTGCCACCAGACTGTGGCCGCCCTGCACTGAGCGCGCGCGCTGGACATAGCCGCGATCGATGCGCTCAAAGGCGAAATCGCTGATCTTCTGGATGTTCGAGCGATAGGGAAGGACCCGTGCGCCGGCGGGGAGAATTTCATCCGTTGAAACATTGTCCGCCATTTTCAGGAGTATCTGCAGCGCAAGCTGATCGGGGAGCGCATCGAAATCCGGCAGCGAGCGGATGTTCGGACCCTTGACGAGCTGGACCGCTCGCGCCTGCTCTGGCGCAAGCGGGGCTTCAAGGAGTTTCTTGTTCACCGGCGGGCGGATCGGATCGTGGAGCTCCGGGCAGGCCGTTGCCAGCGTTCGCGGATCGGTGATGCGTCCGGCGAGCGCCGAGGCTGCTGCGGTTTCCGGCGAACAGAGGAAGACCGCATCCTCCTCCGTGCCTGACCGGCCGGGAAAGTTGCGCGGCGTGGTGCGAAGTGAATTGCGTCCCACCGCAGGCGCCTGCCCCATGCCGATGCAGCCGTTGCAACCGGTCTGATGGATCCGCGCGCCCGCCGCAACGAGCGCTCCAAGGCGGCCGTCGACGATCAACGCTTCCAGCGTCTCGCGCGAGGTCGGATTGATGTCGAACGACACGTCGGCGGGAACGCTGCCGCCGCGCACGATTTCGGCGGCGACGGCAAAGTCTCGCCAGCCGGGATTGGCGGACGATCCGACATAGGCCTGATAGATCGGCTGACCCGCAACGTCGCTCACCTTGACGACGTTGCCCGGGCTCGACGGCGTTGCAATCAGCGGCTCGAGCTTGGACAGATCGATCTCGTCTTCGTTGTCATAGTTGCATCCATGGTCGGCGATGATTTCCAGCCAATCATGCGGCCGGCCGTTGGCTTCGAGAAAGCGGCGCGTCCGCGCGTCGGACGGAAACACCGTGGTGGTCGCACCAAGCTCTGCGCCCATATTGGCGATCACATGCCTGTCCATCGCGGACAATGAATTGAGGCCTGGTCCGAAATATTCGATCACCTTGCCGATGCCGCCGGCAACGCCGCGTCGCCGCAGCATTTCGAGGATCACATCCTTGGCGCTGACCCAGGGCGGGAGTTCACCCGTGAGCCTGACACCGAGTACGGCCGGCATGGTCGTGGGAAATGGTTCGCCGCTGATGGCGAGCGCAACATCAAGACCGCCAGCCCCGATCGCCAGCATTCCGAGCGCACCCGCCGCCGGGGTGTGACTGTCGGCGCCCAACAGCGATTTGCCGGGTCTGCCGAAGTGTTGCATATGCACGACATGGCTGATGCCATTGCCGGCGCGCGAATACCATAGGCCAAAGCGGCGGCACGCGCTCTCCAGGAAAAGGTGATCGTCCGCATTGAGATGATCGACCTGCAGAAGGTTGTGATCGACATATTGCGCGCTGAGCTCGGTGCGAACCCGGTCGAGACCGATCGACTCCAGCGCCAGCATCACCAGCGTACCGGTCGCGTCCTGCGTCAGTGTCTGATCGATGCGGATCGAGATGGGCTCGCCTGCGCGCATTCTTCCGCGAGCGAGGTGGGCCGAGATCAGCTTCCGGGTCACATTCTGCGGCATCTCCGAGAGCCTCTCGGACTGCGATGCCCCGCTTCTCAGTGGTCTTGGATGACAATTCTCAGGCGTGACACCTGATACCAAGGCAATGCGCGTCGACGCATTCCGTTCCGTTCGGACAAGCGCTGCGAACGTCAGCGATTGTCAGCGCGATGCCGATATTCCCACACAACTCGTTCACCCGCAGTTGACTCGTTCACCCGCAGTTGACTGGCTTTTTGTACCAAATTGAACAATATAAAGATGAACAAAAATCGGCGGAGGCCGGAGCGAAATCGCAATGGAGACAGGGATGTCAGAGGGCAGTTTCAGTGACGCGGAGAGCGCCGAGACCGAGGCGATCCTGCACCGCTTCAACCAGGTCTTCCTCAGCCATAAGCCGGATGCACTCGCCGAGCTGGTCGCGGACGATTGCGTGATCGAGAACACCCAGCCCGCGCCCGACGGCGCGCGTTACGAAGGCAAGGAAGCCTGTATTGCGCTGTGGACGCAGATCGCAACCGCGCCCGGCATCCACTTCGAGCCGGAGAGCATCGTTGCGCGTCGCGACCGCGGCGAGATCAAGTGGCGGCTGGTCTGGGGACCGGAGCACATGGATTCCGTGCGCGGCGTCAACTTGATGCGCGTCCGCGGCGGACGCATCGTCGAAGCCCAGGGTTACGTCAAGGGCAAGTGAGCACGCATATTCAGACCTTGTCGCTGCGCTCCATGGCAATCTCGGCCTTGAGACTCTCGACATCGCGATAGATGGAGGCAACCGCAAGCACGCGTCCCCTGCTTTTGTAGCGCAGCATGCAGTCCCTGCCCTTGATGTCGCCGTCGATGGCGATCTCGTCCCATGTCTCGGCATGGCCGACATAATTGATCGGCACGTCGTAGTGCTGGCTCCAGAAAAACGGCACGGCATCGAAGGTTTCGCGCATGCCTAGCATGTTGCGCGCGGCGGTCTGTCCCTGGCGCTGGGCCACGACCCAGTGCTCGACGCGGATGTTGCCGCCCGAATGCGGGTCGGGCCAGCGCGCGATATCGCCGGCTGCAAAGATGCCGGACGCGCTGGTTTCAAGCTGGTTGTTCACGGTGACGCCGCGATCGATCGCCAGTCCCGCCCGCTCGGCGAGCGTCAGTCGGGGCCGCACGCCCACGCCGATCACGACCAGCTCCGCCTCCAGCACGCGCCCGCTTTTGAGCGTCGCCTTTTTGCCGTCGATCACGGCCACCGTATCGCCGAGATGGAAAATCACGCCGTGCTCCTCGTGCAGCGCGCGCACGAAGTCGCCCATGTCGGGCCCCAGGATGCGCTCCATCGGCCGCTGTTCGGGGGCCACGACATGCACTTCGATCTCGCGGGCGCGTAAGGCTGCGGCGGCTTCGAGCCCGATGAAGCTCGCGCCGATGACGATCGCGCGTTTTGCGTTCTTCGCAAGCTCGATGATGGTGCGGCAATCGGCGAGCGAGCGCAGCGTGTGCACGTGCGGCTGATCGGCGCCGGGGATCGGCAGTTTCACCGGCTCGGCACCAGTCGCAAGCAGGAGGCGATCATATGGCACGGTCTTGCCGTCGCCGAGCACGAGCTCGCTCGCCTTGACGTTGATCGCTTCGACGCCGGTCGAGAGCCGGAGATCGATGTTGGATTCGGGATAAAAATCATCCGAGCGCAGCGGCACCCATTCTTCCGGCGCGCTGCCGGCGAGATAATCCTTCGACAGGTTCGGCCGGTCGACCGGCGGTGCCGCATCGTTGCTCAGCATGGTGATCTCGCCGCCATAGCCATCGCGGCGAAGCATCTCCGCGGCTGCAAAGCCCGCCGCCCCGCCGCCGATGATCACGATCCGGCGCGGTGCACCGGCGGGCGCCCGCTTCGCCGGCTTCTGATCCAGTTTCCCACGGACGAAGAGGCGACCGCCCTCCTGCTCCACCTTCCAGACCGACAGCGGCGACAGCGCCGGCGCGCGCAGCGCTTCGCCGGTGCGCAGATCGAAGCAGGCATGATGCCAGGGACAACGGACGCTCTCGCCGACCACAAGCCCGTCGGCAAGCGGCCCATGATAATGGCTGCAATACGCATCGACCGCGAGGAAGCTCGCCCCTGAACGCACGACCAGCACATCCTGGTCGCCGACATGGCCGAGCAGCATGTCGTTTTTGAATTCGGCAGGCGTAACGCCAAGTGCGAGGTCGGGACCTGCAGGCGCGTTTTGCTCTTGGGCCATGTCGGCGTCCTCCTCGGGTCTAGATGATTATCTCATCAGGAAGTTCCCGCCGAACCACTAAGCCGCACGGCCGTCGTCGGTTCCTGCAGGCGAACCCGTGGGAGCGCATGGATACAGTGAATATGGACGGTGGCCTGCTTCGGCCTGGCAATTGCGATTTCTCGCTGCATGCAAGCAATTGGAGCGGGCGAAGGGAATCGAACCCTCGTATGCAGCTTGGGAAGCTGCCGTTCTGCCATTGAACTACGCCCGCGATATTTATCAGACAAATCAGTGCGTTACGCCAGATTTTGGCTTCGTTATTCGGTCCGCATTTGGTGCCATTTTGGTGGCAGGCCGCGTCGACTGGCTCACCCTACCCGACCGCGCGGTCGGCGCAACAGGATTTCCGCCCCGGCTCGCTCAACCACATCGATGATGATGGCGGAGCCCAGCCGACGTTAGTTACCATTCAAGCCAAATGGCAAGCGAGTGTGTAAGCGGTCCTTCCAACTGTTTTCAAGGTCAATCACAGCATTCTTGTCCAAACTTTGTGACACGAGCTCCAAAATACTAAATTCGAAGTTTTCGGGCGAACGTCCTCGGAGATGCACGTTGCCGCCGTGACCTGACGCGGCATAATACTCCCACCGGCCAAGAATGTTTTCTTCTCCATAAGCTGATCCAACGTAACCCTTCCCGTCTTTTCGGTCGAAAAGGTAGTAGATGCCGCGCCACTGCGACAGCCGCTCGCGCCAAGCTCTCGGCAGCGTCCTAAGCTGGGCGCTTGTTCGGATGAAATCCTTCCAGTCCGGCATTGGCTTATGCAACGCGCTATCTTCTAAAATGGACGCAATCGGAAACTGTGCATTGCTGGCAAACCTCGACCACGTGACCGCAGGCCGAGGCCACTCGATGATCAACTTGCCTTTCCACTTTTCATAGAAGTTGACGAGGGTCAAATCAAACCAGAGCACAAAAGATCGGCTTCCTTCGACGAAGCCTTGCATACCGTATTCCTTCAACTGCTGGTACGCTGGCTCTTCCCAAAATTGCTTATACGTCAGCGGTCTGCGATCGCCGATCTCGTACAGGCCGACGAAGACCGCAGCCTGTTCGGTACTGTTTTTTCGTTTCTCCAAGCCAATGAACGATGCCACATACTTCGCCCGAAGCATTTTGGCTTCGACTTTTTTAGTTTGCGTTGACTGATATGCGTTGAAAATTTCCGGGCGCTCATCGGCCAGCAACGGCAAATTTTCTCTAAGTTCTCCATCTTCTGGCTTAGGCGTGTGGCGAAGCACAAGGACGCTGGCCGGATCGATGTTTTGTTCGGCTAGAAGATTGTTGAAGAGCATAGTGCTCACTCGGCTTCACTATAGCGAAGCCCGGATGAGCAAAGCGACATCCGGGGCTTAATTCATTCCTGATCCCGCATATCGCTGCGCTTAGCGGGCTACTAGCTTACCAAACCTAGATCATAGCGCGCTTGCAGCGGAGCAATCGCAGCATTGAGCGTTGGTACGAGTGCCCGAGCAGGATGATCTTGCGGGATAAAATAGTTGCAAGTCCAAGAAACGCTACCCAAGCCTTCGCATTGGTCGTCCCAGACGATCCGTTCGTCGTCCCACTGAACGACAGGAATAATCGGAAGGTCTGGAGCAAGGCGCACTACTTCTTGCTGAACCACGTATTGTAAGAACCAGTGCGCCTTTAGCGGCTTTGACATTGTCGCATCTCCAACTCGCTCTTGATCCTGTCGCATATCATCCGCTAGCCGAGCTTAACGCAAGGTTTACGAACTGCAATCCGTTATGGTGATCATCGTTGACGGTCTCCGCTTTCAATTGTTCGCCGTGACGATTGGGCAAAAGAACCGCAGCATATCCTACTTCCGAGTGACGACCATTACGGAAGAACGTCGTGTCGGGGATGGCGATTTTAGCTTTGCGCGGCGCAAGGGGACGGCCCGAGGTCATCCCGGTATCGGCGAAAACACAGAAGCCATCACTACGACACAATGGGGTCGCGTGATGCAGACGCTCGTCGTCTTCTTTGCACTGCTCACGGCTTGGAAGGCGTGGCGGCTCCGCGAGGCGCTGAATAGCTGCGACGCGCGGCCCTTGCTCAGGGTGTGCTTGTCCGCGCCGCTGGCATCAGGCCCCGCGCGGGCAAAACCATCGCTGTACGAAACGACAGAGCCCGGCCTCGTGCCGGGCGTTTTCTTGCGTCATTTATGCGCTGGTGCAATCTCTTCATATTGACAGTTGTTCTTCTGAATTTAGTGCTGTAATCTTGCGACAGAATTTCATTGCTGCATGGGCAGCGTTCGGCGGCATGTGTCGCGCTCACGAAATTCAAATCCCCCTGTCTAAAAACTCCGGCGACCCGTGAACGTGGTTTGTCTTCCCGCGTAATCGGGCTGCCAGCTCTTTCGAGTGAGGGCCGCATGCCGCGCGTGAGCAAACATCCTGTCGTCTATCTCGCGCTCAGCCCAGCGGCAACAGCGACCGCGCTCGGCATCCGTCCCGAGCGCGTCCGCGATGCAATCGAGAAGGGCGAAATTTCGATCCGTCAGATCGGAGCGAAGAAGCGCCTGCTCGTGAGCGATATTGAAACTTGGGTTCGGTCATGGCGGCAACCGACGAAGCGACAATCCAGACGAAAGGTCCTCAGCGATGCCCGATGAAATCCGCTATGAAATCCATAATGTGCCGTTGCTCGGCAGAAATCTCGCAGCATCCCGCACTCCGCGATTGCAGCCGAGCGTTCCCGAGGAATATTCGGACTTCCTATCGAACGAAGTCGCTCGCGGCGAATGGACGGTGGACCAGGAGGACGGGAAGCCGCTCAGTGCCAAAGGGCAAACTCTTGAGCAGCATTTGGAGTTCACGCTCGCAACCCGGCCTCATTGGCTTATGCCTGTCGTGCTTGAAGATGAGGCCGACGAGGTTTGGACCTCGGGGAATATGACCCTCCGCAGCAAGCGGTTCGAACAGATCAAGAAGTTTTGTGGCAGCGATGCAGCCGCGAGGGTTCTTTTCGCGGAAGAGGCGGCTCGCTACGGCGTGACGCAACCATTCACGACGCAGATCGGCACGAAGCCATCCGACGCGAGCAGCGGACGAGACGACAAAAGCAAAGACAAGAAAGCCGAAGGCGATCTCACGAACAATCCGTGGTCGAAGAATTTCCGTGGGGATGAGGAAGCTCGGCAATCGCGCATCGCCTCTATAATTCGGACTGGAACGAAGTTCGCAGAGGGCATGGCAAAGGCAGCGGGCACGACGATCGGTCGTCCGTTACGGAAGTGATCCATGGCTCCAGCATACAGAACGCCCGCGAAGGCCATCCGCTTGCCGAACGGCAGCCGGATATCGCACGGACAGCTTTTCCCCGCACGAAAGGACACTCAGATGGCAAACGACGATTTGCAGAGACACGCGCTTCAAAGGATCATGCAGCGCCGAAGTGCGCCGAAGAATGAGCGGGGTGACGCTGTTGGCCGCGATGGCCGCGTGCCGAAGCAATCGTTCCTGAAAGACCTGGAGATCGGCCACGGTATGAAGCGCCGTGAAGAGAAGGGGGGCCATCCGTTATTGCCGAACGCGAAGCGTCCGCTTGATGACGAACCGCTTGAAAAGAATTGGCAGGGCAAGGGCAATGTGCCGACGCATGGGGGAATGGTCACGCATCCGAAGTCAAATGTCGATGATGCGTTGCGTGGCACGCACGACACGGGCCTCGGCAACGAGGTTTTGCAGGAGGCCGCACGTCTCGGCAAGCCGCTCCCGAGCACGGGCTCGGGGAAGAAGGCTTGATCATGGCTGAGCAACAGAACCAGCCTGTCCAAGAGACCGAACAGCAGCGCGTCGAACGCATCCGCGTCGAAGAGCGTATCCGCTCATCTGGCCAACCAGCAGCGATGGACAGATGATCCAGACATGGCTTGGACAGACGATGTCGGAGCCGACGAGCACGGCGAATAGTCGTCTGATCGCCGTGGCCGGTCCAATCGCCGAATACATCTGGCGCGGCGAAGATCACTGCTTAAACGAGCCGTCATTTTGGGGCGAGCATTGCGCCATGTCCGAAACTGATTGGCAGATGGCACGGACGGAGCCGGGCGAGGCGGACCGGAAGTTTATGGAAGCGGTGCGCCGCGTTCACAAGCAATTCTCGGGACCGATGTGGCAGGATGTTTGCCGGGCCGCTCGCGAGTTGATCATTAAGAGCCGGTCTCTTCCCCCTGCAATAGCTGCCGAGTTCGAAGCTTCTCGGATGGCTAACGAACACGACCCAGTTGTGTTAAATCGCATCCGCAGGCGGTAGGCATGCGACAAAGGAAAAGGCCCGGGCGATGATGGCGGCAGGTTGGATGATCACCGTCGCCATCTTCAAGGACGACGGCACGGTCGGGCATATCACTTACGCGGTCGCAATCGCTGATCCAACGGAGGCCGTGAATGCTGCGCTGAAAGCCTGCAAGGGTGAGGCAGCGGTGGTAAATCGCGAACTCGGCGAGGAGCCGATGAGGGACCTTGGCCTAAAGGCGGGCGAGGTTCTGGCTCTATACGACGATGAAAGCGATCCAATTACCGCGCGCACGTGGCATCACTAAAGCCAGCGGACATCAAATCACAGGCCGCGCAACCGTTCGGGCCGTGATACGATCTCGGCATGGCTCCGAAACATCACCCTGCCCCGCTGTCCGGTGGCGACCGCAAAGACCTAACCGCCCGGGATGAATATGAACGCTCTCGTATATCGAAACACTAAAACGACTTTGCCCGGCTGGGTTTCTACTGTTCATCAAAACCAGCCAAGGGGTATGGGGTACGAGACCGCGACACACTTTGTTCATTTTTACGGTACGGACCGAGGCTTGTGGGTGATCTCACCGGGTTTGACGGTAAGTCAGAAGAAGCAAGGTACTTTAGCTGATTGGGTCGTGAATACTTTTGGTGCGGAAGATGTAGTTCCGTCTGTAAACATTGTTGGTCATTCAATCGCGGGTGTGTGGCGTCCCGGCATCAGTAACTATGACGACATACGACAGGGGCTAGGCACAACCGATGCCGAACGTCATGAGCACTTGCAGTCCATTCGGTTGCTCGTCGAGCGATTGGACGAATTATTCCTCTACATCGAACCGAGCCATACCGGTTTGCTAAACTACAGTCATAAGGCACGCGAACTTCTTATTCTCGCATGTACCGAGGTCGAAAATAATTGGAAGCGGTATTTGCAGGCTGCGAATGTCGCGCCAATAAACGGTAGAGACTACACTACTAACGACTATGCAAAATTGCATCCTAAGCTCTTTCTGTCGGAATATGAGATATCTCTCAAAGCGTATCCATCCATTGCCCCGGTTCGACCCTTTCAGGGATGGAGTACTCAACAGCCAACGCAATCTCTTCCTTGGTACCATGCATACAATCTGACAAAGCATGACAGGCAAGGCCACTTTTCCGAGGCTACATTGGCCAATTGTCTGAGTTCGGTGTGCGCCAATTTGGTTTTGTTCAGCGTGCGATTTAGTCCGCTGCCTCTGTACCATGAGGGCGGCACAGTATCCGCTCTCTTCAACCAACTGTTTGAAATCAGTTTGCGCGACTGTTTGCCGAGCACCTTCTACATTCGATCAATCAACACATCGGCTGTAGGCAATCCGAACTTAATCTGTTTCGACTGCATTCGGGACAACAACAATGAAGCATGGACCGCTGATCCACTCGTCATTTGAATGGCTGAAACACCGCGCTCGCGTAACGAGCGGGGCGGTTGATGGCTGATCCGCACGATCATCATAAAGAAGTAGACCTTCACCACAAGGTCGAAAATGTTTCCCAAGCCGGAGTGTAAATCGCACCGTGCACGATCGTCTCGGGAAACGGCGACTGCGTCATTTCACCTTTCCAATACCGCTCGGCATTGACGTGCCATTGATCCTGCTTAGCCTCCAGCAACTTCGCGTCGCACCGGTGGATCCTCGCATTATGAGCAAGTCTGGCTTCGATGATGATACGAGCCTCGCTGCCAAACCATTCTCTGGCGGCACGATCCGCCAGCTCATGGCTTTCGAAGCAATAGAAGGATTTGAGGCGTGATGGCAAAAGAGGGAAGGACCCTTCTCGGATATTTTCCCAGAGCGTCTCCTTGGGATCGTTCATCTTCGCTATCGAATACGGTGATACGACCTTATCTAGATCGGGTTGCTCTGCGATCGAGCTGATGCTGTGGATCACCCCTTTTCCGAGCTTGGCATTGTGCAGCAACAGTCCCTTGGGCGGCGTAAGATGCCAGTATGTCCCTGGCCGGAGACGCACCGGATTGCCATTCCAGTCATTTATCTGATCAGTCATGAGCCCGCCTTGCCGGATACGTACAAGTTATGCTGTCGCGCCGATTTCTCAATCTCGGCGCGGCGGCTTTTTCAATGGGCTGTTGACGACGCGCCTAACCTAGCCCTCATGCTGTACGGCGGAAGAGCGCGCTCGTGTCATCCTGGCCCGCTCCTGCCCAGCTACGCGGGATCGTGCCAGTGCCTCGCTAATGGCCTTGCGCAAGCCTTTAGCGTCGAGTTTGAGAAGCTTCAATACTTGCTTGCTCATGCGGCCCTGTTCATCCCGCATTTTTGGGCCGTTCGCCAAGATCAGGGTGGCAATGTACTTCTGCGAAATGCCCTTGGGCGCATGGCCGAGCAGGAAGTGACTGATTAGATCGTCAACGCCAAGATCGGCAGCAACCGTCCGATAGGTATGCCGCAGCATGTTGCCCCGCGCAGGCAGGTTGTCCCGATAGCCCTTCTGGATGCAGCCGGGAAAGATCGGCGCGTCCGGGCCAACGTCGAAACCAAGTGCTTCCGCGTCCGCACGGGCCATCTTGATCGCGGCGGCGATCTCCTCGCTAACAGGGATCACGATATCCTTGCCCGCCTTCGCCTTGCCAATGGTCAAGGTGCGTTCATTGTCGCTGTAGTCGCGCCAGTGTCGCCGCGCCAATTCGCCCGGGCGTGCGCCCGTCAATAGTCCGGTCAGATGGTAGGCTTGACGAATGGCGCTATCGATCTTGCACCACGCCGCGAGCCACGCGGGGAATGCCTTGAAGGCAAGCGCCTTCTGCGATGGCGTTTCGTCGTTCCAATCTACAGCCGAAGTCGGCAGCGGCACAGGTAGCTTGCGGTTGCGCCGCGCTGCCCGCTTGTACGTCGCGCGGATTACGCGAGCGCAATGGTTGGCCGATACGGGACCGTGCTTCTTCGTCACGCGCTTGTGCCAGTCGGCAACGGCGTCGGGATTATCCGACATTTCGATCAGGGACCACTTCGCATATTCGGGCAGGATGATCGTGTCGCCGAGTTTCTTTACGTTATCATGCCAGCGGGGCGGCTTGCCCTTCTTTTCGGCCTGCGCCTTGAGGTAATCGAGATAGGCGGAAAACGCCGCTTCGAATTTGATCGGCGCGCCTTCCGGCTCCTTGTCGATGTTCTGCGCCGTCAAGCCCATAGCGATGGCACAACGCTTCCGCGCCTCCATAGTATCGATCTTGGGCCAGTCGCCGAGCATCTTGAATACCATGCGGCGGACGCCCTTCACGCTCTTGCGCTCGCGATATATCCATGTGGCCTTGCGCGGGCCGACGTAAATGAAAAAGCCGGACAGCTTGTTGTCGGGATAGTACGTCGCCTTCTGGGCTTCGGAATTGCACAACTCGCGCAACGCTTCGATGTGCAGATCGGTCAGTTCACGCGGACGCGGCGCGCCGTCTGTTGACTTCGACTTCCTGCGCCTTGGTTTCGGCGCTGGTCCCCTCTCCTCGCGTCGGCTGATTGTGCCATCGGCGTTGAGCGTGCGGACGATCCACGTCTTCGCAACTTGATCGTATTCGCGTTCTTGGCGTCGGACAGGAGTGCCCATGGCGGCTTCCGTTTTTGGTGGCATCTTGGTGGCAGGATGCCGGGGTTCGAACCAGCCGTTTTGCTGGACTTCGATAACCACTCTATCACGGAAAGCCCATAAAATCGGGCACTTCTATCGATTTTCAGGGGGTTTCTGGCGACGTGGTAAAAACGGCACTTTTAGATTGGGAAGCTGCCGTTCTGCCATTGAACTACGCCCGCGAAGCGCGGCCTGCCGCTCCCCTTGCTTAGCCGAGACCGGCCGATCCGCCAAGCACTTCGCTCGCCCTTTCGGCCGGCCGCCCCTTAACCGATCCCCAAGATTCCACGTGCGCGCCTTCATGACAGTGTTATGATGGTTCTGGGCAGGGGTGGCGTTATGGGGCGTAGTTACGCGATCTTTGACACCGGCATCGGCCGTTGTGGCATCGTATGGAGCGGCGCCGGCATTGTTGCCGTGCAATTGCCGGAGGCGCGTGAGCTGGAGACGCGCCGGCGGCTTTTTCGCCTCTATCCGGAGGCGCGCGAGCAACGCCCCCCGCTGAACGTCGAAATGGCCATTGAAGGCATTGTCGTGCAATCGCGCGGCGGCGCAGGCGATCTCTCCGAGATCAGCCTCGACATGACCGGCCAATCCGTCTTTAGCCAACGGATCTACGAGTTCGTCCGCACCATCCCGCGCGGCGAAACCCGCACCTATAGCGAGGTCGCGAGCCAGATGCGCCGTGCCGGGGGTGAATTTTCCGTAGCACAGGCGCTCGCCAAAAATCCATTCATGATCATCGTGCCTTGCCACCGCGTCCTTGAGGTGGGCCATTACGCCGACAAGAATTCCCCTTTCGGTGGCACCATCTCCAAGCGCCATCTGCTGTCGCTCGAGGGCACGCACCCGATCGCAAGCAAGACGCTGTTCGACGTGCTGCTGCCCGTTGCCCCGCCGCGCCCGCATAACTAGATAGGGGGCATGACCTCCACGACGCTGCTGCAGCGCCCGACAGTGACAGTGTCCGATTTCCGCTGTTCTGCGGTCCCTGGCGAGAAGCCATTCACGGAGCTGCACCGCTGCCATTCCATTTCCTTCGTTCGCAAGGGGAGTTTCGGCTACCACAGCCGCGGGCGATCGCATGAACTAGTGGCGGGGTCGTTCCTGATCGGCACCCCCGATACCGAGTTCATCTGTACCCACGATCATGTCTGCGGCGACGAGTGTTTGTCGTTCTTCTTCGAGCAGGAGCTGGTGGACATGATCGGCGACCGCGCCGAAGCCTGGCAGGTCGGCGCCACACCGCCGCTCGCGGAATTGATGGTGCTCGGCGAATTGGCCCAGGCCGCGGCGGACGGGCAGAGCGATATCGGGCTCGACGAGGCCGGGCATCTCCTCGCCAGCCGCCTGGTCGAGGTGGTCTCGGGCAAGTCTGGAAAGCGAACGAGCGTGACCGCGCGGGACCGCCGCCGCGCGGTCGAGGCCGCACTCTGGATCGATGAAAATTCGCATCGGGAGATCGAGCTGGAAGACGTCGCGCGGCAGGCCGGCATCAGCCCGTTCCATTTCCTGAGACTGTTCTCCGCCGTGCTCGGCGTCACCCCGCATCAATATCTCCTGCGCTCGCGGCTTCGCCATGCGGCGCGATATCTCGCCGACGATGACAAAGCCGTGACCGATATCGCCTACGATGTCGGCTTCAACGACCTCTCCAACTTCGTCCGCACCTTTCATCGCGCCGCCGGCGTGTCGCCGCTGAAGTTCCGGCAGGCCTCGCGCGGCATGCGCAAGATTTTCCAAGAACGCCTCGGCCTCAATTGAGTAGGTGATCTCCATGGGGCGCGAGGAACGCGCCAACGACTGGAGATCATCATGTACGACCATATCGGATTGAAAGTGGGCAACCTCGATGCGGCGGTGCGGTTCTATACCGCGGCGCTGGCGCCGCTCGGCTACGTCCTCTGCTCGAAGGACGAGAACGGCGCAGGTTTCGGGCCGAAGGGCGAGCCGGCGCTGTGGCTTTACCTGCACAAGGGCCTGAAGAACACCGGCGCGCATGTCGCCTTCCGCGCGCCGGACCATGCCGCCATCAAGAAGTTTCACGCCGAGGGCCTGAAAGCCGGCGGCCGCGACAACGGCGCCGCCGGACACCGGCACGACTACAGCCCGACCTATTTTGCCGCCTTCCTGCTCGATCCCGACGGCAACAATGTCGAGGCGGTCTCCACGTAATCCCGCTGTCATTGCGAGCGAAGCGAAGCAATCCACGTCGCGAATCCACTCTGGATTGCTTCGTCCGCTTCGCTCCTCGCAATGACGAGAGACAAGCATTTTGTTCAAAGGATCATCACCATGGCTTCGATTCACAAGGACATCCCCCTCAGTGCGCCTGCGCACGAGGTGTGGGATGCGGTGCGCGATTTCGGCGCGCTGCATACCCGGCTGGTGCCGGGCTTCGTGCTCGACACCAGGCTCGACGGCGACGCTCGTATCGTCAGCTTTGCCAACGGCACGGTCGCACGCGAGCTGCTGGTCGATTGCGACGAGGCCCGGCGGCGGCTGGTCTACGCCGTGATCAGCGAGCGGCTGAGGCAGCATTCCGCCTCCGTGCAGGTGATCGCCGATGGCGAGGCGCGTTGCCGGCTGCTCTGGACCGTCGACGTGCTGCCGCATGAAATCGCGCCTTATATGAACGGACAGATGGATCTCGCCGCAAGCGCGATGCAGAAGGCATTCGAGAAGGTCTGCGCGTGACGGTCGTCAAGCCCTTCGCCGTCTCCGGCCATCCACAAGTGTGATCTTTCTCACAGAAGCCCCGGCGTGATACCCTTAAATCCTCGCCGGGTGCGTCCGGTTGGCACCGCTTCGCGGCGCAGCGCACACATACGGAGAAGAAGCATGAAGGGTGCTGACAAGGTGATCTGCCAGGCCGCCGCGGTGTTTTTCATTTTCGCGCTGACGTCGGTGCCCGCCAAGGCCCAGTTCGGTTTCGGCGGCGGTGGTGGCGGCGAGGACATGATGACCCAGATGGCGCCGATGCTCGAGATGATGAAGGCCAAGATGGGCAAGCGCCGCTTCGCCATGCTGATGCAGACCATGGGCCCGATGATGAGTCAGATGATGGAAAATGGTGGTGGCTTCGGCGGCTTTGGCGGCGGCTTTGGTGGCGGCGGCTATGGCTATGGTGGCAACGGCTATGGCGGCATGATCCCCGGCGGCTACGGCGGCGGCGACATGATGGGCATGCTCGGCGGCGGCGGTGGCGGCGACATCATGAGCATGATCGGCCCGATGATGCGGATGGCCAACTTCTCCGGCGGCTTCGGCGGCGGTCATCGCCGTCACCGGAAGCACAAGTAGCCCAACCTCGCCTATTCGGCAGCGACCGGGAGCGCGGGACGCAGGCTCGCGCGTGTCGCCTGCCTCGGTCCCCAGCGTGTCAGGATCACGCTGAGACATGACAGCGTGCCCAGCACCACCATCGCCGCGCCCGCGAACGTGAAGAAATTCTGCGCGGAGGCGCCGTGTGTCGAAAGCCACCAGCTGCCGATCGCGATGAACAGCAGCCGCGCCGTCTGCGCCAGCACAGGACCGATCATCTTTGCGGCTCCCTGCGATGAGAAATACATCGAGCTCCCAAGACCGATGAAGGCGTAACAGAACGCAACCGTCGACAGATATTGCCGGCTCTCGGCCTGCACACTCCCGTCCCGGGTAAAGATATTGACCCAGAGATCGGGAAAGACCGCGATGATGAGGCCGATCGAGCCGACCGCGAGGAAGGACATCAATCCCGCTGTCCAGGCGACGCGCCTCGCGCGCGCAACCTTGCCTCCGCCGATCGCCATGCCGATCATCGGAACCGAGGCGATGCCGAAGGAAAACGACAGCGACGTCAGCAGGAATTCGAGACGCGCGCCGATGCCGAAACCTGCGAGCACCGCGGTACCGAAGGCTGCCAGCATGTGCGTGAAGATCGAGATCGACAGCACCGATTGCAGCGGCGAGAAACACGACACCGCGCCGACCTTCAGGATATCGAAGAACATTGCTGATTGAAGGCGCAGGCCCCTGATCTTCGGCCTGACGCGCGCGCGGCCGGAGAACATGTACCAGCCCATCACGGAGATGCTGATCGTATACGCGGTCAGCGAGCCCGCCGCCACGCCGCGCATGCCGAATTGCGGTATCGGACCAAGCCCGAGGCCGAGCGTGCCGCCCAGGATGATCTGACACACGGCCGAATTGAGGATCATCGCGGACGGCAGTTTCATATTGCCGGTGCCGCGCAAGATGCCGGCCATCGAATTCAGGAGCCAGGGCAGGACTGCGCCGCCGAAGAAAATCTGCACATAGGAAATCGCCTGCGCCAGCACATTGCCGCGACCGCCCATCACCTCCAAAAGATGTGGCCCGAAGATCAGCATGACGAGCATGAAGGCGAGGCCGAAGCCGATCGCATTCAGAAGCGCATGCGTGGCCAGCGTCGAGGCGCGGTCGAGATCGCCGGCGCCGAGCGCGCGTGCAATCGACGACGCCACGCCGCCGCCCATCGCGCCACCTGACATGGTCATGGTCAGGATGACGAAGGGAAACACCAGCGCCATCGCAGCCAGCGACTCGACACCGAGCCGGCCGATATAGGAGGTCTCCGCGACCACCACGCAGGTACCGGCCGAGAATGCGATCGCGTTGGGCCAGGCGAGTTGCAGCAGGGTCGGCAGGATTGCCCCGTCGACCAGCGCATTTCGCACCGGCAGCGCCGGCGGCGGTAGCGGGCGCTCGTCTTCGTCGACTGGGATTTCGGCGACGCCGATCTCGGGCATCTTCGTTTCCTAGCACGGTCCGGCACGATTGCCCCCGCGTCGCGCGCAAGGGGGGGCTGCCGGGATTGCAGGCGAGCGCTCAACCTAGCCGATCACCCAGGTGAAGGGCGGCTTGCCGCCCGTGGTGGCGGAGAGGCGTACGGGAATATGCCGTCCGCAGCCGGCGGCAAGCCCCTCGAACAGGCCTTCCAGCACTCTCGCGCAGGCCGGGTGATCATCGCGGACATCGGCCATCAGCTTCCAGCTCTGCTGCGTGACCTCGAACGCGCCCGCCGCCGCGCGAATGTCCGCGGCATCGTCCTGTGCGTCGAATAGCGCACACAGGAACGACGCATATTCTTTCGCGCCACCTCTGGTTTGCCCGAGCGCGAGCGCGACCTCGTCGAAATACTGCATGCCGATCAGCTTGCCCGTGAGATGCAGGAGATGACCGGCCTCCTCAGGCCCGAACAATTGCACCATCACGGGTGCAGCCGTCTTCACATACTCCATCGCATAGTTGCGATGGGCCTTCTCCAGCCGCGGCCGCGGCCAGCTTTCGACCGGCAGCGCCGGTGCTTTCGCCGGATCGAACAGCGGCGCCTCGAGATGGCGCGCAAACACGAGCCGCGCGTCGAGCTCGAGCGGATGATCGTATTCGTGGTAATAGCCTTCGAGCCCATCCTGACCATCGACGCTCTGCTTGGTGCAGACGAAGCCAAGTTTCAGATTGCCGAGTGCAACACCATTGTTGGCGTGCCAGCCGCGCAGCATCGCTTTGGATACCTCGCCGGGAATGCCGCAGATCGCGGTGCCCTTCCAGGCCCAGCGCGGCGGCGGATAGCGGATCCAGGCCTTGCGGTCGCTCTCAACCATGTATTCGACATTGACGCCGCCGATCCAGTTCGAGAGATAGTGATACTGCGCGGCCGCGACCGCAGGCGGCAGATGATCGATGCCGAGTTTTTTCAGGCCGGGCAGGAAACGCTCCTGCTGCTGGCGGCGAAACACGCGGAACATGAACTCGGCCGCTTCGCCCGTGCCGCGCCGCGTCACCACGGTGAGCGTCAGGCCGGTGAAATAGGCATGGTAGAGTTCGGCGACGCTGCGCCATTTCGCCCAGAGTGCGGGTTGTGCTTTGTCGTCGCCACTCGTCATTTTCATTCCTGTGCGCGTCGTTCTAGCCAGATTGTCATTGCGAGCGAAGCGAAGCAATCCAGACTTCGCTCCGGAGAAGCACTATGGATTGCTTCGTCGCTTCGCTCCTCGCAATGACGACGCGACGCAGATTATTCCGCGTCGTGGTCTAAAACGCCGCCGCGAGATCCTTTGCGCCGGGTAATTGTGTCTCGCGGTCCATCACGGCGTCAGTTGCTGCCAGTAGCGCCGCGACCGTGTTGTGCTTCCGCGCCACGGGATTATGCTCATAGCCGGACTGGACAAAGAAATTCGAAGTCGGCACCTTCGCGCGCATCGCCTGGGGCATCGTGACCATATCGAAACCGTTGCCGTCACCGGTCAAGTTCATCATCTCGAGCTCGGCCGCGGTCAGCCGCGCTGAATATCCCTTCGCCCTGGCGAAATTGACCGAGTTCATCAGCTTCTGTGTCTGCAGCAGCGGCCCGATATCGATGTCGAGATTGAGCGCGTGCATGGCAAGGCCCTTCGGCGTGCGGCCGAGCCGCTCGTGCACGGTCCAGTCGTCGCGCACCGAGCGCGCCAGCGTCACCATCTTCTGCAGGACCGCGATCTTCTCTTCCAACGCGGCTTTTCTTGCGCCGGAGGCTTCGACCGCACGGCCCTTCAGCGTCTCGATGAATTGCCGGCCCTGCTCGGCCAGAAGCTCGACACTGTTGGTCGAGAGCAACTGGTTGTAGCCGAGCGCGGTCGTGATCGCCGGCGCGTTAGGATCGAACTCGCGACCGGCCTCGAGGTCATATGTGCCCTTGCCGGTGGCCTCGAACGCATAGACCCGCACGGCCTGATCCTTCGTCAACCCGGCGGCGGAGGCGACACGCGCATAGGCGCGTTTGAATTCGATCTCGCTTCTGGGCCGCTCCGGCACGAAGTCGAACAGCTCAGCGGCGCGTTGCAGGAAATCGGAAACCACCGGCACCTCGGGCGCCGTCGCTGACGGATTAACCGGCTTTTTCGGCCCGGTATAGTCCGGCGGCTGGGTCAGCACGTAATCGTCGAGCGTGATCTCACGGTGCGCGCGCCGCTTGGCAAACCGCGATGTCCGCTTGGCCTTGCCTGCATTCCAGTACGGCGTGGCGCGGAGCTGATAGGCCGCACGCGCCGCGTCATATTCGGCAAGCTTGACGAGGTATTCCGCCATCTGCGTCGGCGTAGCGGGCTGCGCCGATGCCGCCGACGACGCAAGCGCGAACAGCAAGCAGAGCGCGAGATGCATTCGCCGCATGGTCGCCTACACCCGGAAATGCTTGCTCAGCTTCAGGCCCTGCGCCTGATAGTTCGAGCCGATGCGCTGGCCGTACACGGCATCGGGGCGCGCCAGCATCTTCTCGTAGACCAGGCGGCCGACGATCTGGCCGTGCTCGAGGATGAACGGCACTTCGCGCGAGCGTACTTCCAGCACGGCGCGCGCGCCCTCGCCGCCGGCGCCGGCATAACCGAAGCCGGGATCGAAGAAGCCGGCATAATGCACGCGGAATTCGCCGACCAGCGGATCGAACGGCACCATCTCGGCGGCGTAATCCGGCGGCACCTGCACCGCCTCCTTCGAGGCGAGGATGTAGAACTCGCCGGGATCGAGGATGAGGCTGGCGTCTCCGCGCGCCTTGATCGGCTCCCAGAAATCATCCACCGGATAGCCGCCGCGGCGATCGACGTCGACCACTCCCGTGTGGCGCTTGGCGCGATAGCCGACGAAACCGTTCGCGCTCTTGCCGGAGAGATCGACCGAGAGCGCGACGCCGCCGGCGAGATCTGCATCCTCGATATCGACGAGCCGCTCGGCCTCATGCAGCGCATCGAGCTCGTCGGCGTTGAGGATGGCTTCGCCCGTGCGGAAGCGCACCTGCGACAGCCGCGAGCCCTCGCGCAGCAAGACCGGAAATGTCTTCGGGCTGATCTCGGCATAGAGCGGGCCGTGATAGCCGGCGCCAATCATGTCGAAGCGGCGCGTGCCGTCGGCGATCACGCGGGTGAAGACGTCGAGTCTCCCGGTCGAGCTTTTCGGATTGGCGGCGGCCACGATCTCCTTCGGCAGCGCCAGACTCTCGAGCAACGGCACGATGTAGACGCAATTGGTCTCCAGCACGGCGCCGTCGGAGAGATCGATCTCGTGCAGCTTCAGCTCGTCGATGCGCTCGGCGACGGTGGCGTCGGGTCCCGGCAGAAAGCTCGCGCGCACGCGGTAGGCGATGTCGCCGAGCCTGAGGTCGAGGCTCGCCGGCTGGATCTGGCTCTCGACAAAGGGATAGGCCGGCAGGATCAGGCCATTGTCCGCCATCGCCGCGATCATGCGGTCGGGCAGAATGCCGTTGGCACCTTTGGCGAGAGAAAATGACAATGGGCGATCCCTTCGAGCCCCTGAAACCCTAAAGCACGATGGGGTTCGGATGAACCCCATCGTGCTTTAGCCTATTGTTTGCGCATGATCTTCTTCGGAAAACCGGTGCACGCTTTTCCGGATCATGCGCGCAAATAAGACCTTTTACGGCCTTATCCGATGGCCGCCTTGACGGGAAGCGCGGCGGCGAATAAGAGCATGACTTATCCCGTGGTGATTTGAGCCGGCCGGCTTGCAGCCACGTTAAATAAATCGCTAAACAGGCCGGGGACACGTGTGATCCCGGCCTTGAGGAGTTCTCCCAGGCCGGTTTTTTTGTGGCCGCGTTCGGCGTGGCCACGCAGGAGGTCACATGTCCAAGTCCACCGCCGCCTCGCCTGCGGCCCACTACCGCCCCGAAACCCGTCTGGTCCATTCCGGCACGCTCCGCTCGGAATTCGGCGAAACCTCCGAGGGCCTGTTCCTCACGCAAGGCTACGTCTATGACACAGCCGAGCAATGCGAGGCACGCTTCAAGGGCGAAGACCCCGGCTTCATCTATTCGCGCTATTCGAACCCGACGATTGCGATGTTCGAACGGCGCATGATCGAGCTCGAAGGCGCCGAAGCCTGCCGCTCCGCCGCAACCGGCATGGCCGCAGTGACGACTGCGGTGCTGGCGCCGCTGAAGGCCGGCGACCACGTCGTGGCCGCGAAGCAGCTCTTCGGCTCGTGCCGCTATGTGGTGGAAGACCTGCTGCCGCGCTACGGCATCGAGGCGACATTGGTCAACGGCCTCGACCTCGACGCCTGGAAGAAGGCGATGCGGCCGAACACCAGGACCTGTTTCCTGGAAAGCCCGACCAATCCGACGCTCGACGTGCTCGACATCCCCGCGATTGCCGATATCGCGCACCAGGGCGGCGCTCGGCTGATCGTGGATAACGTGTTCGCCACGCCGATCTGGCAGAGCCCGCTTAAGCTCGGCGCCGACGTCGTGGTCTATTCCGCGACCAAGCACATCGACGGCCAGGGCCGCTGCCTCGGCGGCGTGATCCTCTCGTCGGAGGCCTTCATCGCCGAACATCTGCACAACTTCATGCGCCAGACCGGGCCGTCGCTGTCGCCGTTCAATGCCTGGGTGCTGCTCAAGGGCCTGGAGACGCTGGCACTGCGCGTGCGCGCCCAGACCGACAACGCGGCGAAGATCGCGGATGCGCTCGCGACCCATCCAAAGGTGTCGCGGCTGGTTTATCCGGGTCGCAGCGATCATCCGCAGGCCGCACTCGTGAAGAAGCAGATGCGCGCCGGCTCGACGCTGGTCGGCTTCGAGGTCAAGGGCGGCAAGGCGGGCGCGTTCCGCTGCCTCAACGCGCTGAAGCTCGCGAGGATCTCCAACAATCTCGGCGACGCCAAGAGCCTCGTCACGCATCCTGCCACCACCACGCATCAGCGTCTGAAGCCCGACGCCCGCGCCGAGCTCGGCATCAGCGACGGCTTCATCCGCTTCTCGGCGGGACTGGAGCATGCGGATGATCTGATCGAGGATCTGGCGCAGGCGCTGGAGAAGGTGTGAGGAAGAGGAAACGAAAAGCACTTTAGCGGTTGCTATTCCGTCGTCATGGCCGGGCTTGTCCCGGCCATCCACGTCTTGCAATATCTCAGCATGGCAAGCGGCTACGTTTATTTCATGACCAATCGACGGAACGGCATCCTCTATGTCGGGGTGACGAACGATCTTGTGCGCCGCGTGTTCGAACACCGGTCCGGCTTCGTCAAGGGTTTCACGAAACGATATGAATTGAAGCAGCTCGTGTACTTCGAGAGATTCGAGACGATCCAAGATGCAATCCAGCGCGAACATAATATCAAACATTGGCCGCGTGCTTGGAAAGTTCGACTGATTGTTGCGGCCAATCGGGAGTGGAATGACCTTTTCGAGACCATTTCGAAGTAAGACGTGGATGGCCGGGACAAGCCCGGCCATGACGAGTCCGGAACACGTTCTCGGTTCAAAGTTTCGAACAGCACGAGAGCACGGCTCCGCCTTCCCGCGGCACGACGTGCCCGAGTGATGCATCAATCGTGGCCCTCGTAATCAAGGGCGCAGGGAACGCCGGGTGCAGGCCGCACCCGCGAGCTTTGCGTGCAAAGAAAGTGCACTTTTACGCACGCAAGCAACAACAGGGCAGCCAAATCAACCGGCGTTCCCTGCGCGATGGTTTACGGCTTATACGTGGACTCCCCGGAGTACCGGGCTTGTTAGCCTCCGTCGCCTCGCGGATCGACACCGCGAAACTTGACACCAGCGTCGGGGTGTCAGGACAACACGACTTCGCCGTCCGCACCGGCAGCGTTCGTCTCACGCCGCCAACACGTCCATCGCATCCCGCTGCCAACGTCCGTGACGATCGCGATACGTCCCTCTTTGCGGCAGCGGGACGCGGAGACATAATCATGCATTTCCGAGAAACGGAATAAGAATATTTTTGCAAAGGAGGCTTGACATAGATTCCGATAAAGCGAAGAGAGCGAACCGATTTGCCCGTCGGGCAGATGGCCAGCCCGGAAAGGTCGCGTAGGGTGGGCCAAGCGCAGCGAACCCACCATCCCTCGATGGTCTTCGCTGAAAAGGGTGGGCACGCTTCGCTTGGCCCACCCTACGATCTACTCACCCAGGCGAGCGCGTGTATCACATCGGCCGATACGCCCGCACGGCTGCCGGCACGTTGACGCCGAGCTTGATCTGGCCGACGGACTTGATGATGTCGTCGCCGAGAAGCTGGGCGAAGCAGGCGTAGCCCCAGTCGTTCATGTGCAGGCCGTCGGCGATCACAAAACTGTCGACCGGCAGATCCTGCCGCTCGTGCCAGTCGCGCATCACATTGAAGCGCGGGAAGATGCCGATATGGCGAAGGGCTGCGACGTGGCCCAGCATTCTCACCATGCGGCTCGCGCTGTCGGCGCGCTGATAGATCTGCGGCGAATATTGGGGATCGACCAGCACGACATCGCTGCCCGCGCCCTGGATGCGCGCCACGCCCGCCTCCACGAGCTTTGCCGTCTCGCCGGCATCGAGGCCGCGCAGCACCGCATTGGTGCCGACCTGCCAGATCACGAGATCGGGCTTCTTGTCGATCACCGCGCTCTGCAGCCGCTTCATCATCTCCGGCGCGTCCTCGCCGCCGACGCCGGCATTGATGACGGTGATGTCGGCGGAGGGATAGTGGCGCTTCAATTGCGCGGCGAGCCGGTTCGGATAGGTGAACTCCGGCGCGCTGGATCCATAGCCTTGCGTGGACGACGAGCCGAACGCGATGATCACCACCGGCTGGGCCGCGATCAGCTTGTTTGCGACATGCGGCAGCGAGCCCAGGGGATTCACATCGCCTTTCGGCGGCAGGCAAGGCACGCGGCTGAAGATGTCGGAGGCGTGTTTTGCGACCTGCTTCACCTTGTCGATCGCTTTCGCGGTCAGCGTCTTCTGCGCTGGCGGGGTGGATGGATCGCCGGCCGCGGTCGCAGGCGCAGTCGATAGCGGCTGCATCTGTGACGAGGACGGAGTCTGCGAAGGCTGCGTCTGCGGTGAGGAGGGTGTCTCCGCGGAAGATGGCGTCTCGGACTGGGCCTGTGCTTGCGTCGCCAGCATCGCCGCGCTCGGATTCAGCGCCGCATGCGTTGCGACTTGCGCCCGCGCGGTGGCAGTCGCAAGCAGCAACGCAAGTGCAGGAATGGCGAGCGCGCGGAAACGGCGGTGAAAACTCCAAAAAGTCATTAATCGAAACCCTAATTCCGCTGCGCCGGGCCGAGATGCGCGGCGCCGATCACGAAGGTCGCGAGCGCCCGGCCGAGGCAATCATGAACCCGCTTCGCCGTCTCCAGGCCATGGTGCGCGCCAAAGAGATCGAAATCGCCCTGATCGTTCCACTGATGCATGATCCCGAAGCGATCGAACAGAGGAATGTCGTGCGCCTGCGCCACCGCGCGCATGTTGTCCAGGTAGGGCGGCACCGAAATCATCGTCTCGGTGCGCGGACTATACTGCGGATTGATCAGGATCACGTCGGCGCCCGTCTTTTGCAACGCAACGACGCCCTCGTCAACTGCGCTGCGAAAATCGTCGGGATCGACCGACCGCATGGCATCGACCGTCCCGGTCTGCCAGAGGACCAAAGTCGGTGTCTTGCCTTCCATCAGCTTGGCGAGGCCCCCCGCCACGTCCGCGGCGGTTTTCTTGGCCTGTATTTCTACGGAGACGTTGATCGCAAGCTGCGGCAGCTTGTCCTTGAGCGCGGCCTGCATCCGCGCCGGATAGGCGAAGCCGTTCGCATCCGGGCCGCTGATGGTCGAGGAGCGGCTGCCGATCACCAGGATGTCGAGCGGCTGGCCGGCCTTGACCGCGGCTTCCACCTTGGGCAGCGAGCTCTCGCTTTCGAGCAGGGAGGCCGGCACGTCGCAGCCTGCGGGGGCATCTTCTGCGCGCAGCGGCGCAGCGGCATAGGTCGCCGCCAGCAGAATCAGCCCCAGGAAGCATCCAGGCCGCATCAACCTCCTCCCGCGAGATCGGCGTTGCCGGCGGCGCCCTTGCGTGGAGCGCTCTTGTCGGCCACGTGCTTGTACCACGAAATCAGCCACGCCACGCCCCACATGACGAGGATCCCGCAGGCGGTGACAAGGGCGTGCAGCGCGGCACCGCCGCCGCCTTCGGCCAGGATGAAATGTCCGGCGAAGGCGAGGAAGACACCGAGGCAGAAGATCTCCAGCGAATGCTGTCCGCACAGGATCAAGGGCTTCAGCCAGCGCGATTTCAGTCCGGGCCAGTCGCGTGGCAGGAAGCGCACGGTGATCGTCACCAGCGCGAGGAAGTGCGCAAAGCGCAGCACGTCGAGGTCGGTCTTGTCGATCGGGTACATCCATTGCTCGAGCCGGCGCGGCAGCCAATGGTTCATCTCCGGCACATACCAGGTCAGCGTCACGTAGAACGCGAACACGAGATAGACCACCGAAACCCACAGCGTGACGGGAGAGGCCAGGATGCGCGACAGGCGATTTGCGCCGCCGAGCGCGCACCACGCGCCGAACACGAACAGGAGTTGCCAGGCCATCGGGTTGAACACCCAATAGCCGTTCGGATAGGAGGTGAAATGAAGATCGAACTCCCAGGTGACGGCATAGAGCAGCGTCGACAGCGCCAGCGTCACGTCGGGCTTCCAGCGCATCAGAGCGAGGATCAGCGGCAGCGCCAGCATCAGCACGATATAAAGCGGCAGCACGTCCATGTTGGTGGGACGAAAGCGGAGCAGCAGCGCCTGGACGATGGTGACGTCGGGCTGCTTGAGAAAATCCATGATGCCCATCTCTTCGGTGTAGAGCGGATTCTCGAAGGAGGTGGCGACATAGGAGATTTCGGCGAGGAAGATCGTGAACAGGAAGACATGCGCGACATAGATCTGCCAGGCTCGGCGCAGGATGCGGGCGGTTGCGACCACAAAGCCACGCTCCAGCATGGCGCGGCCGTAGACGAAGGCGGCGGTGTAGCCGGAGATGAAGATGAAGATCTCGGTCGCGTCCGAGAAGCCGTAATTGCGGATGGTGAACCAGGTGAGCAGGCTCGGCGGCAGATGGTCGATGTAGATCAGCCACAGCGCGAGCCCGCGGAACAGGTCGAGCCTGAGCTCGCGCTCGCCGACCGTCGGCAGCGAGATCGCCGGTGCCAAGGCAGGCATAGCCTCCCCCACCGCTCCATCGGCGGACGGACGTGCAACTCGATCGGCAACGGACGTCATCAGCCACCGTGTCATTGCCGGCGCGAATACGCCAGCGCAATTGTCCAGGAGATTTTACCGGTCCGCCCCGGGCGAGGCAAAGTAACGAAGCTTGCACCGCCCGGATTTAAGCGGGCAGTGGCGCGCCTGAAACGGAACCATGTTGAAACGGCGATGAAGCCTGTGCGGCGGCCCGCGCCTGCCGTTGGTTCCCTGCAAACATTTCGGTTATGATGGTCGCATGTACCGCGCCGTCACCCGCCAGATCGAGGTCACCGTCGAGCCGAACTTCATGCCGGAGCGCTCTTCGGCGGAGCACTCGCGCTATTTCTGGTCCTACACCATCGTGATCACCAATACCGGCGACGAGACGGTCCAACTCAGGACCCGGCACTGGATCATCACCGACGCCTCCGGCCGCAAACAGGAGGTGCGCGGCGAGGGCGTGGTCGGTGAGCAGCCTGTGCTCGCGCCCGGCGAGCGCTTTGAATATACCAGCGGCGTGCCGCTCACGACCGCGTCGGGCATCATGACAGGCCGCTACCAGATGGTGAGCCAGACCGGCGAGCGCTTCGAGATCGACGTGCCGACATTCTCGCTCGACAGCCCGGACGGGAAGCGGGTGTTGAACTAATATCACTCGTCATCGCCGGGCTTGACCCGGCGATCCATCTCAAAAAAGAGTCTCCTGAGATTGATGGATGGCCGGGTCAAGCCCGGCCACGACGAGAGAAGATCACTCTACACTTCCTCCACGCCTGCTTCTTGCGGCGTGAACTCGTAGACCGAGGAGCAGAACTCGCAGGTGACGACGACCTTGCCGTCCTTCACCATCTCGGCGCGGTCCTTCGGGTCAAAGCTCTTCAGCATCGATGACACAGCCTCGCGCGAGCAGGAGCATTGCGCGTGCAACGGCAGCGGCTTGAACACGCGGACGCCGCGTTCGTGGAACAGCCGATACAGGAGCCGCTCGCCGGAGAGATCGGGATCGATCAACTCGAGGTCTTCCACCGTGGAGATCAGGGACTGGCCCTCGACCCAGGCGTCGTCCTCGGCGACGGTGTGCGGCACCGTGCCCTCCGGCGCATCACCCGGATGCAGATCGGCCTGGCGCGCGCGCTCCGGCGCCTTTGGCAGGAATTGCATCAAGAGCCCGCCGGCGCGCCAGCGATGCTTGCCGCCTTCGCCGCCGCGCCATTCCTCACCGACCGCGATGCGCACACGCGTCGGAATCTGCTCCGAGCGCAGGAAATATTCATGCGCAGCCGCTTCGAGCCCGCCACCATCGAGCGCGACGAGACCCTGGTAGCGGCTCATGTCCGGTCCCTGGTCGATGGTCATGGCGAGATGGCCCTTGCCGAGCAGGCTGCCGGAATCCGCGTGCATCGTCAGCCGCCGCTTGTCGTAGCGTGCATAGGCGCGCAAGCGATCGGGCGCCTGGAAATCGACGATCAGGAATGACACCGGACCGTCGGTCTGGGTCTGCAGGATGAAGCGGCCCTCGAATTTCAGGGACGAGCCGAGCAGCGTCGTGAGCACGATCGCCTCGCCCAGGAGCTTGCCGACGGGCGCGGGATAATCATGCTTGGTCAAGATTTCATCGAGTGCGGGCCCCATCCGCGTCAGGCGTCCGCGCAGATCGAGCGCGTCGACCTCGAACGGAATGACGGAGTCGTCGACCGGCACCGCCGATGGCGCGCGGATCGGACTGGTGAACGTGATTTTGGTGTCGGGGGATTCGGACGTCATGGCGGTCTATCTGGGGAGCCCCAAACGGAATCGAAACCCCTCGATCCCTCTGTTTCATCGTGAGTTTCGTCATGGCCGGGCTTGACCCGGCCATCCATCACCTGGCAAGGAGTCTTGCTTGTCTTGATGGATGCCCGGGTCAAGCCCGGGCATGACGAGTGAAAAATCTGCACTGATCGATGACGCGACTACCCCACCGCGTCGAAACACCAGGCCAGAATGCCTTTCTGCGCATGCAGGCGGTTCTCGGCCTCGTCGAACACCACCGATTGCGGGCCGTCGATCACCTCGTCGGTGACTTCCTCGCCGCGGTGCGCGGGCAGGCAATGCATGAACAGCGCGTCACGCTTCGCAAGCGACATCAGCTTGGCGTTGACCTGATAGGGTTTGAGCAGATTGTGGCGATGCTCGCCATCCTTGTCGCCCATCGACACCCAGGTGTCGGTGACGACGCAGTCTGCGCCGCTCACGGCAGCCTCGGGATCGTTGCCGAGCACGATCGGCGCGCGCGTGTCCTTGATCCAGTCGCGCATCGCCTTTTTCGGCGCGAGCTCCGGAGGGGTTGCGACGTTGAGCTGGAACTTGAAGCGCTCGGCGGCATGCGCCCAGGACGCCAGCACGTTGTTGTCGTCGCCCGTCCAGGCCACTGTCTTGCCCTCGATTGAGCCGCGATGCTCCTCGAAGGTCATGACGTCGGCCATCACCTGGCAGGGATGCGAGCGCCTCGTCAGCCCGTTGATGACGGGCACGGTGGCATGAGCTGCGAGCTCGAGCAGCGCCTCGTGGTTGAGGATGCGGATCATGATGGCGTCGACATAGCGCGACAGCACGCGCGCGGTATCGGCGATGGTCTCGCCGCGGCCGAGCTGCATCTCGGCGCCGGTCAGCATGATCGACTCACCCCCGAGCTGACGCATGCCGACGTCGAACGAAACCCGCGTGCGCGTCGAGGGCCTCTCGAAGATCATCGCCAGCGTCTTGCCTTGAAGCGGCTTCTTCGCCGTCTCGCCATTTTTTTCTTGAGCCTTCAGCTTCGCCTTCATGGCGCGGCCGGCGGCGAGCATGTTGCGGAGCTCGGAAAGCGGCAGCTCGCTGATGTCGAGGAAGTGGCGCGGCTTGGTCATCACCCCGCGGCCTTCAAATGACTTGCCGAGAGCGCGGCGCAGGCGCTCTCGAGGGCTTGCACGGATTGCTCGATCTCGGTTTCGGTGACAATCAAGGGCGCCAGGAAGCGCACGACGTTTTCGCCGGCACCGACGGTCAGCAGCTTCTGCTCACGCAGCGCGGTGACGAGATCGCCGGAGGGAACGACGGCCTTGACGCCGACGAGCAAGCCCTCGCCGCGCACTTCCGACAAGACCGACGGATAGCGGTCGACGACGGAGGCAAGCTTCTGCTTCAACAGCAGCGACATCTTCTGCACGTGATCGAAGAAGCCGGGTTTCAGCATGACATCGAGCACCGCGTTGGCGGCTGCGACCGCAAGCGGGTTGCCGCCGAAGGTCGAGCCGTGCGAGCCGGGCGCCATGCCCCTGGCCGCTTCCGCGCTCGCGAGCACCGCGCCGATCGGAAAACCGCCGCCGAGCGCTTTCGCAAGCGACATCACGTCAGGGGTGACGCCGAGGCGGCGATAGGCAAAGAGATCGCCGGTGCGGCCCATGCCGGTCTGCACTTCGTCGAAGGCAAGCAGCAAGCCGTGCTCGTCGCAGAGCTGGCGCAGCGCCTTGAAGAAGCTGACCGGCGCTCCGCGCACGCCGCCCTCGCCCTGCACAGGCTCGATCAGGATGCCGGCGGTGTTGGGGCCGATCGCCTTCTTCACCGCTTCGAGATCGCCATGCGGCACCTGGTCGAAGCCATCCATCGGCGGACCAAAGCCTTCGAGATATTTCGCAGATCCCGTCGCAGCCAGCGTGGCGAGCGTGCGACCATGGAAGGCGCCTTCGAAGGTGATGATGCGGTAGCGTTCGCCGTGCCCCCTGGAGAAGTGATAATGGCGCACCAGCTTGATCACGCCTTCCATCGCCTCCGCGCCGGAATTGCAGAAGAACACGAAGTCGGCAAAGCTCTGCTCACAGAGCCGCGCGGCCAGAATCTCGCCGTCCGGGCTCTTGAACAGGTTCGACATGTGCCAGAGTTTCGTTGCCTGCTCCTGCAGCGCCTTGACGAGATGCGGATGCGCGTGACCGAGCGCATTCACCGCGACGCCCGAGGTGAAGTCGAGATAGCGCTCGCCGCTGGTTGAGACCAGATAGCAGCCTTCGCCGCGAGTGAAGCCGAGATCGACCCTGGCGAAAACAGGAAGCAGATGCGACGGGGCGCTGGTGCTCATGGGCTTCACTCTAATGGTTGCACTTGAATGTTGGGCTTGCCCCGATGCGCGCACTGGCGTTGCCGCATCGATGACCCGCGGTCGAAAACGAAACGTGCCGCCTTTTCAGGGCGGCACGTTGGAACATTGTATGCGCAAGGCAGTCGCTGTCAATGCTGCGCAGCAGCGCTTTCTCGCCGATGTCGAGTCCGTGAGATACCGGTGTGGTGGATAAAGCCATTGCAATCACCGGACGAACGGAACATGTGGACTGCAAGCCCTGACTCTTGCGCGAGAGTCACGCCATATTGTAGCGTCTTGTCCGTCGGGTACGACATCTCGTGCGGCAGTTCTGATCCCAAGGAGTTCTGGTCGTTATGCGTAAACGTCCGGGCGCATTTTCTGCGCTCGGCGAGGGCTAAGGGATTCTGCGTACAGGGATTTTTGGAGATTTGGCATCGCAGCACCGCCAGCCGCCCGCGGGTGGTGCTTAAGCGAAGGAAGAATGCGATGACGGTATTGACCTGGTCCGACGAACGCGTCGAGCAGCTTAAGAAGCTCTGGGAGAGCGGCCTTTCCGCGAGCCAGATCGCCGCGGAGCTCGGAAATGTGACGCGAAATGCGGTAATCGGCAAAGTGCACCGATTGGGGCTTTCCGGCCGCGCCAAGAGCCCGGCTTCGGCCGCGCCGCGCCCGCGCAAGGCCCGCCCCGCCCAGCACATGATGCGGGTGGCCCGCCCGATCTCGCGCGGCAATACCGCACTCGCCCAGGCCTTCGAGGTCGAGCTCGAGCCCGATCCGATCGCCTACGACAATGTGGTGCCGATGAGCCAGCGGCTGTCGCTCCAGGAACTGAGCGAAGCCACCTGCCACTGGCCGGTCGGCGATCCTGCGAGCCCGGATTTCTTCTTCTGCGGCGGCAAGGCGCTGCCGGGGCTGCCCTATTGCGCGCATCACTCGCGCATCGCCTACCAGCCGGCCGCCGATCGCCGCCGCCAGACAGCGAAGCCGCCGGCGCAGCGGTAGGCGAAAGTCCGAGAATGAAAAAACATCCCCGCGAAAGCGGGGATGTTTTTTTGTGAGCCGTCGTCATTGCTGTTCGTACCGGAGCTTTACTCCGCCTTCGCGAACCGGTCGTCCAGCGCGTAGCCGGCGCCGCGCACGGTGCGGATCGGGTCCTGCTCGCGGCCCGGATTGAGCAGCTTGCGCAGGCGGCCGATATGCACGTCGACGGTGCGCTCATCGATATAGATGTCGCGGCCCCAGACGCTGTCGAGGAGCTGCTCGCGCGAGAACACCCGGCCCGGATGCTCCAGGAAGAATTCGAGCAGGCGGTATTCGGTCGGCCCGAGATCGATCGGCCGGCCGCTTCGCGCCACCCGGCGCTTCTCGCGGTCGAGCTCGATGTCGCCATAGGCGAGCACGGTGGCGAGCCGCTCCGGGCTCGCCCTGCGAAGCAGGCCCTTCACGCGCGCGAGCAACTCCGGCACCGAGAAGGGTTTGACGATGTAGTCGTCGGCGCCGGTCGCCAGTCCTCGCACGCGCTCGCTCTCCTCGCCGCGCGCGGTCAGCATGATGATTGGAAGCTGCCTGGTCTCGGGCCGCGCGCGCAGCCGCCGACACAGCTCGATGCCGGACAGGCCCGGCAGCATCCAGTCGAGCACGATGAGGTCGGGCACGCGCTCCTTCAGCCGCGTATCGGCGTCATCGCCGCGCGTGACCGTCTCGACCTCGTAGCCTTCGGTCTCGAGGTTATAACGCAACAGCGTGGTCAGCGCTTCCTCGTCTTCCACCACCATAATGCGTGCGCCCATGGTGTCACTTTCTCCTGATCGTCCTGGTCCTAATTGCCGGGAACCGTGGTCGCAAAGGTCGTCATGTCGCCTTTCGGGCGCTTGTCGAGGATCTGCTGGCCTTCGATCATGTAAAATACGGTCTCGGCGATGTTGGTGGCGTGGTCGCCGATCCGCTCGATGTTCTTGGCGCAGAACATCAAGTGGATGCAGAACGAGATGTTGCGCGGATCCTCCATCATGTAGGTCAAGAGCTCGCGGAACAGCGAGGTGCAGATCGCGTCAACCTCCTCGTCGCCCTTCCAGACGCTCATCGCCGCCGGCAGGTCGTGCGCCGCATAGGCGTCGAGCACGGTCTTGACCTGCGACTGCACGAGGTCGGTCATGTGCTCCAGCCCGCGGATCAGCTTCAGCGGATGGAAATCGCTCTCGAGCGCCGCGACGCGCTTGCCGATGTTCTTGGCGAGGTCGCCGATCCGCTCCAGATCAGTGGCGACGCGCATGGCGGAGACGATCTCGCGCAGGTCGACGGCCATCGGCTGGCGGCGGGCAATCGTCAGCACCGCGCGCTCCTCGATGGTGTGCTGCAGGGCGTCGATCTCGGCGTCGGCCGCAACCACGCGCTGGCCGAGCTGGACGTCGCGGCGCACCAGCGCATCGACGGAATCGACGATCATGCGCTCGGCAAGCCCGCCCATCTCCGCGACCAGGCGGGTAAGCTCCTGCAAGTCGCTGTCGAACGCCTTTGCGGTGTGTTCAGAAACCATATCCTGTTCTCCTAACCGAAGCGGCCGGTGATGTAGTCCTGGGTGCGGCGGTCGCTGGGGGACGTGAAGATCCTGCTGGTCTCGTCGAACTCGATCAGCTCGCCGAGATACATGAAGGCGGTCTTGTCGGAGACGCGCGCGGCCTGCTGCATGTTATGGGTCACGATCGCGATCGTGTAGTTCTCGGACAGCTCCTGGATCAGCTCCTCGATCTTGGCGGTCGAGATCGGATCGAGCGCCGAGCAGGGCTCGTCGAACAGGATCACCTCGGGCCGCACGGCGACCGTGCGGGCGATGCAGAGGCGCTGCTGCTGGCCGCCCGAGAGCGACAGGCCCGAGGCGTTGAGCTTGTCCTTGACCTCGTTCCACAGGGCGCCGCCGCGCAGCGCCTTCTCGACGCGGCCGTCCATTTCTGACCTGGGGATCTTCTCATAGAGGCGGATGCCGAAGGCGATGTTCTCGTAGATCGTCATCGGGAACGGCGTCGGCTTCTGGAACACCATGCCGACCCGCGCGCGCAGCAGGTTGAGGTCGAGCTTGGGGTCGAGGATGTTGGTGTTGTCTAGCATGAGCTGGCCGACCGCACGCTGGCCTGGATAGAGGTCGTACATGCGGTTGAAGATGCGCAACAGCGTCGACTTGCCGCAACCCGACGGACCGATGAAGGCGGTGACGCGGTTGGTGCCGAGCGTCAGGTTGATGTTCTTCAGCGCCTGATGCTCGCCGTAATAGAAATTGAGGTTGCGCGCGGTAACTTTCGCGGAAGCCTCGGGAAGGGGCGCTTGCGCGGCGGGATGACTTACGGAAACGGACAGGTCGTTCATTTTGCGCTCCTCTCGGCGCCGAGCACGCGCGCGCCGATGTTCAGTGCGAGCACGGTCATGGTGATCAGGAGCGCGCCACTCCAGGCGAGCTCCTGCCAATAGGTGTAGGGGCTTTGGACGAAGTTGTTGATGGTGACCGGAAGATTGGCCATCGTCTTGGTCAGGTCGAGGCTGAAGAACTGATTGGAAAGCGCGGTGAACAACAGCGGCGCGGTCTCGCCGGCGACGCGCGCGGTCGCGAGCAGCACGCCGGTGATCAGGCCGGAGCGCGCCGCGCGGTAGGCGATGCGCTTGATGACGAGCGAACGCGGCAGCCCGAGCGCGCTCGCCGCTTCGCGCAACGGATTGGGCACCAGCGCCAGCATGTCCTCGGTGGTGCGAAGCACGACCGGGATCACGATCACGGCGAGCGCGAGCGAGCCTGCGATCGCGGAGAAGCCGCCCATCGGCACCACGATGAAGCCGTAAATGAAGAGGCCGATGATGATCGACGGCGCCGAGAGCAGGATGTCATTGATGAAGCGGATCACCGACGTGAGCTTGTCGTGCTTGCCGTATTCGGCGAGGTAGGTGCCGGCGAACAGCCCGAGCGGCGCGCCGATGCCCACGCCCATGACGGTCATGATGACCGAGCCGATGATCGCGTTGCGCAGGCCGCCCGAGGTCGAACCCGGCGGCGGGGTATCCGCGGTGAAGAGCTGAAGACTGAGTGCGGTCAGCCCGTGGTAAAGCAGCGTGACCAGGATCGATGCTAGCCAGGTCACGCCGAACAGGGCGGCGCCGAGGCAAAGCCAGCGTACGAAGATGTCCTTGCGGCGACGACGGGCATAGATCGGATTGACGCTCATCTTACTTCCCCGCCTTCTGTTCGAGGTGCAGCAGCATCAGCCGCGCGGCGGACAGCACGAAGAAGGTCAGCACGAACAGCAAGAGACCGAGCAGGATCAGGGAGGATTGATGCAATCCGTCGCTCTCGGCAAATTCGGAGGCGATCGCGGCCGAGATCGTAGTGCCCGGCGAGAAGATCGAGCCGTTGATGCGGAACGCATTGCCGATGATGAAGGTGACCGCCATGGTCTCGCCAAGCGCGCGGCCAAGCGCCAGCATGACGCCGCCGATGACGCCAACGCGCGTATAGGGGATGACGACACTGCGGACGACCTCCCAGGTGGTGCAACCGACACCGTAGGCCGCCTCTTTCAAGACCGGCGGCACGGTCTTGAACACGTCGACCGAGATCGCGGTGATGAAGGGCAACACCATGATCGCGAGAATCAGCGAGGCGTTGAACAGGCTGAGATAGGAGGGCGGACCCGCGAACACCACGTTGAGCCCGGGCACGTCGGCGAACAGACCGATCATGAACGGCTGGAACGTATAGGCCAGGAACGGACCCAGCACGAAGAAGCCCCACATACCGTAGATGATGGAGGGGATGCCGGCGAGGAGTTCGATCGCAATCCCGATCGGCCGCCGCAGCCATTGCGGACAAAGCTCCGTGAGGAAAATCGCCACCCCGAGCCCGACGGGGATCGCGATCAGCATCGCAATGAAGGAGGTGACCAGCGTGCCATAGACGGGGCCGAGCGCGCCGAGCACCGGCGGATCGGCCTCGGGCGCCCAGCGCTCCGTCCACAGGAATGCAAAGCCGAATTCCTTCATCGCCGGCCATGCGCCGATGATCAGCGAGATGATGATGCCGCCGAGGATCAGCAGCACCGAGATCGCCGAGAGGCGGGTGATCCAGTAGAAGGTGACGTCACCGGCCTTGAACGCGCTCAGCGCCTTGGCGCGATCATAAGGTCCGGCGGCTTCGAGCATTTCGCCCGCGTTGGTCTCAACGGCCATGTCTGCCACGCCAATCCCCTGTCTACCCTGGCTTACGCTATCCGGGCCGCGTTCGGTGAGCCCGCTTTCTGGTTATCCTCCCTGTTATCGGCGGGAGGCCCGGCACGCCGGCTTGCGCTTCCAGGAAGCCGCATGCCCGGAGTCGTGGAATCAATCAACTCAACGAGCTGCTTCCCAAGGTTAAGTCCGAGACCTTCCCCCGGTTCGGGGGAAGGTCGAGTTTTCGTCGGTCACAGAAGAGCTCAGCTCTTGATGTCCGCCGACCAGGTTTTCTCGATCAGCTTGACGACGTTGTCGGGCATCGGGATGTAGTCGAGATCCTCGGCGCTCTTGCTGCCTTTCTCGAAGGCGAACTTGAAGAACTTGAGTGCTTCCTGCGACGCCGCCTTGTCGACCGAGTCCTTGTGCATCAGGATGAAGGTCGAGGCGACGATCGGCCAGGACTTGTCGCCGGGCTGGTCGGTGAGGATCAGGTAGTAGCCGGGCGCATGAGTCCAGTCAGCGTTCGAAGCGGCCGCCTGGAACGCTTCGTTGGTCGGCTGAATGGTCTTGCCGGCCTTGTTGATGAGCGCGGTGTAGGGCAGCTTGTTCTGCTTGGCATAGGCGTACTCGACATAGCCGATCGAGTTCTTGGCCTGGGCGATGTTGCCGGAAACGCCTTCGTTGCCCTTGGCGCCGACGCCGACCGGCCACTCGACGGCGGTTCCCCTACCGACCTTGCTCTTCCAGTCGGCGCTGACCTTGGAGAGATAGTCGGTAAAGTTGAAGGAGGTGCCCGAAGCGTCGGCGCGATGCACGACCGAGATCGCAGCCGAGGGGAGCTTCACGTTCGGATTGAGCTTCTTGATCGCGGGATCATCCCACTTGTTGATCTTGCCGAGATAGATCTCGGCGAGCGTCGGACCGTCCAGCACCATATCGCCGGCCTTCACGCCGTCGATGTTCACCACCGGCACGATCGCGCCCATGATCATCGGCCATTGAGCGAGGCCGTCCTTCTGGAGCTGGTCGACCTTGAGCGGCGCGTCCGTCGCACCGAAGGTCACGGTCTTGGCCTGGATCTGCTTGATGCCGGCGCCAGAACCGATCGACTGGTAGTTCACGCCGTTGCCCGAATCCTTCTTGTAGGAGTCGGCCCACTTGGACAGGACGGGGAAAATAAAGGTCGAGCCCGCGCCCGTGATGTCCGCTGCGAAAGCCGGCGTCGCCACGGCTACCAGACCGGCAGCCACGATTGCCTTAACGAATTTCATCTTGATCTCCATCTGGTGGGCGAAGCGTCGTTTACGCCCGATCGCGCCCACGCCGGTCCGTTTAGGAGCGGTCGGTTTTCCTTTTACGAAGGTTGGATGACAGTCGGATGACAGTACTAATGTATTGATTCGACTATAGTTTAGGCCAAAAGGGCGGCTTTTGGCTGGGGAAAGCAGGCGGTGAAGGTCGCGCCATGCTCGGGCACGCTTTCGATCAAAAGCCGGCCGCGGTGACGGTTAAGGATATGTTTCACCAGCGATAATCCGAGCCCGGTTCCACCCTGCGAGCGGCTGTCGCCGACGTCCACCCGATAGAAGCGCTCGGTCAGCCGCGGCAAATGTTCCGGCGCAATCCCGGGGCCGAAATCGCGCACCATGACACGGATCTCGGGCGCGCCCTCGCTGGTCATGGTTGAGGTCAGGGAGACGATCACCCTGCCGCCGGAGGCGCCGTATTTCAGCGCGTTCTCGATCAGATTCTCGAACAGGCGGAGCAGCTCCTCGCGGTCGCCGGCGATCGCGACCGGTCGCTCCGGCAGGTCGATCTCGACAACCACGCCGCGCTCGCGCGCAAGCGGCTCGAGCCCGTCGGCGACCTGGCGAATGATGGGAACGATGTCGATCGAGGTGTCGGGCCGCACATGGGCCGACAATTCGACCCGTGACAGCGACAACAGATCGTCGATCAGGCGCGCCATGCGCGTGGCCTGCGCGTGCATGATGGTGAGAAAGCGCTCGCGCGCCTTGGCATCGTCCTTGGCCGGGCCCTGCAGGGTGTCGATGAAGCCGGACAGCGCGGCGAGCGGCGTGCGCAATTCGTGGCTCGCATTGGCGACGAAGTCGGCGCGCATTTCCTCGACCCGGCGCAGCGGCGTCTGGTCGTGGAAGGTCATCAGCATGCATTTCTCGCTGCCGCCGAAGGCGCTCGGCACCGGCACCGGCGTGATGATCAGTTCCATCCAGCGGTCGACCGGAACGTGATCGAGATAGGTGGCGCGGCGCGGCTCGCCTGTTGCGATCGCCTCGCGCAGGGCGGTGATGATCTCGGGCGAGCGCAGCGCAAATTGCGCGAGCTCGTTCTTGCGCAGCGCCGGCGCAAGCTGCGCTGCTTCGGCATTGAGATGGACAACGCGGCCGGCGCGGTCAAGCAGCACCGCGGGATCCGGCATGCCGGCGACGACGGCGCTCACTGCCGCCGTTTCAACCGGATTGGCACCGCGGACATCGTCGCGCGAGGCAGCCTCCGTACTGAGGCGCCAGGGGACCAGCGCGGCGGCGGCAAGGCAGACAAACACCACGGCGGCGCGCAACGGCGTCAATTCCTGGGACACAACCAGCACCGCGAGCGCGACCGCGGCCACCGCCAAAATGAAGGCGGAGTGCCGCAACCGGTCCGGCCACGGCGAAAAGAACGAAGATGACGATGAAGGAGCTTCTACAGCCATCTCGGCAGCGTCCCTGGTTCGGTCCCAAACCTCTTCGGTCTCAAGTCTTGTCAGGCGCCCGTATCTCCGCGCTCTCGCACATAGGCGGCTTCGCGCGCCGGACCTGCTTCCAGCCCGAGCGCTGCCTGGTGCAGGCGCTTCGACCGGGCGCCGAGGATAACTTCCCGAAACGTCAGCAAGATTACAGATATGACAAAGGGAACAATATAATACAGGAGGCGGAACAGCAGCATGCCGGCGAGCAGCTCCTCGCGGTCCATTTGCCAGAGGCCGACCAGCATGGCGGCATCGAACACCCCGAGCCCGCCGGGGGAGTGGCTCGCAAAGCCGAGCAGCGTCGCCGAGACGAAGATCACGGCGACCACGACAAAGCCGAGATTGGGCTCGTCCGGCACCAGCACGTACATGGCAAGCGCGCAAAAGCCGAGGTCGACGATGCCGATCGCAATCTGCAACAGCGTCAGCGCGCCGCCCGGCAGCTCGACGGTCCAGGGACCGCGGCCGACATGACGCGGCTCCGCCGAGACCCAGATCACATAGCCCACCAGCGCCAGGATGATTGCGATCGCAAGCAGACGGTTGAGCCAGACAGGAAGCTGGTCGATCCAGGCGGCGGCCTCAGGGTGAACGGTGATCCCGAGCCCCAGTACAGCGGCGTTGCCGAGCCAGAAGGTAAGACCGGCAAGAAAGCAGATTTTTGCGACGTCGATCGCGTTCAGCCCATAGGCGGAATAGATGCGGTAGCGCACCGCGCCGCCGGTGAAAACGCTGGCGCCGACATTGTGACCGATCGAATAGGAGGTAAAGGCGGCGAACGCGTTGACGCGGTAGGCCAGCTCGCCGTGGCCGATCGCGCGCACCGCGAACCAGTCATAGAATGTCAGGGTGAAATAGCCGGCGGCTACGAACAGCGCGGCAAGCGCGATCTGGTGCGTCTCGGTGCTCTTGATGGCTTCCAGCACCTCGAAGACGTCGATGCCGCGAAGGATGTGAAACAGCACATAGCAGGCGATCCCGATCACGGTGACGCTGATGGCAACTCCCATCCGGTGCAGGATTTGCTTCTGGCGCAGAACCAAGATTGCTCTGCGTATGGCTTCCAGCATCGAGTGCCCCGTTTAAAGCGTTCGCGACCGCCAGGCATGTTCCCGGGGTGGACGTGGTAGCGCGTTTTGAGCCTGAGTGGAATTCGTTAAGTGGGAATAAAGACGCGCCGCTTCAATATATTAGGCGGAGCAGATGACACCTCAATGGACGGGTTTGGCGCATTGGTTCCGCTTTCGCCGAACCGCGCTCATTTGACGCGGCAGAGCGCAACGTCAGGCCCGTTCCGGATTGCCGTTTTTCGCGCTTTCGCGTGCTCTTCAGCCACCGACCGGGAGCCTCCGGTTCGCGACCGTTTGTCGGTGCGACGACGCGATAGGCACAGCGACGGGCGCCTGCCAGAATGTGGATCGCCGGCAAATGCGGCGCTTGAACCGGAGGGAGGTTGCTCAGGTGGAACAGGGCGCGATCCCTCCGGGATGGTCATCGCTGCTCAGGCGGGAATGGCTTCCGACGCTTGCGGTGCTGCTCGGCGGCGTGCTGCTGCAGTCGATGAATGTACTGATGCTGGCGACCGTGCTGCCATCCATCGTCGGCGAGCTGGGCGGGGTCACCATGCTGAGCTGGCCGACGACGGCCTATCTCGCCTCCTCGATCGTCGCCGCAAGTTGTGCCGGCATGCTGGCGTCGGCGGCCGGCGCGCGGACCGTCTATTGCATCGGGGTGACGACGTTCGGTCTCGCCGCGCTGATCTGCTCGCAAGCTCCTGCGATGGGCTGGATCGTGGCAGGCCGGCTCCTGCAGGGATTTGGCGGCGGGCTGGAGGCGGCAGTTGCTTATGTGCTGATACGCCGGACCTTTCCGGAGCAGGTCTGGCCCCGGACCATCGCAATGATGTCCACGAGCTGGAGCGTATCGGTCCTGTTGGGGCCGCTGGTTGGCGGATTGTTCGCCCATTTCGGCAGTTGGCGTCATGCTTTCCTTGCTTCCGCGGCCGCTGCCGGCGCGCTGGCGATAGCCGCCTTCTTGACCCTGCCCGCAGTCGAGGCGGCTTCTCGCGGTCCGGCTCCGCGCGTGCCGTTCGGACGCGTCGCGCTGATCTGCCTCGCCATCGCCGCGACGTCCTTTGCGTCGGTGGTCGCATCGGCGCTCCTCAAACTGGGGCTGATCGGCGCCGCCATCGCCTGTCTCGCGCTGATGCTGCGGCTCAATCGTTCGGCAAAGGCTCCGCTATTGCCCAGAGACGCGTTCTCCTGGTGGACGCAGACGGGCGTCGGATCGTGGCTGGCTCTGATGCTTTGCATCAGCTTCGCTCCGCTCCAGGTCTACGTGCCGATCTTCCTGCAGGAGCTGCATGGCCTCGATCCGCTTGCTGCGGGCTTTGCGGTCGCGAGTGCCTCGCTGGCGTGGTCAACCGCTTCCATTGCAACGGCTGGGATCGCTACGCCCTGGCCGGAGCGGCTGATGCTGACAGGCCCGCTGATCATGGGCCTCGGCCTGATCGCGATCGCGGCCCTGACACCGCACGCCACTTTATGGCTGCTGATTCCCTCCATCGCCTTGCTGGGCGCCGGCATCGGCCAATGCTGGCCCTTCGTCGCGCACCGCATCATGCAGGGCGCAAGGATTGGCAACGAGATCGTTGCGGCCTCGTCAGTGCCGACGATTCAGCAAACCGGCTTCGCGCTTGGCGCCGCGGTTGCTGGCTTGATTGGCAATGCCTGCGGTCTATCGGGCGCGACCGCAGATGACGGCATGCTTCGCGCCGCCTCGTTCGTGCCCGCAAGCTTCGTCGTGCCGGCGTTGCTCGCGGCGCTGGCGGGCTTGCGCTTGCGCCGGTTGCGCTGCTGAGCTGATTCCTTCTTTTGACTCAGGCATCCCGCAGATATCCGTTCGCATGGGCTTTCACGGGGTTTTCGAAGAT
>NZ_DATGFH010000166.1:0-10421 GCF_035309285.1 Bradyrhizobium sp. | reverse complement strand
TCGCAGATCGCCCGCAGTCTCGATGAAGCGCTGGCGATCGCCGCCGAGATCGGCTATCCGGTGGTGGTGCGGCCGTCGTTCACGCTCGGCGGCAGCGGCGGTGGCATCGCCTACAACCGCGAGGAGCTCGAGGACATCGTCGCCCGCGGGCTCGATGCTTCGCCGACCGGCGAGGTGCTGCTCGAGGAGTCGGTGATCGGCTGGAAAGAGTTCGAGATGGAGGTGGTGCGCGACCACAAGGACAACTGCATCATCATCTGCTCGATCGAGAACCTCGACCCGATGGGCGTGCATACCGGCGACTCGATCACCATCGCTCCGGCGCTCACCCTCACCGACAAGGAATACCAGCGCATGCGCGATGCCTCGATCGCCGTGCTGCGCAAGATCGGCGTCGACACTGGCGGCTCGAACGTGCAGTTCGCGGTCAGCCCGAGCGACGGGCGGCTGCTGGTCATCGAGATGAACCCGCGCGTGTCGCGCTCGTCCGCGCTCGCCTCCAAAGCCACCGGCTTTCCGATCGCGAAAGTCGCGGCGAAACTCGCGGTCGGCTACACGCTCGACGAGATCGCCAACGACATCACAGGCGGCGCGACGCCGGCTTCGTTCGAGCCGACGATCGACTACGTCGTCACGAAAATCCCGCGCTTTGCCTTCGAGAAGTTCCCGGGCGCCGCGACCACGCTCACTACTTCGATGAAGTCCGTCGGCGAGGTGATGGCGATCGGCCGTACCTTCCAGGAGAGCCTCCAGAAGGCGCTGCGCGGGCTCGAGACCGGGCTGACCGGCCTCGATGAGATCGACATCGAGGGGCTTGGCCACGGCGACGACAAGAACGCGATCCGCGCAGCGCTCGGCACGCCGACGCCGAACCGCATCCTGCAGATCGCGCAGGCGATGCGGCTCGGCTGGTCGGACGAAGACATCTTCAACTCCTGCAAGATCGATCCCTGGTTCCTTGCCGAGATGCGCGGCATCGTCGAGATGGAGGAGAAGGTTCGCAAGAACGGCTTGCCGACCAACGCCTTCGGCATGCGGCGGCTCAAGGCCATGGGCTTCTCCGATGCGCGGCTTGCGGTACTTTCGGAAACGACTGAAGCCGAGGTTACCGCCGGGCGCCACGCGCTCGGGGTGCGCCCGGTGTTCAAGCGCATCGACACCTGCGCGGCGGAGTTCGCTTCCCCCACCGCCTACATGTATTCGAGCTATGAGGCGCCGTTCGCGGGCACCCTCGCCGACGAAAGCGCGCCGTCGGACAAGAAGAAGGTCATCATCTTGGGCGGCGGCCCGAACCGGATCGGCCAGGGCATCGAGTTCGACTATTGCTGCTGCCATGCCTGCTTTGCGCTGGACGAAGCGGGCTATGAGACCATCATGATCAACTGCAATCCGGAAACGGTGTCGACCGATTACGACACCGCGGATCGCCTGTATTTCGAGCCGCTGACGGCCGAGGACGTGCTCGAAATCGTCGACACCGAGCGCAGGAACGGACAACTCATCGGCGTGATCGTGCAGTTCGGCGGCCAGACCCCGCTGAAGCTCGCGCATCCGCTCGAAGCAGCCAACGTGCCGATCCTCGGTACCGCACCGGACGCGATCGACCTTGCCGAAGACCGCGACCGCTTCAAGCGCGTGCTCGACAAGCTGCACTTGAAGCAGCCCAAGAACGGCATCGCCTATTCGGTGGAGCAGGCGCGGCTCGTCGCCGCCGATCTTGGGTTGCCGCTGGTGGTGCGCCCGTCCTACGTGCTCGGCGGCCGCGCCATGCAGATCATCCGCGAGGAGACCCAGCTCTCCGACTACCTGCTCGGCACCCTGCCCGAGCTGGTGCCGGCGGACGTGAAAGCGCGTTATCCGAACGACAAGACCGGACAGATCAACACGGTGCTCGGCAAGAATCCGCTGCTGTTCGACCGCTATCTGTCCGACGCCACCGAGATCGATGTCGATTGCCTCTCCGACGGCAAGGACACCTTCATCGTCGGTATCATGGAGCATATCGAGGAAGCCGGCATTCACTCCGGCGACTCCGCCTGCTCGCTGCCACCACATTCGCTCGATGCGAAGATGATCGAGGAGCTGGAGCGGCAGACCCGCGAGCTCGCGCGCGGCCTCGACGTGGTCGGGCTGATGAACGTGCAATACGCCATCAAGGATGGCGAGATCTACGTGCTCGAGGTCAACCCGCGCGCCTCGCGCACGGTGCCGTTCGTGGCCAAGGTGATCGGTACGCCGGTGGCGAAGATAGCGGCCCGCATCATGGCGGGCGAGAAGCTCGCCGACTTCAAGTTGAAGAAGCGTGCGCTCAAGCACGTCGGCGTCAAGGAATCCGTGTTTCCATTCGCGCGCTTCCCCGGCGTCGACACGGTGCTGGGACCGGAGATGCGCTCGACCGGCGAGGTGATGGGCATCGACAGCTCGTTCGAAATGGCCTTCGCCAAGAGCCAGCTTGGCGGCGGCACCCGCGTGCCGCGCAAGGGCACGGTATTCGTCTCCGTGCGCGAGATCGACAAGGCCCGCGTCGAGGACGCGGTACGGCTTTTGAATTCGCTCGGCTTCAAGGTGATGGCGACATCCGGCACGCAGCGTTTCCTGACCGAGCACGGCGTGCCTGCCGAAAAAGTAAACAAGGTGCTGGAAGGGCGGCCACACATCGTGGACGCCATCACAAACGGCGATATCCAGCTCGTTTTCAATACGACGGAGGGGCCGCAGGCGCTGGCCGACAGCCGCTCGCTGCGGCGCGCGGCCCTCTTGCATAAAGTGCCATATTACACCACTCTTTCGGGTGCCGTGGCGGCCGCCCAGGGCATCCGCGCCTATCTCGGCGGAGACCTTGAGGTCCGCACATTGCAGAGTTACTTTGCCGAAAGCTGATCACTGGCCGGCGGAACGCGCAGGCCAAACGATCGGCAACAAAGCCTCCAGGCCAGGAACTCACCGCTCCGTATGAATGTTGTCCCGGCCCTTCGTATATGGGCCCGGATTCAATGAGCCGAAGGGCTTTGCTCGACGGCCCACGAAAGCCTGAACTGCCAAGCGCCTCGCGCGTGCCGTCAGGTCCCGCGCGATTGAAGGACTAGAAAGATGATGGAAAAGGTTCCGATGACTTCGATCGGCTATGCCGCGCTGACGGATGAATTGAAGCATCGCCAGTCGGTGGATCGCCCGCGCATTATCGAACACATCGCCGAAGCGCGTTCGCATGGCGACCTTTCGGAAAACGCGGAATATCATGCCGCCAAGGAAGAGCAGTCCCACAATGAAGGCCGCATCGCCGAGCTCGAGGACAAGCTCGCGCGGGCCGACGTGATCGACATCTCAAAGCTCTCCGGCGACACCATCAAGTTCGGCGCAACCGTGACGCTGGTCGACGAGGACACCGAGAAGAAGGCGGTGTACCAGATCGTCGGCGAGGTCGAGGCCGACGCCAAGAAAGGCAAGATCTCGATCACCTCGCCGCTCGCACGCGCACTGATCGGCAAGAAGAAGGGCGCCTCCGTCGAGGTCAATACACCCGGCGGCGGGAAGGCCTACGAGGTCACCAAGGTCGAGTGGCGCTGAGTCACCAATCTCGGCATCCTCAGAGAGAAGCCGCGCCTCGAGCGCGGCTTTTCTCTTTAGATTCTCAAAATAACGTGTTCGTGAGGTGGCACGCGGAGATTGTGAGTTGGAACGTCAAGCGGCGCAATGTATGCGCCGTGAGATGATTATGGTTCATAACTATCAGGAACAACCATGGACTCCGTTCTCTCCTCACCGCGCGTCGTGCAGAGCATTCAGAGCATCGTTCGCATCTACATCGGCCTGAGCCTGCTTGAGCACGGCACCGGCAAGATCCTCGGCTTTCCCGCCGTTCCCGCGTTTGCCCATGTCCAGCTCGATACGCTCGCCGGCGCCGGCGGGTTGATCGAGCTGATCGGCGGCTTGCTGTTCGTCCTCGGCCTGTTCACGCGGCCGGTCGCCTTCATCCTCTCCGGTTTCACCGCAGTCGCCTACTTCATGGTGCATGCGCCGCAGGGATTCTATCCGGTGGTCAATGGCGGCGAGCTTGCCGCGGTCTATTGCTTCATCTTCCTCTATTTCGTCTTTGCCGGCGCGGGCCCCTGGAGCCTCGATGCGCTGCGGCAAGGCAAGGCAGCCTGACCGCCACACACGGACCACGCATCAACGGGCTTCCGTGCATATGTCGCCTCGCAATAGCCCTCCCGGAATGATTCCATTCCAGGAGGGTCATTATCATGTAGGAGATCAGGCGTTAAGCTGACGACGATCACAAGCGGGAGGATTGACCATGGATGAAGCGCTTTCGAGATGGCGGCCGGTCGTCCTCAGCCTGTTCCGTTTCATTGTCGGGCTGATATTCCTTCACTTCGCCATCGCCAAGCTGTTCAAGTTCCCGCCCGTCAGATACCTGGAGAATGTCACGCCGCTGTCGCTATGGGGTTTCGCCGGCATGATCGAGCTCGTCTTCGGCAGTCTGCTGGTGCTTGGCCTGCTGACACGTCCGGCCGCATTCATTCTTTCCGGCGAGATGGCTTTCGCCTATTTCATCGAGAGTTTTCCGCGCAGCTTCTATCCGGCGATCAACAACGGCGGATTGGAAATCATGCTCTGCTTCGGCTGCCTCTACCTCGCGACAGCGGGAGGTGGCTCGATCAGCCTGGACGCGATGCTCGGCAGAAAAGCTGACTCCGCTTTCAGAACTCCCGGCCGATCAAATAGTTGACCGAACAGCCGCCTTCGCGGACGACGTTTGGGGCCTTGACTGGGGTCTTAACCCACGCGCGCCCTAGCTCCGCCCCTTCACTTCCAGCGGCACCGCGGCTTCGTATTTGGAATTGTGCAGTACAAGCGATGTCCGCACGTTGCGCACGTGCGGCGCAGCGGTGAGATGCGTGACGAAATCCTGGAACGTTGCCATGTCGGGCGCGACGCATTTCAGGATGAAGTCGACCTCGCCCGAGAGCATCCAGCATTCGCGCACCAAGGGCTCCTTGCGCACGAACGCCTCGAACGCGCGCAGGTCCGCATCCGCCTGGCTCGACAGATGCACCGAGGCGAACACCGTGACATCGAAGCCGAGCCGGCGCGGATCGAGCAATCCGCGGTAACCCTGGATGTATCCCTCTTCCTCCAGCGAGCGTACCCGGCGCAGGCACGGCGGCGGTGAAATGCCCACCCGCCTGGCGAGTTCCACATTGGTGATTCGGCCGTCGGCCTGGATCTCGCCCAGGATCTTGAGGTCGATCTCGTCTAGATTCTTCGACACGTGAATTCGGGTTCCCTGCGGCTTTCGGGCGTCGCTGCCCTCGCCGGCAACTCTCTTAGCTCAGCCCAACGGGCTTGCGCAATTTTATTACGCGTGCAGCGCGCCATTTTCCGCGGCTCGGCGGGGAAAATTCGCCGAAGTGAATTGCAATTCTTGCATGGCTCGCCACATACCTTAGACTTGGATTTGACACTTTCGGCACCGCCGCGATGCCTTTCCGGGCAGTTTCTGCGGGGGTGTTGGTTTGACTCCCTCTACGTGAGACATCTGCCCATGCCCGCTCCCACGCATGCCAAGGTCGTTATCATCGGTTCGGGACCGGCGGGCTACACAGCGGCGATCTACGCCGCGCGCGCCATGCTCGAGCCGATCCTGATCCAGGGCATCCAGCCCGGGGGGCAGCTCACCATCACGACCGACGTCGAGAACTATCCCGGCTTCGCAGCCGTCATCCAGGGTCCCTGGCTGATGGAGCAGATGGAGAAACAGGCCGCCCATGTCGGCACCAAGATCGTCACCGACCTCGTCACCAGGCTCGAACTGTCGCAGCGGCCGTTCCGCCTGACCTGCGACTCCGGCGACATCTATCTTGCCGACACCGTGGTTCTCGCCACCGGCGCGCAGGCGCGCTGGCTCGGCCTTCCCTCCGAGGAAACCTTCAAGGGCTTTGGCGTCTCGGCCTGCGCGACCTGCGACGGCTTCTTCTACCGCGGCAAGGACGTCGTGGTGGTGGGCGGCGGCAACACCGCGGTCGAGGAAGCGCTGTTCCTCACCAACTTCGCCTCGAAGGTGACGCTGGTGCACCGGCGCGATCATTTCCGCGCCGAACGCATCCTGCAGGATCGGCTGTTCAAAAATCCCAAGATCAAGGTGATCTGGGACAGCGTCATCGACGAGATCGGCGGCGAAAAGTCTCCGGCCAAGGTCACCCATGTCAGGCTGAAGAACGTCAAGACCGGCGCGCTGACGCGGCTTGCCGCCGACGGCGTCTTCATCGCAATCGGGCATGCGCCGGCGACCGAGCTTGTGGCCGGCCAGGTCAAGCTCAAACCCTCCGGCTATGTCGAGGTGGCGCCGAACTCAACGGCGACCTCCGTGCCGGGCCTGTTCGCCGCCGGCGACGTCGCCGACGATATCTACCGCCAGGCGGTCACCGCCGCCGGGCTGGGTTGCATGGCAGCCCTCGAAGCCGAACGTTTTCTAGCGCTGCGCGCGAGCGAGCGCGCAGCAGCGGAGTAACCGAGCACACATGCCTAGAACTCGCGACGGATTTACGGATATGGATTGGGACAAGCTGAAGGTCTTTCACGCAGCGGCAGAAGCGGGCAGCTTCACGCATGCCGGCGAGCAGCTTGGACTTTCACAGTCGGCAGTCTCGCGCCAGGTCTCCGCGCTCGAGCAGGAATTGTCGGTATCGCTGTTTCACCGCCACGCCCGCGGCCTGATCCTCACCGAGCAGGGCGACCTCTTGTTCCGCACCGCGCATGACGTGTTCATGCAGTTGCAGGCGGCGCGCGCCAAGCTCACCGACAGCCGCGAGCGGCCGAGCGGCGATCTCAAGGTCAACACCACGAAGGGCATCGGCATCAACTGGCTGATCCCGCGGCTTAGCGAGTTCACCGCGCTCTATCCCGATATCCGCATCTCGCTGATCGTCACCGATGAGGAGCTTGACCTCTCGATGCGCGAGGCCGACGTCGCGATCCGCACCCGCAAGCCGACGCAGCCTGACCTGATCCAGCGCAAGCTGTTCGCGATGGGCTTTCATGCCTATTGCTCGCCCGAATACATCAAGCGCTTCGGCACACCGCGCACGCTCGACGACCTCGACTCGCATCGCATCATCATGCTGAGCGATTCGCAGGTGCCGGCGCATTTGGCGAATCGGAGCTGGCTGGTCGAGGCCGGCCGCAACGGAAGCGGCCCGCGCGAACCCTATTTCAAGGTCAACGACATCCTGGGACTCGTGCGCGCCTGCCAGCAGGGACTCGGCATCGCGTCGCTGCCCGATTACCTGGTCGAGGAAAACACCCGTCTCGTGCAACTGTTTGGCGAGTCCGACTCGATCCAGCTCGACACCTATTTCGTCTATCCGGAAGAGCTGAAAACCGTGGCGCGCGTCCAGGTGTTCCGCGATTTCGTGGTGAGCAAGGCGCAGCGCTGGCCGTCCTGAAGCCGGCGATCTGAAGGCCTGTCAGCAGGCGGCATCACTCCGGTTTTTTGCGCATGACTGACATGCGGCGACCCCGGTTGCCGTATGACGCAGCGCGGGACCATAATGACAGCACGCTGAGCATTCGCGTTGCGCATTTGTCCCCCTCCTCCAGTGGCGCGAGAACTCAGTAATCCCTCTTGGAAGGTGATTGTGTCGGCCTCACGTGGCCAATACCTAAGCCGGGCCCTTTCGGGTCCGGCTTTTTTTTCGCGCTCCCGTGATACGTGTGTCACGGCTTTTGTCGTTTTTCGCGCCGTTGACAGAATTGGCGGCAGCAATCATCATGCACGCATGATCACGCTTTCGTGCGCCGCCCTGTCGTCGAAAAAAGACCCCCGTCCGGGGCCTGCAGATCGGCGCGCGCGTTAGAAACCATTACGCTTCCACCGATCCGAGACCCCGCCTGAGATGCGGGGTTTTTTGTTTCCCATCTCCGGCGGTTCAACCCGAAGAAAAGGAGATGGAGACATGAACGAACTGAGAGATTGCTTGCGGGGCCTGTGGCTGCCGCTGGTGACACCGTTTCGCGATGGTGCGCTTGATGAAGTATCGCTGCGGCGTCTGGTGCGGCACTATGCCAATGGACCGATCGACGGATTCATTCTGGGCGCGACCTCAGGCGAAGGCTTGATGCTTGCGACCGACGAGATGGAGCATCTCGTCACCGCCGTGCGCTCCGAGCTTGCAGCGCTGCCGCGCATCCTGCCGATCTGCCTCGGGCTTGCCGGCGCCTCTACGCAAAAGATGCAGGAGATGCTGGACGAGACCGCGGCGTGGCCGATCGACGGCTATCTGATCTCGGCGCCCTATTACCTCCGGCCGTCGCAGCGCGGGCTGCTCGCCCATTTCACGGCGCTCGCCGATCACGCCTCCTGGCCGATCGTACTCTACAACATTCCGTACCGGACCTCGGTCAACATCACCACCGACACGCTGCTGCGTCTTGCCCAGCATCCGAGCATCGTGGGCATGAAGGACTGCTCGGCCGACCGCGCGCAGTCGATCGACCTCATCAGGCGACGGCCCGAGGGCTTTCGCGTGCTGACCGGCGAGGACGCCGACTATATCGACGCGCTCTGCGACGGCGCCGACGGCGCCATCCTGCTGGCGGCTCATGTCGAAACCGAAGCTTTCGCGCGCGTGCAGACGCGGCTGAAGGCCGGCGACCGCGACGGCGCGTCCGCGTGCTGGCAAGACGTTGCCGAGCTGACGCGGCTCTTGTTCGCCGAGCCGAGCCCGGCTCCCGCCAAGTACTGGCTCAAGCAGACCGGGCTGATTGCCTCCGCCGAAGTCCGCTCGCCGATGGTGGAGGTGAGCGCCGAGCTCGCGACATGGCTTGATCGCGAGATCGCAAGGCGATCACCGGTGCGGCCGGAGCTTCGCCTGGTTAATGCTGAGTGAAGGCGCCCCGTCAATTTGACGCTTTGGATCGGCGCATGCCTTAAGACGGGAGGCGTATGGATTTCCGCACCAACCAATAAAAGGGACTGGGGGGAAACCATGAGCGTTCAGGCCAAAGCGGTCATGCGCGAAACCGCGCAGGATTTTGCCGTCGTTGCGGCGTTCGGCTTCTGGGCGGTGATGATCGGCTTCGTGCCGGTCGTCGCCATCCACGTGCTGTTCGCCTGACGAGATGATCTGCAGCGCTACCGCGGTGGTTAATCCGTGGTAGCACCTGTGGTCAAATCCGACCGAAAGCGCGACCAGGATTTTAAGAGCTTTCGCGTATCACGCGTCCCCATAACTTTAAAAAAGCGCGGGGGCGTCGTGAATAACGAACAAGAATTGGTCGTTGAACAGAAAGGCTTCACCACCGAGGACATTCTCTGGGCACTCGGGATCTGGAGCGTGATCCTGTGCCTGTCGCCGGTGATCGTGTTCTACATGCTGATGGTGGCTTAAAGAGATCAAGCAAAAACGCGCGGGACCCGCGCGTTCTCCGGGCATTAAAAAAGGCGGTGTGAAAAATCACGCCGCCTGCTTGTGCATTGCGCCGCTCGACGACGCGGTTCCGCGGATCGCCTTGACGGAGCGTTCGATCGCGGCCCAAAGCCTGCCGATCTCGGCTGCCGCGCGCCCTTCCGCATAATATTCGCGTGCGCCTTCGCCCTGCCCCAGCGCCATCAACAGATCGGCGCGGTTGGTGATCTGGCCACCCCACACCGGTGCGCGGAATTTGGCGAGCGCTTCGCGGGCGATGGTGACGATCGGGCTTTCGGCATCGTCCCTGCGCGCCGGCGCGCCGTTCAGCACCACCGCATAAGGCTTGCGCGCCGAGCGGCACATCTGAATCGTCTCCTGCACCGCGTTGACGTCGAACACGCCGGGCCGCGCCGGAATGATGACCATGGTGGCGTTCTTGATGGCGTCGTCGACGACGGCCGACAGGTTCGGCGGCGTGTCGATCAAGACCCACTCCATCCCGTCGCGCTTGGCCGCTGCGAGAATGCCGCTGACGGAGTTGACTGCAGTCTTGATCGGCGGCTCGTTGGTGCCGCGCAGCTTGTGCCACAGTGTCAGTGAGCCCTGCGGATCGGCGTCGACGAGCAGACACGGCTTGGTCGCCTTGATCTGCGCCGCGAGATGGGCGGCCAGGGTACTCTTTCCTGAACCACCCTTTCGTGATGCGAAAACAATAACGTTCATACCCTTGGCCTCCAGATTGACCCCAGATGCCAAAAATGAATCACCGCGCTGATTCGTGAAAGAAAAATTTAGGGGCAAATGTGGCCAAGACACGGGAAAAGCCGAGAACGCTGGCTTTTGAGCCACACGCGCTTTGCAACCGAAGCTAGAGCAGAATCTGATCAAGTTGAACCGTACCCCGCGGCATTGAAGTAGTTGGTGCATTCGTTTGGCGAGTACGCACGTGAAGCGTCGGCAATGGCGGTTTCGAGGGTCTCGACGGTTCTGGCGGCGGCTTTGCGCAGG
>NZ_DATGFH010000165.1:0-12840 GCF_035309285.1 Bradyrhizobium sp. | reverse complement strand
CATCTATGCGGTCCCCGAGGCCTATCATGCGGCCGGGCTCGACACCGAGGTCCTCGCGGCCTTCGGGCTCGCGAGCGCCGCGCCCGATCTCGATCGCTGGCGCGTCATCAACGAGCGCATCCGCAATCCGGAAGGCGCCGTCACCATCGCGGTGGTCGGCAAGTACACGGGGCTCAAGGACGCCTACAAGTCGCTGATCGAGGCGCTGTCCCACGGCGGCATCGCCAACAAGGTCAAGGTCGACCTCGACTGGATCGAGAGCGAGGTGTTCGAACGCGAAGACCCGACGCCGTTCCTGGAGCACGTCAACGGCATCCTGGTGCCGGGCGGCTTCGGCCAGCGCGGCGCGGAGGGCAAGATCAAGGCGGCGCAGTTTGCGCGCGAGCGCAACGTGCCGTATTTCGGCATCTGCTTCGGCATGCAGATGGCGGTGATCGAAGCCGCGCGCAATCTCGTCGGCATCGAGAAGGCCAATTCCACCGAGTTCGGGCCGACGAAGGAGCCGCTGGTGGGCTTGATGACGGAATGGCTGCGCGGCAACGAATTGGAACGGCGCTCCAAGAGCGGCGATCTCGGCGGCACCATGCGGCTCGGCGCCTATCCCGCCATCCTCAAGCGCGGCAGCCGCGTGTCCGAGGTCTATGGCGGCGCGACCGAGATTTCAGAGCGGCACCGCCACCGCTACGAGGTCAACACGGCGTACAAGGATCGGCTCGAGCAGCATGGGCTGAAATTTTCGGGAATGTCGCCCGATGGCGTGTTGCCGGAGATCGTCGAATACGAGGATCATCCGTGGTTCATCGGGGTGCAATTCCATCCCGAGCTGAAGTCGCGCCCCTTCGAGCCGCATCCGTTGTTCGCGTCCTTCATCCAGGCCGCGATGGTGCAGAGCCGGCTGGTGTAGCCTGCTTTTGTCAGCCTTTGACGACGACGCGGTTTGTTGCGACAACACGCTCCCTTAACCGCAAGAACAAGAGCAAAGGGAGTGTCCATGATCTACGAAATGCGCGTCTATCGCTGCGTGCCCGGCCGCCTGCCGGCGCTTTTGAAGCGCTTTGACACCATCACGCTGAAATTGTGGGAGAAGCACGGCATCAAGCAGGCCGGCTTCTTCACCACGCTGATCGGCGAATCCAACCAGGAGCTGACCTACTTCGTGGCCTGGGAGTCGCTCGCCGAGCGCGAGAAGAAATGGACCGCATTCCAGAACGACAAGGAATGGATCACCGCACGCGCGCAGACCGAGGCGGACGGCCAGATCGTCGCCAATATCGTGAGCCAGCTTCTGGTGCCGACGGCGTTCTCCGCCGTGAAGTGACGGACCGTCACGCTACGCCGCCGGCTGCAACTCTGACATTCGCTGTTCCGAAACGGGGTTGATCCGGCGGCTTGCCTCGTTATGGTCGCGGCGAAAGCGAGGGTTTTGTTTGTGAACGCCGCCCCATCCGCCGCACCGGTCGTTGCCCTCGGGCAGGTCCAATTCGGCAATGATTTGCCGATTTCGATCATCGCAGGCCCGTGTCAGCTCGAGAGCCGGGCGCATGCGCTCGAGGTCGCGAGCGCACTGAAGGAGATCGCGGGCCGGCTCGGGATAGGGCTCGTCTACAAAACTTCGTTCGACAAGGCCAACCGCACCAGTGCGTCAGCCGCGCGCGGTTTGGGCTTGAAGCAATCGCTGCCGATCTTTGCCGAGATCCGTGCCTCGCTAGGTCTGCCGGTGCTGACCGACATCCATGAAGCTGCGCAATGCGCCGAGGTCGCGCAAGCTGTCGACGTCTTGCAGATTCCGGCGTTCCTGTGCCGGCAGACCGATCTTCTGCTGGCGGCGGCCGCAACCGGCAAGACCGTGAACGTCAAGAAGGGACAGTTCCTTGCGCCCTGGGATATGACCAATGTCGTTGCCAAGATCACCGGCTGCGGCAACCGCAATGTGCTGGTGACCGAGCGCGGCGCGTCCTTTGGCTACAACACGCTGGTCTCGGACATGAGGAGCTTGCCGATACTGGCGCGCACCACCGGCGCGCCTGTGATCTTCGATGCCACCCATTCGGTGCAGCAGCCGGGCGGGAAGGGGACTGCGTCGGGCGGCGAGCGCGAATTCGTCCCCGTGCTGGCGCGCGCTGCGGTTGCGGTCGGCGTAGCCGGCGTCTTTATCGAGACGCATCCCGATCCCGATCGTGCGCCCTCCGACGGGCCGAACATGGTGCCGCTCCGCGAGTTCGAGGGATTGGTGCGGCACCTGATGGCCTTCGACGCGATCGCCAAAGGCAAAGCGTCCTGATGCATCGGATCGTGGTGCCTGCGGATGCGGCGGCGCGGCCAGAGGTCGAGGCTTAGGCTCCGAAAGTAGAAATCCGCGCGAGCAGCTCGTTGCGCACGTGTTCGACGACGGCAGCGTAACTGTGCGTCTCGTCCTGCCGGAACAGGCGGACGGTCGGATACCAGGGGCTGTCGTCGCGCCCGGCAAGCCAGCGCCAGTCGCCGACATGGGGCAGCATCACCCAGGTCTCGCGTCCGAGCGTCCCGGCAAGATGCGCGATGCTGGTGCACACGGTGATCACGAGATCGAGGCTTGCAATCAGCGCAGCCGTCTCGGCGAAATCGGTCAGGCCCACGGTCAAGTCGATGATGTCGGTGTGGCCCTCAAGAAATGCCTTGTCGTCTGCCCTAAGATCCTTCTGGAGACTGACGAAGGTCGCATCGCAATCGAAAAGCGGCGCGAGCGTCCGGAGCGGCATCGAGCGGCGCCGGTCATTGCCTTGCTTGGGATTGCCCGACCAGGCAAGGCCGACGCGCAGCCGGTCGTGGGCGCCGAGCCGGGCCTTCCAGGCCTGTACCTTCTCTGACGGAAGCGGCGGCAGGTATGAAGCGGGCGGGATCGTGTCAAGGGTAGTGCCGAACGCCAACGGCAGGCTCATGATCGGGCAGTGCATGTCGAAGGGCGGGAATTGCCGCGTGCCGAACGGCAGGCAGGCCGAGACTCCGGGCAGGCCGGACAAGAGCGGACAGAGGCCGCCCTGGACGACCAGCACGACGTTGGCGCCGCGCGCCGCGAGCAGCGGCACATAGCGCGCGAATTGCACGGCGTCGCCAATCCCCTCGTCGGTGCAGACCAGGATGGTCTTGTCGTTGATGTCTTCGTTGCCGAGCCATTTCGGCTCCGCGAATTTCGGATAGTCCGGCGAGAAGTCCGAAACCTTCCACCGCGCCTCCCGCTCGATCCAGCCGGCGTCAAAATTTCCGGTCTGCAGGTGCAGATGTGCGAGCTGCCAGGCGCTCCTTGCATCGTCCGGATCGAGCGCCTTCACGCCCGCATAGGCTGCAATCGCCTCATCGAAGCGATGCAGTTGGTACAATGCCAGCCCCTTGTTGGCGAGCACCGCGACCTGATCCGGACGAAGAAGCAGCGCGCGCTCGAACCATTCGAGCCCTTCCCGGGTTCGATCGAGCCCGAGCAGGGCGTCGCCGATATTGTTGCAGACAAGAAGATCATCGGGCGTCTGCTCATGCAGGCGCTGGTAGTCCTGCAAGCACTCGTCATGCCGCTTCAGGGCGCGCAGCGTGCGGGCGCGATAGAGCAAGGTCGGCGCGTGATCGTCCTGCCATTGATGGCACAGGTTGAAATAGGTGAGCGCCTCCTCGAACCGCTCGAGCTGGTGCAGTAGCACGCCGCTCCAATACGCTGCCTCGAAGTGACGCGGGTCGAGCTTGAGCACCTGTTGATAAACGACGAGCGCATCGGCGGGCCGGCTGAGCGCCACGAGCGCGCCCGCGAGCTGTTTCCACAGCTCGGCATCGTCCGGGGCGAGCTGCACCGCCTTGTCGAAGACCGCCAGCGCGTCGTCGGGCCGACCGGCCTGCTTCAGCGTGAGGCCCAGCGCCGACAGATATTCGGGCCTGGGCTCCTGCCGGATGGCGCGCGACAGCCATTCGACCGCATGGTCGTATTGCCCGGTCTGCAATGCGATCAGTCCCATGAGCTGCAGGCTGTCGGCGTGCGAGGGATCGATCGCGAACGCCTGCTCGCAGCAAAGCTGCGCGTCGAGATGCCGGCCCGCCTTGAGATGTTCCAAGCCAGCCTGATAGGGCGCGAGAGGCGTCGGTGGCGCCGTCGCAAGAGGATTGGTGGCAGGACTTTCGGCGGCCGCCTCGGCGTCGCGACGGATCATCAGGCGCGCATCAACTTGGATCGAACGCCAACCCTTAAGCGATTCTGCGCTTTCCCGGAAGGAACCGCCTAACCTCGCCCGCGATAGGGCGCGACGCCCTGGTCCGGAACCCAGAGCCCCTTCGGCAGCTTTCCAGCTTGCCAGAACACGTCGATCGGAATCCCGCCGCGTGGATACCAGTAGCCGCCAATGCGGAGCCATTTCGGCTTGATCTCGGCCGTGATCCGCTTGCCGATCATGACCGTGCAGTCCTCGTGGAAGGCGCCATGATTGCGGAAGCTTGCGACATAAAGCTTGAGCGACTTCGATTCCAGGAGCCATCGATCGGGGGCGTAGTCGATCACAAGATGCGCGAAGTCCGGCTGACCCGTCACGGGGCAGATCGAGGTGAATTCAGGTACGGTGAAGCGCACCAGATAATCGGTATCCCCTTGTGGATTGGGGACGCGGTCAATTTGGGCCGCTTCCGGCCTGTGCGGCCATTCCACGGCGCGGCCGAGCTGCAATTCGCCGGACCTTGTTGGTTTATCGGGCTTTCGCGACATGACGTTCTCCGCTCGTCGTCTTAGCCAATGATCCCAGGCCCGTCACGCGACCTTTTCCGCTTCCGAATGGGCTTTGCGGCTTTGGATGCCGCGATCGATTCTGTGCAGCGCGGCAAATTATCAGCCATGCGCACGGCGCTTGAGACGGATGTCTACGCCCTAGGTCGCAAAACAGACCCCTACAACGACCGACGAAAAGAGGGCATGCTGGCCTGACAACAAACCGATCGATCCTGCAATCGACGGCCAACAAAGGACGGGGGAAACCGGGATGAGCACGGACGTATCCGTACAGACTCGCGCAGCCGCAATTCTTGCACGCCTTGATCGACTTCCAGCCACGCGGAACGTATGGCGGCTGATCGCGCTGCTTTCGCTCGGCGGCATGTTCGAGCTCTACGACCTCTTCATGACGGCCTATGTGATCCCCGGCCTGATGAAGGCTGGATTGCTCGCCAACGTGAAGGTCAGCATCTTCGCTGGCCCCGCCTTGTTCGTTGCCGCGACATTCTTCGGCCTGTTCATCGGAACCTTGTTCTTCGGCTACTTCGCCGACAAGTACGGGCGACGCACAATCTTCACCTACTCGATGCTGTGGTACAGCGCCGCGACGCTGGTGATGGCCTTCCAGACCAGCGGCCTTGGCGTGGCGCTGTGGCGATTGATCGCCGGCATCGGTATCGGCGTGGAACTGGTCACCATCGATACCTACCTCTCGGAGCTCGTGCCGAAATCGATGCGCGGCCGCGCATTCGCCTTCAACCAGGCTGTGCAGTTTTGTGTCGTGCCGATCGTGGCCTTCATCTCCTACCTGCTGGTTCCCATCAGCCCCTTTGGTGTTGACGGCTGGCGATGGGTGGTGCTGATCGGCTCGACCGGCGCGCTCATCGTGTGGTTCATCCGCCGCGCTGTCCCCGAAAGCCCGCGCTGGCTGATCAATCAGGGGCGGCTCGATGAGGCCGACGCCGTGACGTCATCGATCGAGGCGAAGGTGCTTGCCGACCTCGATGGCAAGGCGTTGCCCGTACCCGCAAGCCATGCGGTGGAAGAGATTCAGCCCAAGGGCCGCTTTGCCGAGGTCTTCGAACCGCGCTATCGCGGCCGCACCGTGATGCTGATGATCTTCCAGTTCTTCCAGACTTTCGGCTACTACGGCTTCGCCGCCTGGGTGCCGACACTGATTGCCCAGCAGACCGGCATCAATCTGGGTGCAAGCCTGCTCTATTCGTTCATCATTGCCTGCGCCAACCCCTTCGGTCCGTTGCTGGCGATGAGTTTTGCCGACAAATTCGAGCGCAAATGGCAGGTGGTGGGCGCAGCGATTTGCATCGGGGTGTTCGGCATGCTGTTTGCGTACCAGAAAACGATGGCGCTCCTGATCCTGTTCGGCATATTGATCACGCTGTCGAACAACGTGCTGTCCTACTCGTTCCACAACTACCAGAGCGAGCTGTTTCCGGCGCGCATCCGCGCCCGCGCGGTCGGTTTCACCTACTCGTTCAGCCGGATCAGCACGGTGTTTGCGAGCTTCATTATCGGCTTCATGCTGCAGACCGCGGGCAGCAAGGGTGTGTTTGGCCTGATCGCGGTGGCGATGCTGATCGTGGTCGTCTCGATCGGAGGATGGGGACCACGCACGCTTGACCTGGAGCTCGAGGAGATTTCGCGGTAATCGGAGAAGACGGTCCCATCAGTGGTTTGATCGGCCGCGCCGGGCCAGCCTCGGCGCGGCCGTGTGCATGATGGGGACTGAAGGTGGAATCGCATGGCCGCAACTGACGACGTCTGCGTTCGCGTGCTCGTGCCAACGGGCGCACTCGGATTTGGCATTCGTAGCGACGAGGTCGATGCGGGGCTTGCTCTGGCGCCGCATGCGATTGCGGTCGACGCTGGCTCGACCGACAGTGGTCCCGCCTATTTGGCAACCGGCCGGACCAAGTATGCGCGCGGGTCCATCAAGCGCGACCTGTCGATCCTTATAGCGGCGCGAAGGCGGGCCGGCATTCCCCTGTTGATCGGCTCCTGCGGTACGTCTGGATGCGACATGGCGGTCGACCAGACGCTGGAGATCGTGCTGGAAGTCGCACGCGAGCAGGGGGACGCTCCGAGGATCGCGGTCATCTATTCCGAGCAGAGCGCCAAGGATCTCAAGGCCCGGAACGCATCCGGCATGGTGACGCCGCTGGCGCCTGCTGCTCAGCTGAATGATCACGATCTCGATGTCTGCACGCATATCGTCGCGCTTCTGGGGCCGGAGCCTTACATCGAGGCTCTCGCTTCCGGCGCCGACATCGTGCTCGGCGGCCGCACCACTGACACGGCGGTGCTCGCCGCCGTGCCCTTGATGCGGGGAGCGGATGTGGCGGCAGCTTGGCATGCCGCCAAGGTCGCCGAATGTGGCGGGCTATGCACGGTCAACCCGACCAGTCCGGGTGTGATGATGAGCGTCGACCGCCATGGCTTCACGATCGAGCCGCTATCGGCGCAGAACCGTTGCACGCCGGAGACCGTATCGGCGCACATGCTGTACGAGAACAGCGATCCGTTTCGGCTGGTGGAACCTGGTGGCGTGCTTGACGTCACCGACGCGGAGTATGTCGCCATCGATGATCGGCGCGTACGCGTCACCGGATCGCGGTGGGAGAGGCGGCCCTACACCATGAAGCTGGAAGGGGCCGGCGGCGGCCCGTTCCAGACCATCATGCTGATCGGGATCGAGGATCCGGCCGTGCTCGTGGATGTGGACTCCTTCGTCATGCGCATGGAGCGGGCGCTACGCGAGCGCGTATCCCGCACACTCGGCACCGATGCGGACATCGATCTGTCGCTTCGCCCCTATGGCTGGAACGCCGTGTCCGGACGGCCGGTGGATGCAGGAGCCGCACCGCCGCGCGAGATCTGCCTGATGTTTGTCGCGACCGCACCGACGCAGGCCATGGCGACTGAGGTCGCGCGGATCTGCAATCCGCTGTTCTTCCATTTTCCGGCGCATGAGGGCAGCGAATTGCCGAGCTACGCCTTCCCGTTCTCGCCCGCCGAAATCGAGCGGGGACAGGTGTTCGCGTTTCACCTCAACCACGTGGTGCACACGGCCTCACCCTTTGAACTGGCGCGCACCCGCTGGGTCGATGGTCCGCCCGCGCTCGGAAAAGTCGCCAATGCCCAGGCTCGCTGACGTCTGCCGCTACGTCCGCTCCAAGAATGCCGGTCCGTTCTGGGTCACGGTGGACTTGTTTTTCGACAGCGCCGACAACTATGCGCAGTATCACAGCGACCCCGCGATCTCGGCCGAGAAGATTGCCGCGATCTACGGCGTCGATGCAGCGCTGGTGAAACGGTTCGAAGTCAAGTCGCTGAACATGGTCAAGATTTCATACCCGCGCATGACGCCCCAGGGCGGGGTGCACGAACGCGACATGCATGGCGGCCAGCAATTCGTTCCGCTGCTCGGATTGCAGCTTCGCCGCAATCGGTAGGGTCACTATCTTCCTGCGAGCCCGATATCTCGGCCTCACTCACCGAGCCTTTCCTGCTCCGCTGCGTTGCGGTAGAAGCGGCCCCGACCCGCCACCCCATCCTTCAAAGAGGGCACTCATGACCGCCATTGTCGACATCATAGGCCGCGAAATCCTGGACAGCCGGGGCAATCCCACCGTCGAGGTCGATGTGGTGCTGGAAGATGGCTCGGTCGGCCGTGCGGCGGTGCCCTCGGGGGCGTCCACCGGCGCGCACGAGGCCGTCGAGCTCCGTGACGGCGACAAGTCGCGCTATCTCGGCAAGGGCGTGCGCAAGGCGGTCGAGGCTGTGAATGGCGAGATTTTCGAGGCGCTGGCTGACCAGCCGGTCGAGGACCAGATCCAGATCGACCAGATCATGATCGATCTTGACGGCACGCCGAACAAGAGCCGGCTGGGCGCTAACGCGATCCTCGGCGTGTCGCTCGCCTGCGCCAAGGCCGCGGCCGAATCCTTCGACATGCCGCTCTACCGCTATGTCGGCGGCACCGCCGCGCGGACGCTGCCGGTGCCGATGATGAACATCGTCAATGGCGGCGTGCACGCCGACAACCCGATCGTCTTCCAGGAGTTCATGATCCTGCCGGTCGGGGCTGCGACCTTCGCCGAAGCGCTGCGTTGCGGCTCGGAGATCTTCCACACGCTGCGCGCCGAACTGAAGAAGGCCGGCCACAACACCAATGTCGGCGATGAGGGCGGTTTTGCCCCGAACCTCCCATCGGCGGATGCCGCGCTCGACTTCGTCATGGCTGCGATCGGCAAGGCGGGCTACAAGGCGGGAGGCGACGTGATGGTCGGCCTCGACTGCGCCGCGACCGAGTTCTTCAAGGACGGCAACTATGTCTATGGCGGCGAGAACAAGACCCGCTCGCGCTCCGAGCAGGCGAAGTATCTCGCCGATCTCGCGTCGCGCTATCCGATCGTCTCCATCGAGGACGGCATGAGCGAAGACGACATGGAGGGCTGGAAGGAACTGACTGATCTGATCGGTGGCAAATGCCAGCTCGTCGGCGACGATCTTTTCGTCACCAATGTGAAGCGGCTCTCGGACGGCATCAAGAACGGCCGCGCCAACTCGATCCTGGTCAAGGTCAACCAGATCGGCACCTTGACGGAGACGCTCGCCGCAATCGAGATGGCTTACAAGGCCGGCTACACCGCCGTGATGTCGCACCGCTCCGGCGAGACCGAGGATTCCACCATCGCCGACCTCGCGGTCGCGACCAATTGCGGCCAGATCAAGACGGGCTCGCTCGCGCGTTCCGATCGCACCGCCAAGTACAATCAGTTGCTGCGCATCGAGCAGCAGCTCGGCAAGCAGGCGAAATATGCCGGGAAAGGCGCGCTGAAGGCGCTCGGCTGAACACAGCCGCTGGTTGTTTTTCGAAATCAAGGAGAGCGCGAAGTTCCTCGCGCGGAACTGCAACAGCGTCCGCGACTGCGTTCAAAAAAACTTCCGCAAGGAACTCTCGCGCTCTTAAGATCAACGTAACACCTCGCGAACAACGTCTCCAGAAGGGACGGAGTCTTTCGCGTGGCAACACTCTTCGATGTTCAGGGCCTTGGTGCGCTGTCCGAATGGAACGGACAATTCTCGAGTCCTTCTGCGTTTCAAGCCTTTCAAACCATCGCGGCGCTCGGATCGAACTCGGTCGAGCTGACTGTCCGCATCTGGACCCAGACAGGAACAAGCAACACGGTCATCGCCGATCCGGACAAGACCGAAAGCGACGCGAGCCTGCTTGCATCGTTTAAGGCGGCCGAGGCGGACGGCCTGTCGGTGGTGTTCAAGCCCAATCTTTCGCCGCTTGATGGCTCGCCAGGGTATGCCTTGGCGCCGACAGATGTCGCGGCCTTCTTTGCATCCTACAAGGCGGAGATCGTTCACCTTGCGACCATTGCGCAGGAAGGTGGGGTCACGACGTTTGCGATCGGCAACGAGATGCAAAGTCTGTCCGGCGCGCAATATCTGCCGTACTGGACCGACATCATCAATTCGGTTCGGCAGGTCTATCACGGCCAGTTGACCTACGCCGCCGCGACCGATGAAGCCTACAAGGTGTCGTTCTGGAATGAGCTCGACACCATCGGGGTCAACACCTATCCGCCGCTGACCACCGCCGAGCATCCGACCGTGCAGCAGTTGGTCGATGCCTGGCACCAGGTGCCGACCGATCCCTATTGGGCGGCCGTGTTCGAGCACCAATCGCCGGTCGATTTCCTGCACTCATTGTCTGAGCAATACGGCAAGCCGGTGCTGATGACCGAGGTCGGCTACCGCAGCATGGACGGCACCGCGATCGAGCCGGGGGCCTGGAACAACAACGGCACGCCCGATCCGAATGCGCAAGCCGACGCCTTCAAGGCCTTCTTTCAGGTCTGGACCACGGCGGGCGGAAGCTGGCTGCAGGGCGCCGAAATCTGGCAGTGGGACCTCAACAATCAATACACGCCCACCGGCTATTCGCCGATGGGAAAGCCGGCCGCGGCCGTGATCGCCCAATATTTTCACGGCGATGGTGGCGCAAGCGCCAACTTCGCAAATGGAACGGTCGACAACGCGGATGGCACGCGCGACGTCTACACGACAGGAATCGTCGGCGAGAGCTACGCCTCCGAGCATGATGTCATCGGCGCCAACGGTTACACCACCCTGATCGAGCGTTTCTTTGCCGATGGCACGCTCGCCTTCACGCAAGCCCTCAACAACGACAGCTCTGTGGTTCAGGCGCAATACGACACGAGCGGCCATCTCGCGCAGTTTGCCATCGACTACGCCAACGGAACATTCGATCAGTTGACGTTCGACGCATCAGGCAATGAGACCGGAGAAATCATCCGCCATGTCGACGGCTCGCGTGACATCTATGTCTACGAGATTGCCGGTCAGGCCTATACTTCGGAGCACGTGGTCACCGACGCATCGGGGCAGAGCACCCTGATCGATCAATATCGCACCGACGGATCCTTGCTCTTGCAGCAGACAGTCGATGCGAGCGGCGTCAAGACCATCGATCAGTACGACGACTCCGGTCATCTGGCCGAAAAGACCGTAGTGCAGACGGACGGCTCGTATGTGCAATCGACCCACGCCGCCGACGGCTCGCTGAGCAGCGAAACGTTGCGGCATGCCGACGGCTCGCGCGACATCTACAGCTACAACATTGTCGGTCAGGCCTATACGTCGGAACATGTGGTCAACGATCCCTCCGGCCACAGCATCCTGATCGATCAATATCGCGCCGACGGATCGTTGTTTCTGGAGCAGACCGTCGCCGCAGATAGCGTCAAGACCGTCGATCAATATGATGATTCAGGTCACCTCGCGCAGCAGATGGTGATGCAGACCGACGGCACCTACGTGCAGTCGAACTTCGGGTCGGACGGCACGTTGTTGTCGCAGACCACGCGCAATCTCGACGGCAGCCGCGATGTCGATACCTACGGGATCACCGGTCAATCCTATTCGGCGCGCCACGATATGATCAGCGCGACCGGCTACACGCTCTCGACGACATTCGACAACACCGATGGTTCGCACACCCAGGTCGCGAATGCGCCAGGCGTAACCATCACGGCTCCGGCCGGCAATGACGTCATCAACAGCGCAGGCGGGGACAATTTTGTGTTCAAGGAAGCCCCGACCCAGGCCGTCATCAACAATTTCCAGACCGGAGAAGCGCCGGGCCATGATGTGATCGAAATCTCCGCGGCGCTGGTCCCGGACCCCGCGCATGTCGCGGTCGAGGTCGTCGGTCACGACACCGTCATTGAGCTAGGCCAGCACGGCTCGATCACGCTCGCAGGCGTCACGGCGCCATTGACGCCGCACGACATATTGATCGTCTGAACATTGATCGGGCGACCGGGCGAGTCGTCCGCCCATCGCCCTTGTCTCTCTCCTTCAACGCGCCTAAGTGATCGGCGACCCAATCGAAGCCGTCACAGGAAGTAGGGGAGGAGATCAACATGGCATCCCAGGGAACGAGCGGCCTGCAACTTCGGTCGCTGATCAAGAAGAGCGGCGAGCTCGAGATTTCGCTGTTGAATGTGCCAATATCCGAGCCTGGCCCCGACGAGGTCGTGGTTCGCGTCGAGGCGACGCCGATCAATCCCAGTGATCTCGGGCTTCTGACGGGCGCCGCCGACCTGTCGACTGCGAAGGCTTCCGGCACGAAGGAGTCCCCGGTCGTCACCGCCAAGGTGCCGGAAGCGGCGATGAAGGCCATGGCCGGAAGGCTCGACGAATCCATGCCGGTCGGCAATGAAGGCGCGGGCGTTGTGATCAAGACCGGCTCGTCGGACGCTGCGAAAGCGCTGATGGGCAGGACCGTCTCGATGATCGGTGGCGCCATGTACGCGCAGTATCGGTGCCTCCGCGTCAACGAATGCATGCCGCTGCCGGCAGGGACGACCGCGTCCGAAGGCGCGTCCTGGTTCGTCAATCCGCTGACCGCGCTCGGCATGACCGAGACCATGCGCCGTGAAGGCCACAAGGCGCTGGTGCACACCGCGGCCGCTTCCAACCTCGGTCAGATGCTGAACAAGATCTGCATCAAGGACGGCATCGGCCTCGTCAACATCGTGCGCAGCCGGGAGCAGGCCGATCTG
>NZ_DATGFH010000164.1:0-30445 GCF_035309285.1 Bradyrhizobium sp. | reverse complement strand
TTCGAACCGGTCGCTTTCGCGGCAGTTTTCGCAGTCTTGTTTGGCATTGAGCTTCTTTTGTTTTTGGAGGGCTTGGCAGCCGATGCCTTGGTTGTTTTCCGGGAATCCTTCGCGGACGCCGGGGCACGGCCCTTGGTTGCGCCCCGGCTAATGGCCGCGGCGGCTTTTTTGGAAGCCTTTGAAGAACTCTTTGTACGCGTTTTTTGTGACACAGCCTGCGCGCGGAACTGCCACGCCCCTGTTGGATGTTTTCACGGGAACCCATAGGGGCCTTCAAGCGGGCTGACGGGTTCGGCTAGTTAAAACGCGAATATAGCACATTTCCCGCAAAAATCAATGATTTATGCCCCTTTGGCGCCGCAAGAAGGCCGTTTTCAGCCTAAAGACGCGTAACAGGGTTAAGCCAAATCCTTACTCAGGTAAGGACTGGGGCAAAATCAGTGGAACCGGGTCAGTCACCGGTGCCGGGGTTCTTGGAAAAATATTTCTCGAACTTGCCTTCCATCCCCTCGAATTCCTTGGCGTCGGCCGGGGAATCCTTCTTCTGGGTAATATTCGGCCACGACTTGGCGTATTCGGTGTTGACCTCAAGCCACTTTTCCAGCCCCGGCTCGGTATCCGGCTTGATGGCGTCGGCCGGGCACTCGGGTTCGCAAACGCCGCAATCGATGCATTCGTCCGGATGGATGACCAGCATGTTCTCGCCCTCGTAGAAACAGTCGACGGGGCAGACCTCGACGCAGTCGGTGTATTTACATTTGATGCAGGCTTCAGTGACGACGTAAGTCATCCAGGGCTCCGGAACGGTCAAAATTTTGGGGCTTTGCCTAGCGCAGTCAGTGCACTGCCGCAAGGGAAGCGCAGCCAAGAACTGAATCGCTGGAATATACGTAGTTACTCCGGCCGAATGTGCAAATCCTCATAGAGCACGCGCGCAGAACTCGCATCGCCGCGCCGCTCGGAAAATCCGATCACCTTCATCACGCGCACCGAACGATCGAGCGCAATGGTGAGCACGTCGCCCATTTTCACCGCATGTCCGGGCGACGTCTCGCGGATGCCGTTGATGCGGACAAAACCCTTCGCGACCAACTCGGCGGCGCTGGTGCGGGCTTTCACCACCCGCGCGTGCCACAGCCATTTGTCGAGGCGCTGGCGATCCATCTTTCCTTTTGACGCGCTGTCTTGACGCGAACCAGTGCCCACTTCGCTCGAGAACGCTATGGGTTGAGTTATTCCTTGCGGTTGCCGGCGAGCTGCTCTTTCAGCGCCGCGAGTTTTGCAAACGGCGAATTGGGATCGGCACCGCGATCGCGCGGGTTTTGTGAGCTCGCGTAGTGCCGTAGCGCCGGCCCGCTCTCGCGATCTCGCTTGTCGCGGCCACGGTCGCGATCGCGCCGGTCACGGTCGTCGCGGCGCTCGCCCTGACGATCGCCGAATTTTTCGCGCTTGGCATCGCGATCGCGGTCGCGGCCCTTGCCTTCAAAACGCTCGCGGCGATCGCCGCGGTCGCGCTTCTCCTGACGCTGGTCCTGGCCCTGTTCACGCGCGACTGCGCCATCGGCATTGGCCGTGGCTTCGGCCGGTGCCGCATCGGGCTTGCGGACATCGCGGCGGCCATGATGGCGGCGGCGCTCGCGCTTCTCGCCGTCGCGGGCTTCGCCCTCGGCGGCGGCCGCACCATCCTGCGGCTTCGCCTGGCCATGGCGATGATGACGATGACGCTCGTGCCGCGGACGCCGCTCCTCCGAGCGGCCGCCGGGCCGCCAGACTTCGACGAGTTGCGGTTCGGCCGGCGCCGCGGGAGCGGCTTCCACAGATGCGGCTTCTTCGGCAGGTGCGGCTTCCGCCGTCGCCGCAGCAACGCCGGCCGCGGCCTCCAGAGCGGGCTCCGCGGCTGCTTCCGCAGCAGGTTCGGGCGAAGCTTCAGCCTCCGTGACCGGCTCGGGCTGCGCTTCGACGACGACAGGGGTCTCCTCGCTCACCGCAAGCGGCGTGACTTCGGGCAGCAGCGCAGCGGACGGCGCCGGATCACCGGACACAGGCTGTTGGGCCGCCTCCGCAGCGGCAGCCTCGACAGGCGCGTCTGCGGCCGGCTCGGCCGGCGTTTCCGCTGCAGCCTCGCCAAGTGCAGCCTCGCCAAGTGTAGCCTCGCCAAGTGTAGCCTCGCCGAGTGTAGCCTCGCCAAGTGCAGCCTCGCTCGGTGCAACCTCCGCCGCCGGCGTCTCCACGACCACGGGTTTCGACGGCAATGGCGGACGCTTCTCCATGCGATAGCCGAGTGCACGCAGGATCGAGGCGAAATCCTCGCCGGCCGAGCCCGTGAGCGAGGTCATCGCCTGCGTCACCACAAAACTGCGGCCATCGAACGCGCCGGCGGGCTTCTCGCCCGGCGAGGTCTCCCGCCAGGCCAGCGCCGGGCGGATCAGATCCGCGAGCCGCTCCAGGATGTCGACGCGCACCGCGCGCTCGCCGCATTGGCGATAGCCGAGCACGCGATAGGCATCGCGCGGCAGGCTCTTGTCGACCGGGAACGACGTGCGGCCACTGGAGGCGAGATGCTGCGCGCCCGACAGCACGGCCGGATCGATGTTGTCCTGCTTCAGCGCCCAGAGCAGCGAAGCCAGCGATCGCGCGGCGGGCTTGAGCAGCGTCGGGAAATAGATGTGATAGGCGCCGAAGCGCACGCCGTATTTGCGCAAGATCGCACGCGAGGGCTGGTCGAGATCCTTCATCTCGGCGGCGATCTTGTTGCGCTCGATCACGCCGAGCGCCTCGACGAGCTGGAAGGCGATCCCGCGCGCAATGCCGGTGACGTCCTCGGCCTTGGACAGATCGAACATCGGCCCGAGCAGCTTTTCGATATGCGTCTTCAGCCAGAGATCGAGCCGCGCCTGCACCTTCTCCTTGCTCGCGCCGGTCAGCCGCTCGTCGGCGATGATGCGCACCCTTGGGTGCAGAGCGTCGTCCGCCGCCACCAGTTTTGCGACCGCATCGCCGGTCCAGCGCATGGTGCCGTCGGACGCCAGCACGAACTGCTCGTCCGCCGCCGCGCCCAGTTTTTCGGCACGCGCGTCGATCTCCCGCGCCACGACTTGCTGCGCCGCGGCCTGCAGCGCCTTGGCATCGGAGCCTGCTTCGGCTGTGTCTGGCGCAAAGGTAAAGCCGTCGAGCCGGCCGATGGCATGGCCCTCGACGATGACTTCACCGGTCTTGCCGATTTCCGTACTCAAAATCGTGTTCTCCCGCAGGCGGCGCATCAATACACTGGTACGACGATCAACGAAACGCTCCGTGAGCCGTTCATGCAGCGCGTCCGACAATTTATTTTCGACCTCGCGCGTGATGTCGTGCCAGTGCTCGGGGTTACCAAGCCAATCCGGCCGATTGGCGACAAAGGTCCAGGTGCGGATTTGCGCGATCCGGCCCGATAGCGTGTCGATATCGCCATCGACGCGATCGGCCTGATCGACCTGGGCCGCAAACCAGCCATCCGGGATCGTCCCCTTCTTCATGAGGAAATCGAATAGCGTGGTCACTAGTTCCGCATGCGCGGCGGGCGCGATCTTGCGGTAGTCCGGTATCTGGCAGGTCTCCCATAGCCGCTCCACGGCGGCCGGCCCATGCGCCATGTCACGGACATCGCCGTCGCGGGCGGCGTGATCGAGCACGCGCATGTCCTCGGCGATCGGCGCCTTGGTCAGCGCGTCATGACCCGCCGGCTGCGCCAGCGACACCTGCAACGCGCCAAGCGAGGAGAAATCGAGCTTCGAGTTGCGCCATTGCAGCACTTTCACGCTGTCAAATGTGTGGTTCTGCAGCGCATTCACGAGCTCAGGCTCAAACGGCGCGCAGCGGCCCGTGGTGCCGAAGGTGCCGTCGCGCGTGGCGCGCCCCGCACGGCCTGCGATCTGTGCGAATTCGGCCGGCGTCAGGCGGCGGAATTGATAGCCGTCATATTTGCGGTCGGAGGCAAAGGCGACGTGATCGACGTCAAGGTTGAGGCCCATGCCGATGGCGTCGGTCGCAACGAGATAATCGACGTCGCCGTTCTGGAACATCGCCACCTGCGCGTTGCGCGTGCGCGGCGAGAGCGAGCCCAGCACCACCGCCGCGCCGCCATGCTGGCGGCGGATCAGTTCGGCGATGGCGTAGACCTCCTCCGCCGAGAAGGCGACGATCGCGGTGCGCCGCGGCTGCCGCGTGATTTTCCTATCGCCCGCAAATTCGAGCCGCGACAGCCGCGGCCGCGTGATCATGGAGGCGCCCGGCAACAGCCGCTCGATGATCGGGCGCATCGTGGCGGCGCCGAGCAGCATGGTCTCGTCGCGGCCGCGGCGATGCAGGATGCGGTCGGTGAAGACATGGCCGCGCTCGAGGTCGGCAGCGATCTGGACCTCGTCGACGGCAAGGAAGGAGACGTCGATGTCGCGCGGCATCGCTTCCACGGTCGAGACCCAGAAGCGCGGATTCTTCGGCTTGATCTTCTCTTCGCCCGTGATCAGCGCGACGGACTCGACGCCGGCGCGATCGGCGATCTTGTTGTAGACCTCGCGCGCGAGAAGGCGCAGCGGCAGGCCGATCATGCCTGACGAATGCGCAAGCAGTCGCTCGATCGCAAGATGCGTCTTGCCGGTGTTGGTGGGACCGAGCACGGCGGTGACGCCGGAGCCTGGTGCGCGATCGCTCGCGAACCCTTGATGTGGAGAGAAAGCCATATTTTTCGGGTGTTTCTATTCCGGCCTATCGATCGTCATTGCGAGGAGCGACTTGTCCGCCCTAGCCCGAAGGGCGAAGGCGGAAGCGACGAAGCAATCCATACTGCATCCGCGGAAATAGTGTGGATTGCTTCGTGGAGCCTGTCATCGGGCCGCGCTACGCGCGGACCCGTTGGCTCGCAATGACGAAAACTGTTGGGCTCCCTGGCCCTATCTCGGTTGATTCTGTTTCAGATTGTGACGCCTCGCCACATATATGGCGTCGCTTTTTAAGCTTGCGAACGACTTGAGAACGAATCGCGGCCGAATCGCTGACTCCTCCCGAGAACCGCTTTCGTTCACCGCAACATCTCGCGTTGGTTCTGTTGACTCGGCACTAGATCAAGTTTGTGGCAAGCCCACAAGCAACGGTTCAACGGCGGGAATCTTAAGGTTTTGACGGGTCCCTGAGTCGAATCAGAAGCGGGAAAGAGTCAACAGGATTCGTGTCTGGGCTGTCATGACGGGATGGCGCGCCAGCCTCTACCCGTCATGCGCGGGCTCGAAAACCCTCTCCCCTTGTGGGAGAGGGTGGATCGCCGATGCGAAGCAGCGGCGAGCCGGGTGAGGGGTCTGGCTCCGCGGATGGAAACCCCTCATCCGGCGCGCTTCGCGCGCCACCTTCTCCCACAAGGGGAGAAGGAAAACTTACTGCGTCTTCGCCACGTGGGGCGGGCTGGCTTGCGTCACGAAGGAGGTGGCTTCCAGCATGGCGGTGCCGATCGGGGTCGGGATCACCATGCGGAACGGCACCAGCACGCGGGTTCCCAGGATCGGCGCGAACGCGATCTCGATATTGCGGGCCTTGGCGAGATATTTGATCACCGGCCGGTCCGGGATGTAGCCCGCGATCGGCGTGAAATAGAGCGCGCAGACCACGACCGGACCGTAATAGCCGTGCTCGGCCCTGACGGTTTCCATGCGCTTGAAATCGAGCCTGAGGTCATAACGCATGCGGCCGTCGAACACGGCGACCGCGCCGTGGCAGGCGTCCGGCGAGAGCGGATCGGCGGTGCCCGGCACGCGCAAGATCGACGCCGTCATCGGGTCGAGCACGCCCTTCTTGTGCGCGTCCGTAATCGGCACGCGGCCGGGATCGACGGGCGGCTGCGGCACGATGCCAAAGTCCTTCACATTGCCATTGGCAAGCGTGATGTGGATCGTCTCGGACTTCTTCGACGTGGTGGTGGAGGCCTTGTAATTGGCCGGCACCAGCGCGCCGTTGACGATGCGGCCCTCGGCTTCGCCCGTGCCGGAGCCGTTGGCGATGGTCTTCAAAAGCCCGATGGTGCCGCCGAAGGCGGACGCGGCATAGGAATCGTCGCCGATCACGATGTTCCAGGCGCCTCGGCCTACGGGAATGCCGGCGAGCGAGGCCTCATATTGCGCCTCGAGTTTGCCTTGTGCGGCCACCGGCTGCGCGGCGGCTGCGGCAAGATAGGCGCCGGCAACCAGCGAGGCGGCCACCCACCGCGCCGGTCGGGCCGATAGCTTGGTTTTCATTGTCACGTCGCGGCCATCCCTGCTCGGCGCGATTTCATTCATCTAAGCTAAAAATACCGGCAAACAACGCGTCTTTCGCGCGATTATCGCTTAATCCCCCGGGAACATCTTGCCTCTGTCATACGGGGTTCGCTTTTCTCATCGGCTGGGATTGCGCCCTTTATATGATGGCTTAAGTCCTTCTCGGGCTTGCCAAAACGCCATTGTGGCGCGGCTTTTCGGCCGCAAACCTTGACGTATCCGCCCCGTCCCCCTATACGTCCGCCCGCTCCCTGTAAGGACGGACACGCATTTTGACCCCTCAAGGCGCCAGCGGGCTGCCGGGGCTGGAACGAGGATTTTTCTATCATGTCGCGGCGCTGCGAACTGACGGCCAAGGCCCCCCAGGTGGGCCACAAGGTCAGCCACTCCAACATCAAGACCAAGCGGCGTTTCCTGCCGAACCTGTGCAACGTCACCTTCATCTCGGACGCGCTCGGCAAGAACGTGCGCCTGCGCGTCTCGACGAACGCGGTGAAGAGCGTCGACCACAGGGGCGGCTTGGACGCGTTCCTGCTGAAGGCGAAGGCCGAGGCCCTCTCGCCGCGCGCGCTGGAGCTGAAGCGCCAGATCGAGAAGAAGGTGGGCGCGGCTCAGCCGGAGAAGAAGGCGAGCTGAGTTTTCCACGCATGATCCGGACCCGCAGGGCCGCGTTAGCGCAAAGTGGGTACCGGTTTTCCGATGAGATCATGCGCCGAACTTAGAGGGCTGGGGCGGCGGCCTCGTTCGTAGCGTCCAGTCGCGTAAGCAGAGTTTGTAGTGAGATGGTGGCGGCCGGGTCGGAAATGACCCGGCCGCTTTTGTTTGCGCCCGCGCCATCGTGTGCTCATGTGGAACTCGGACGCATATGCGCCGCAAGAACGTGGAGACATGGCCTGCGTTATCACGCGCTTTTTCAAGCGGGGCGATGACGTCAAGCAAGTGGCAGTTTAAAAAATTGAGTCTGAGAACGCGCCCAATCAAAACGCCTTCGGTAACCCAGCTTGACGCAGGATCGCATTCGCGGTGTGCCGGCTGGGAATGCCGACTGGCACCGCAAAATTTCGCTTCGTAATTGGGCTATGCCAAATTTCGTGGCTGCCGCGCCCTTGGCGCACCATTGTGCAGCCAGCGGCCTTCAGCAACTCCCGCAACGCGCGATCGAACTGTGGCGCCATTCAGGTTGCAGCCGGCTCGGCTTCGCGCAAGGCGGTGATCTGCAGGAACAGCGACTGCGGGTCCACGTCCGGATGGTTATCCGGCAGGAGGTCGAGCGCCATAGCCGAGATCTTTTCCAGCAAGCCGTCGAGGGTCGGCGCATCGGCGGCAGCGGGAATGTCGTCGCAATGTCCGCTCCACACCGAGGCCTCATCGTCCCAGGTCGCGGAAATAGTGAATATGACAGGTTTCGACATGCGAGCATTCCCAATAGCGGCTGCACATTACCATCCTTGCGATCGGTCGTCGCCCCCTTCCCTTTCCCTTCGGCCCTACGCACACGGGCCTCACCCCTCCTTCGAGAACCCCGCGATCGCCTTGACGATCGGCGAGCGCCACAGCGCGGCCGTGGTCAGCATCCAGCATTCGTATTGGAAGTCCTGCTCGAGTGCGAGTTCGACCAGCTCGCCGCGCTTGAGCTCGCTCTCGAACACGAAGCGCGGGCCGCGGGCGATGTGGCGGGAGTCCAGCGCCATGCGCTTGATGAGGTCGTAATCGTCGGAGAGGAAGGCCTCCAGCGCGCCCTTGTGCGCGTCGGTGGCGTGGCCGAGCCAGGCGCGGAAATCCCGCGTCAGGCCTGCGCTCGCGAGCGGCAGGCGCATGAAGGCGGCCGCCGACAGCGGTGCGGCCTTCAGCGCGGGATGATCGGGGCGCGCGACGACGATGTAGCGGTCGTCGAACACCTTGATGCGGATGAAATCCTCCTGCGTCGCCAGCTCGCTATTGCAGAAGATGAGGTCGAAGCTGCCGGCGCGGAGCGCGCGCATCATCAGGTTCGGCCCGGCATAGCGGGTCACGATCTGCAGCCGCGGAAAGGCGCGCGCCGCCTGGCGCACCACCTCCGGCAGCGGCTTCAGCCGCGTCGCGGGACCGACGCCGATACGTAGCAGCCCCGCTTCGCCGCGCGCCATCTGCTCCAGCTCATGGCTCAGGGTCGTCACGCTGCCGAGCAGCGAGCCCGCCTGGTCGGCGACGAACTGGCCATAAACCGTCGGCCGCGCGTTGGCGTTGGTGCGCTCGAACAGCAGCACGCCGAGCTTGGCCTCGAGCCTGGAGATGCTCTTGGAAAGCGTCGGCTGCGCGATGCCCAGCTCCTTGGCGGCGCCGGAGAAGCTGCCGGCGCGGCAGATGGCGACGATCTGTTCGAGATGGCGGAGTTCCATGCGCGAACTGTAGCAGACGTGGCCGAGAGCAACAGGTGCGGTTCGGCGGCGCCGCAAACTCCGTTCCTTCTCCCCTCTCGTCCGCCGAAGCCTTGGCGAAGGCGGATGCGGGAGAAGGTGGCGCCAACGGGTCCGCGCGAAGCGCGGCCCGATGACAGGCTCCGCGCCGGATGAGGGGTAGCCACGAAGCAGGTGTATCCGTGGAGAGATACCCCTCACCCGGATCGCATCTTGCGATGCGATCCGACCTCTCCCGCAAGGGGAGAGGTGACGGAGAGCGCTGCAGCTCTCGTGCTTAGCTCAGTCCCGAGCTTATGCTTCGCGCTGCCTTGTCCGGATCGGGATCGCGACCAGGGCGCTGGCCAGCAGCGACAGGCCGCCGATGGCGAGCGCCATGGAGAAGCTGCCGGTGTGCATCTTCACCACGCCGAAGAAATAGGGGCCGACGGTGCCGCCGAGATTGCCGACGCCGTTGACGAGGCCGATGCCGACGCCGACCACGGCGGGCGGCAGCACTTCGCTCGGCAATGTCCAGAACGGGCCAAAGCGGCCGAGGAAGGCGCCCATTGCGATCGAGAGGCAGATCACGGTCGCCAGCGCGCTGCCGCTGGTGAATTGCAAGGCGAGCAGAGGCAGCCCGGCCGCGGCGGTGGCCACGATCATGTGCCATTTGCGCTCGCGGAAGCGATCCGAGCTGGTGGCGAACGCCAGCATCAATATGATTCCCAGCACTGACGGCACGGCGGTGAGCAGGCCGACGATGCCGATCGAGAGGCCGGTCTCCTTCACCACCGTCGGAAACCAGAAGTTGACGCCCCATTCGGCCATCAGCGCGAGGAAGTTGTAGAGCGCAAGCAGCAGCACGCTCGGATGCCAGAGCGTGGAGAGCCAGTGGCCGCGGATCGTGACGGGCGCCTGCTCCGCCTCGGCGGCGAGCTGCGCGACAAGCGCTGCGCGCTCACCCTCGGGAAGCCACTTTGCATCCTGCGGACGATCGTCGATCGCCCACCACCACACCAGCGCCCACAGAAATCCGGGCATCGCCTCGATCACGAACATCCAGCGCCACTGCGAATAGGTGAGGATCAGGCCCGAGATGGGACCGGCGAACATCGGCCCGATCGGGAAGGTCAGGAGGAAGAGCGCGTTGGCGCGGGCGCGCTCGGCCTTGGTAAACCAGTTGCGGATCAACACCAGCGTGCAGGTGAGCACGCCGCCTTCGGCAAGCCCGAGCACGAAGCGGTTGATGGTGAGCTCCAGCGGCGAATGCACCAGCGCGGTGGTGATCGAGGCTGAACTCCAGAGCAGGAGCTGCACGAACAGCACCCGCTTCGGACTCCAGGTCGAGGCGAGGCGGCCCGCGGGAATCTGCAGAATGATGTAGCCCCAGAAGAACAGGCCGGTGGCAAAGCCGAGCGCGGCCGGCGTGAGGCCCAGATCCTTGCGAATGAAGGGCGCCGCCATCGCCAGGTTGACCCGGTCGACAAAGGCGAGCACGTACATCACGAAGGCGACGCCGAGAATGCGGACCCAGCGGTTACGCGTCAGCAGCGCAACAAGATCGCGCGAGGCGGCTGGAGGGGAATCGGAGCCGGTGGGCAGCGCGGCGCGCTGATCAAGGCTATGAACCGCCTCGCCGCTCATGAGATCAGCCCGGCCGGAACGGGCGTGTAGCCCTTTTTGGTCGGCAGGTTCGCCATCACCTGCTCCGGCCCGCCCTTGCTCTCGATCAGGATGCGCTGCGCCTCGTTGGCGCGGCGGTCCTCCTTCTCGGGATCGACGATGGTGCGCAGCTCCGCCTCGAGCGCCTTCACGGTGGCGGCATATTCGGGACGCGCGGCGAGATTGGTGCTCTCTTCGGGATCGGCGTCGAGATCGAACAGCTCGGGCTCGAAGCGGACGTAATGGATGTACTTGAAGCGGCCCTTCTTCAGCATGTAGCTCGCGGACGGCGAGCCCGCGGCATGATATTCAGAGAAGGCGATGCGATTGAGGTCATCAGGCTTGTTCGCGATCTCGAACAGCGAGCAGCCGGGAACGTCATCCTTCGCCGCCGAAAGCCCGACGCCGTCGAGCACGGTCGGATAGGCATCCGCGAGCGACACCGGTGTCGCCGACAGTTTTCCCGCGGGCACCCCCTCGCCTGCCACGATGAAGGGGACCGCGACCGCTTCCTGATAATGGTTCGACTTGCCCCAGAAGCCGCGCTTGCCGGCGTTCTCGCCGTGATCGGAGGTGTAGAGGATGCGCGTGGAGTCGGTGAGGCCCGCGTCATCGAGCGCGGCGAGCACGCGGCCGACCTGAGCGTCCATGAAGCTGATGAGGCCAAGATAGGCGGCGAGCGCGCGGCGCTGGTCCTGCGGGCTCGGCGCGCTGCCGGCGAGCAAATCGGCGAGCCAGGGGTGCGGGACGTAGCCGGTACCGGGCCCGTAGGTCGGATCGGGCATCTGGTCGATCGGATAGAGGTCGAAAAACTCCTTGGGCGCGACCAGCGGAAAATGCGGCGTCACGAAGCTGACGAACAGCACCCATGGTTTTGTCGCTTTAGCTGCGTCGCGCAGCCATTGCGCGGCGATGTCGGCGACGCGCCGGTCGTATTGCGTGTATTCGCTCTCGCCGGAGCTAGCTGCTTCCGCGATCGCGGCGCGCTTGCGCGGCGGCGGGACGAAATCCGGAAACTGTTTCCGGATCGAGAGCTGGATCATGCCGACGCCGCCGGTGATGTGCATCGGGATGTGCTGGTGATCGAAGCCGCAGGGATCCTCCTCGCGGCGGTAGTGCAGCTTCCCGACCGACTCGACGCGGATGCCGGCCTCCTGCAGCCGGTGGCCCCAGCTTTTCACCCGGCCGTCATAGGCGATTGAGTTGTCCCAATATTCGATGTCGTGGACATAGCGCCCGGTGGCAAAGCTCGCGCGCGCCGGCACGCAGATCGGACAGGTGGTGTAGGCGTCAGTGAAGCGCGTGCCACGCGCCGCCAGGAGGTCGAGGTTCGGCGTCCTGGCGAGCTTGTGGCCGGCGCACCCCATCATCCGCGCATTGTGCTCATCGGACATCAGGACCAGCAGATTCTGGGGCTTCAAGGGCGTCCTCCGTGTTGGTTTGGTCTTGCGCGCATTGCCGCGCGTCATTTCGACCAAGCTGCCACAGCGGCGCGGATGGCAGGCCCGAAATTAAGTGCATGCGGCCATAGCCCGCGGCTATGGCGAGCCGTCATTCCGGGGCGCGCGCAGCGCGAACCCGGAATCCATAACCACCGGCCACAGTTGTGTGCGCGCCGGCAGAGATACAACAATCGCCTGTGGTTATGGATTCCGGGCTCAGCCCTATCGGGCTGCCCCGGAATGACCAGGGAGTTTGTTGGCCCGACGAGCAAATCACTTCGCTTTATCAGAAAGCACTCGCTGCAATGTCAAGACGTCTTGCGAAAAAAATTCCCCTTCCATTTTTCAGAAATACATGATCATCTCCCGTCATCCCGTCCCGATGCGAGGGGCGTACGCGTCGTCACGAACGTGGGGCGGGCTGCGATGGACGCGGACGCGCCGCCGGACGAGCGGCGCATGCGCGGACGGCCAAGTCGTGTGGTCCCGATCCCCCGACGCTGGGATCAACCTCCGGGTCATAAGCCCGGGGGGATGGAGGCTAACAAGCCCGGCACTCCAGGGAGAGCACGAAGCAGCCGTTAACACCAATCGCGCAGGGAATGCCGGTTGTTTTGGCTGCCCTGTCGTTGCTTGCGTGCGTAAGTGCACTTTCTTTGCACGCAAGGCTCGCGGGTGCGGCCTGCATCCGGCATTCCCTGCGCCCTCGCATTCTCGGAGGGACACGATGATGGAGAACCCGGGTGTAAACGCGCCGCGGGAAGGTGGGGGCGTGCCTCTTCACCCGTCATTCCGGGCGCTGAGCGCGAGCCCGGAATGACGAGCTGTTGCAGATTATCACGCTTTAGAGGCGGCGGCGCCTCCTATCCAGTCACTTCGGCCCGACCCTTACCGCCGGCGGCAGCGCGGCGGGCAATTTCCCGGCGCCTTGCAACGCCGCCTGCATGGCGACGATGTAGCCGTAGGGGCCGAGGCCTGCGATGACGGCCTTCACTGCGGCGGAGAGCTTTGAATGGCGGTGCAGCTCGTCGCGGGCATGGATGTTGGAGATGTGCACCTCGAAGATCGGGCCCTCGAAAATCTTCAGCGCATCGAAGATTGCAATCGAGGTGAAGGAAAAGCCGGCGGGATTGATGATGATGGCGTCCGCGTCTTTGCGCGCCGACTGGATCAGGTCGACGATGACGCCCTCATGGTTGGACTGGTGAAAGGCGAGTGTCGCGCCGGCGAACGCCGCGAGCTCCTCGCAAGCGGCCTTGATCGCATCCAGCGTGGTCGAGCCATAGATGTGCGGCTCGCGGATGCCGAGCATGTTCAAATTGGGTCCGTTGATGATCATGATGCGCATGGTCTCTCCCGCGGCAGGTTTGTTATGAAGCGTGGGGAGATTAGTGGGCGCGAAGGAGGGATCAACGGCTGTAGGGTGGGCAAAGCGAAGCGTGCCCACCATTCACAGCAATGCTGTTGCAAGAAGATGGTGGGAACGGCGCGGACGCGCCTTTGCCCACCCTACGGTTCGAGTGACGTGGCCGTTCGACAATGAAAAATGGAAGTGAGGCATCCAGGCTCGTCGTGCCCGGGCTCGACCCGCCTGCGGGTCGAGCCCGGCCATGACGACGATTGCTAGGCTGTTACGCCGCCTTGCCCAATCCCGCATCGAGATGCTTCAGCCGCGGCAGGACCTCGTTCTTCAGGAGCGAGAGCGAGTGATGCCAGGCCTGGCTCTTGTGCATGTAGTCGAAGCCGAACACGAGCAGCACGCCGAAGCCGCCGACCTCGTGCCAGATCTGCTCGATCTTCTCGGTCACGGTCTTGGGCGAGCCGACGACCCAGTTGTTGCGCGCGCAGTATTCCACCGTGACGTCGGAGTCCGCCACATCGGGGGTGGCTTTCAGATAATCCTTGAAGCCGAAATGGCCGAGCAGCGGCAGGAAGTATTCGCTCATCATCCGGCCCATCATGTCGCCGGCGGAAAGCTTCCACGCCTCCTCGTCGGTGTCGGCCACGAACACCTCGCGCACCAGCCGCCAGTCGCGGCGGCTCGGCTTGCGGCCGGTCTTCGCCGCGCCCTGCTCGACCGAATCCCAGTGGCTGCCGACATAGGCCGGATTGAGGTTGAGGCTCATCGGGATGAAGCCGCGTTCGCCCGCAAGCTTCAGCGTGTCGGAGTTCTTCGAAAGTCCCGCAACGCCGATCGGCGGATGCGGCGCCTGCACCGGCTTCAGATGTGTTTTCAGGAAGTCGAACATCGTATCCGGCTTGGTCACCGTCCAGTATTTGCCGGTGTAGGTGAACGGCGCGGGGTCGCTCCAGAGCTTCAGGATGATTTCCAGCGCCTCGCGCGTCATCTCGCGATTCTGCCCGCTCATGCCATCGACATTGAACATCGCCCAGTCGCTCGGCAGGCCAGATGCCGCGACGCCGAAGTTGAGCCGGCCGCCGGAGAGATGATCGAGCATCGCGACGCGATTGGCGAGCTCGGCGGGGTGATGATACGGCAGGAGGAAGCCGCCGGGGCCGAGGCGGATATTCTTGGTCTGGCGCAGTCCTTCGACAACCAGGAGATCGGGCGCCGGATGCGGCTCCCAGGGCGCGGTGTGGTGCTCGCCGATCCAGCATTCCTGGTAGCCGAGCTCATCGAGCCAGCGCAGCACCTGCAGATCCCAGTCGTGGCCCTCCTTCAAGCCGCACTCCGGCGGATGCGAAGGCATCGCGAAATATCCGAGTTCCATGGGGATTTCCTCTGCTGTTCTTGTCTTTGGTTGCGGAGCGATCGTTGTCGGGCCACGCATGAAGCCTAACACTTCGCACCCCTTCAATCATTGGCCGCAGAGCGGCGAAATGATGACCGGTGCCATGCAACAGAAGATGTCGCGGCTGAACGCCGCGATGGTTTTGATTGAGCATGAGCTTATCGGAAAACCGGTGCCCACCCCGCATCAAGTGCGGGGCAGGCTTTTTCCGGATCATGCTCTCTACTTCCGCGCCCGCGCTTTGGCGCCCGCGACAATCTGCATCGAAATGCCTGCGACCCAGCCGATCATGATGAGCCAGGTCCAGGCGATGTGCGGCTCTTCGCGCAGGATGATGATGGCGACCGAAAAGAATGCCGTGAGCGTCGCGCAGAAGGTGCCAACGGCGGAGAGGAACTCGGCCGCATCAATCTTCGGGTCGTCCTCGCCATGAAACGCGAGTGGCGGCGTGTCGATGCCCAGATAGAAGCCGATCGCGCCGATGACCATCATCACCAGCAGGAAACCCTGCGAGGTCAGCGCGGAGATCGACGAACCGACATGGGCGGAGACGAAGAGGCCGCAAGCTGCTCCCGCCATCGCAAGGCCGATGCGTTCGAGGACGTGGGCAGTTTTACGGACGCGGAATCGCATGGGCGCACCCTGGCGATTGAAGATAAGTCTACCCTATCCGCCCCTGCTACGGAACCTTTGATAAATCGCAATCCTGCGTTACCGCGCCCCGAACGAGGTCTTGCCGAACAGCGCCTTCTGCGTCGAAGGCTGCGAGCGCCAGTATTGCGGCGGAGCGGCGACCTCGCCGCCAAGCTCGGCGGCGGCATGCCAGCCCCAGCGTGGGTCGTAGAGCATGCCGCGGGCAAGCGCGACCATGTCGGCCTTGCCGGAAGCGACGATATCCTCGGCCTGCTTGGCTTCCGTGATCAGCCCGACGGCCATCGTGGTCAGGCCGGTCGCCTCCTTGATGCCTTGCGCGAGCGGCACCTGATAGCCGGGGCCGAGCGGGATTTTCTGGAACGGGGACACGCCGCCGGAGGAGACGTCGATCCAGTCGGCGCCACGTTTCTTCAACTCTTTGGCAAATTCTACTGTTTGCGAAAGATCCCAGCCACCGTCGACCCAGTCCGTCGCCGACACGCGGATGCCGATCGGCTTGTAGTCCGGGAAGGCCGCGCGCACGGCGTCGTAAACCTCCAGCGGAAAGCGCATGCGGTTTTCGAGCGAACCGCCATATCGATCGGTACGCTTGTTGGCGATCGGCGACAGGAATTGATGCATGAGATAGCCGTGCGCGGCATGCAGCTCGAGCGCGTCGATACCGAGCTGCTCGGCGCGCCTTGCGGCGGAGACGAAGGCGTCACGGATGCGCGCAAGCCCGGCGTCATCGAGCGCGGTCGGCTGGACTTCGCCGTCCTTGTGGGCGATGGCCGACGGCGCCTCGGTCTGCCAGCCGCCCTTGGCGAACGGGAGCTGCTGGCCGCCGTCCCAGGGACGATAACTCGAGCCCTTGCGGCCGGCATGCGCGAGCTGCATCGCAATCGCGGCCCTCGAATGCTTGCGCACCGAGGCAAGGATCGGCTTCAGCGCAGCCTCGTTGGCGTCGCTGTAGAGGCCGAGGCATCCCGGTGTGATGCGGCCGATGGACTCGACATGGGTGGCTTCGATGCAGAACATCGCAGCCCCCGACAGCGACAGATTGTTGATGTGGGTGAAATGCCAGTCGGTGGCCGAGCCGTCCTCGGCCGAATACTGGCACATCGGCGAGACCATGATGCGGTTGGCAAGCTTCAGGCCGCGCAATTGGATCGGGGCAAACAGGGCGCTCATGGAGGGAGATCCGGAGGAGAAGGGCGACGGAACCCTAACATTAAGTGTCGCCGCGCAACTTACCAGCCGGCAAGGAGCTTATATCGCCATGCGCCATTGGCGGGGCTCACGCGGGCGCGTCAGCGCTTACTGGTCCCACCAGGTCTCAAGGCGCGCGAAAGTTCATTCGACAGCATCGTTCATTCCAGCAGGGTGAACTGCAGGAGCAGCGTACGCTGGAGCAGTGAGAAATTGTCATCGGAGATCATGGTCAGCACGGTATCGCCGTCGGCCGTCACAAACGCGTCGATGCCCTCCATATTGTCGATCTCCTCGCCGAGATCGGCTTCAAAGATCGAGGGGCCATCGACGACCGCGCCCGGCACGATCGACGCAAGTGGAATCCGGCGGATGCGAATGCCGAGGCCGGCGACCCAGGAAAATTTCCGCTCCAGGATGAGCAGATCGCCGGAAGCGAGCAGCACGGCATCGCTGATGTCGAAATTCCTGGTGCGGCGGACGGAAAATTGCCCGGGCGACGGGCCGCCGACGAGGAAGGCGATCAGATTGCCATGAGCATCGAGACCGCGCTCGGACAGCGCGATCAACGTACCGGCGAGCGGCCGGCCCCGGGGCACGAAGACCAGCGCCTCGAGCCCCTTGTTGTAGGGCAGCTTTTTTACCGCCGGCGGCATCGCCACCACCTCGCCGCGGGCGCGGGTAAATCCTTTGGCGAAATCGAAGCGCAGCACCTGATTGACGCGCTCGAGCCCGACATAGGCCAGCGAGCCGTCGAGCGCGAGCGATTCGGAATCGAACCAGCCGTGCGCAGTGATCGGCTTGCCATCAGAACCGAGCATGGGCGCGGCCTCGACATCGGCGAGCCCGGTCATCTCGCGCTCCGAGTAGACGATGCGGCCGGTGAACCAGCTTCCCTTGTCGCTCAGCGAAATGAAGCGCTCCCCCTTGGCATCAAGCCGCAAGGCGGACAATCCGCCGAAGCCGGGAAATGCCGAGGTGAGCACCAGGCCGCTGCGCCATTCCAGCGCGCCGAAGCCCAGATGCGTACGGTCGCGGGGGTCGAACGAGGCGATGGGCCGCGCCTTGACGTCGATCGAGACCGGCGCGGTGACAAAGGTCTCGTCCTTGACCAGCGGCTTCGATGGCGAACCGGAAAATTGCGCGCGCACGACGTCCGGCGCGGCGAAAGCCGAAAGTCCGGCCGCCGCAGAGCTCAGAAGGCGGCGGCGGCTGATGCCGTTGCGCATTCCTCAGGAATGCAGCCGGCGCTGAGCCCTTGCGGTAGGCGGCGCGCCGTGAGTCTCGCTGAACAGCTCGGCGAGCTTTTCCGTGATGGCGCCGCCAAGCTCCTCGGCATCCACGATGGTGACGGCGCGGCGATAATAGCGCGTGACGTCGTGGCCGATGCCGATTGCGATCAGCTCGACCGGCGAGCGGGTCTCGATCTCGTCGATGATGTGACGCAGGTGCCGTTCGAGATAGTTGCCGGGATTGACCGACAGCGTGGAATCGTCGACCGGCGCGCCGTCGGAGATCATCATCAGGATCTTGCGCTGCTCGGAACGCCCGAGCAGGCGCTTGTGCGCCCAATCGAGGGCCTCGCCGTCGATGTTCTCCTTGAGCAGGCCCTCGCGCATCATCAGGCCGAGATTCTTGCGCGAACGCCGCCACGGCGCGTCGGCCGCCTTGTAGATGATGTGGCGGAGATCGTTGAGGCGGCCAGGATTCGGCGGCTTGCCGGCTGCGAGCCAGGCCTCGCGCGATTGTCCGCCCTTCCAGGCGCGGGTGGTGAAGCCCAGAATCTCGACCTTGACGCCGCAACGCTCCAGCGTGCGCGCCAGGATATCGGCGCAGGTCGCGGCCACCGTGATCGGGCGGCCGCGCATCGAGCCGGAATTGTCGAGCAGCAGCGTCACCACGGTGTCGCGGAAGGTCGCTTCCTTCTCATGCATGAAGGACAGCGGGTGATAGGGATCGGTGACCACGCGCGACAGCCGCGCGGGATCGAGGATGCCTTCTTCGAGATCGAATTCCCAGGCGCGGTTCTGCTGCGCCATCAGGCGGCGCTGCAGCCGGTTGGCGAGCCGCGCGACGATGCCCTGCAGGTGAGCAAGCTGCTTGTCGAGATAGGAGCGCAGCCGTTCCAGCTCGTCATGATCGCAGAGGTCCTCCGCCGCAATGACCTCGTCGAATTTCGGCGCGAAGGCGTGATATTCCGGCCCACGCGGCTCATTCTGCCCGCGCGAATTCGGACGCGTCGCCTCGCCCGGCGTCTCGTCGTCGCCGAGCTCGCCGTCATCGAAAGTATCGCTGGTGGAGGCCTGCGCGCTTTCCATCGCGCTGTCGGACATGTCGTCCGTGGTAGCGTCCGCCTGGTCTGCACTCATCTCCTGTGCGGCATCGGAATCGGGCGAGCCCTCGGCGCCGGACTGATCGCTGTCGCCGTCGGGATTATTCTCGTCGTCATCGTTCTCGTCGGTCTCGGCGTCGCGATCGTCGCCGAGATCGAGCGCCGAAAGCAGGTCGTGGACCATGTCGCCGAACCGGGCCTGATCCTCGGTGACGCGGGAAAGCTTATCAAGCCGCGAGCCGATCTTGTCTTCCAGGATCGGCCGCCAGAGGTCGACCATCTTCTTCGCCGCCGCCGGAGGCGCCAGCCCGGTCAAGCGCTCCCGCACCAGCATGGCCAGCGCGTCCGACAGCGGCGCATCGGCGCGGTCGGTAATCTCGTCATACTTGCCGCGATGAAAGTGATCGTCGAGCATTGCGGTGAGGTTTTTCGCAACGCCCGACATGCGCCGCGCGCCGATCGCCTCCACGCGTGCCTGCTCGACCGCCTCGAACACGCCACGCGCTTGCGGATTGCCCGGCATCAGCTTGCGGTGCACCTTGGGGTCGTGGCACGCAAGCTTCAGCGCGATGGAATCGGCATGGCCGCGCACGATCGCAGCATCACGCCGGCTCATCTTGCGCGCGGGCTCGGGCAGTCGGGCCTTGCCGGGCGCAAGCCCGGGCCGCTCGGCCGCAAAGCTCACTTCCAGCTCCGGCGTGCGCGCGATCGCGCGCAGGCAGGACGTGACCGCACGCTTGAACGGCTCGGTCGGCGCTTCCTTGGCTCCGGTGCGGAATTTGCTGTTGGACGTCGTCATCGCGCCTCGCCGCGTGACACTTTACGACAGTGCCACGTTGACTGCGGATTCGGCGAGCTCGGCGTTGAAGCAGCGCTGATAGAATTCCGCCACCAGCGGCCGTTCCAGCTCGTCACACTTGTTCAGGAAGGTGACGCGGAACGCAAAACCGATATCGCCGAATATTTCCGCGTTTTCCGCCCAGGTGATCACCGTGCGTGGGCTCATCACCGTCGACAGGTCGCCATTGGCGAACGCGTTGCGGGTGAGATCGGCAAGACGGACCATCTTGTTGACGATGTCGCGGCCTTCCTGGGTGCGATAGTGATGCGCCTTCGCCAGCACGATCTCGACCTCCTCGTCATGGGCGAGGTAGTTCAGCGTGGTGACGATAGACCAGCGGTCCATCTGGCCCTGGTTGATCTGCTGGGTGCCGTGATAGAGGCCCGAGGTGTCGCCGAGGCCGACCGTGTTGGCGGTCGAGAACAGCCGGAACGCCGGATGCGGCTTGATCACCTTGTTCTGGTCCAGAAGCGTGAGGCGGCCCGAGACTTCGAGCACGCGCTGGATCACGAACATCACGTCGGGACGGCCGGCGTCGTATTCGTCGAACACGAGCGCGATGTTGTGCTGGAGCGCCCACGGCAGGATGCCGTCCCTGAATTCGGTGACCTGCTTGCCGTCCTTGATCACGATCGAGTCCTTGCCGACCAGATCGATGCGGCTGATGTGGCTGTCGAGGTTGACGCGCACGCAGGGCCAGTTCAGCCGCGCTGCGACCTGCTCGATATGGGTCGATTTGCCGGTGCCATGATAGCCGGTCACCATCACGCGGCGGTTCTTGGCGAAACCGGCGAGGATCGCAAGCGTCGTGGCGCGATCGAAACGGTAGTCCGTGTCGACCTCCGGCACGTGCGGGTCGACTTCGGAATAGGCCGGCACTTCAAGATCGCTGTCGATGCCAAAAACCTGCCGGACCGACACCTTCATATCGGGCAAACCGGAGATTTCCTGCGCATTCGTGGTCGCGGCGGTCGTCATTATTCCTCCGAGGTCCCGGGCGTTCCCGAAACCAGATATAAGAAGAGTGGCTGCGGATGGGGGCGTTTCGCCAGCCTAGCAGAGAGCGCGAACCGGCAGAAGCCCGCCGGGCAATCAAAGTTCCGTTGTTTTTTCATGCAGATAAGCATGAAACGCAGTTTTGGAAAGGCTGCCCTGCGAATCAGACCGCTTTTCAAACCGAACTCGGCCGGAAGGCCATGGGCCGGTTTGCATGGCACTTTCTGCGACTTTAGTTACTTATGATAGGCCGCCGGCTGAACCTGAACCGGCCCAACCGACACAGGATTTTTGTGGCTCCCTATCTCGATCCCCTGATTGCGTTTGTTTCGGCCAATGCGTGGCTTGCTTACCTGACGCTGTTCCTTGCGGCCCTTCTGGAGGCAGTCCCGGTGGTGGGCTCGGTCATTCCCGGCTCGACCATCATCCTGGCGCTGAGCGCGCTGGTGCCGGGCGGCGATTTGAAGCTGCAATGGGTTTTGCTCACCGCGATCGCCGGCGCCATGCTGGGCGATGGATCCGCCTTCTGGACCGGACATCGCGCACAGAGAGAGATTCTCTCTGCCTGGCCGCTCGGCAACTATCCGCGCGTCATTGCGCAGAGCGAAGACTTCTTCAAGCGCTGGGGTGCGTGGGCCGTGTTTTTTGCGCGCTTCGTGCCGCCGATCCGCGCCTTTGTGCCGATCACGGCCGGCGCGCTCGGCATGCCCCCGGCCCGCTTCTATGCGGTGAACATTCCAGCGATCCTGCTCTGGGCGCCCGCCCACGTGCTGCCTGGCGTGATGGCGGTGTCGGTGCTCGACCGCTACGGCGTGTTCCGCCACACCGGCGGCAGCGCCAAGCATCACTGGATCCCGATCGTCATTGGCGGGACCATTATCGTGGCGTTGGCAATCTGGACCATCCGACGCCGGAATGGCGGCGGGGCGATCGAGCCGGCGAGGCCCGGCAAATAAAAAAAGCTTTACGGCGGTTGCGAAGCCGCACCCCGTCCCGGCGCGGGGCCGACGTAGCGGGCGCGCGGGCGGATCAGGCGACCGAATTGCAATTGCTCGCTCGCATGCGCGATCCAGCCCACCGCGCGCGCCATCGCAAACAGCGTGAGCTCGCTGCCGGCGGCAAGCCGCAGACTATGCACCAGCACGGCAAGAGCATAATCGATGTTGACGAACTCGCCGGTGGCTTCCGCGATCCGCTCCGGAACTTCCTTGGTGAATTTGCGCGGCGCACCCGCGCGTGCCAGCGCGTTCAACAGCGACATCGCACGGGGATCGCCGCGCGTGTAGACGCCGTGACCAAAACCAGCAAAGCGCTCGCCGAGCGCGACGCGCTCGCGGATCACCGGCTCCGGATCGTGGTCGACCAGCGTCTTCACTAACTGCGAAGCCAGCACGCCCGCGCCGCCATGCCTGGGACCTTTCAGTGCGGCGAGCCCGGCGATCACGGCATCGTAGAGACTAAGCCCTGTCGAGGCGGCGCATCGCACCGTGAAGGTCGAGGCGTTCAATTCGTGATCGGCGAGCAGCACCAGAGCACGGCGGATCAGATCGGCTGCGTGCTTATGGTCCGGCGCCCAGGCCCTGGCGATCTGCAGATGTAGCGGCTCGGCAGATGGTGACGAATTGAGCATGGTGGCGACCAAGAGCCGCAGGATGCGCGCGCCAACCAGCGCGCGACCTTCGGGCGCGCGTGTGAATGCGCCTGGATCGGCGCTGGTTGCCAGCGCCAGCACGGCGATCGCCCGATCGATCGGCGCCGCGCGCGAGGTGGCCTCCGCAATCGCGCGCATGGCGTCAGAGACATGCGGACAATTATCGGCGGCGAATGGATCGACGCCAGTTACATCCCAGAGCAGCGTTGCGGTGTGCTCGAGCGAATCCTTTTCCGCGAGATCGACACAGTTCACCCCGCGGTAGATCGCGCCTTCCTCGGTGATAGTTGAAATCGCCGAATCCAGAACCGGAAGGTCCGGGTCAAAACTTCGGAACCCCCGCGGCTCGACCGAGGGCGCACGGCGCTCCTTCAGCCCCCTGATGTCCTCGGCGCGATAGCGGTGACTGCGCGAGTCCGGCGAAGGCTCGGAACGGATCAGCCCGCGGCTGACATAGGCATAGAGCGTGGCCGGCGAGATCGAGAGCTCCGCAGAAGCCTCCCGGGCAGTCAGATAAAGAGCCTCGGATTTTTTCATATTGATTGATATAATCAAGATTGATCAATCTGTCGAGAGGCCCGACCTTCTAAGCCTGACCCCAGGGCTGAAGGAGATCCGGTCATGAATATCCAGCTCACCAAGAGCCAGATTGGTCTCGACGGCGTTCCCGCCGCCGAGACCGTGTTGAGCCATGTCGATGGCGAGCGCGGCGAATTGATTATTGCCGGCGAACGCGTCGGCGACCTCGCCGGACGCGCGAGTTTTGAAAGCGTCACCGCCCGCCTTTGGAACGGCGCGACCGGCAGGGCGTGGACGGAAGCCGATGTGCGCTCCCAGCTCGGCCTTGCGCGCGAGCGCGCCTTCGCTCGGCTGCCTGAACTCCTGGGCGCGACGCGGGGGCTATCGATCGTCGACGGCTTTCGTGCCGCCATCGCCGGGTTACGCGCCGAAAGCGGGCTCGATCATGAAGCAACCATCGTCGGCGCGTTTCCGGTCATCGCCGGCGCGCTGGTACAGCGCGCAAAAGGCAATTCGCCGGTCGCGCCCGATGCGACGCTCAGTCATGCGGCCGACATCCTGAAGATGCTGCTCGGCCACACGCCGCAAGCGCGCAATGCGGTCGCGCTCGACACCTACTTCGTCACCGTCTGCGATCACGGCATGAATGCTTCCACATTCACGACACGCGTTGTGGCCTCGACACAGGCCGATTTGTTCGCAGCGGTGACGGCCGGTTATTGCGCGCTGACCGGTCCCCTGCATGGCGGCGCGCCGGAGCCGGTGCTGGAAATGCTGGATGCGATCGGCACGCGTGAGCGCATCATGCCCTGGGTCGACGACGCTTTGGCGCGCGGCGAGCGGCTGATGGGTTTTGGCCATCGCGTCTATCGCGTGCGCGATCCCCGCGCCGATGTGCTCAAAGCCGCGATCGAGCGGTTGTCGGCCGACGGCGCTAACCTGCCCTTTGCCAGTGAGGTGGAGGCCTATATCCGCCAGGCGCTGCGGCGGAAGAATCCGAACCGACCACTGGAGACCAATGTGGAGTTCTTCACCGCGATCCTGCTCGACGCGCTCGAAATTCCAAGACAGGCGTTCACGCCGGTCTTCGCGGTGGCGCGCGCCGCGGGCTGGACCGCGCACGCACGGGAGCAGCAGCGCACCGGACGGTTGATCCGGCCGAGCTCGTCCTATGCCGGGAGAATGCCGGCTGCGTGAGCAGGAATGCGCGGGCGCGCCGGGCTTGTCGCAGGGCGCTAGCCCGCGCGCACCACCGTCTTCAGGTAATTGTACGCCTTGATGATCTCGATCAGTCGGTCTTCGGTCGAGCGGTCACCGCCATTGGCATCGGGGTGATGCTGCTTCACCAACGCCTTGTACTTGATCTTGACGTCCTCGAGCGTCGCATCCGGTCCCAGCCCCATCACCTGCAGCGCCTTGCGCTCGGCGTTGAAGACTTTCCGCGTCTCCGATTTCGGCGTTTCGGGGCCTGGCCGCCAGCGGCCGCGACCGTTGAGCTCGGAGAACATGCTGAAGGGATCGGCTGCTCCGTCGAAATCGGCGGCAGGAGGCCCTTTGCCTTTCCCCGGGGCGCCATTGGCGCCCATCTTCCAGGTCGGGCGGTGACCGGTCATCGCATCCTTCTGATACCGCGCGACCGCGTCGGGATTCATGCCGGAGAAGAAATTGTAGGACTGATTGTACTCGCGCACATGGTCGAGGCAGTAGTGCCAGTACTCGCGCGAATTCTCGCGGCCTTTCGGCGCACGATGCGGGCCCTTGTTCTGGCAGCCCGGCCATTCGCACATGATGGCGGCTTCGCGCGCCTGCGCCTGCTGCCGCGCGCTCAGCTTGTTCGGCTTGATGCGAATGGCGTCGAAGATTTTTTGTGAATCGATCGGCATGGCAGACTTTGACTACGCAATGCAAAAACCTTCAAGTCTTGACATTGCGAAAGCGTTTAACTCCGGGCCCGATGTTGACGAAACGTACCTGCGACATTTAATGCCATCATATGACGACAAGGCAGACTATCACCAACAAGTTGCGCGAAGCTTTCCTTCCCGAAAGCCTCGAGGTTCAGGACGAATCCCATCTGCATGAAGGCCATGCCGGCCACAGGCCGGGCGGCGAGACGCACTTCCGTGTGTATATCGTGTCTCCGGCCTTCAAAGGGAAGAGCCGGGTCGAGCGCCATCGCATGATAAATGCGGCGCTTTCGAGCGAGCTCGCCGGTTCCGTCCACGCGCTCGCCATTCACGCGCAGGCGCCGGGCGAAGCTTAGCACCGCCTCGTTAAAACGCGGTGCCGGCCCGCTTGGGCTTTTTGTCCTCGAACTCGGCGTCGCGCAGCACCGGGACGATACGGAGCGCGGTGATGCGGTTGCGTTCACGGCGCAGCACGCGGAAACGGAAACCGTGGAAGGTGAAGCTCTGGCCGCGTTCGGGAATTGAACGCGCTTCGTGAATCACCAGCCCGGCCACCGTGGTTGCCTCCTCATCAGGCAGGCTCCAGTCCATCGCGCGATTGAGATCGCGGATCGGCACCGAGCCGTCGACCACGACTGAGCCGTCGGGCTGGGCGCGGACGCCGGCCACAACGACGTCGTGCTCGTCGGCGATGTCGCCGACGATTTCTTCCAGGATGTCCTCCAGCGTCACCAGGCCTTCAACCTCGCCATACTCGTCGACGACCAGGGCGAAGTGAGTCTTGCGGCGGCGGAACGCCTTGAGCTGCTCGGACACCGGACGCATTTCCGGCACGAACCAGGGCGGCAGCGCAATTGCGGAAACGTCGATTCGCGACGTGTCGCCGTCGGAGGCGCGAATCGCACGCAAGAGATCCTTGGCGTGCAGCACGCCGATGATGTTTTCGGGTTTCTCGCGCCACAGTGGAATGCGGGTATATTCGGACGCCAGCACTTCGCTGACCAGATCTTCCGGCGGCAGGTCGGCATTCACCATCACCATTTCGGTGCGGTGGACCATCACGTCGGAGACCTGCAGCTCGCGCAGGTCGAGCAGCCCGCCGAACATGTCGCGATCCTGCTTCTCGACCTTGCCCTCGTGATGCAGGAGATCGACTGCGCCCCGCAGGCGGTCGGTCGGCGACAACAGCGGCAGGTTGGCGCCGATCTTGATGCCGACGAGGCGCATCAGCACGCGGACGATCGCCTCGATCACGGTGAGCAGCGGGCCAAGGACATACATCATCAGCCGCATCGGCCGGGCGACCGCCAGCGACACGCGGTCCGGCGCGTTGATGGCGATGGTCTTCGGCAGCACTTCGGCGAAGATCACGACCAGAATGGTCATCACGGCGGTGGCGTACAGCACGCCGACCTGGCCGAACCACTGGGTGAAGATGCCGGTCGCCAGCGCCGAGGCGCCGATATTGGCGATGTTGTTGCCAAGCAGGAGCGCGCCGATCAATCGCTCGCGCATCTCGATCAGGCTCGAGACCACGTCGGCGTCGCTGTTGCCCTGCTTCGACAGCCGCAACATGCCCCCGCGCGAGGCACCCGTCAGCGCCGTCTCGCTCGCCGCGAAGAACGCGGAAATGCCGAGCAGCGCAACCATGACGGAAAAGGTGAACCAGTTCATGACCTGATCGCCGCTTCTCTATTTAGGGAAGGATGATCCATTTGCAACGCGCCAAAACGCTCGCCTGCCCTCGCGGATCACGCCTTGAGCTTACTCTGCAGAAAATCGCGCACGCGCTTGGGGTCGACGTCCTTTACGATTGCCGCGCGGCCGACCGCCTCCAACAGGATGAAGGTGAGCTTGCCGCGCCGAACCTTCTTGTCCTGCGCCATCAAGGTCATCAGCGCGTCGGCATCCGCAAGCCCCTCTTGTGCAAACCCGGCGATGTCCTGCAGCTTCGTCGGGAGGCCGACTTCGGCCAGATGCCGAGCCACCCGCGCCGCCTCTCCCTGCGAAATCATGCCCAGCGAGGCCGAAAATTCCGCCGCCAGCACCATGCCGATGGCGACGCCCTCGCCATGGAACAGGCGATCGGAGAAACCGGTCGCGGCTTCCAGCGCATGGCCAAAAGTGTGACCGAGATTGAGCAGCGCGCGGTCGCCGTTCTCCCGCTCGTCGCGCGCCACGATCGCCGCTTTGGCACGGCAGGACGTGGCGATGGCATGCTCGCGCGCCGCGCCGCCCTTGAACGCCTCGCTGTGATTGGATTCCAGCCAGGCGAAAAAGGCCTCATCGCCGAGCACGCCATATTTGGCGACCTCGGCGTAGCCGGCGCGGAACTGGCGCGGCGACAATGTATCAAGGACGGCGGTATCGGCGATCACCAGGACCGGCTGATGGAAGGCGCCGAGCAGGTTCTTGCCCTGCGGCGAATTGATCCCGGTCTTGCCGCCGACAGACGAATCGACCTGGGCGAGCAGCGAGGTCGGCACCTGCACGAAATCGACGCCGCGGCGCAAGATCGCGGCCGCAAAACCGGCGAGATCGCCGACCACGCCGCCGCCGAGCGCGATGACGAGATCGTTGCGCTCGATCCTGGCCGCGATCAGCGCTTCGGAGACTTTTTCCAGGCCGGCATAGGTTTTCGAGCCCTCGCCTTCGTCCACGATGATACGCGCGGTCGCAATGCCTGCGGTCGCCAACGAGGCTTCGGTTGGCTCCAGCCAATGCCTGGCGACAGTCTTGTCGGTGACGATCGCCGTGCGCGCGCCTGGCCGTAGTGCGGCGATGCGCGTACCGAGGGACGTGAGCACATCGCGGCCGATGACGATGTCATAGGCGCGATCGTCCAGCGCAACGTTGACCACCGTCGTATCGGACGCTTTCAGCGGTGCGGTCATCGTGCGGCGCTCGCGGTATCAGCGGATTGTCCTGCCGTCCCGCCGCCAAGCCGCATGCGCAGGGCATCGATACATTCATCGACGATCTTGTCGTGCGGGATGTCGCGCGAGGCGATGGTGATATCCGCGTGCTGGTACACCGGCTCGCGCTCGCTGAGCAGGCGGCTCACGGTGGCGGCAGGATCGGTGGTCTGCAACAGCGGGCGGTCAACGCGGCGCTTGACGCGGCGCATGATGATGTCGGGGTCGGCCTTGAGCCAGATCGACACCGCCTTCTCGCCGATGCGGCGGCGGGTCTCCTCCCGCATGAACGAGCCGCCGCCGGTTGCGAGCACCGCCGGCCCGCCCTCGAGCAGCCGCGCGATCACCCGCGCCTCACCATCGCGGAAATGCGGCTCGCCGTGGAGCTCGAAAATCTCCGGAATGGTCATGCCGGCGGCCGCCTCGATCTCGGTGTCGGCGTCGACGAAGGGCAGATTGAGCCGTGCGGCCAGCCGCCGCCCGATGGTGGATTTGCCCGCCCCCATCATGCCGACGAGCACGATCAGCCGCTTGCCCAGCGCGGCCAGGATTTCGGCCTCCGGGGACGCGGTCACGGGCACGGGCGTTAAGGTCTCGGGCATTTCTCAAATTCATGTGACGGGGCGGCATTGCCGCCCTTCTCGTCCCCTATACTACCCCCAGCGACGGGCTTGCTAGAGACTTGAAACCGCACGGCGAACGTGATGGATGATTCCAGGGTTAATTCCGTTGCGTTTAAGGCCTCTTCCAGATGCCCAGCCTGTTCCGCTTCCTGGCGGTCGTCGCCGTGATCGTCGGTGTCATCTACGGCGCGATCTATTCATTGGCGAATTTTGTCACGCCAACATCGCGGGAAATGACGGTGACCATCCCGCCGGACAAATTTTTAAAACAATAGCGACTAAGGTCCGGGACATGCGTTCCAAGACCTCCGATGCGAAACTGACCGGGCTGTTCCTCGACATGCTGGCCGCCGAACAGGGCGCCGGCGACAACACGCTGCAGGCCTATCGCAGGGACCTGGAGGATTTTTCCGAATTCCTCGTACGCAGTCAGCAAAGCTTTGCGAGCGTCCAGACCGAGACGCTGCGCGACTACCTTTCCGACCTCGATACCCGCGGCTTCAAATCCTCCAGCGTGGCACGGCGGCTGTCGGCGCTGCGGCACCTGTTCCGCTTCCTCCTCAATGAGCGCATCCGCAGCGACGATCCGGCGGCGATCCTGTCGGGCCCGAAGCGCGGCCGGGGATTGCCAAAAGTCCTGTCGATCGCCGACGTCGACCGCATGCTGACGCGGGCGAAAGAACTGACGCAAGCCGCGGATGCCTCGCCCTCGCGGCGGCTGCGGGCAATGCGGCTCTATTGCCTGCTCGAAGTGCTCTACGCCACGGGCCTGCGCGTCTCCGAGCTGGTCTCGCTGCCACGCTCGGCGGCGCGGAACGATGCGCGGATGATCGTGGTCCGCGGCAAAGGATCCAAGGAACGGCTGGTGCCGCTGAACGATGCCTCGCGCAGCGCGATGGCGGAGTTTCTTGGCCTCACCGAAGCGCACAGCGCGGCGAGGAAGAAGAATGCGGCGCCCTCGAAATGGCTGTTTCCCTCCTCTGGCGAGAGCGGCCACCTGACGCGGCAGCATTTCGCCCGCGACCTGAAGGAACTCGCCGCCGCCTCGGGCTTGAGCCCCCGCCTGGTGTCGCCGCACGTGCTGAGGCATGCCTTTGCCAGCCATCTCCTGCACAATGGCGCCGACTTGCGCATCGTGCAGACGCTGCTTGGCCACACCGACATCTCGACCACGCAGATCTACACCCATGTGGTCGAGGAGCGCTTGAAGAGCCTTGTTCGCGACCTGCACCCGCTCGCGGAGAAGTAGGCTTTCGTGCTCCGTTCGCCTTGACTTCGGCTCTATCTGCGGGGAAAGAGCGCTTCACCGCCCGCGATGCTGCCGTCCGCATCTTCTCGCGAAGCCCTAACCCGCTGAAGTTACGAGCTTTCCCTCCCCTCCCCGAAACCGTTTCGCCTGCCCGCTCGTTGTTCCCTATATTGCCCTGATGTCGGACCAGATGCGCTCTTACCTCGACTTCGAAAAGCCCGTCGCCGAACTCGACTCCAAGGTCGACGAGCTTCGGGCTCTCGCGGCCTCCGGCACCGACATCAGCGAGGAGATCGGCAAAATCGAGGAGAAGGCCGCCGAGGCGCTGGCCGAGCTCTACGCCAACCTCACGCCCTGGCAGAAGACGCTGGTGGCGCGCCACCCGCAGCGGCCGCACTTCACCGATTTCATCAGCCACCTGATCACCGAATTCACGCCGCTCGCCGGCGACCGCAAGTTCGCCGAGGACGAGGCCCTGATGGGCGGCTTCGGCCGTTTCCGAGGGCAAAGCATCTGCGTGATGGGCCAGGAGAAGGGCAACTCCACCGATTCCCGCATCAAGCACAATTTTGGCATGGCGCGGCCCGAGGGCTACCGCAAGGCGGTGCGGCTGATGGAGATGGCCGAGCGCTTCGGCATCCCCGTGCTCTCGATCGCCGACTCCGCCGGCGCCTATCCCGGCATCGGCGCCGAGGAGCGGGGCCAGGCCGAGGCCATCGCGCGGTCCACCGATACGTGCCTCTCGCTCGGCGTCCCGAACGTCGCGATCGTCTCGGGCGAAGGCATGTCGGGCGGCGCGATCGCGATCACCACAGCCAACCGCGTGCTGATGTTCGAGCACGCGATCTACAGCGTGATCTCGCCGGAGGCGGCGTCCTCGATCCTGTGGCGCGACAATTCGAAGGCGCAGGAAGCCGCCAACACCATGAAGATCACGGCGCAGGACATGCTGCGCTTCGGCGTGATCGACCGCATCATCAAGGAACCGGCCGGCGGCGCGCATCGCGATCCCGCCGCGATGATCGCCGCGACCGGCGAGGCGATCGATGCGGCG
>NZ_DATGFH010000163.1:0-6746 GCF_035309285.1 Bradyrhizobium sp. | reverse complement strand
TTGCCACGATCGTGGGAGCTTGGATGTTCCGGTATGAGACAATCGGCGAAGGTGGACATCGCAATCGGTTTACAGGCGTAACTTGTAATCCAATACATGAATGTTGGTTGCGAAGCGCGGATGGGTGGGAAAAGTAAGGCCGCCGTGCGTGCGTCAGTTCGCCCGCACCAGACGCCTGGCGTTGCCGAGAATGAAAAGCGCCAAAGGCGCAAAGGGCCCGATCAAGGCCGCCATCCAGGTCCAGACCCTGCACGATCTTCCGCGCTCGGAAGCCATGAGGGAGGACAGCGGGATCGAGGCGATCGACGCGAGTTGAAAGACCAGCCACTCCATTCGGGCCCCCTCCGGTTTGCGCTCGCTTCGTAGCACAGGCCACGGACCTGCAGCCGGTCCTCCGCGAAAAGTGAGCCGGACGGCGGCAGCGGGCCCTTTTTCGGAATTTATCTTAATTATATCAGCGGCCTGGTGCCGGCTGTTATAGTCGCATCACAAATCACAACCGCAGTTGACTTTGCGAGTTCCCTGGAGTGCTAGTAGCGCTCTCAAGGCGGGAGCCGTCCCGGGACGATTGCGAGCCAACCCTCCACCATGGGCCTTCAGCGGATCATCACAGAACTTGACTTTCGGAGAGCGGCCAAGGTCTCTCTGACCGCAATCGGCGACTATTGGCGCGGTTGGAGCGAGAAAGATGTCGAGAGCCTCATGCGAAAGCTCGATGAGCCGCATTTCTATGACGGCGGGCTCTTGAAGCTCACGGACCGGGAATACCGGGCGCTACCGGAGCTCAACCGCCGCGTGACCGCCGCCAAGCAGAACGCGCTAACGTCGCCGCTCGTCGTATGGGTTCAGGAACGAGGCCTATTCTCGGCGATCAGGAAGCACTAGCGCGTCGCATCTGTCGGCGAATGCCGCTTCCACCATGGACCTGCTGGCGGCACGGTCAATCCATAGTTAAAGGGGCTGGATAGCCGACGGTACTCGCACGCGGCTCGGGCATGCGCTAGTGTCCGATTCTACCCTTAAACCCAGCCCCGCGATGCCGCATGATCCTCGTGGCGCCTCATGGACGAACACCGCACCTCACCCCGCCATCGTGTCCTGAAAGCCGGAACCATCGAGTTCAGCGGTGAATCTCTCCCCTGCACCGTCCGGAACCTGTCCGATTCCGGCGCTGCGATTGAGGTCAACAGCCCGCTCTGGTTTCCGGATCGCTTCGTGCTGGCGATCGCAAGCGAGGGCTGGCGCAAGCCTTGCCGCGTGGTCCGCCGGCATGACCGGCGCATCGGCGTCGCATTTGAAAAAGGCTGATTACTAGGCTTTCGCGGGTTCCATCGCGGTCAGAGGAGCCGGAACGGGCCCAAATCGACAATTTTAATGTGCGGGCCGGGAACGCTTCGGCCTGTTCCGGCGTGATGCAGTGTCGGTAATTGAAGGGTCCATCAAACGTGCTGGGCAGAACTTACTTTGCGCGCCAGGCGACAACGCTTCTCAGGTACGCCAAATCCACCGCAAATCCGGAACTCGCCGCTTCCCTGATCGAACGAGCGGCCGATCTCAAGGCCCGGATCGATGCGGTCGAAAAGCCGAACCCTTCGCCCCATGCACCCGACGTCGAGCCGGAGCATGAGTGTGGACCGCATGGCTTCGCGACCGGCCGCCGATGAAAGTGCAGTCGTCGTCGAACGGTTATCGTCCGGGGGTATCATCACAGCATGAAAAAAGGCGACGTCATCTGCCCTGATTGCCGCGCCGGTTTGCGCCGGATCGAACTTGCGTCCCGCCGCGGAGCCGCGAGCGAATTCCGCTGCCCGCTGTGCCTGCATGTGCTCGAGGTTTCCGACGGGTCGACCGAGATCGCTTACCGCCTGACGGTGGCGCCGGAGAAAATGTTCGATTAGGTCGGCGCACCGCGACGAGCAACGAGAGGCGTCAAGCAGTCGCGGCATCACACCGGAATGTGACCGGTGTGCGTTGCGGGTTACCTGCGAGACCCGGGCGGCCCGTATTTTTCCGGAATTGATCCGCTTCCCTTTTGGGAATCCACTCTCCCCCGCATTTTTTAGTCCTTGGCCAGGAGCGGCGCTTTTCGCATCGGTTCTACCATGCCGCTCTATTTCTTCCGCATCAAAAACGGCCGCTACTCCGGCTCCTCCGACTATGGCACCGAATGCGCCGATCGCAGCGCCGCCTGGAAGGAGCTGACGAGCGTTTGCGCCGACATGGCGGCCGGCATCTCGCGCAAGCTCGCCGAAAATTCCGAGTGGCAGATGGAGCTATTGGACGAGTCCAAGCGGCCGGTGTTCCGCATCCGCATCATCGCGGAGTCGCTGGATTAGAGCCTACGCAGGCGCGTGCACCGCCATTCCGATCGAGAATCGTCAATCGGCGCTCGGCAGGCGGCGCATGGTGAACTCGATCTCGCCATCCGGCAGCTCGCGCCAGCTTTCGACCGCGCTCATGTAGCCGGCTTTGGGGTAGCGGGCGAGGTAATCGCGCGCCTTCGCCCGCGCCTTCTCGCGCGGCAGCGTGAACGTTTCGCGCAAATAGCCGTCGTGCGGCTGGCGCCGTCGAGACATGCGGTCGGCGAGATCGCGCGGCGAACCCATGCCGTAACTCCCATACAATGCGGCACGGTCAAATATAATATCGGCGGGACCGGAGTCCCACCGCCTACTTGGGATTATTGCTTGGGATTATTGCCGCCGGTTTTGGCCATCGTCCTGGCCTTGCTCTTGGCTTTCGCCGGGTTCTTGGCGGGGGCGGTCTTCGGCGCCTGGCTGCGTACATTGCCCCAGGGGTCGCTGGAAGCCTTGGCATCCGGAATCGTCTTCAGCGAGTCCTGGTATGCCTTTTGCTGCTGCTTCTCCTGTTCGATCTGTTCTTCCGTCTTGGCAGGCTTATCCGGCGGAAGCAGGTTGACGTTGGGCATCTGCGCATAAGCCGGTCCGGTGAGGAGAACGAACAGCGCCGCCACGCGAAAGACTTTCATCGAAGGCTCCCCGACATTTTTGTGACACCATACACCGTCGCTGGACACACCGCCAAGAGGACCATCAGGCGGGAGCGCCACCGGCAAGTGCGCGACATCAAAGGTTGTCTGATCGGCAGGATTTCGATGGCTGCATCCAGTCGTCCCAGATCGGGCCGCATTTGGTGCAGGCATCGAGCAGGAGCCCAAGGCCAATCAAGGCAAGAATGACACCCCAACGCCGCACCATGATCCGCTCCACCATCCGGTTCTCATCTTAGGCCCGCCAAACCGGCCGTTTCAAGCAGCCAGAGCATGATCCGGAAAAGTGCGAAGCGGTTTTCCGAAAGATCATGCTCAAACAACAAGTTCCAGCATCCCTTCCGGGATGGGCAATTTTGCGGTACGCGGAACATCAAATCGGGGCAAGGAACGAGACTTCATGCAACAGCAACAGGATCCGGGGTTCGGCATCGACGAAGCGCGTCGGGTGCTCGGCGACGTGTTCGCGCCGTGGGTCAAGGACCTCAACCTCATCGTCGAAGCGTTCGACTTCGAGCCGCCCGCGAACGCGCGCGACTGGCAGCCCGGCGCGATCCTGCGCATGCCCTTTTCCGAACGGCTCTGCCGCAACGGCGGCATCGTCTGCGGCCAGGCGCTGATGGCCTTCGCCGACACCGCGATGGTGCTCGCGAACCTCGCGGCCAATCACGGCTACCGGCCGATGACCACCGTCGACCAGACCACGCATTTCATGCGCGCTGTGACATCGTCCGATGTGCTGGCGGACGCGCGCGTCGTGCGGCTCGGACGCACCATGAGCTTCGGCCGCGTTACGCTGTCGTCGGCCACCGACAACAAGCCGGTGGCGATGGTCTCCAGCGCCTTCGCGATGCTGCCGTGAAAGAGCCCACTCGGCTTATGCACGCGACGCCCGGAGTTTCGCCCTGCGACGCCAGCGCCGCAGGGCGATGACCACGAGAATGATGACGACCACCGCAGCGGTGGCGTCCGCCGCAAACCGTCCGCCCGGGCGATCGATCGTCTTCGACCACAGCGAGGGCGCCTCGCCCGGACGCGGCAATCGAAACGCAACCACGGCATCGCCGATCGAGGTGCCGGCCTCGGAATGGCCGCCGGCAGCGATCGCGACATATTGCTCGCCCTTCCAGAGATAGGTCATCGGATTGGCGACGCCGGGCACCGGCAGCCGGCCCTGCCACAGCTCTTCGCCGGACTTGGCGTCGAAGGCGCGCAGGTAAGCATCCATCGCACCGGTGAAGACGAGGCCGCCGGCGGTGATCGCGACGCCGCTGACGAGCGGCGTACCCCAGTGGAAGGGAATGCCGAGCGGGGCGAGATCTTCCGTGGTGCCGACGGTCGAGCGCCACAGGATTTTTCCTGCCTTCAGATCGAGCGCGACCATCCTGCCCCAGGGCGGCCGGTTGCAGAGCAAGCCGAGCCTCGACTTCACGACTTCACGCGTCATCGCAAACGGAGCGCCGCGCTGCCGGCCGAGTTCACGGCCCGGCAGCGGATGGTAGCTTTCAGCTTCCGCGGCCGGCATCAGCTTGACGAGATGCAGGGCATTGGTCGTGTTGGCGTAGAGGATCTGGTGGACCGGATCGAACGCCGCGCTGCCCCAGTTCACGCCGCCGCCGGTCATCGGATAGATCAGCGTTCCTTGCGTCGACGGCGGAGTGAAGAGCCCGTCATAGCGCGCCGCGGCGAGCTGCGCGCGGCACGACGGGCTGCCGATGATGGGCGGGAAGTCGAGCACATCCTCGGGCAAAAACTTCTGCGGCATCAGCGGCGGCACGTGGGTGGGGAACGGCTGCGTCGGCGACAGCTTCTCGCCTTCAGCGCCGCCCTGCGGCACGGGTCGTTCCTCGACGGGCCAGACCGGCTTGCCGGTGTCGCGATCGAGCACGAATACAAAGCCCTGCTTGGTCGGCTGGATCACGACGTCGCGCATCCCCTCGCCCGTGTCGATGCGCGCCAGCGTCGGCTGCGCCGGCAGGTCATAGTCCCAGACATCGTGATGCACGGTCTGGAACGACCACACCAGTTCACCGGTCTCGCTTTTCAGCGCCACGACGGAATTGGCGTGCTCGTCATTGCCGATCCGCTTGCCGCCCCAGAAATCCGGGCTCGGCGAGGTCGTCGGCAGGAAGATGAGGCCGCGCTCGTCGTCCGCCGACATCGGCGCCCAGACATTGGCCTCGCCGGCGTCGATGCCATCATGGATCAGCGGGTCAAAGCTCCAGCGCGGCTTGCCGCTTCGCGCATCGAAGGCGCGCACGGTGCCAAGTGGCGCCTCGACGCGGGCATTGTCCGAGATCGCCGAACCCACCACGACGACCCCACGCGTCACCACCGGCGCCGAGGTGATCTGGAACTCGCCGGGCCAGAGCAAGGGTTTTCCGATGTCGAGCTTGACCTCGCCATGCTCGCCGAAATCCTCGCAAGGCTTGCCTGTCTTCGCATCGAGCGCAATCACACGGGCATCGTTGGTGCCCATGAAGATCCGGCTGCGGCACATCGCGCCTATGGCGGCCGTCTCGTCGACCCAATGCGCGACGCCGCGGCAATTGTAGCGATTGGCAGGAATCTGGGTGTTGGAGATCTTCGCATCGAAACGCCATTTCTGCATCCCCGTGCCGGGATCGAGCGCGATCACCTCGTTGAACGGCGAACAGAAGATGAGAGAATCCTCGACGAACAGCGGCGTCGCCTCGAACTTGGTGCGCGCCATCGCCGCCTTCGGCCGGCTTTGGAGATCGCCGGTGTGATACACCCAGGCTCGCATGAGGTTATCGACATTGGCGGGCGTGATCCGGTCGAGTTTTGAAAACCGCGTGCCGGCCTGATCGCCGCCCCAATACGCCCAATCCGCGGCCGCTGCTTTGGACGGGATCGCGAGCGCGAGCAAAAGCATCGACATTCGAACGAGTTGGCCGAACATGATCACAGATCGGTTAGGCCGCTTTTCCGACGCGCGGAGGCGAGATAGGCTGTTCCTGTTCATCAACTTTCCCGTGCCCTCCGCATGCTCCGCTCCCTGATCCAACCGGCTCGGCAGCCGCCCGTCCAGCCGCGGCGGGATGAATGGTTGCGTGGGCGGGACGAAGCGGATTCGGCGAGGCCGAGCGGCAAACTGGCGCGGACGAGTGGCGGTGACGCGGGTCTATCGACCGCGGCCGTCTATGCCATTGTCATAATCCTGATCACGATCTCCTGTGTGGTGAACGTCTTCTCGAACGGGCGCGACATCGCCTGGAGGCTGGGCGCGCCCCATAATCTCTGGGAGCCGGCGCTCTGGGAGCTGACCAGCGGCATTGTCGTGGTGGCGCTGGTGCCGCTGGTGCGATTCGGGGCCATTCTGATCCGGACCGGCGCCGACCGGCCCTTCCGCACCGCGCTTGCGATCGCCGCGCTGTTTTTGACCTTTTCGGCGCTACATATTGCCGGCATGGGCCTGCTTCGCGAGCTCGCCTACCGCATCGCCGGCTGGGCCTATTCCTTTCCCTGGGCGCACCAGGCGCTGTACGAGATGCGCAAGGATGTGTTCGCCTTTGCCGCCATCACTGTCGCCTTTTGGCTCGGCGAACGAACAGTCGCGCCGGCGATCCAGACCGGCGCGATCGAGACTGAAGCAGCCCGCGCTCCCGATGCGCCTGCCGAACTCTGGCTCCGCGACGGCCGGCTCTCCATCCTCGCCAATCCCGACGAGATCGTCTGGGTCGCCTCCGCCGGCAACTATGTCGAATTCCGCCTG
>NZ_DATGFH010000162.1:0-132764 GCF_035309285.1 Bradyrhizobium sp. | reverse complement strand
TCCTGGTCCCCCGATGCTGGGATCAAGTCGCGCGGTGATCACCGCGAGACGACGGGGGCTATCAAGCCCGGTACCCCGAGGAGAGCGCGCCATAAGCCGTAAACCATTGCGCAGGGAAGGCCGGATGTTTCGGTCGAACCTGTATTTCTCGTGTGCTTTCCTTGTTGCTTGTTGCACACGAGGTTGCGGGTGCGGCCAGCGCCCGGCTTTCCCTGCGCCCTCTCAGATGAGGGCGATCGAGCAAAACCCGGACCATTCGTGCCGCGGGAATGCGGACGTGCGTTCTCCGGCCAAATTGATACAGCTCAGTCGCCCCATGTGTCCGAACCGTTGAATGGTGCTGAAGGAATTCAAGCATGATGCGTTGCCGCATTTTCGCTGAAAATTGATCGCGTGCGTCGTGCTCTCGTGACATAGTTTTGGTGCGAAACTGGTGCGGTAGACGGCAGGCCCCGGGATCTACGCATGAAGATCAACACGAAGGTCGAGGTCGATGCCGGCACAAGGACGTTTGCCTCCGGCCTCTTGCCGGATTTAATAGCTGCGCTGCGCCGCAGCCGAAAGGGCGACCTCATCGCCGTGGTCGGGAGCGATCCAGGTATCGGCCCCGCGCTCGAGGCATGGTGTCGCTTCACCCGCAACAGTCTGGTCGATACGACGGTGGAAGGCGGACGCACCCGTTGGGTGGTGCGCCATGGAGAGGCTCCGGAAAATGGTGGAGACGACCGGCCTGTCGGCTCTCGGTTATGGCTTTACACCAACTTCGACTGCAACCTGAGTTGCGACTATTGTTGCGTGCGTTCGTCGCCCAAGGCTCCGCGACGGGCGCTCGGGATCGAACGCGTGCGGCGGATCGCGACCGAGGCGGCCGAGCTCTGTGTCAGCGAAATCTTCGTCACCGGCGGTGAGCCCTTCATGCTGCCGGATATCGACGAGATCATTGCCGCATGTGCCGCGGCGGCGCCGACCACGGTCCTCACCAACGGCATGCTGTTTGCCGGAAGGGGGCTTGCAACGCTGCGCTCATTGCCGCGCGAGCGCGTCACATTCCAGATCAGCCTCGACAGTCCGACGCCCGAGCGCCACGACGATCACCGGGGAAAGGGGACATGGGCACGCGCCTGGAAGGGCATCGAGCAGGCCCGGGCCGAGGGATTCCGCGTGCGCCTGGCAGCGACGGTATCGACTGAGGCAGAGGCCGAGGAATTCGAGGGCTTCCTCGACGCCCATCACATCAGCGCGGAGAACCGGGTGATCCGGCGAATTGCGCTCAGAGGCTCCGCCGCACAGGGCATCGCTTTGGCAAGAGCCGACCTCGTTCCCGAGGTGACGATCACGGCGGAAGGCGTGTTCTGGCATCCCGTCGGAGCCGAAGATGAGGACCTCCTGGTCAGCCGCGACATCTTTCCGCTCGCCGAATCCTTCGCCGCGGTGCGGCGCGCCTTCGACCGCGAATTCGAGCATCAGCGCGCCTTGGCCCGGATTTTCAACTGTGCCTGATGGCGGCGCGGCGTGCGATCAGAGCTCAGTCCGGTTTTTTTTGGTCGGGCTTACACCTGGGCCGATGGCCGTGCCAGAAATCCTTGTTGCGCAGAAGCTTCTCGCAACTCCGCATACGCCTCGAGCTGCGGCGCGATCCATTGCCGCAATCCCTCCGCCTCGAGCACGGGACGATGCGCCGGGTTTTCGAAGCTCATGGCGAACAGTGCTTTGGCAAACTGCTGCTCCAATGCGGGGTCCAGATCGGATCTCGCCGTGAACATGCAGTGATTGTAGGGCCGCGACGACCAGATCTCGGTGAGCGCGCCGTCCGGCACCAGACGCTCGCTGCGGACCGCGTTCCAGAACGGGCTTCCGATCGCGCCCGCATCGGCGCGGCCGTCCAGCACCGCGCGAACGACGTCGGACTCGCTTCTACCGGTGTCGCCGTGCTTGCCGAGATCGGTGTTGAAGCGCAGCGTCCGGTAGTGCTTCGCTTCAACCAGCCCTTCGTGCTGCAGGAAATGAACCGGGAGGATGGCCGCGTGTCCGCTGTCGCGGCTGCCGAGCGCCAGCGTGCGGTTTCTGAGATCGGCAAGCTTGGTGACCGGCCCGCCGGTCACCGCGACGATCTTGGTCATCCAGCCGACGTCGGTGTCGCGCATCGCGATCGGCCGGCAACGCTTGTCGCTCCAGGCATCGGCCTGGAGATAGGCGAGGTTGGTGTTCCACCCGATGTCGATGCGTGGCAACGGATCGCCAGGCTGAGACAAGAGTGCGGCGACCTGCGCCTCGTAGCTCTGAAACAACACGACCTCGACGGGCAGATGCGCCTCCTCGTGAAAATATCGCCGCATACCTTCCCAGATGCCGACCACCTTCGGATCATATGCGACGGCACCTACCCAGATCGTCCGGCTCATGACCGCTCCTCGTTCCTCGGGCTCTGCATTTTGACTGACATCAATGGCGTCGCAGCGCTGTCGTGCTCAGAACAACGGTATTCCCAGAACGGCCTTGCCGATGAATTCGAGCAGCACATCGCCCGTCGGCGCCATGACGGCGCCCGCATGCGCGTCGCGGAACAGCCGCTCGATCGCCATGTGCCTGGAAAATGCGGCGCCACCGCACACCCGCATGGCGGTCGAGGTGACGGCGATCGCGACATCGCCAGCGGACGCCTTGCATTCGAGTACGCGCAGCATGGTGGTATCGCGGGGACGCTCAAGGTGATCGACGAGATCGTCGACGCGCGCGGCAAGCCCATCGGTGTCGATCTGCATCTTCGCAAGCTGCGCACGAAGCGTCGGCAGGCTCTCGCCGAGGCTCTGGCCCAAATGCTCAAAGCGAGCGCTCTTGAGATGCGCCGCAGTCCCCGCCACCGCGGCCCGGCACAGACCCAGCGCGACCGCCGAGGTTCCGAGGTTGAACAGTGGAAGCACGATCTCCAGCATCGCCTTGAAGCCGGCGCAGTCGTCGGTGAGCTGGTGGCTGGACTCGATTTTGCAATCATCGAGGATCATCGGCGCGGAAGCGTTGGCGCGCATCCCGAGACCATCCCACGGGCCGGCGACCGACAGTCCGGGCGTGCCGCTGGCGAAGAGGTAAAGGGTCGAGTCGGTTGGACCCGTCCCATCGGGGGAGAGCGCCGAAACCACATAGCTTTGCGCGTGACCGGCGCTCGTCACCCACGATTTCTTGGCCGTGAGATAGACGCCGGCGCCGTTGCGCTTGGCTCGCGAGACAGGTGCCCAGAAGTGGCTGCGCGATCCCGCTTCGCTGAAGGCCAGGGTGGTGAGGTGTCGACCGGCCGCAATGTCCTTCAGCGTCGGCGCCACCGTGGCGCCCGGACGGGCCGACGCAATCGTCGCGGTAGCGCAAAGGTGCATCAGGTAAACCATCGCCGCGGATGCGTCCGCCTCCGCAAGCGTCGCGACAACGGCAGCCAGCGTCCTCGGACCGAGGGCCGAGCCACCCACTTCGGCGGGCAGCATGATCCCCAAGAGTCCAGCCGGACCAAGCGCGGCGACCGCTTCGGACGAAAATCGAGCTTCCTTGTCGTTTTGCTTGGCCGCCGGTGCGAGAATGCGATCGGCGATCTCCCTGGCATTCGAAACTGCGGTCTCGTGATTCATTTCGGCCCTCGACACCAAAGCGCCGTGGCGGGTGGATATTACCCCCATGCCACGCGGTTACTGCCCATGTTGACCCCAGCCTTCTTTCACGATGCTAAGCGATCCACTCGATCGGATCAAACACAACAACCTTCAGGCATGGCCAAGACCGCCGTGCTCGCGGCGAACGCGGGGCTACGCCCAACAATTACGTCGTCGCGGGCCACCTTGTTTCACCACCCGAACACATTTTTCCTGATGTCGGTGACGCCTGCATGGAGCCGCAGCCTGGGGCAGTGCTTGCCGGCTTGCGGCGAGAACGCTACCAATGATCAGTCACGGCGCACGAGGTTTGTCTGGTGATGGCGGTCAATGACGGCGAGGTGACACCCGTCCTCGCGCAACTGCGCATCGCGGCGATCGGGATCATTTGCAAGGCGCCGCAGCCGGGCCGCTCCAAGACGCGGCTTGCCACGGCCATTGGCGAAGTTGCCGCCTCTGAGCTCTCTGCCTGTTTTCTGCGCGATGTCGCAGCAAGCATCGAAGCGGTGCCGGAGGTGATCGGCAGACGCGGCTATGGCGTCTATGCGCCGGCGGGGACCGAACACATCATGCGGCAGCTCCTTCCGGCGGGGTTCGGATTGCTGCTGCAGGCTGGAGATGATCTAGGGTATGTGTTGCTTGGCGCGACACGCGCGCTATTGGATGCGGGACATGACTGTGTTCTGCTCGTCAATGGCGACAGCCCAACGTTGCCACCCCGTTTGCTCGCAGAGGCCGTTGCAGCGCTGCGTGAACCCGGCGACCGCATGGTGCTTGGGCCGGCAAGCGACGGAGGCTACTACCTCATCGGCCTCAAGCAGCCGCATCGCCACCTGTTCACGGACATCGCATGGGGAACCGAAACCGTAGCGCGCAGCACATGCGAGCGCGCGGCCGAAATCGGGCTTGCCACCACCATGCTGGGCGAATGGTACGATGTCGATGACGTGCAGACGTTGCATTGGCTGCAAGACGAACTGGCCGGCCGTTCAACCCGCTTTCGCGGCGGCGGGTTTGCGGTGGCAAGCCGGGCCTTTCTCAAGGCCGGCTTGCAGATAGGTCTCTAAAGACAATGGCGGGCGCTGTCGCAATTCAACTCCGTCGACTGCCGCACCTGGCCGACACCTTGCCTCCGCTTCCTTTATTGGCAGGCGCCGGTGCTGTCCTGACCGGTCTGACCCTGGTCACTCCGTTTGCGTTCGAGACTTATGGTGACAATGCCTTCATCGCCCTGAGCGTTATCGCGGGTCTGGTGACCATCGTGGCAACTCGTCTCGCCGAGCGCGTACCGCAAGCCAGCGCGCTGTGGCTGATCTTTGGACTTGCGATCGCGCTCAGAGTCTACGTGCTGCTGTTTGATCCGCTCTTGTCCAGCGACATCTATCGTTATGTCTGGGACGGCAGGGTTCAGGCCGCCGGTATCAACCCCTATCGCTATTTCCCCGCCGATGAGGCGCTCGCGGCCTTGCGCGATGCGACGATTTTTCCACACATCAACCGTGCCAATTTTGCCGTCACGATCTATCCTCCGGTCGCGCAATTTTTCTTCCTCATCGTCACGCGGATCGGTGAAAGCGTGACGGTGATGCGCCTGGCGCTCATGGGATGCGAAGCCGTCACCGTAACGCTGATCATGCTCCTGCTGCGGCGCATGCACCGCCCCGTGACGCGCGTCATCGCCTATCTCTGGCATCCGCTTCCACTATGGGAGATCGCCAACAGCGGCCACGTCGACGGGCTCATGGTGGCGCTGATGCTGCTCGGCCTCTGGATCGCGCTAACGAGCCATACGCTGCGCGGAGCAGTCATGATCGCGCTTGCGACACTGGTCAAACCCCTTGCAGCGCCGGTCTTCGCCGGGATCTGGCGCCCGTGGGATATCAAGATGCCGCTCGTGGTGGTCGCCGTTATCATGCTTTGTTACCTTCCGTATTTGTCGGTCGGTTGGCGTGTTCTCGGCTTCCTGACGCAAGGCTACCTCAACGAAGAAGGCATCCGTGCCGGCAACGATCTCTGGCTGTTGTCGCTTTGGCGGCTTGTGTTTGGCGAGCACCAGGGTGATGTCGTCGTTTACGCGTCACTTGCCGCGCTGGTCCTGCTGTTGACGGGATTCTCCGTGGCTCGCCGGTCTGATCGCAGCCTTGCGCCCACGCTAACCTATATCAACATGCTGTTACTGCTCGCGCTTCTGTTCGTGTCGCCCAACTATCCCTGGTATTTTCTCGTCATTACGCCGTTTACCGCTCTGTGCGGTTCCCCGCCGACATGGGTCGTCTCGATCGGAGCGCTCTTTCTGTCGGAACAGCTCGACTGGGATTTCTACATTCCAAGAATGGTGTCAAAATCCATTCTGTTCGGCGGTCTTTTGCTGGCCTGGGCTCTGGCGGCGTGGAGGACTCGCATGCAGCGAGCCGCAAAGGCTGGAGTATCGCCATGAGCGCGTCCGGCGCGACACCAGGCGTACGTACGTCGTTCGACCCACGCCGCTATCACGAAGCGGTCACGGGCGAGCGCACCGCGATCGCGCCGCGAGCGCCGGTCTGCCTCTATCTGGAAGTGACCAACCGCTGCAATCTTTTGTGCACCACCTGTCCGCGGACCTACGAAGAGCTCGAACCGCCGGCCGACATGAGCTGGGAGCTGTTCACGTCGATTGTCGATCAGGTCCCCGATCTCGCGCGCGCCGTTCTGCACGGGGTCGGCGAGCCGATGCTGGTCGCGAACCTGCCGCGGATGGTCCGCTACCTGAAGGACCGCGGTGTCTACGTCCTGTTCAACACCAACGGAACGGTCCTCGGTGAGCGCAACGGCCGCGCCCTGATCGACGCCGGGCTCGATGAGCTGCGTGTGTCGCTCGACGCGTCAAACCGCGAGAGCTTCAAGGCGATCCGCGGCAGGGATTATTTCGGCCGCATCACCCGTAATGTGCGCGCGTTTCGCGAGCTGCAGATCCGGGAGGGACAAACGAAGCCGCAAGTCTCCATCTGGCTCACGGGCCTGAAAGAGACCGTCGAAGAGCTGCCCACGTTTGTCAAAGTTGCGGCCGAGATCGGCGTCAAGGAGGTCTATCTGCAGAGGCTCGTGTTCTTCGATGAAAAGGCGATCGGCAAGGCGCGCCCGGACCAGGCGTTGTTCGAGCGCCTGACCGAAGGCGAGGCGGCCCAGCTGAGAGAGGCCGAGGAGCTGGCGCGCGCCCTTGGCCTGACCTTCAGCGCGTCGGGCGCAGCGAGCGAGCCGGGATTGAGCCTGAAGAGCAGTGGCGACGGTTCGCCGTGGTCGCTCTGCCGGCGGCCGTGGTCCTTGATGTACTTCACGGCCAATGGCCGCGCTTTGCCGTGCTGCATCGCGCCGTTTTCGCAGCATGGCTACGACAATTACACGCTTGGCCATGCGGGCCGGCAATCCCTGAAGGACATCTGGAACGGGCCCGCCTATCGGGATTTTCGGACGGCGCTGCTCTCGGATCAGCCGCCGAAAGCGTGCGCCAATTGTGGTCTGCGTTGGAGCCTGTGAACGAGGTGGCAATCGTCTCGGCGATCATTCCGTGCCTCGACGAGGAAATGGCGATCGGTCAGGTTGTGACCGCGGTGCTGGCGCAGAATGCGAGCGAAGTCGTCGTTGTCGACGGGGGCTCGCGGGACAGGACAGTCGAGCGTGCAGAGGCCGCGGGAGCTCGCGTGATCGTCGAGCCGCGACGCGGCTACGGTCGCGCGATCCAGGCAGGGATCGCGGCAGCACGCGATGACGCCGACATTCTCGTCTTCCTCGACGGTGATGGCAGCGATGTCGCCGAATTCATTCCTGATCTGGTGTCGCCGATCGTCGCGGGCCAAGCGGTCTTCGTTCTCGGCTCGCGCGTGCGTGGGTCGCGCGAGCCTGGCAGCCTGTCGCCACAGCAGCTTCTCGCCGCGCATGTTGGCTCGCTGCTGCTGCGCCTCGTCTATGGTGCAAGCTTCACCGATCTGTCGCCGTTTCGCGCCATCCGGCGGGATGAACTCAAAGGCCTCGGTATGAAGGAAGAGACCTACGGCTGGAATCTGGAGATGCTGATGCGTGTCGCGGCCGCCCGCTTGCCGGCCATCGAGGTCGCCGTCGGACAGCGGCGCCGGATCGGCGGGGTCTCGAAAGTCTCCGGCAACCTCATCGCCGGCATCAAGGCGGCCTGGTCGATTGCGAAAACGTTCGTTCGCCTCGCGCTCGAGCTACGCGGCGAAACCGCTCGCTGATCGGCGGCTCAGTGAGTGCCGCTGCGATCGCCGCACGCGACGATATCTCCAGGAGATTTGCGACCTGCTTCTCCCGGCGGTGAAAACACCGCCAGATATCCGCCATCGCCCGCGAGCTGGTACGTGGCGATCTCGCGGTAGCCGACCGCGGCCAGTTCGCAGCGCAGAACCTCGATTGGCGTGCCATGTTGCTGCGTCGGACGCTCGAGGTCGACGATTCCGACCCGCGCACCCGGCTTCAAGGCCGGCGCGAGGTTGTAGAGGAAGGCGTAGGGCTGGGCGATCTCGTGATACATGTGCACGAGCATCGCGACATCCAGCGAGGCGGCCGGCAGACGCGGATCGTGGGACTCTCCGAGCGCGAATTTGATGTTGGTCAGCCCCAGGCGTTCGGTTCGCCTCTTGAGCTCGACGAGATAATCCCGCGTGACGTCCTCGGCGATGACGGAGCCAGTGGCCCCGACGACGGGCGAGAGCCGGACCGTGTGGTAGCCACTGCCCGCGCCAAGGTCGCCGACCGTCATTCCCGGCTTGATTCCAAGAAGGCGATGAATCTGACCGGCCTCGTTCAGGGAGTCGCGGTGCTCCTCGCTGGAACGGATCGGGCTGACGATTGGCGCCACCGGGCGCCGGGGTGAGGGAAACGCGTTTGCGGGCGCGCCTGGCGGCGCCAGATAGCTGACCTCAGCAGCATGGACGCAGGTCTGGCCCAGCACCACAACAACCATCGCTGCACGCGCCAACGCCCTCATGTGCTTGTCTTTCGCAATAAACGACGGCTAACCCGCCATCTTGAAGAACCAGCCGAGGAAGCCCTTGCCGTCGCGCACGGCCGGGACCTCGCGGCGCAGCCAGGCATCAAGGCCGAGACTTCGGCCGGCCGCCTCGACCACGAACAGGAACATGAGCAGCGCGAGGAACATGTAGGTCCACGGCCACTCGGACGAATTGTCATAGAGGCCGAGCCAGAGTTGCAGCGTATAGGCGATGGCCAGCACGCCGACAAACCGCACCGCAAGCCCGAGGATCATTGATCCGGCGAACACCAGCTCGGCAAGAAAGACGATGGGTCCGAAGATCGTCATGTGAGGCAGCACGACGTCCTTCAGGAACGTACGGTGAAATTCAAAAGCTGCGTTGGTCGATTCCTGTTCGGTCCAATATTGCAAACCATCGGACACCGGCAGCGGCAGTTTCCACAACATGCCCTGAAACCACATGCAGCCGATCAGGACCCGGACCAGCCAGATTCCAAGATGGCGCCCGCTCCGTTGCGACGGGTCCTCCTGCCAATTCCGGATCACCATTGCAATGCTGACGAGCAACAGGATCCAGAACAGCGCCAGGATCAGATAGCGCCAGCCTCCCTGATGGACATAATCATTCGTCGCCGCAGTCAGGAACTGCCAGATATTGGTAATGGGATTTTCGGGCATAGGCGCGTGCTCCCCAAGGATCGATAGTTGCTCTACGCGTCGGTCGATCGAATAGTTACTGCGCGGGCCGGTAGGCCCACAAGGCGCACCGCCGCGCAAGCAGCCGGATGGTGCGCCTCGGACTACACAATCAACCGCCGCGCTTCATTGCGCGTCGATCCATTTGTCGGACCCCGTCAGCTTCACCGACACGCCAGTCAAGGTTATCCGGAAGTCCTTTCCGTCCACGGTCCCGGGGTGATCCGTTGAGATGAGTAACGGGCCGGCCTTCTTGTAATCTGCATAGGTTGCGCTCACGAGATGCGGCGGCGGGTTGGGAGCGCCCCGGTGATAGGTGATTTGCACGATCCGCTTGTCGGGGCCGATGTAGAGGTCCCAGGTGTCGCCGGGCTGATAGCCGCCCGCCGACGGGTACTTCATCGCAATCCGCTGCGCGGTCCCGTCGCCGATCGGCAGCTTCTGCTGGCCTTCGTCGGTCGCAGTCGCGCCATCCCACAGCAAGTGAAACGGGAGCAGCGTCCAATACTGGTCATTGGCGAACATCGGATCGACCTCCTTCTTGACGACGTCACTTTGGCTGTCGAGCTGCGAGCGCTGATAGGTGACCTTGACCGGATTGCCGGCCATGTCCTTGCCTTCGTAGGAGACCGAGTCGGTCTTCGGGCTCCATTCCCATTTGTCCGCGATATGGAGACCACCCGGAAATTCCCCGTTCCAGGTGTAGCGGATGGCCTCAACTTGCCCAAACGAGTCGAGACCATAGGCCTTGGCGATCTGCTCGGCGATCGGTGGGCTCTGCTGCGCCCGGGAAGCAGCGGGGAGCATCAGCAGCATGCTGAGGACGAGGAGGATGATCAGACTGAGGCGGCTCACTTCGCCGCGCGCGAGAGGTAGGCTCCTGTTCATGGCGCGCTCCTTCAGATTTTGGGCCCAATGCGTTGACCGAGCCGGGGCCTTGTTATTCTAGCACTTGGGCCTGGTTAAGGTGAGACCGAACGTGGGCGCGATTTTTCACTCGAGTTGAATAAGAAATGCGTTGTTGCGAGGATTTCGTGCTAACCATTTCCAATGCAAGGCGCGAGAAGCAAACGTTCATGCTCCACACTGATTTGCGTCAGTAACATATTGAAATCAGGCGACCATTTATTCTCCGTGGCCTAGCAGTCAGGCTCGAGACATCAGAATTCATACCGGTGATGAAATCACCACCGCTCGCGACGATCACCAGCGTTAGCCGGTCCTTGAACAAGGTGAGGCCGGGCTGGATGATAACGTCGAACCACTGCTTCAGCTTGTAGGGAATGCTGAAATTCCACATCGGGGTCGAGATCAACACGCGATCGGCGAGCCCAGGCCGAATCGCGATGCCGCGTCATAGGGCGCATTTCGCTCGCCATGTCGTCGAGCAGCCTGGGACATCAGAGGCTCTGGACTCGGATGACTCCATAAGGCAGGAGCTCAAGGCTTCCTACCTTGCGGATGAAAGTGCCGCCGCTGCCAAGCCAAGCAGGATCGCGCACCGCCGCTTCAAAGCTGCTTTCGTCAAGAACATGCAGCCGGGCGGAGCCGTCGAAGCCCATGACTTTCAGGCGTTGGATTTCGCCTGACAGGTTGGCAAGCCAAAGGACCTGGCCACCCTTGTTGCGATAGGCAAGAGCGGCAATCTTTGAGGGGGCAGATGAATCGGTATCGATGCGTCTTGCGCCGCTGGCGCCAGCAAGACCCGCTATGACATGGTAGGTGGGATAGACCCTGGCGCTACCGTCGTCGAACCACGGCTGGGCATGGGCCAATTGGTGATAGATCATCCCTTGCGAGCCGGTGGCAGAGCCAAGGGCCAGGGCGTCGACACCGGCTCGCGCCGCCGCCGACAGATAGCCGAGGTTCCATGCGGCAGCGAAGAGACCGCGTTGGCGCGGATCGAGATCGGAGAGACAGACCCGCCTGTTATCGGGATTCGGCGCAACCGCTGCGCCGTAAGGGTTATCACGACATGGAATACTGGTTGGCCCGATGTGATAGGGCACTTTGCCGATCATGGCGCGTGCTGAAGCGTAGATCCACGGAAGAGTCTCAAGCGTCTCCATGACCGAGATATCATCTGGCGCATGGACAATGGGACAGCCCGTATGGGTAATGAAGTCGAAAACGCCCTCAGGCGCAGGCTTGCGGTTCAATTCAGTAAAATAGGAGAGCATGCCACCGCCAAGCTTGGCATCCGGGAAGGACGCCCGGGCCGCCGCCGCCATTTCCTCGTAGCTGGGCCCCCAAGGCCTCGGTGTGTTGGGCTGAAACGATTTGAGATCGTGCATCTGGGTGACGACAACGGAGGCAGGCGTGAGTCCCGCAGCATTCACCGCGCTCGCGATCGCAGCCACTTCGGTATCGGCCGACTCCCTGGCCGGCAAAATAATCTCAAGTATGACCGGTATTCCTGTTTGGCTTGACAGGTCGCGGAAATGAGCGGCGGCCTGTTCTTGCCCCTGCTCGCGTCCGTCGATCTGACAAACCAGCGCCTGAGGCTTCGCCGCAGCGACAAGATCCGCGGCTTGGAAGGCCGCCGCAGCTTCCAGCATCGGTACGCCGACGCCGATTGGTGGAATACGGCCCTTCGTGCCTGCAAGGGTTATGCTTGTAGCGGCGGAGCTCTTTGACCTTGATTTCGGACGTTTGCCAAACACGGTGAGGGTTACCGATTGGCCGAAGCCCTTGCCTTTCTCCAGTGTGTAGGGCCAGGGATCGAGCAGGGAGCACACATAGGTCTTGTAGGAAGCATCCATCCAGTTTCGATGGTCCTCCATCTCGAACTTGTTTCCCTCCATCAGAACGGTGACCACAACTCCCGGAAGCGGCTCATGCTTGAGTGAGCGGATTTCGAAAATGGGCTGACCGGGGCTGATGAATTTGGGAAACTTGCGCTTCTCTTTCTTTCCATCCGTGTGGACGACCTCAACTGGGCGTCCCACCGTCCCTGCGAGCGGATGCAGCACCACAAAGCCGGTCCGATTGGTGAGGAAGTCGGAAAGCGGCGTTGCTTCGGCCGAAAACGTCAGTGTTCCATCACTCCTTGCGTCGATCCTGGCGGAGTAGCGGATCGCCTGATCCTTGTCCTTGCAGGTGGCCTCATAACCGATAGCAAAGCCATCCTTGCCCTGGCGGATTCTCAGATTCTCGATTGCGGGAGCATAAGTGCCCCAGTCCTTGTCGCGGACGATGTAGGCAATTCCACGCAGGACTTCCTCACCATGATAGCGGATGTAGCGTAGGGCGCCGCTATTGAAGACTGCCGAGATGGGACCTGCTCTCAATTCGCGGCGTTTACCGTCAGGAACCTCGGTTCCGAAGAGCTTGATGGCACGGCTCGGTCTCTTCTGGGCCATTGTGGCCTCCTCAAATGACCTTGTCAGTTTGCGGATCGATTAGCACGGCGCGAGTCATATCAATGTCGATACGGACCTGTTCGCCCGGAGCGGTGACCTCGTGAGCAGCGAATTCCGAGGTGATGCTGATTCCCCCGAGCGGCATATTGACCTGCACCCGCGAGCCTGTCGGTTGGACGAGCTCTACGATTGCCGGCAACTGCACATGACCTGGTGCAGCGCTCGCTCCGGCTTTGCCGATGTGCTGGGGCCTCAACCCCAAAATCACGGCTTGACCATTGGGTGCCTTGCGTCCTGGCGGCAGTGTGAGTTTGGTTCCATCGCTAAGGATTACTTCGTCGGCTTCGATGGCAGCAGGTAGGAAGTTCATCTTTGGGCTGCCAAGGAAACTGGCCACGAAGCGCGTTGCCGGCCGCTCAAACAAATCAAGCGGCGCGCCGAGCTGTTCAATCTTGCCGTCCCGCATAAGCGCAATGCGGTCGGCGAGCGTCATCGCCTCGATCTGGTCGTGAGTCACGTAGATCATGGTGCGGCCGAGCTCCTGATGGAGCCGTTTGATTTCGATCCGCATGTCGTCGCGAAGCTGGGCATCGAGATTGCTCAGCGGTTCGTCGAACAAAAAGAGCAGCGCGTCGCGCACGATCGCGCGGCCGATGGCAACGCGCTGGCGCTGACCGCCGGAGAGCTCACGTGGAAATCGCTCGAGCAGTTGCGCAATGCCGAGCATGTCGGCGGCACGCTTCACACGTTTGTCGACCTCTGCGGATGCAACTCTCCTCGCGCGCAGTCCGAATGCGATGTTTTCATAAACACTGAGATAGGGATAGAGCGCGTAGTTCTGGAACACCATGGCGATGTCGCGATCGCGTGGGCGGGCCCAGGTCACATCTTTTCCACCGATTTCAACGGTGCCGGCGCTCGCTTCCTCGAGCCCTGCGATGGTGCGGAGCAGGGTTGACTTGCCGCATCCCGACGGGCCCACCAGGACCGTGAATTCGCCGGAGGGTACCTCGAGATCGATCCCCTTGACGGCGTGGTATGCGCCGTAGTGCTTGTGAAGTCCGCTGATCTTCAGGTCCGACACGACTTAACCCTTGACTGCGCCCATGGATATGCCGCGCACAAGATAGCGCTGCAGCGTTGCGACGGTGATGAACACGGGAATGGTGCCAAGCACCGACATGGCGGCGATCTTGGACCAGAAGTTGGATTGGCCGCCAAAGTAATGCGTGACCTGGACTGTGTAGGTTGTAACCTCGGTGCGGGTCAGCACAAGTGCAAACAGAAAGTCGTTCCAGGAGAAAACGAAGGTGAAGACGGCGGTGGCAAAAAGCCCGGAGCGCGCCATCGGAAATACCACTTTCCAAAGGACCTCCCAGCGGCTGCAGCCGTCGATCAAGGCACTCTCTTCGAGTTCAAGCGGAATATCCTCGATATAGCCGCGCATCATCCAGATCACATAGGGCAGGCTGAATGCGGTGTAGAGAATGATGAGCCCGATATAAGTGTCGACCCAGCCGAGCCAGACATAGAAAAGGAAAACCGGGAATACGATGGCGACGGGAGGCATCATGCGCTGCGAGATGATCCACACCGCGAGATTTTCACCGCCGGTCTTGAATCGCGTCAGTGAGTAGGCGGCGATGGTTCCGAAGATCATGGCAAAGAATGTTGATACCGACGCAAGCACCAGGCTGTTTCCGACGGTCTTGGCATCGCCATCCTTGAACAGCACTGCATAATTGTTGAACTGGATGCTCTTCGGATACCATACCGGTGGAAAAGCGAAGATCTCGCCTGGCGTCTTGAAGGAAATGGCAAACAGCCAGTAGATCGGAAATACGAAAATGACGACGAGCAACGCCGCAGTGAGATAGCGGAAGATCAGCTTCGTTTCCTTACGGCGATGAAACGGAACGGTCGTCATTTTGCCAACCCCATCCGCCGGATGCACCAGGTGACGATGACGGTGAGAAGCGCAATGACGAGGAAGGCGATCGCGGCCGTGTAGCTCGACTCGAACTGCTGGAAGCCTTGGATGTAGGTATAGATCGAGATGGTTTCGGTCATCGTGCCGGGACCGCCCGCCGTGAGCGCCCAGATGATATCGAAGATACGGAAGAGATCGAGGCCGCGGATCAGAATGGCGATCGACATGACGGGCCAGATCGCGGGGAGGACGATGTAGCGGAAGCTGCGCCAGAACCGCGCCCCGTCGATCTCCGCAGCCTCGGTAAGGGAGCGGTCGACATTCGAAAGGGCCGCCAGCAGGATCAGGAACATGAAGGGTGTCCACTGCCAGATCTCACAGAAGATAATGGCGGGATAGACGAGCTCCGGATTGATCGTCCACAGGGCCGGCACCGGGTGGCCGGCGAACCAGCCGATGATTTGGTTGATCGGACCATAGCGATTGTCGAACAGGAGCCGCCATGTGGCGCCCGCGACAATCGGCGAGATAATCGTTGGCAGCACTAACAGCGAGACCAGGACTTGCCGCCCAGGCATGGGATCGAGGAACAAATAAGCCATGGCGAGACCGAGCAAGAGCTCGATGGGCAGGGCTATGACGATGATGAGCACCGTATGTGCGAGCGACTGCCATAGCCTCGCGTCATGAAAGAGCTGAGCGAAGTTCATCAATCCGGCAAAGGATGTGTCGGTCTCCAGCATGGTGACGCGCATGAAGCTCACCACGAGCGAGAAGATCAGTGGGAACAGGCCGATCAGCAACAGCAGGAAGATGGCCGGCGAGAGCAGCCAGTATTTGAAATTGCGGTCCGGATGGGCAATGGCGGCCATGGTCTATGGTCGGGGGTGCAATTTCCGCGTTGGTCTTGTGCCGTCATAAACAGCAGGCGGAGCCTCTCCCGCCGGAGGGCGGGAGAGGCGAAAGGCCGGCTTACAGTTTCGGGTACGCGCCGGACTTGGCGGCCCAGCCGGCATAGACTGCCTTCTGCTTGTCGACGCCGATCTTCTGCGTGATGTCGTCCCACTGAGCTGCCGCTGCATCGAGGATCGTCTTTGGATCATCGCCTGCCCAGAGCTTAGAAATCGCCTGGCGCATAACCTCCTCGTACTTGTCGGTTTGCAACAGCGACAGGTCGAGAAGGCCTGTTTGCGAGGCCTGCTTCAGGGCTGCCAGATAGTCCTTGGCGTTGGGCCACAGGGCCAGATAGCCAGGATCGGTATAGTGCGAGTTGCGGAACGGATCGCGCAGCGTATAGGGAAGCTGAACGCGCTGACGGCTCACGTCTTCGCTGTTGAGCCACTGGATGAACAGGTAGGCGGCGTCCTTGTTTTTCGAAGTGGAAGAAATTGACAACGCAAAGCCCGCGGCGAGCTCGGGATGTCCGCCCGGCGGCAAGGCGTAGCCCACCTTGCCCGCGATCTTCGTCTTCGGGACCCAGTTCAGCGCCTCCTGGTCAGTGCCATAACCTTCGGCCCAGCGCCCGTAAGGTGGCCAGGAGATCGTCATGGCTGATTGGCCTTGCAGGAAAGCTGCGAGATTCTCCACGAAGCCGAATTGCTCCACGCCGGGCGGCATGAATTTGTTCTCGTTGCGCATGTCGGTGAAGACCTTGACGCCGACCCTGGAGTTGATCGTGGCCTTCATGGTGCCAGCATCGAAGAACTTGCCGCCCTCATTGCGGAAGCGTTCCTCGAACATGTACATCGCGTAAGGCGGCTGTCGGAAGAAGGAGGCGCCGTAGATACCTTTGTCCTTGAGGATATCCGTAAGACCAGCTCCGACGACATCGAAATCCGCCCAGGTCTTGGGCACTGCGAGGTCTTTGCCGGTTTTATCCTTGAAGGCTTTCTGTACGGCCGGATCCCCGAAGATGTCGCGCCGGTAGTACATGATGAAGACATCGCCATCGTCGGGGAAGCCGTAGATCTTGTCGCCCACCTTCATCCAGTTGTCGCGGAACGTCGGCGCGATCGTCTGGAGCTCGGGAGCGTAGCCGTACTTCGCAACATAGGGGTCGAGCACCTCGAGCGCGCCAGCCTGGGCAAGATCGGCCATCCAGGCCGGAATGACGTTGAGCGCGTCATAGGCAGCGGCGCCCGACTTGTAATCCTGCATGATCTTGGTGAACATCTCGGCGGTCGCGACCTCGACCACCTTCACGTCCATGCCGGTCAGCTCTTTCCACTTCGGACCGGAGAAGTGGGTGGGATCGAGCGACTGAAGTCCGGCCTCCCAGACAACGGTGATCGTGAGACCCTTGTATTTCTGCGCGGCCTTGACGGCCGTATCGGCGGCCGATGCGGCCCATGCCGGCGTTCCCATTGTCGCAGAGAGGCCGGCAGCCAGGCTGATCTTTCCGAAATCACGTCGATTCAACATTGTCACCTCCCGTTTTCTTGACTGTCAGAAGCCATTCATTGGGCCCTCGCTCGTGCGGCGGGGGTTTCTCATTTGGCAAATTGGCGGCAGGACTCCTCCAGTTTGCGTTGGAACCCCGAAACCTGAATGTTTCGGGTCAAAAAAGGCGAAATCACAACCCGACTGTCTGAGGCGAGGGCAGACGACGACCACGAACCCGTTCATTTGTCCGCCCTCCGGACCTTCCAATAGAGCTTGGCAACCTGATCGAGGTGCGAGCGCATGCGGGTATCGGCAAGTTCTGGATCGCGTGCCTTGATCGCCTCGAAGATTGCGACGTGCGCATCAAAGGCGACGCGGTTCTGGCCGGGATAGCTGAGCGTCACGCCTCTCTGGTCGACCAGCCAATCGATGATGGCCCGGTGCATGACCACATAGATTGGATTCTTGGGTATTGTGGCGATGGCGTAGTGAAACGCGACATCCGAGTCCTCAAAGCGTCGGATGTCGCCGATGGACTTGTAATTCGCGTCGAGCGCATCGCTCAGATGCCGGATATCCTTCGGCGTGGCGTTGCGCGCAGCATCGCGCGCGAGCCCGGTTTCAAAGAGGGCGCGCGCATCCTGGAAATGACGGACGCCGTTGTCATCGGAGAGCAGATATTTCGCACTGCTCGACAGCGACGTCATGACAACTTCGGCGTTCGGAGCCGTGACCCGCGCTCGCGAACCGGCCCGGAGATCGACGAGCCCCACACGTTGCAGATGAAGCAGCGCCTCGCGGATCGCCGGCCGGCCCACGCCAAATTCCGCCATGAGCTGACGTTCTGATGGCAGTTCGGCACCAGCCACCAACTTCCGATCGCGTATCCTCTGCTCGAGGATATCGGCGACCTGCTCAAAAAGACGCGATCGTCTGAGCTGAATGGCCATTGGTATACCTAGTATACCAGCTACGCTAGGTCGTCCGGTCGACGCTGTCAATCCGATCGATCTCGCTCTTCCGATTTCCCGACAAGACGCCGATGCTTCAGCGCACGTGGCGGCTGCCGAACAAACACGTCACGCTCTCAAAATGTGAGCAGGCGTTCCGAAGCCGCAGGGTGAGTAGACGTGCGCAAAATCACCAAGGGCGGGGAGATTGGCGAGTCCGTCCGCGACGTGGCACCCGACCACGATCCAGCCCAAGCAATCGGCCTCAACGATCTTTCAACCAGCCAAGAAGCCGCCATCGACCGCGACTACGGTGCCCGTCGCGTATTGAGAGGCCGGCATGCAGAGGAAGATGACGGCACCGGCGACGTCTTCGGGCCGCCCCCAGCGCTTGAATGCCGTGCGGTCGGCAATGCGTTGGTAATGCGCGCGATCTGTGCGCCCGGCGGCGTTGATCGCGGTTTCGATGTAGCCTGGCGCCACCGCGTTCACGCGAATGCCGTCCTCGGCCCAGGCCAGCGCCAGCGCCTTGGTCAACATCACGACGCCCCCCTTGCTCGCGCAGTAGGCGGGAATCCGCGGCAGCGCCAGCGTCGCATTCATGGAGGCGATGTTCACGATCGAACCTTTGGCTTTCGCCAGTGCCGCGCGGAAGCCCATACAGGTGCGGAACGTACCGGCGAGATTGACGTCGAGTACCTTCATGAAGGTCGCGATCTCATATTCCTTGTCGCGCGCCAGGATGCCGGCGCAGTTGATCAGCGCATCGACGCGGGAGTGCCGGCTTGCAAAGGACCTCACCGCGTCGTCGTCGGTGACGTCGAGCGCCGCAAGCGTGAGGCCCGCGCGCGGTGTGAGACGAGTCCGCGCGATATCCGCGTCATCGACCCCGGTCGCGGTGACAGTGGCGCCGAGATCGCAGAACTGGGTCGCGATCGCCGCACCAATATCGCCGGCGCCGCCGACCACGACGGCATGGAATCCGGGAGCAAGCGAGAACAAAGCACTCATCATTACTTACCTTGTTGTTTCGACAGCCGCGGCGGCGCCGTCGACTCCCGTACGATCAGCGAGTAATCGACCTCGTGATGCATGATGGTCTGCTCGCCGGCGAGGCGGCGGACGAGATATTCGCCCGCGCGCTGCCAGGTCGCACCGGTCGGCACCTGGATGGTGGTAAGGCTCGGCCGCAGATGGCGGCTCCAGTCGAGATCGTCAAAACCCACCACCGACAGGTCGCGCGGCACGGAAAATCCGCTCCGCTCGGCTTCCAGCAGCACGCCATAGGCGATCACGTCATTGCCGCAGACGACCCCGGTCGGGCGCTCGCGTAAGCTGAGCAGATGACGCGCGGCCTCGCGCGCATCATCGAGTGTGTAGGGCACCTCGACATGCCAGTCGGAGCGGATCGGGATGCCGTTCTCGGTGAAGGCACGATGAAAGCCGGCGACGCGCGCGCTGGCGCGGTCATTGTTGCGCCGGAGCGCGGAGACGATGCCGATCTTGCGGTGGCCGAGCTCGATCAGATGCATGGCGGCGCGATGCGCGGCGCCTTCATTGTCGGCACCGACGCAGGGGTAGGGGCGATCCGGCCGGTAGACGCCGACATTGATGAAGGGGATGGCGTAGTCGGCAAGCATCTTGGGCAAGCCTTCATGGTGGCAATCGCCGCGCAGCACCAGACCATCGACGCCGCGACTGATCAGATTGCGCGCCTGCTGCAGTTCGACATCGAGATCATACCCGCTGGTCGTCAGGAACAGCATGTAGCCGACCGACGACAAATATTTCTGCAGGGAAGCGATCCCGCGCGCGAACATGGTGTTGTCGATGGTCGGCACGATCGCGCCCAGCGTGAACGATCGCCGCGACGACAGTTCCCGCGCCGGCGCGTGCGGGATGTAGCCGACCCGTTCCACCGCTTCGGCGATGCGGATGCGCAATGGCGCGCTGACTGAATTGGGATTGTTGAGCGCGCGCGAGACGGAGGCGATCGACACGCCGGCTTCTGCGGCAACAGCGCGGATTCCTTGCTTCGATGATCGAGCAGCGGGCGGAGGCATGATGGAGTTAATGTAACGCGTTACATAGGATTATGATAGTGGCAAAGGCGCTATGTTCCGGCATTTTATAGCCATAAGTTGTAATCCACGCCAAGCTTGACAGGAGGCCAGGCAAGCTTAGGATGTAACCGTTTTCATTTCGAACAGAACCGGCAAGGGCGGCACAGCCCACCAGGGAGGAGTCAATGAGAGCCAGGACCTTTGCGGCGCAGTTCATGCTTTCGGTGATCGCGGTCGGGTTGGCCGGCTCGGCCCGCGCGGCCGATTTCGACTGGAAGAAATTCCAGGGCAAGACCGTGGATTTTCTTGCCAACAGCAACCCGATTTCGCAGGCGCTTTTGACCCACAAGGCGGATTTCGAGAAACTCACCGGCATCACGCTGAAGGTCGATACCTACCAGGAGCAGCAGATGCGCCAGCGCCTGGTGACGGTGATGAACGCTCATAGCGACGAGGTCGACGTCTTCATGACCTTGCCCTCGCGCGAAGGCGAGCAGTTCGCCGCCGCCGGCTGGTACGCCGACTTGACCCCGATGACCAAGAACGAGGTCGCCCCCGATTACGACTATGCGGGCTTGAGCCCGGCGCTGCTGAAAGCCGCGACGTACAACGGCAAGCTTACCAGCATGCCGATGAACATAGAGGGGCCGGTCATCTACTACCGCACCGACATTTTCAAGAAATGCGGCGTCGATCAGCCGAAAACCATTGCAGACGTCGAAGCGGCCGCGAAGAAGGTCAAGGCCTGCGATCCGTCGATCACGCCCTTCGTCTCGCGTGGGCTCAAACCTGCGCTGCCCTATACCTTCTCGAACTTCCTGCACAATATGGGCGGCAGCTACATGGTGGGCGGCAAGTCCGCGCTGTGCTCGCCCAAGGACAAGGCGGCGCTCGATACCTATAGCCGGCTGTTGCGCGATTACGGCCCGCCCGGCGTGGTCAACTACAGCTTCCCTCAGATTTCCGCGCTCTACCGCGCGGGCCGCGCAGCGATGGACTTTGAGGCCTCCAACGAGCTGCGCACCGTGATGGAAGGCGGCGCCCGGCTGAAGGACACCGCGATTATCCCGTTGCCGGCCGGTGATGGCGGCCAGGTCCCGACCACGATCGGCTGGGGCATAACGGTCTCCGCCTACTCCAAGCAGCCGGACGCGGCCTGGTATTTCGTGCAATGGGCGACCAGCCCCGCGGTGCAGAAGCTGATGGCCGTGCAGGGCATCGCGCCGCCGCGTTCTTCGGTCGCCAACGATCCCACCTATCGCAAATGGATCGACGAACAACCGGTGCGCAAGGAATGGCAGGCCGCGCTCGACGTGTTGGCGGCGAAGGGCACTTCGGAAGTCGGCTATCCCATCGTCGCCAATCCGGAATCGCGCGAATTCATCGGCCAGGCGGTGCAGAACCTGATCCTGAAGCAGAAAACCGTCGATCAGGCCTGCGCCGAGGCCGACAAGGGGATTGATGCGCTGATTTCGCAAAAGTAACAACGGAGAACAGCGCCCGGCTGCTTCGCTTGCGGCGGCCGATGTGCTCTGTGATCGCTTGTTTGGAACGCTGATGGCAGAAGCCGCCGACACGACAGCACAGGATCGGCAGCGGCAGGAACTCGCTGCGCTGTCGGCGCCGGCCGTGATCTTCACGGTCGCAATGATCGCGTTTCCGCTTGTCTACACGGTCTGGCTGTCGTTTCAGAGCTTTTCCGCAACCGGCAGGGAGTCCGTCGTTGGGTTCGCCAACTACGCCAGGCTCATCTCCGACAACGAGTTCTGGCACGGCCTGTGGGTGACGCTTGTGCTCTATGTGTCGTCGCTGGTGCTGCAGCTCGTCTTCGGCGTGTGGCTCGCGCTCGTTCTATTCCACTCAAGGCGCCTGTCGGGCGTTGTGCGCTCGCTCTTCATTTCGCCCTTCATGATGCCGCCGGTCGTAGCGGGCCTGATGTGGCTGGTCATCCTCGATCCCTCGCTCGGCGCTGCGAACTACATCCTGACCTCGCTTGGTCTTCCGCCCTCGGACTGGCTTGCCTCGCCGACTTTCGTCATTCCAACGGTGGCGCTGATCGATACCTGGCAATGGACGCCCTATGTCGCGCTGATCGTGCTCGGCGGTCTGCAGTCGCTGCCACCGAGTGTCTACGAGGCCGCGCAGATCGACGGTGCATCCGGTTTCAAGACGTTTCGGCGCATCACGCTGCCGCTGTTGTTGCCGACGATCGTCACGGCGACCATTTTGCGCAGCGTCGATCTGTTGCGTTTCTTCGACATCATCTACATCACCACGCAGGGCGGGCCGGGCGACGCCTCGAACACCCTCAACATCTACGGCTTTCGGGTCGGATTCGAGTTCTTCAACATCGGTTACGCCTCCGCGCTGATGCTGACGCTGACTGCGATCGTGTTGGGCGCGGTGCTGGCGTTCAACCGCCTGCGCGGCGCGGTGGTTTGGTGAGGTAGAACCATGACCAGTGCACCCATCAGCGACGCCGTCATTCGCCGATTGAATACGCTGCAGCTGATGCTTGCCGGCGTCGTCATCATGGCGCCCGAGGTGTGGATGGTCTTGTCCTCGTTCAAGCCTTCGTTCGAGGTCACGGCCTATCCGCCGACGCTGGTGTTCTCGCCGACCATCGAGAATTACAGCCAGCTGATGAAGACGACGCCGTTCCTTGCCTATACGCTCAACAGCATCATCGTGACTACAGGTTCGGCGGGGCTCGGGCTCAGCTTCGGCATCCCCGCGGCCTTTGCGGTGTCGTGGACGCGCATCTCGTGGCCCGCGATCCTGACGCTTGCCGCTCGCATGGCACCCGGTACGCTGTTCCTGCTTCCCTGGTACGTGATGTTCCGGCAGGTCGATCTGATCGGCTCCTACACCGCGCTGATCTTAAGTCATGCGGTGATCACGCTGCCGATCGTGATCTGGGTGCTGTTGCCGTCGTTCGACAATATCCCGCGCAGCGTGTTCGAGGCGGCGCAGGTTGACGGCTGCAGCGTCACGCGCATCCTGTGGCGGATCGCGCTGCCGCTGGTTGGCTCCGGCATCGCGGTGGCGGCGATCCTCGCTTTCGTCTTCTCCTGGAACTATTTCCTGTTCGCGCTGGTGCTGTCGAACGGCGACACCAAGACGCTGATCGCCGCGGCCTTCAACTTCGTCGGCGAGGGCTCGACCGATTGGGGTGCCCTGATGGCCGCGGCCACGCTGATCGCGCTGCCGCCGCTTGTTCTCGCCATGCTGGTGCAGCGCTGGCTGGTCGCGGGGCTGACGCTCGGCGCGGTGAAAGGCTAGGTGCAGCGATGACGGTTCGTGTCAACTCGATCATGCAGGCCGCCGTGTTCCACGGCCATGAGCGCATCACCATCGAGCGCATCGCGATGCCGGAGGTCGCGAAAGGCGAGGTGCTGGTGCGGGTGTCGCGTACCGCACTGTGCGGCTCCGATTTCAAGCTCTGGCATAAGGGCGCCGAGTTCACTGCGGGCCATGAAATCTTCGGCGTCGTCGAGCAGCCCGGCCATCCCCTGCACGGCAAGCGCTGCGCCGTCTATATCCCCGTTCACTGCGGCCAGTGCGCGGCCTGCCGGCGCGGCGACACTCAGATGTGTCTGGAGATTTCCAGCCTGATCGGCTGGAACCGGCCCGGCGGGTATGCCGAATATGTGCCCGTGCCGGAAAACTGTCTGTTACCGGTGCCCGACGATGTCGAGGACAGCCTCGCGCCGCTGCTGCTCGATGTGATCGGCACTTCAGGTCACGCGGTGCGCTTTTCGAGCCGCATCGTGCCGCCAGGCGAGTCCGGTCCGGTGCTCGTGACCGGTGCTGGCCCCGTCGGGCTCGGCGTGGTGCTGGCGCTGAAGAGCTTTGGTTATGACGACATCCGCGTCACCGATCCGAACAGCGCGCGCCTTGCAATCGCGCAATCCTTCGGCGCGAAGGCGCATCCTGTTGGCGACACCTCGCGGCGTTTCGCCTTGATCGTCGAATGCTCCGGCGCGCATGCGGCGCGCAATCTCGGCATCGAGGTCGTGCTCCCGCGCGGCGCACTGGTGCTGGTCGGCGAGAATGCGGCGCCCTGGACCATCGAGGAGGGCAAGGTGTTCCGCCGCAAGGATTTCTACATGATCCGCACCTTCTACTTTCCGATCGGCGATTTCGTTCCGAACATCGATCTCCTGCGCCGTTACAAGGAGGAATATCGCGTCCTGGTTGACGACGAATTCGGGCTGTCGGCGTTGCCGGAAAATTTCGCGCGTTTCGCCTGCGGTGAGACGATCAAGCCGGTGCTGGCGCTGGATTGACCGTCATGGCCTCGATCTCGATCCGCAACCTGGTCAAGCAATACGGCAACTACACCGTCATCCCCGATCTCAGCCTCGAGGTTGCCGATCACGAGTTCGTCGTGTTCGTGGGCCCATCGGGTTGCGGCAAGTCGACCCTGCTGCGGATTATCGCAGGCCTCGAGCCGATTACCTCGGGCGATCTGTTCATCGGCGAGGCCAGAGTCAACGGCGTGCCCGCGGCACGGCGCGACATCGCGATGGTATTCCAGGATTACGCGCTCTATCCGCACATGCGTGTGTACGACAACATGTCATTTGCGCTGGAATTGCGCGGCGTGCCGAAGGCGGAGATCGAGGCGCGGGTGAGGCGAGCGGCAGCGCTGCTGCACATCGAGCCCTATCTCGATCGCAAGCCGAAGGAGCTGTCTGGTGGGCAGCGCCAGCGCGTCGCGATGGGCCGCGCCATCGTTCGCAACCCGAAGGCGTTTCTGTTCGACGAGCCGCTGTCCAATCTCGACGCCAAACTGCGCGGGCAGGTGAGGGCGGAAATCAAGGCGCTATCCCAAGAGCTCAAGACCACGATGGTCTTCGTTACCCACGATCAGGTCGAGGCCATGACCATGGCCGACCGCATTGTCGTCCTGCAAAGCGGCACCGTGCAGCAATATGACACGCCCGAGGCGGTCTATGAGCGGCCGTCGAATCAGTTCGTTGCGGGTTTCATTGGCTCCCCCACGATGAACTTCTTTCCGGTGGAGCTGCGGGGTGAGGCCGCGGTGCTCTCCGACGGAGGCGCCCGGATCGCGCTCGACGACAAAAGCCAAGCGCGGCTGCGCACGGCGGGCAAGGCCGTGCTTGGTGTGCGTCCGGAGCATTTTGCCGTCACGCCGGATGCCGCGGACGGCGTCGCGATTGACGTCAAGTTAGTTGAGCCGCTCGGCTCCGATACGCTGATCCATTTCGAGCTCGCCGGAGCTTCCGCTATTGCACGGATCGATCCGGCGTTGCGGCCGAAGGTCGGCGACCGCCTCCACTTGCGTCCGCAAGCCGGCAAGACACATCTGTTCGACAGCCAGAGCGGACAGGTGCTGACGTGAACCACCACGACCGACCGGGAAAGGCGGTTGCGCCTTCCGACTTCGCGTCAAGCGGCAGGGGCATTCGCGTCATCTGCCTCGGACTGTCGGCGTTGGACCAGGTCTGGCGCGTCGACCGCTTGCTCTCCGGCGGCAGCGAGAAGATCAAGAGCTTTGACTACTCGGCGATCGGCGGCGGCATGGCGGCGAACGCGGCAGTCACAGCCGCGCGGCTTGGGGCCGCGACCTCGTTCTGGGGCCGCGGCGGTGACGATGCGGCGGGACATGAGATGCGGACTGCATTGTCGCGCGAAAACGTCGACGTCAGGAATTTCAGGCTGTTTGCCGGCGGACGTTCGTCGGTCTCGGGCATCATCGTCGACAAGGCGGGCGAGCGCCAGATCGTGAACTTCCGCGGCAGCTTCCCGGTGGAGGCCGATTGGCTACCACTCTACGAAGTCGGTGGGACTTCCGCCGTTCTTGCCGATCCGCGTTGGGTGGAAGGCGCCGTTACGCTGTTCGAAACATCGCGTGCGCTTCGGGTTCCGACCATTCTCGATGCGGACGTCGCCGACGCCGATGTGTTCGAACGGTTGCTGCCGTTGACCGATCACGTCATTTTCTCCGAGCCGGCGCTCGCCGGTTTCAGCGACTCGGCCAGCGACGAGGCGCTGGCCAAGCTTGCGCGTTTTCAATGCCGGGTGGTCGCGGTCACGCGTGGCCGCGCCGGTGTAAGCTGGTGCGAAGGCGGACAGTTCAATCGACGCCCGGCCTATGCGGTCGATGCCGTCGACACTACCGGTGCCGGCGATGTGTTCCACGGTGCCTACGCCTTTGCTGTGGGCGGCGGGCTTGGCGTTGCCGACGCTATGTCCTTTGCCTCCGCCGCCGCCGCGCTGAAATGCACGCGCGCCAGCGGGCGCGACGGCATTCCCGGTTTCGAAGATTGTCTTGCCTTGATGAGGACCCATCCATGAGAACGATTGGAAAGAACCGCGGCCTGGCGCGCCTTGCGGACGCAGACGGGCACTTTCGCATGGTCGCGCTCGACCAGCGTCCACCCTTGTTCGAGGTGATCGCGCAGGCGAGGGGCATCAGCAGGGACCAGGTCGAATATGCGGACGTGACCGCGGCCAAGCGTCTGCTCGTCGAGGCGTTGGCGCCGCACTGCAGTTCGATGCTGTTCGATCCGAATTTTGCAGTGCCGGCTGCGATCGATCTGTTGCCGGCCCGCTGCGGATTGATCATGACGCTGGAGGAGCACCGCGTCGAGGAGACGCCGGGTGGCCGCAAATCGCGTACGATCCCCCATTGGAGCGTCGAAAAAATCCGCGCGATCGGTGGCGATGCGGTCAAAGTGCTCGCCTGGTACCGGCCCGATGCCGATGCCGTGGTCAACGCGCACCAGAGGAACTTCGTCCGCGCGATCGGCGAAGACTGCGCGCGTCACGACATTCCCTATGTGCTGGAGCTGTTAGTGTATCCGTTCCTCGGCAGCGCCAATCACACCACGGACTATGTGGAATCACCAGGCAAGCTGCCGAAGCTCGTGATCGAGAGCGTGCGGGAGTTCGCCAAGCCCGAGTATGGGGTGGACCTCTTGAAGCTTGAGAGCCCGCTGGCGGCCAGTTCTCTGCCGGCGCGCGACGGCAGCCCGGCAGCGCAATCCGCGCAGCGCGAGTTCGATACCATCGGAGAGATTTGCGCCGAACGGCGAATTCCGTGGGTCCTCCTGTCCGGAGGCGCCGTCGCGGAAAAATTCGAGCGCGTGCTTGAATATGCCTATGCCGCCGGCGCCGGCGGCTTCCTGGCGGGCCGCACCATCTGGCTTGAAGCGATCCGGAAGCATTTCCCCGAAAGCCATGCGGTCGCCGCCAGTCTGCGGCGCGATGGCGTCGGCGTGCTCGAACGCCTCAATCAACTGACCAAGGCCAAGGGCACGGTATGGACGCCGCATTTTCCCGTATTCACTGACATCAGGCAGGAGGGTGATTTCGCGCGAGGGTATTGAGCCGCATCCATCTGCCGCTGCAGGACTCTAAGCATGTCAATGATGTTTGCATAGTGAACAGTCCGGCCAGCGGCGGAGCGCGGGACAGGACCATTCAGCGTCTTGCCGTCATTTGTTGGCGGTAGTGCTCGGCATCCCAATTCAGCAGGGCCTGCTCCTTGGCAGGCGGCAGATATTCGACGGCGGCATCGAATGGCAGGCGAGTGACCACAAGCGCCAGGCAGGTCAGCAAAGCCTGCGCGGCCGCGCTTGCGTCGGTGCGGATGATCGTACCTTTACCTCGGACAAGCACGGCCACCGACGGAGGTAGTCCGTCCGCTGCAACCCTGGCTGCGAGTGCAGCCAAATCGTCTCCTTCGACAAGTGCGGGCATGGCGCGACCGAGAAAGATAACATGATCCGGATAGAGCGAACCTTTGGTTGCGATCGAGAGATTGTGTGGGTTGGTGGCAAGAGAGTGGTGCACGGGATCCGGCGCCGGTCGATATTCCGTACCTGCACAGATCTGCTTGAGTGTGTCGTCAGCAGCGGGCTCAGCGATGCGCGGTTGCAGCGAAAGCCGGCGCTCGACCTCCATCACCAGCTCTTCCGCGGCGTCGCAAGTGCTGGCACCCACCACCAGACCATGATTGCCGAGGATCAGCACGTCGGCCGGTCTTTGTGCGAGGCTCTCGCTCACCGCCTGCGCGAGCGGCAGGCCGGGATGATGATAATCGAGCCAGTGCCAGGCCAGACTATCGAGCCGCCCGGCCAATTCGTCGCTACCGTCCCTTCGCACTGACCATGCGATCGTGTTCACCGAATGGACGTGCAGCACGACCGGATGTGGCATTAGAGCGTGAAGCGATGTCTCGATCGAGGCGCGAAGCGGACTTGCCGCATGGCCCGGCGCCAATGGCATACGCTCGTTGCCGTCAGCGAGCGCCGCACGAGCGCCGGACAGTGAGATCGGGAGGAAGATGTCTTGGGTCTCGGCATCGGCGAGCCAGGCGCCCGACGCTTTCACCCAGAGCACGTCGCCCTGCTTGATCGATGAATTGCCGCCGGCCGCCTGTGTCAGCAGGATGTTCTTGCCGACCCGCGCCGACATGCGCCGCAGTTGGTTCAGGATCCCTGGCTGCTGCATGTTCGAAACCTCACCAGGCCAGATTTGCAATTGTCCAATGCGGCATGCGGGTTGCCGAACCGGCAAGCGTCCCGATCGCGCGCGGCAGATCGGCCGCCTTCGCCAGCGCGTCCCGATGAACCCCGGAACGGACGAGTGTCGTCAGCATTCCGGCCGCGTGCCCGCCGGCGATGTCATGATCAAGGGAATCGCCGATGACGAGGACGCGTTCCGGCTTGGGATGACCCAGCCGTTCAAGGGCAGCCGCGAAGATCGGCGCATGCGGTTTGCCGACGAATTTCACCGTGCCCCCGAGAGATTGATAGAAGGCCGCCAGCGCGCCCGGCGCAGGGATCAATCCCGCTGCGCCGAACATGACAAGGTCGGGATTGGCGCACAGCATCGGCAAGCCGCGCGCCGCGGCCGTGGTCAGGTCTTCGCGCCAGTGCTCCGGCTTGGACACGGATTCGTCCAGTCCGCCGAGCAGGATGAACTCGGCATCCCGCATGTCCTCGGCGATGCCAAGGCCGAGGCCGTTTACGATCGAACGGTCGCCGCCGCGCGTGATTAGGTAACACGTGTGACCGAAATCGTTGAAGGGTTCCCGTTCTCGCGCCTGCAATCCGTTCCACGCAACTTCGCCTGACGACAGCATGCCGTCATAGGCATCGCTCGGCAGCCCAAGGGCGGCAAGGCGCTGCTGATTGTCATCCGCGCGCCTGCCTGAGTTGGAAAGCACCAGCACGCGCTTGCCGGCTTGCCGCAATCGCGCCACGCATTCGTATGCTTGGGGAAAGATCGCCTTGCCTTCGTGCAGGGTGCCCCATTGATCGAGCAAGACGTGATCGAATCGTCCGGCAATGGCGCGAAGACCGGTGATGGCGACAGGACCCGTTGTCATGGCGGGCCGCCGTTCAGCGCAAGCATCGCCGCGCCGAAGCATGCCTCCGTTTGTGTGGCGAGGCTGACGGGAACGCCGAGCGTGCGATGCCGGATCAGAGTCCATGCCTCATTCCTGGCGCCCCCGCCGATGCTGATGACGCGGCGCAGCGGCGGAGCTCCAAGCAGAGCCAGGCGTTGATAGGCGAGCGCCTCGACCGACGCGATACCTTCGAGAAGGCCCTGGAAGAAACGGCTGGCCTCGGCTGGACGCGGACTGATCCGCGCCATGAGGTTTGGATCGGCGATCGGAAAGCGCTCGCCGGCCTTGGGAAGCGGATAATAGTCGAGCCCGGTCGGCTGTTGCGGCTTGAGTTGAGGTGTCAGGCGTTCCATCTCCTCGGCGGTGAAATGCGCCAGCAAGGCCGCGCCGCCCGTGTTGGAGGCGCCACCGGCAAGCCAGCGGCCGCCGAGGCGGTGCGAATAGACGCCCTGGTCCGCCGCAAAGATCGGCTGTGTCGCAAGCAGCTTGACCACCAGAGTCGTGCCGAGCGACGTGACGGCGTCGCCGGGTCGATCCGCGCGGGTCGCCATGAACGCCGCGACGCCGTCGGTGGTGCCGGCCGCGACGCGCGCCGATGATGGCAAGCCGAGCGCGCGCGCAACGTTTGGATTGACCTCGGCGAAGGGCGTTCCGGGCACCACGACTTCCGGCAGCAATGCGCGGGGGACATCAAGCTGGTCGAGCCAGACCGGCCAGGTGCGCGTCACCGGATCGTAGCCGAGCTTCAACGCGTTGTTTTCATCGCTGACGCCATGGCATGCGGTGAGCCTGCCGGCAATCCAGTCTGCCTGATGAACGGCGTGGCGAGCATCCCCGGCATCACCCCGATGCATCAGATGGAGCAGCTTGGCGAGCGCACTGCTGCGCCCATGGGCGCCGCTTTCCGCAGGCGCCACCTTGGCGATGCGCGCAGATTCCTCCGCAGCACGGGCATCGTTGTACATGAGACCCAACGAGCGCGGCTGGCCGGCGGCATCGACGAGCAGAAGGGTGCCGGACGTGCCATCTACAGCAATGCGCTCCACACCTGCGAGATCGATCGTTTGCCCGAGCTTGAGGATTGCCGCGACTGCAGCCTGCCACCAGAGCTCCGGATCCTGATCAATGGCATCACCGCGCTGGCGCGGGGCCGGCAGGGCGGCTGACGCCATTCCCCGGATATCGGCCTGAGCATCGATCGCGCAGGCGCGAACCCCGCCGGTTCCGATATCGATGCCGAGGAACAGGCCTGTCATTGGAGCTTACGCCTTTTGCGCGTCCTGACGCAGAGGTTGAATGCCTTCAGCGCTCGCGTCACCAGCGCGATGTTCCCGTCAGTGCGCGCACCAAGCCACGCCTTTGATCGGCCAGCCTTATTCGTGAACGCTTGCGCGCATTCGCGCCGCTCGCGGCATTTTGCGTACGGGTGGAACAGACTCGCCGATCGATCGGATTTGCATTGCAGCATGAGGAAGGGGCTTGACGGTTCGAGTGCCGTTTGCAATTTTTTGCACTGGATGAAGAAATTTGCAAGCGAGGTTTCCGGGCGTGGCTTTGGCTTCCGACAGGCTTTCCGTGGTCGATGGCGAGGCGTCGCTCGCAACGCGCGCGGCGTGGCTCTATTTCGCCGCCGGAATGACGCAGTCGGAGATCGCGAGCCGCCTGAACATCCAGAGCACCAAGGCCCATCGTCTGATAGCGCGCGCGAGTCGCGAGGGCATGATCCGCGTCTTCGTCGAAGGGCCCGTTGCCGAATGCGTCGCGCTGGAGAATGCGCTGGCCCAGCGCTTTGGCCTCGCATTCTGCCGCGTCGCGCCTGATCTCGGCGAGCCAGACCTGCCGCTGAAGGCGCTGGCGCTCGAGGGCGCAAGCTTTTTGCGCCAGATCCTCGAACGCGGCGAAGACCAGGTGATCGGCGTAGGCCACGGCCGCACGCTTGCCGCCGTGGTCGAACAGTTGCCGCAGACGCCCGCGCCCGATGTGCGCTTCGTGTCGCTGCTCGGCGGACTGACCCGAAAGTTTGCCGCCAATCCATTCGACGTGATTCACCGTCTGGCCGAGCGCACCGGCGCCGAAGCCTTCCTGCTGCCGGTTCCGGTGTTCGCAAACTCGGTCGCCGACAGGGCGGTGTTGATGAAGCAATACGGCATCGCCGACGTTTTTGCGCTGGCCCGCAAGGCCTCGCTGTTGTTCGTCGGTATTGGTCAGGTCAGCCGCGACGGCTTCCTGGTCTCGAGCGGCATGATCAAGCCCGACGAGGTCACCGAGCTGAAGCGGGCCGGCGCCTGCGCCGATCTGCTCGGGCACTTCTTCAGTGCCGATGGCCGGGTGCTGGACACCGATCTGTCGGCGCGCGCGACCTCGATGACCGCAAGTGATCTGAAGAAGCACCGCATCGTCGCGATCGCAGGCGGGCTACCCAAGGTGACCGCGCTGCGCGGCGTGTTGCGCAGCGGCATGCTGCATGGGCTGATCATCGACGAGCCGACCGCTTCGGTGCTCGCATCAGACAAGCCGGAGGGCACATCCGGCGTGACCAGAAAAATCAAGGGACGGAAGTAAGCGCAAACAAGGAGATGAGTTCATGTTCGATCGCGAAAAGAATCTGTTCGACTCCTACGCCAATAAACGCATCAGCCGGCGCGACCTGCTCGATGGCGCCGCCAAGCTCGGCATTGCCGGGGTGGCCGCCAACGCGGCCTTCGCATCCTCGGTCTCTCGGGCGATGGCCGCGAATTTCGACTGGAAGGCCCAGAGCGGAAAGTCGATCAAGCTCTTGTTGAACAAGCATCCCTACGCGGATGCGATGATTGCAGATCTTGCAGCCTTCAAGTCGCTCACCGGGATGAACGTGACTTACGATATCTTCCCGGAGGACGTCTATTTCGACAAGGTGACTGCGGCCTTGTCATCGAAATCGGACCAGTACGATGCCTTCATGACCGGCGCGTACATGACCTGGACCTATGGTCCGGCCGGCTGGGCCGAGGATCTCAACGCCTATATTCACGATGCATCGAAGACGAGCCCCGACTTCAATTGGGACGACGTGCTGCCCAACCTGCGCGCCTCGACGGCGTGGGACGGCGTGCCCGGCTCCGAGCTCGGCTCTGGCAAGGCCAAGCAGTGGTGCATCCCCTGGGGATTCGAGCTCAACAACATCACCTACAACCGCACCATCTTCGACAAGGTCGGCGTCAAGCCGCCAAAGAACCTGGACGATATGATCGAGGTTGCGGCGAAGATCACCAAGGACGCGGGCGGGCCCTATGGCATCGGCGTCCGCGGCTCGCGCTCCTGGGCGACCATCCATCCGGGCTTTCTGTCTGGCTATTCCAACTTCGGCCAGAAGGACTTCGTGATGGAAGGCGGCAAGCTGAAAGCCGCGATGAACACCAAGGCCTCGAAGGAATTCCACGACAAATGGGTCAAGATGATCCAGCAATCGGGGCCGAAGAACTGGTCGACCTACACCTGGTATCAAGTCGGCACCGATCTTGGCGCCGGCGCCTCGGGCATGATCTTCGATGCCGACATCCTCGGCTATTTCATGAACGGCGGTGAGAACAAGGAAAAGGGCCACATGGGCTACGCCGCATTCGCGGCCAATCCGGCTGCCAAGGCGCCGACGCCCAACGTGTGGATCTGGTCGCTCGCGCTGTCGAGCTTCTCCAAGCAGAAGGATGCGGCCTGGTTGTTCATGCAGTGGGCGGCGTCCACCGAGCACGACCTGTTCGGCGCGCGCAAGATGGACTTCGTGAACCCGGTGCGGACCTCGGTATGGAAGGACAGCCAATTCCGCGACAGGATCGCGAAATCCTATCCCGGCTATCTCGAGCAATATGACGTCTCTTCCCCTGGCGCGAAGATCTACTTTACGGCGCAGCCGTTGTTCTTCGACCTGACCACCGAGTGGGCAGCAACGCTGCAGAAGATGGTCGCAAAGGAGGTTAGCGTCGACGAGGGGCTCGACAAGCTCGCCGACAGCATCAATCGCCAGTTGAAGTCGGCTGGCCTCGGCTGATACACCGCTTGGTGCCTGGTCCTTCGCACCATGACTGGCCGCCGGCCCGAGAATCTCCCCCCTTCGGGCCGGCGGCACGCCGCGAACGTTTGAATCGTCGTCACCATGAGCATGCTGCAACTCCTTCAGGCGAATGCGCCAACCGGGCGCAAGCCGCGGCCACGCGGCCGCGTGCTGCCTTACCTGTTGAGCCTGCCGGCTCTGCTCGTCTGCATTGCGATCATCGTCCCGTTTGTGGCCGCCGCGATCTACTCATTGCAGCGCTATCGGCTGAACCTGCCGTATTTGCGTGGCTTCATCGGCGTCCAGAACTATGTCGATTTCATCACCGATCCCGCGTTCTGGAATACGTTGCGCATCTCGCTCCTCTACACGACGCTGACAGTCGTCCTCGAGCTCCTGCTCGGCCTTGCGATTGCACTCCTGCTGCGGCGGCCGACCCGCTTTCACAATGCGGTCTCGATTGCGCTGCTGTTGCCGCTGATGACGGCGCCGGCGATTGCCGCCTTGATGTGGAAGCTGATGACCAATCCGGGCTTCGGTATCCTGTCGTATCTGGTCGGCTTGCTCGGCTTCACGGATTTCAAATGGGCCTCGGATCCGTCCACCGCGCTGCTCACGGTGGTGCTGGTCGATGTCTGGGTCTACACGCCCTTCATCATGATCCTGCTGCTTGCCGGATTGCGGTCGCTGCCACGGCAGCCGTTCGAGGCGGCGGCGCTCGATGGGGTGCCGGCAACCTTCGTGTTTTTCCGCATCACGCTGCCGATGCTGGCGCCGTACATCATCACGGCGTCGCTGTTCCGCCTGCTCGACTCGATCCAGCAGTTCGACATCATCTATGCGATGACGCAGGGCGGTCCCGGCGACCGGCTGATGGTGTTTCAGGTGCAGGCCTATCTCGAGTTCTTCCAATACACCAACGTGGGCCGGTCTGCGGCGCTGCTGATGATCCTCTGGGTCATCACCAACATCCTGTCGAATATCTTCATAAAGAACTGGTTGCGGTTGCGCGCACGCGCACACGGCCATGCGTGAGGTTCGAGGAGCGCGGCCATGGAACATGAAAGTCTTGCCGGTCGCATCTTTCGGGGCGTGGCGCTCACGCTTATCCTCGTCTTTTTCATGTTTCCGATCGTCTGGATCCTGTTGATGTCGTTCCAGACCAACGAGCAGATCCTGCGCATCCCCCCGCGTATCCTGTTCGAGCCGACGCTTGCCAACTACGCGGCGCTGATCTCGGGCCAGTTGCGCACGGCGGCGGGCAATCTCGAAATCACCTTCATGCACAATCTCTGGAACAGTCTCGTGCTGTCGAGCGGAGCGGTGGTGCTCGCGCTGCTCCTGGGTGTGCCGGCAGCCTATGCCTTTGCGCGCTTCAAGTTCCGACTGGGCGAGACCATCGCGTTCACGCTGCTGTCGTTCCGCTTCGCGCCGCCGCTGCTCGTGCTGCTGCCGCTGTCGCTCTACTATCAGGAGCTTGGGCTCAACGACACTTATGTCGGCGTCATCTGGGTGTATCAGCTCATTGCGTTGCCGCTGATCCTGTGGATCGTGCGCGGCTATTTCGAGGACATCAGCCCTGATATCGAGCACGCCTATCGCCTCGCCGGGCATTCCTGGCGCGAGGCGTTCACGCGCATTGCGGTGCCGCTCGCCGGTCCAGGTATCGCCGCGGCGGGGTTGTTGTCGTTCATCTTCTGCTGGAACAATTTCGTCTTCGCCCTGATTCTCGCTTCCGCCGACAAGCAACCTGTGACCGTGGGCGCGCTCGCCTTCGTCACGGCGTCCGGCATCCAGTATGGCCAGATCGCCGCGGCGATCGTGCTTTCAGTGATGCCGACGCTCCTGCTCGCGCTTTATGCACAGCGTTATCTGGTCGAGGGCCTGTCCCTCGGCGCGGTCAAGGGCTGACGCGATGGCGGCACTCGAAATCAAATCCGTCAGCAAAGCCTTCGGTGCGGTGCGACCCGCCGATAGCCTGTCGCTCGCTGTCGAGCCCGGCGAGATTGTTGCCGTGTTCGGGCCTTCTGGCGGGGGCAAGACGGTGCTGCTGCGCATGATCGCGGGCATGTTCGAGCCGGACGAGGGCGACATTCTTGTCGGCGGCCGTTCGATCGTCGGCGCCGTACCCGAGCGGCGCGGGATCGGGATGGCGTTCCAGAATTTCGCGCTGTTTCCGCATCTGACGGCGCGAGACAACATCGCAAGCGGCCTGCGAGCGAAGGGTAGGGTTGATGATGCGGCCGCGCGCGTGCAGGCGATCAGCAAGCTCTTGAAGATCGAGCACGTGCTGGGCCATGTGCCGCGCGAATTGTCGAATGGCCAGAAGCAGCGCACGGCGCTGGCGCGGGCGCTGGTCGGCAATCCGGACGTGCTGCTGCTCGATGATCCCTTGCGCAATGTGGACGCAAAGCTGCGCTATGAAATGCGGCTTGAGCTGCCGAGTCTGTTGCGGCGCGGCGCCGCCGCCGTGCTCTATGTGACCCAGGATTATCGCGAGGCCATGGCGATTGCCGATCGCATCGCCGTCCTCATCGAGGGCCGGCTCGAGCAGATCGCGAGTCCCGAAGAGATCTATGCGAGCCCGGCGTCCGTCGCGGTCGCGCGGTTGTTTGGCGATCCCAGCATCAATCTGGGGGAGATAACGCCTTTTACCGAGCACGGCATGCTGTTTGCCGCGATCTCGGGGGCGAGGGTGCTGCTGGGTGCGGCTGAAGCGCTTCCGGCGGACCGGCCGTACTGGCTCGGCGTGCGCCCGGAGCATCTCGACATTTCCTTTGCCGCCGGCGAGGAGGCCATCCGAGCGCGCGTTCTCGCGATCACGCCGATGCACGAGAAGGCGGTGCTGCTGCTCCGGCTCGAGGACGGCAGGGAATGGCTGGGGTCGCTGCGCCCCGGTGCGCCGAAGGTCGTCGCCGACGACACCGTGTTTGTCCGCTTTGCGCAGGAGGCCGTGCAATTGTTCGATCGCGAAACCGGGCTTCGCGTCTCGCTGTCGCACCGGCGGCAAGCCGCGTGATCGGAGCGCGATGACCATGGGCACGCTCGAGCTTCGAAGTGTCGACAAGGTGTATCGCAGCCGCGGACGGCCTGCCGTGCATGCCGTCCGTTCGCTCGACATGGCGGTCGAGAAAGGCGAGATCGTCGCGCTCCTCGGCTCATCGGGATGCGGCAAGACCTCGACCTTGCGCATGATCGCAGGCTTCGAAAGCGTCACCTCCGGCTCCATCGTCCTGCACGATCGGCGCATCGATGCCCTGCCGCCGGCCCGGCGGAAGGTCGCGATGGCCTTCGAAGGCTATTCGCTCTATCCGCCTTTGACGGTTCGCGAGAACATCGCGTTCGCGCTGAAATCCCAGCAGCTTTCGCGCAGCGAGGTGTCACGCCGCGTGGACGCGATCGCGCGCCTCGTCGAAATCGACGACATTCTGGAGCTCTATCCGCGTGTGATCTCCGGTGGACAGCAGCAGCGGGTGTCGCTGGCGCGTGCCCTGGTGCGCGATGCCGACCTTTATCTGCTTGATGAGCCGATGGGGCAGCTCGAGCCGCAGCTCCGCGCGGTGCTGCGCGGGCGGATCAAGAGCCTGCTTGCCGAGCGCGAGATGACGGCGATCTTCGTCACCCACGACCAGACCGAAGCGAGCGCGTTGGCCGACCGTATCGCAGTCATGGAAGACGGGGTGCTGCAGCAATTCGCAAGCGAGAAAGAGCTGAAGGATCGTCCTTCCAACCTGTTCGTCGCAAGCTTCATCGGCGAGCCGCCGATGAATCTGCTCGACATGGAGGTGCAGCGGTCCGATGGCGGTTTCCGTCTCTCGGTCGGCCCCGATGTGGCCTTTGACATCGGCGGCGCCGGCCTCGATCAGGCGGCCGAGAGGGCGCTCGCGGCGTCTCCGCGCGTGAGGGTAGGCGTCCGGCCGCAGAGGATCGCGGTCGGCGAGGGAGATCTGCGTGTGCGCATTGTCTCCAATCAGTGGCTCGGTGATCAATCTCATATCGCAGGTCATTGTGCCGGTCATCTCCTGATTGCCGTCATCCCGAACAGGATTGCGGCGAGGCCCGGCGACGTGATCCCGTTTGAGATCGCGCCGCGTCACCTGAACATCTTCGGCGCCGACGGCGTCTGCATTCGCCATGCGGAGGCGTCCTGACGATGCCCCGCGATGTCATTGTCGGCATCGATGCCGGCACCTCCCTGATCAAGACTGTTGCGTTCACGCGGGATGGAAGACAGCTCGGTGATTTCTCGCTGGCGAACCGCTACTTGACGTCGCCCGGAGGCAGCGTCGAGCAGGACATGGCGCGCACCTGGAGCGACACAGTCGCAGCACTGCGCGGGTTGGCCGCGGCAGTGCCCGACCTCGCCTCGCGTGTCGCGGCCGTTGCAGTAACGGGGCAGGGCGACGGGACTTGGCTGATCGATTATGACGGCCGGCCGGTCGCGCCGGCGCTGCTTTGGCTGGACTCGCGTGCCGCAAAATTGGTCGAGGAGATTCGCGGCAGTGAACGCAACGCGCCGCTTTATCGGCGGACCGGCTCCGGTCTTAATGCCTGCCAGCAGGGACCGCAATTGGCATGGCTGGCGGCGCATGCCCCCGAGATCCTTTCGCGCGCTGCGACCGTCTTCCACTGCAAGGACTGGCTATACTTCCTGCTCACGGGCAAACGCGCCACCGATCCGTCGGAGGCGACATTCACCTGCGGTGACTTCCGCAAGCGGGGGTTCGATCCCGACACTGCGCGGATGATCGGCATTTCCGATCTCATGCGACTGTTTCCGGACGTGGTCGATGGCGTTGCGGTCACGCATCCGCTTGGTGCTGAAGCGGCGGCCGAATCCGGCTTGCCGGCGGGCGTTCCAGTCTCGCTCGGCTATGTCGATGTGATCTGCAACGCGCTTGGCGCCGGCCTTTACGATCCGGCCCCCGATGTCGGCTGCACCATCATCGGTTCAACCGGCATGCATATGCGCCTTGCAGGAGAGGCCGACGCGGTCACCCTGAATGCCGAGGCTACCGGCTACACCATGCCGTTTCCTGTGCCGGGCCATTATGCCCAGATGCAGTCCAACATGGCGGCGACCTTGAACATAGACTGGCTGCTCGATCTGGCGTTGGGCGTGCTCGCGGCGGAGGGCGTGACACGCTCGCGCGCCGACCTGATCCGCCGGCTTGATCAGCAGGTGCTGCAGAGCAAGCCCGGCGAACTCCTGTTTCACCCCTTTATCTCGGATGCCGGCGAGCGCGGTCCATTCGTGGCGCACGAGGCCTGTGCGCAATTTTTTGGCCTGCGCACGCATCATGGCTATTGGGATCTGATGCGGGCCGTCATGGAAGGGCTCGCATTCGCCGCGCGCGATTGCTACAGCGCCATGGGCGCCTTGCCACGCGATGTGCGGATCACCGGCGGCGCGGCGCGCAGCCGCGCGCTGACTGCGATCCTTGGCGCGGCACTCGAATGCGATGTGCGTGTCTGCAGCCGCGGCGAGGCTGGTGCTGCGGGAGCGGCAATGATCGCAGCCGTCGCCATCGGCTTCTATCCGGACATGACGGCCTGCGCAGAGGATTGGGTAAGGCCGTATCTCAGCACGCCGCAAACGCCCGATCCCGCGCTGGTCTCGCGCTACGCACAGATGTTCCCGGCCTATCTCGATGCCAGGCTCGCGACGCGGCCGGTCTGGAAGAGGCTCGCGACGGTGCGCGGGGGAGTTGCCCATGTCTAGCTCGATCGCCATCATCGGGGACCGTTTCATGCTGCCGTCGGTTTTCGCCGAGCGCATCACGGCGGCATGCGGCAACGGTATCGACATCCGCATGCTGGAGCAGCCTTGGCCGGACGAGCCGATGGAGCACGGCTATGCCGGTTCGACGCTCGACGGGCTGAAGGAGTTCATGGGCGATCCGGACGAGGTCGCGGCTTTCATCGGCGATGCGACATTGCTCGTCACCCATCTGGCGCCGATCTCGCGGTCCATGCTCGAACGGTTGCCGAACCTCAAATTCATCGCGGTCTCGCGCGGGGGTCCGGTCAATATCGATCTGAAAGCGGCCCGCGATCAGGACGTGCTGGTCGTCAACACGCCCGGTCGCAACGCAAGCGCAGTCGCTGAATTCACCATCGGCGCCATACTTGCCGAGACGCGCCTCATTCGCAGCGGCCACGAAGCCCTGCGTTCGGGCGAATGGCGCGGCGACCTCTATCGCACCGATCGCACCGGGCGCGAGCTTGGCGAAATGACAGTGGGCGTCATCGGTTACGGCGCGATCGGCAGCCGCGTGGTGAAGCTGCTCAAGGCGTTCGGCTGCAAGCTGCTGGTAGCCGATCCCTACGTCCAGCTCAGCGCGCAGGATCGCAACGATGGCGTCGAGCATGTTGCGCTCGGCGAGTTGCTGGCGCGCTCCGACGTCATCAGCCTGCATGCGCGGGTCACGCCTGAGACCACCGGCTTTATCGGCCGCGACGCACTGGCGCGGGTGAGGACGGGTGCGTTCTTCATCAACACCGCGCGCGGCCCGCTCGTCGACTATGACGCGCTCTATGATGCGCTCGCGTCCGGGCAGCTCGGCGGCGCCATGCTGGACACGTTCGCAGTCGAACCGACGCCGGCGGACTGGCCGTTGTTAAAGCTGCCCAACGTGACGCTGACACCTCATATCGCCGGCGCGTCAGTGCGGACCGTCACCATCGCCGCCTCGCAGGCGGCCGAGGAGGTTCGACGCTTCCTGGCGGGCGAGCCGCCGCTCAATCCGTGTTGAACGAAAGGTATCAACTATGAAGCCCGAGGAACGACAGTTGCGCGAAGCGATCATCGCGAAGTGCCGGTGGATGAACGCCTCCGGCCTCAATCAGGGCACTTCCGGCAACATCTCCGCCCGCTATGGCGAGGAGATGCTGATCACCCCGTCGGCCGTTCCATACGATGCGATGAAGCCGGAAATGATTGCGTCGATGCCGCTCGAAGGCGAGTATGGTGCGTGGAGAGGGCCGTTAATGCCCTCCACCGAATGGCGTTTCCATCTCGACATCATGCGCGCACGCGCCGACGTCGGCGCTATCGTCCACACCCATTCCACCTATGCCACGGTGCTCGCGATCGCGCGGAAGTCGATACCGGCCTGCCACTACATGATGGCGGCGTTCGGCGGCAACGATATCCGCTGCGCCGGCTACGCACGCTACGGCACCAAGGAGTTGTCGGAGCTTGCGCTCGCAGCGCTCGAAGGGCGCAACGGCTGCCTTTTGGCCAATCATGGCATGATCGCGGTCGGCGCCAACCTGGACAAGGCAATGTGGCTCGCCGTCGAGCTCGAGACGATAGCACGCCAATATTATCTCTCGCTCGCGCTCGATCATCGTTTCATCCTCAGCGAAGAGGAAATAGCGGAAACGGCGCGCGGATTTTCAACCTATGGCCTGCAGGCTCCAAAACCAGAACCGACGGCGAGGGCGCGCGCATCGGCGAAAGCAGCACCGCACCGGGTCGAGAAGAAGCGCAGCAGGAAGTGATGACGAGGACGTCGCCGGGCCCGAGCAGCGATTACGGGCTGGTCGATATCGCGGTGATCGGCGGCGGAATCAATGGAGCCGGTATCGCGCGCGACGCCGCCGGTCGCGGTCTCAAGGTCCTGCTCTGCGAAAAGGGCGACTTTGCCGAGGGAACATCGTCACGCTCCGGCAAGCTCGTGCACGGAGGCCTTCGCTATCTCGAATATTATGAATTCCGTCTCGTGCGCGAGGCTCTGATCGAACGCGAGGTCCTGCTCGCTTCTGCGCCCCATATCATCTGGCCGCTGCGGTTCGTGCTGCCGCATTCGCCCGAGCAGCGGCCGGCCTGGCTCGTTCGGACCGGGTTGTTTCTCTACGATCATCTGGGCGGCCGCAAGCAACTTCGGCCGAGCCGCGGTCTTGACCTCTCGCGTGCACCTGAAGGAGCGCCGCTGCGGCCGGAGTTCCGTCGCGGCTTTGAATATTCGGATTGCTGGGTCGACGACGCGCGGCTTGTTGTCCTCAATCTCATCGACGCATCGCGCAAGGGCGCCAGGATACTGCCGCGCACTCGCGCCGTAAGAGCGCGCCGGGCGGACGGCAAATGGCTGATGGAAATGCGTGGTCAGGATAGCAGTGCGCATCTCGTGCGGGCGCACGTGCTGATCAATGCGGGAGGGCCCTGGGTCCAGGAAGTCGCGCATGGAGTGGCGGGATTGAATTCGGCCCACAATGTGCGACTCGTCAAAGGCAGCCACGTGGTGGTGCCGAAATTCTGGAGCGGATCGCATGCCTATCTACTGCAAAACGACGATCGCCGGGTTATTTTCGTCAATCCCTATGAGGGCAATCTCGCGCTGATCGGCACCACCGATATAGCCTATGAGGGACGGGCGGAGGAGGTATCAATCGACGAGAGCGAGATCGGTTACCTGTTGGGCATAGTCAGCCGCTATTTCCGGACCGCTCCGCAGGATCGCGACATTGTTCATGCCTTCTCGGGCGTCCGACCTCTCTATGACGACAATGCGGACAATCCATCGGCTGTGACGCGCGATTACGTCTTCGAGATCGACGGCACGCCAGACGTTCCCCCGCTGCTCTCGATCTTCGGCGGCAAGATCACCACCTATCGCAAGCTCGCCGAACACGCACTGTCACGTCTGGCCCCCTGGCTCCCAAGGATGCAGGCCGCCTGGACCGCCGACGCGCCGCTTCCCGGCGGGAACATTCCGGGCACTTTCGCCGATTTCGTGATGGATCTCGCACGCGACTACCCCGCTCTTCCCAAGACACTGGTTCATCACTGCGCCCGGTTGTACGGGACGCGCGCAAGAGAGTTGCTGGGTTCGGCCCGCACCTGCGGAGATCTTGGACGACACTTTGGCGGGGACTTTTATGAGCGCGAGGCGTCGTTCCTTCGCGAAACAGAGTGGGCCACGAACGCTGCCGACTTTCTGGACCGACGCACGAAGCATGGCCTGCATCTAACGCCGGCTCAGCGAGCTGCGTTCGAGGCAGGTATCGGCAAATGATGGTTAGAGGTTCGGGACCGAAGCTCGTTCGCCGAGAGTTGCAGTTGCCGCGGCAGAGCCCGACCAGGCGAACGGGGGTGAGCGCTGGGCCAACCGCCTGACATATCTGGTAGGATGATCTTGGCTGACGTCCATCTATGGCAGATTATGGTTTGGGGACCTTACTCTCCCTGGAACGACATGTCTTAAGTAGAATAAAGATCGAAAGAGGACGCGCTCATGCAGTGGCTCAAGGAAACCTTTCATGTCGGCAAGCCGATCATCGCCATGTGCCATTTGCAGGCGCTGCCGGGCGATCCCGGCTACGATGTGGCCGGCGGTATGAGCAAAGTGGTCGAAATGGCTCTTGCCGATCTCGACAATCTTCAGAATGGCGGTGTCGACGCAGTCATGTTTTCCAACGAATTCAGCCTGCCTTACCTGACAAAGGTGCGCCCCGAAACCACCGCGGCCATGGCACGCGTCATCGGTGAGCTCATGCGCTTCATCAAGGTGCCGTTTGGCGTCAACGTCCTATGGGATCCCATCGCTTCGATCGATCTTGCGGCCGCCACCGGAGCAAGCTTCATCCGCGAGATCATGAGTGGGGTCTACGCCAGCGATTTCGGGCTATGGAATACCAACGTCGGGGAAACGGCGCGCCACAAGGCAAGGCTCGCCCCGAAGCTCAGACTCCTGTTCAACATCGTGCCCGAAGCTGCCGCCTATCTAGGCGATCGATCGATTGCGGATATCGCCCGCTCGACCGCATTCAACAACCGGCCTGACGCCATCTGCGTATCCGGCCTCACCGCTGGCGCCGAAACGGACACCCAGATCCTTTCCAAGGTCAAAAAGGCCGTGCCGGGTACGGCCGTGCTTTGCAATACAGGTTGCCGGATCGACAATATCGAGCGCCAGCTTGCCGCTTCGGACGGGGCAGTCGTGGGATCGACGTTCAAGGTCGACGGTATCTTCGAAAATCCGGTCGATCCGGCGCGTGTCAGGGCCTTCATGGACAAGGTCAAAGCGATCCGCTCCACCTCGCGTGCGGTCGCTTAGGAAATGCTCGCCCGATCCGGCAGCCCGCGGCGCCGGGTCGATCCAGTTCCGATGAACAGCAAAGGTCCGGTACCGGACCGGATTGGACCAGAGTGACGATTGACCAACGCAGCCTCACACGCATCGAGACATGGACCAAAGAGCTTTGCCTAATACCCGGTCTTTCCGGCTACGAAGATCCGGTGAGCGACTATATCCGAGCCGCTTTTTCCGACCGCCGCGTCGAGAGCCACGGCGATACGTTTGGGAATCTGACCCTCACGGTGAAGGGGACAGACCCCGCAGCTCCATCGGTGATGGTCTTCGCTCATACCGATCAGCTTGGCCTCTTGGTACGGCGGATCGAAGCGAACGGCTTCGTTCGGGTGGAACGGCTCGGCGGCGTGCCCGAACGTGTGCTGCCGGGCCTGCGCTTGGTGATCATGAACAAGCACGGCAAGCAGATTCCCTGCGTCGTCGGCATCAAGGCACACCATGCCACGCCTCAAGACGAAAAGAGCCAGGTGCTGGGCTATGACAAACTCTTCCTCGATCTCGGAGCCAGATCGGCAGAAGAGGCGCGCGCCCTCGGCGTCGAAATCGGTGCGCCCGTCACCTACTGCCCCTCCTTCGAACGGCTGGCCGGCACGCGTGTGTCCGGAACCGCGATCGACGACCGCGCCGGCTGCGCCGCGCTGATGGACCTTGTGCAGAGAATTTTGGATGAACCCGTTCCTGCGACGCTGCACGCGGTCTTTTCGGTCCAGGAGGAGTTCAACCTGCGCGGGGCGATGCTTGCGGCCGAGCGTCTGAGGCCAGATGCCGCCTTTTCGATCGACATCATGGTCGCCTCCGATACGCCCGATCTCGCGGAGCGCGGCGAACTGCAACTTGGCGGCGGCCCGGCGCTTGGCCTCTACAGCTTCCACGGGCGCGGCACGCTCAATGGTACGCTTGCTCATCCTGCGCTCCTCAACCATCTTGTGGAGACAGCAAGCCGTGTCGGTATACCCCTCCAGCGCAGCGCTCATACCGGCTGCCTCACGGATTCCTCCTACGTTCAGCTCGTGGGCGAAGGAATTCCATCCATCGATATCGGCTATCCGACACGCTACACGCATGCGCCGATCGAAACCTGCGATCTGGTCGATCTTGAACAGATAGCGGCGCTGCTTGCCTTGGCTCTGCGCAATATGAAAGCAGGTTTCTCCTTCGAACGGAGAAGATATTCGTGCGCCACCTCCTAGGCATCGATATCGGCAGTTATTCCAGCAAAGGCGTCCTGCTCGATGAGTCCGGTACTATTCAGGCAATGGCGCAGCGCAAACATGACATGCGCGTGCCAGGGCCAGGACTCGCCGAACATGATGCCCTGCAGGATTGGTGGGAGGGCTTTCGCACGCTGAGCCAGCGGCTGATCCTGGACAGTGGGATCAACCCGGCCGCGGTCGCTGCAATCGGGTGCAGCGGGATTGGCCCCTGTGCGCTGCCGGTGACGGAAGCGGGCGAGCCCCTGCGCCCGGCGATCCTGTATGGCGTGGATACACGCGCCGAAGCCGAAATCGAGGAGCTCAAGGCCGAACTCGGCGCACCGAACTTGCTCGCGCGAACCGGCAATCCGCTGACGACACAATCCGTGGGCCCCAAGGTGCGATGGCTTGCCAAGCACGAGCCTGACACTTTCCGCAAAACTGCGCGGATTGTCGGTTGCCCTACCTTCATCGTTCACCGATTGACGGGACGGTGGGTCGTCGACCACTACGGCGCGTCCTGCTACACGCCCTTCTACGACCTTGCCGCCAAAGATTGGCATCGCGACACGGTCGAACGAATTTGCCCGGTCGACTGGCTACCTGAAATCGCGTGGACAACGGAGATTATCGGCCACGTGAGCCCTGAGGCCGCGCGGGAAACCGGGCTTGTCGCCGGCACGCCCGTGATCGCCGGCACCATCGATGCGGCGAGCGAAGCCATCAGCGTCGGTGTGCAAAAGCCGGGTGACTTGATGATCATGTATGGCACCACGGCCTTCTTCATCCAGGTCAATGCCGATCTCGTCGTCGACTCGCGTTTCTGGGCTGCGCCGTTTCTGTTCGAGAACACCTGGAGCGTCATGGGCGGGCTTGCGACTGGAGGCGGTCTCACCCAATGGTTTCGCAAGGAAATGACCGGACTTTCCGACGAGGATTCATCCTTCCAGACACTGATGGAAGAGGCGCTCAAAAGCCCGCCCGGTGCAAACGGCATTTTGATGCTGCCCTATTTCAGTGGTGAGCGAACGCCAATCAACGATCCGCAAGCCAAGGGCCTGATCTTCGGGTTGACGCTCGCGCACCGGCGCGGCGATATCTATCGTGCGCTGATCGAAGGGATCGGACACGCAATCCGGCACAATCTCGACAGCTTTGCCGAGATTCAGCCGGCCCGAAGCATCTATGCGGCCGGAGGCGGCGTACAGAATCCTCTCTGGACACAATGCGTCAGCGACATTGCGGGCGTGCATCAGAATGTGCGCCGGCAGACGGTGGGTGCTGCGCTCGGATCGGCCTTTCTCGCAGGAATAGGCTGCGGGATCTTCGCGCGGGAGGATATCGACCGCATTAACCCGATCGTGTCTCAAATCGCGCCGAATGAAGCCAACCGCAATCACTACGAGGCGGATCACGCAGCCTTCAAAGCACTTTACATCAACAACAGAGCCACGATGCGACGGTCCATGGCCGGCTAGTCTGATTGTGGCTCAGCATTCTCGGTGACGACGCCCAATCTGATATGGTGGCGAAAATCAAGTCGCGCCGCCAACGGAGCGCGGCGATCGGGTCTAGCGAGCGATCAGGTTGATCCGCGCCGTCCAGGCATCGCGATACGCGCCGAGGCCGGCGATCGAAACTGCAGGGACGGGCGTCGGTGCCGCGATCGGATAGGCTGGCGGCCAATGCGCCAGCATTGCGGCGCCACGCGCCGTGCCGGCGGCGTCCTGCGCCGCAAAGACGCGCTGCTTCGGCCTTAAGGTGCCGAGCGCCTGACAAAAGACGAGGTTGCCGGCGAAGGTCCCCTCGATGATGAGATCGCCGTTGGTCGCTCCCATGCGCGTTAGCATCAGATCGCTGATCAGAGCGCAATAGAGTGTCGCCAGCGCAGTCCGATCACGCGCCGCGACTTCGCCGCGGATCACACCTTTGGTCCTGGCATAAGGTCCGCCCTGGCCGGAGAAGCAGGGGAGGGCCATCGCCCCGGAGGCAATGACGCGCTCGATCGCGGCAAGATCCGGATTGCCGCCATCGCCCGCAATGACGGCGTATTCGCGTCCGCCCATGAAGCGCCCGCAGGCGGTCGGTTGGCCAAGCACGTTGACGTTGGCGAGCGTGTCGTCGAGAGCATCGAGCTGGCCGAGCGAAAGCCCGACGCACATCAGGATGACCCAGGTGCCGGTCGACAAAAGTGTGAACGGCCCCTCGCGCGAGATGAGGTAAGGCAGGAGCGACGCATTGGAATCGTGGACGCCGCAAAAGACTTGCGTTTCCGGCGCGAGTGATGTCGCAGCGGCGATATCGGGCTTGATCGGCCCGAGCGGATCGAAGGCGCGCCGCAGCGGCGGGATCAGGCCCCCGATGCCGAGACCTTTAACAAGGCTCGAGGCACGTCCCTGGCGCGGCTCCCAGAGATCCGTATGGGCGCCAAGTGAGGTGATCTCGGAGGCCACGACGCCGGTCAGGCGCCAGGCCCAATATTGCGGATACGTGAGGAAATGCTTCGCCTGCACAAAGAGATCGGGACATCGCCATTTCTGGCACGCGAGCTGCCGCCCAAGATTGAGGCCCGCCGGCAGTTTCGGCGACAGCGATTCCGAAAAAGGCGGACGAATCTTGGCGTAATCGGGCTCAATCTGCTCGACCTCTGGAAACTCATAATCCATCACCGGCAAGGCGAGGTCGCTCGCACCGATCAATGCGCCGGCCGCGCCATGCGCGGTCGGAACGAGCGCGCCGATCTCGTGCGCGCGCGCTGCTTCGCTTAGAGCGCCAACGAAAAAAGCCCAGGCGCTGTCGACGTCTTCATGCGGATAGGGCGGTCCAGGCAAAATGCGGTTGGACGTGGACTTTTCCCAGAGAAGGCGGCCCTGGTCGAACAAAGAAAGTTTCACGTTGGTCTTGCCGATGTCGAGAACCGCGACCGTCTGGCTCATTGTTCAAGCTCTAGGCTGATGTAACGAGCTGCAGGGGCGATCGATCTCGCCGGCTCGCTCGCATCAGCATGGGCCGCGATGCAACAGGCCGGCGTGCAGCGGATCGGCGACATTAGTTAGCTCGTCCTCACCTTATGCCGTGCGGCTGCCGCGGTTCAGCATGCCGCCGAGCGCGATGATAGCACGGTTCGTTCCTCGGCATCGAAGTTGACGATGCACTTTCGACCTCAGAGCAATTTGAGTTGTGAGGGCGCTCGGAGAGGGGTAGCGCCATCCCTTTGGTGGGCCTGAGTATCGTCAGGCCGCATGGCGTAGTCCCTCACAACTCTTCACGCGTTGCCCCTTTCCCGACTGGCAACTCGCGAGAGATCGGCAAGTTGCTAAACATCAGCACTAATAAACATAATACTAAACAAACAGGAATTCCCAGGTAACGTCGTCTCGATCGGCATAAATCCCGGCGTATTTGCAGGTCTGCGTGATGACGGGTTCACTGCCATCCTTAACCGATAATTTAGTAGGTGATCCTACACTGAACTTATCGACCATCGCGATTGCATGCATATCGCGTGCGGAATTTCAGATTTGGATTTGCCAATGAAGCGTTTCTCAGCGCTGCTCGGTGCCGGCTCGATCACGCTGCGCATCTATCTGGGCCTCGGCACCTTGCTGGTTCTGCTCGCGATGATCGCAAGCTACGGCTGGTTGCAGGTGAAAAACACCGCCGGACTGTTCGATGGATACGCGGCATCCGCCGGCGTCGTCGAGGGGGCGAATCGACTGCAGGTGCTGGTCGGCGATCTGCAGCGGACCGCCTCGGAATTCGTCACTGTCGGATCGCCCGAGAAAAAGGTTGAAGTCACGCAGCGGGCGGAGGCGGTCAGCAAGCACCTTGGGGTGCTCGGCGCGCAGATTTCGGATCCGGCCCAACGGCAGCACGTTGAGGCGATCCGGAAATTGAACAAGGAGGTCGATGAGAATCTCCTGACCCTCTACGAGCGCGTCACGCTGCGCCAGGAGGTGGAGGATGGTCTCAACTATGACGACCGCGATATCCGCAAAGCATTGGGAGACCTGATCAGCGGCGGCAGAAGCGACTTCGCCATCGTGCTCGATCATTATCTGGCTGCGCGTGCGTTGACCATTCGCTTCGCGACCAACGGCAAGGATGAGCCGAATGTGCGCGCCGAGCTCGCCAAGGTTACCGAACTCGGCGCCAAGTTCGCGTCCGGACTGAAGGACGGCGACGACCTCAAGGACAGCTATGACGATCTCACCGGCGGCCTGAAGCGCTACCTGGAGGATCTCGGTCGGTTGTCCAATGCGCTCACCAAGCGACAGGAGCTTGCGGTCATGATCGATCGGCTCAGCGACAAGATGCGGGCCGAGGCGACCGAGATCAAGCGAGCCACGGCGACCATCCAGGACGCCACGCGCGCATCGGTCGCGGCGGCCGCAAGCAGCGCCAGCAAGTGGATGCTGATCCTGTCGTTGACGTCGCTCGCCTTTGCCGCGCTTGTCGGCTTTGCGATCGCGCGCAGCATCACCGTGCCGGTGCACTCGCTCTCTGGCGCGATGCGGCGGCTCGCCGCCGGCGACATCGCAATCGATGTGCCCGCGCGCGGTCGCCGCGATGAGATCGGGCAAATGGCCGCGACCGTGCAGGTCTTCAAGGAAAATGCGGAACGCATCCACATCCTGCAGGAGGAGAAGAAGGCTGGCGAGCAGCACGCCGAGGCAGAGAAAAGAGCCACCTTGATGAGGCTCGCGGACGAATTCGAGAGTGCGGTGGGAACTATCGTCACGACCGTCTCCGCGTCCTCCGGCCAGCTCGAGGTATCCGCCGGTACGCTGGCAAGCACGGCGGAGCAGGCGCAGGAACTGACGACCCTGGTGGCGTCCGCTTCGGAGGAGGCCTCCGTCAATGTGCAGTCGGTGGCGTCGGCGACCGAAGAATTGTCAGCTTCGATCAACGAGATCAGCCGTCAAGTTCAGCAGTCGGCCCGGATGGCGAGTGAAGCCGTCGAGCAGGCTCGCGCCACGACCGAAAGTGTCGGCGAGCTGTCGAAGGCGGCTGCACGCATTGGCGACGTCGTCGAGCTCATCAACACGATCGCAGGCCAGACCAATTTGCTGGCCCTGAACGCCACCATCGAGGCGGCACGCGCGGGCGAAGCCGGCCGCGGTTTCGCAGTCGTCGCCTCGGAAGTGAAGGCGCTTGCGCAGCAGACCGCGAAGGCGACCTGCGAAATCAGTGAGCAGATCTCTGGGATTCAGACCGCGACGCAATCGTCGGTTTCAGCAATCATGGGAATCTCGGCCACGATCGAGAGGTTGTCAGAAGTCGCTTCCACCATTGCCACCGCCGTCGAACAACAGGGCGCCGCTACGCAGGAAATCTCCTGCAGCGTGCAGCAAGCTTCGCATGGCACGCAGCAGGTTTCCTCCAATATCACCGACGTGCAGCGCGGCGCTTCAGATACGGGCCATGCCTCCTCGTTGGTCCTTGCCGCAGCGAAGTCGTTGTCGAGCGAGAGCGGTCATCTCAAGGCCGAGGTCGATCGATTCCTGTCCACCGTCAGGGCGGTGTAGTCGCGGAAATTCAGACTCGGCCGGTCATCTGCGCCCCCAAAGGCGCCTCACAGGATGAAGCGCGTGTTGATGAAATTGGACCGATGCTCGGTCACGATGGCATTCAACAGCCGCTTGCTCGCATCGGTCTGTTTGGTGGCGATCATCGAACGGATTGAAAAGGATCGCAGTGCATCGCTCACCGATAAGGTGCCCTCGGCGGAGTCCTTGCGACCGGTGAAGGGGAAGACGTCCGGGCCACGCTGGCATTGACAGTTGATGTTGACGCGGCAGACCTGGTTGACCAGGGGATCGACCAATCGGCCGACCAGTTCGGGGTCGGTGCTGAAGATGCTGACCTGCTGGCCGTTCTCCGCCCCCGCAACATAGTCGAGCGCAGCCTCGATCTCATCGAAAGGAATGACGGGGATCACAGGCCCGAACTGCTCTTCCCGGTAGAGCTTCATCCCTTCGCGGACGGGATAAACGAGCGCCGGATGGAACAGCGACTTGCAGTAGGCCCCGCCGCCTGGATTGACAACGCGCGCTCCTTGCGCCTCCGCATCTCTGATGCATTCGGCAAGATAGGCCGCCTTGCCGGGCTCGGCGAGCGGCGTGATGCTGACACCCGGCTCCCAGGGCATGCCGATCCTGAGCCTGGCAATCTCTTCAGTGAAACGACGCATGAACTGCGACACAACGCCGCTGTGAACGAGCAGCGCCTTGAGCGCCGTGCAGCGCTGTCCATTGAACGAGAGCGCGCCGAGCAGACATTCCCTGACGGCCAGCTCCATGTCGGCGTCAGGCATGACGATTGCAGCATTCTTGGCGTCGAGGCCGAGAATCGCGCGCAGCCGGTTGACCTTGGGATGCAGCTTCTTGATGTGGTCTGCGACCCTGCTTGAGCCGATCAGCGTCAACACGTTGACCTTGCCCGACCCGAGCAGGGCAGGCACCAGATCGGCGCCGTTCCCATAGACGGTGTTGATGACGCCCTTCGGGAAGGCGCTCCGAAACGCCTCAAAGAGCGGATAGAACAGCAGCGCGCCGAAGCGTGGTGGCTTGAGCAGCACCGTATTGCCCATGATGAGCGCGGGAATGAGGGTCGCAAAGGTCTCGTTAAGCGGGTAATTGTACGGCCCCATGCACAGGACGACGCCAAGCGGCGTGCGGCGAATCTGGCCGATCGTTCCTTCAACGACGACGAAGCGGGAGCTGTTGTTATCGAGTTCCTTGAGCGCATCGATGGTTGCGGCAATATAGGCGACGGTGCGATCGAATTCCTTTTCGGAGTCCGGCAGCGCCTTGCCGACCTCCCACATGATGAGGCGGACAACTTCGCTCCTTCGTGCCAGCATCTGCCGCGTGAACTCTTCCATGCAAGCGATCCTGTCGGCGACCGCCATCGTCGGCCATTGGCCGCTGCCATTTGCATAAGCGTCGACGGCCGCGGTGAGCGCCGCTTCGGTAGCTTCCGGCGATCCCTTGGGATGCGAGCCGATTTCCGTCGCCGCTAAGGCTCCGTCGCGATCCCGCGTCCAGATCGGCGAGAGAACGGTCTGGCTGGGGCCATTCCAGTTCATCAGTTCGCCGTTGATCAAAATGCAGCGTTGATGGATGAGCTTGGGCAGGCGGTGCTCCGCCGGAATCTCGCTCGGCAATGGAAAGAGCTGGTCCAGTTTAGGCCCTTCGTTCACGAATATCACCTCGTTGTTAGAGACCGCCATCTGATGCTCCCGATCATCGTGTGGACGGCTCAGCCGTTAGCTGGAATTGAACGTTCAGTAAATTGGATCGCTAAACAAAATTTTCAAGCAGCTGGCCTGCGCAAGCGGTCGCTGGAGTTGATGTATCTATTCCGCTGAAGCATTCATCCACGCAGGCGCGCGTCAACTTCGGCGGTTGTTTCCCTCGGATAAAGTGCCCCGGTCTCCCGGTTCGGCCTGCTTCTTGTAGGACGTTCATCTTAAAAACAGGCAGGTTTCGCAATTTACCCGAAGATCGTTTCGCTGTCGGCCGTCCGCTGTCGCTGCCGAATGCATGGAGATCGCCTTATTGCATCGCAGCGCCGGTGCTCCGCGCGGCCGCCGCAAACTTTTTTCACAGCCCGGAAAGAATCTGACTTGACGGCCGTCTCAATTCAGTAATAGGTTTAGTGAAACAAAAAACTAAACATCACTCATCGAGTTGATGTGTGGGAGGAGCCCAGCCCTTCCGGAATGCGCTTTCCGGAAACGGTCCGTCTCGATCTCCACCATCGCTCATCAAACTCGGTTTCAGGGTTCTTGGCGTTGTCCCGCAGGCGCGCTGAGCGGGTTAGGTGCTTCAATGGAGAGAGGAAACGGATATGCGAACACTGAAATGGCTAGGCAATACGACGGCGTCCGTGGCCCTGGCGGCTGCGGTGCTGGGGCTATTCGGCAGCGGCGAAGCCGCAGCTCAAGGCAAGCAACTCACGCTGTGCTGGGCGGCATGGGATCCGGCCAACGCTCTGGTCGAGCTTGGCAAGGACTTCACCAAGCAGACCGGCATCGAGATGAAGTATGAGTTCGTGCCGTGGACGAGCTACGCCGATCGCTTCCTCAACGAGCTCAACTCGCACGGCAAACTGTGCGACCTGCTCATCGGCGACAGTCAATGGATCGGCGGAGCCGCCGAGAACAAGTGGTATGTGAAGCTCAACGACTTCTTCGCCAAAGAGCACATCTCGATGGACGATTTCGTCCCGGCGACGGTCGTGGGCTATTCGGAGTGGCCGAAGAATACGCCGAACTACTGGGCGCTGCCGGCGATGGCCGACGCGGTGGGTTGGACGTATCGCAAGGACTGGTTCTCCCGGCCCGACATCCAGTCGGCCTTCAAGGCCAAGTACGGCCGCGATCTCGCGCCGCCGAAGACCTATGACGAGCTGAAGCAGATCGCGGAGTTCTTCCAGGGCCGCGAGATCGACGGCAAGAAGGTCTATGGCGCCTACATCTTCACCGAGCGCGGCTCGGAAGGCATCACCATGGGCGTGACCAACGTCCTCTATAATTACGGCTTCAACTACGAGAACCCGAAGAAGCCGTACCAGATGCAGGGCTTCGTCAACTCGGCCGACGCGGCGAAGGGGCTCGAGTTCTACAAGGAGCTCTACAAGTGCTGCACCGCGCCCGGTCTGACCAACGCCTACATGCAGGAAGGTCTGGATGCCTTCAAGTCGGGCCAGGTGGCGATGCAGATGAACTGGTTCGCCTTCTTCCCCGGCCTGTACAAGGACCCGAACGTCGGCGGCGACAAGATCGGCTTCTTCGTCAATCCGGCGGGTCCGAAGGGCCATTTCACCCAGCTCGGCGGACAGGGCATCTCGGTGGTCGCGACGTCCGACCACAAGGACGACGCGCTCGCCTACATCAAATGGTTCGCGCAGCCTGCCGTGCAGCAGAAGTGGTGGCAGATCGGTGGCTATTCGGCCCTGAAGGCGGTCGTCAGTGCGCCCGACTTCCCGAAGAGCGCGCCGTTCGCTCCGCAATTCCTGGAGTCGATGGGAATCGTGAAGGACTTCTGGGCCGAGCCGTCCTACGCGCAGCTACTCCTCGACATGCAGAAGCGGGTGCATGACTACGTCGTCGCCGACAAGGGCACGCCGCAGCAGGCGCTCGATCTCCTGGTCAAGGACTGGACCAAGGTCTTCAAGGAGCAGGGCAAGCAGGTCGCGTCGCAATAGACGCGGCAAGCGCAATCAACGTGGACTGGTTTCCCCGGAGTCCTGCTCCGGGGAAGCCGAACCAGCCAGTCGATGGATAAAATGAGCACGATCTCTCATCCTGATCAGGCCGCGATTGCCGGCGTGAGTGACCCGGCCAAGTCTCGCCCGGCGAGGCGCGTGCGCGGACTCTCCGACCGAGCCATTGCCTGGCTGTTTGTCGCGCCAACGATCGCGCTGTTGCTGGCGATCAATATCTTTCCGTTGATCTGGATGATTCGGCTGTCCTTCACCAGCCTCAACCTCAGCATGTCCTATCTGCCACTGCGGTTCGTCGGGCTCGACAATTTCAGAGACATTCTGACCGACGAGGACGTCTGGAACCGGCTGCAGACCACGGCGCAATTCGTGATCTGGACCGTCACCCTGCAGGTCGTTACCGGGTATGGTCTGGCGCTGTTGATCAACCGGCAGTTTCGCGGCCACAGCTTTTGGACCACCATCATCCTGCTTCCGATGATGCTGTCGCCAGCCGTCGTCGGCAATTTCTGGACACTGCTGTTTCAGCCGCAGATCGGGCCCTTCAACTACGTGATCAGCCTGTTCACCGGCGTGCCGCCGAGTTCCTTCAGCATGACCGGCGAGGTCGCGCTGGCACCCTGGACCATCGTGCTCGTCGATACCTGGATGTGGACGCCTTACGTGATGCTGATCTGCCTCGCAGGCCTGCGCTCGATCCCCGACTACATCTATGAGGCCGCCGAAGTCGATCGCGCCTCGGCCTGGCGGCAGTTTTGGTCGATCACGTTGCCGATGACCGTGCCGTTCCTGATGCTGGCCGTTCTGTTCCGCGCTATCGAGAACTTCAAGATGTTCGACATGGTCAATCTTCTGACCTCGGGCGGCCCCGGTTCGACCACCGAACTCGTCTCGATCACGCTCAAGCGCGCGGCGTTCGAGAAATGGCGCACGGGGTATTCTTCCGCGCTCGCCATTATCCTGTTCGTCACCGTGTTCGGTGCGGCCAACATCTACGTCAAAGCGCTCAACAAGGTGAAGCAACGATGACCGCCGCTGTCGCCAAATCCACCGCTCACTCCATTGTCGAAGCGTCGCCGCGTGCGAAGGCGGTTGCCGGCAGCATCGTGATCCTCTACGCGATCATCTCGATCCTGCCGCTACTCTGGATCGGCGCCACCGCATTCAAGTCGCAGAGCGACGCCATCGCCTATCCGCCGAAGGTGATCTTTCATCCGACGCTGGAGGGCTATGTCAATCTCTTCACGGTGCGGACGCGGCAGACGGCGGATTTCATCGCCAGGATGCCGCCGCCGTCGACCTGGTACGACAAGCTCGTGCGCCAGCACGACATGGTGATCGCCGGCCCTTCGAAGGTCGTGCCGCGCTTCGTCAACTCGCTGATCATCGGATTCGGCTCGACGTTCCTGGCCGTCTTTCTCGGTACGCTTGCGGCCTATGCTTTTTCGAGATTCCGCATTCCCCTGGCCGATGACTTGCTGTTCTTCATCCTGTCGACGCGCATGATGCCGCCGGTCGCGGTCGCGATCCCGATCTATCTGATGTACCGGCACCTCAATCTGACCGATACCAGGTTCGGCATGATCCTGCTCTATACGGCCGTGAACGTCTCGCTAGCGGTGTGGCTGCTCAAGGGGTTCATCGACGAAATCCCGCGCGAATACGAAGAAGCGGCCCTTGTCGACGGCTACACGCGGCTGCAGGCGTTGCGCAAGGTCGTGCTGCCGCAGGCGGTGACGGGAATAGCGGCAACGGCGATCTTCTGCTTGATCTTCTCTTGGAACGAATACGCCTTCGCGGTTCTCCTCACCAGCGGCGAAGCGCAGACCATGCCGCCCTTCATTCCCTTCATCATCGGTGAGGGAGGACAGGACTGGCCGGCCGTTGCAGCCGCGACCACGCTGTTCGTCGTCCCGATCGTCCTGTTCACCGTCCTGTTGCGCAAGCACTTGTTGCGCGGCATCACCTTCGGAGCGGTACGCAAATGAGCAGCTCTGTTGCCAAGTCAAGGAATTTTCGCTGGCTTCGTCGTGCGCCGTGGGAGGCCGTCGCGATGACCCTGATCGGCGGCGGCATCGTCATGCTGGTGCAGCCCTGGTCGATCGACGTTTACAGCTATTCCTTTGTGACGATCCTCGCCGGCACGCTGGTCTATACCGTTGTGAGCCATTTTCCGGAATAGGGCGCAAGACATGGCACAGATCCGCGTCGAAAACCTGCGAAAGTCATTCGATCAGTTCACGGCCGTGCATGGCTCGAACTTCACGATCGATGACGGTACCTTCTTTGCAATGCTGGGGCCCTCCGGCTGCGGCAAGACAACGACGCTGCGCATGATTGCCGGCCTCGAGCTGCCGACCGAGGGAAAGATCCTGCTCGACGACGAGGACGTGACCTTCCACCGCGCGGCGGCCCGCGACATCGCGTTCGTCTTTCAGCTCTTTGCACTCTATCCGCATATGAATGTAGCGGAGAACATCGGCTTCCCCCTGAAATGCCAGGGCATGAGCAGACGCGAGACGCGCGAGCGGGTGCTTGAGACCGCGCGGCTTCTGCGGATCGAGCATCTTCTGTCGAGCAAGACCTCAAAGCTTTCGGGCGGCGACCGGCAGCGCGTCGCGCTCGGCCGCGCCATGGTACGACGGCCGAAGGCATTTCTGATGGATGAGCCGCTCGGGGCGCTTGATGCCGAGTTCCGTCACCTGATGTGCGATGAGCTTCGCGATCTCCACGATCGCATCGGTGCGACCACGATCTACGTGACGCACGATCAGCTCGAGGCGATGTCGATGGCGGATCAGATCGCGGTCATGAACAAGGGACGCGTCGAGCAGATCGGCTCGCCGCAGGAGATCTATGACCGGCCCGCGAGCATGTTCGTGGCGGACTTCATCGGCTCGCCGTCCATGAACTTCCTGTGCTTCGAGGCCGGCCTGCGATCGGGCGATCGGGTGGTCAGTCTTTCCGGCGTCAGCATCGACGTCCCGGAGATTCGGGAGGATCGCGCGAGTGCGCCGGTTGTCCTGGGGGTTCGTCCGGAGCACATTCGTTTTGCCGACGCGGCGCCGGTTCGCGGCGAGGTGTTCGGCGCGGAGTATCTCGGCACGACCCAGATTGTCACGGTCGATACCGCGCATGGGCGGCTCGCGGCCCGGCTGCCCTCCGCCATGTCCGTGCGGGTCGGCGAGACCGTAGGCCTCGAATTTCACTCCGAGCGGTTGGCGCTGTTCGACGCCGGTAGCGGCCTCGCGATACGGACTGCAAACGAGGGGAGCGCTCGCCATGGCTGACGTCATCCTGCGCAACATCAGCAAGCGATTCGGCACGGTCGAGGCAGTGCGCGAGCTTTCGCTCGCGGTGAACGACGGGGAATTTCTGGTTCTGCTTGGGCCAAGCGGCGCCGGCAAGACCACGACATTGCGGCTGATAACCGGGCTCGAGCGTCCCGATGCCGGGTCGGTGATGATCAACGGGCGTGACGTCACCTACGATCCTCCGGGATCGCGGGACATCGCGTTCGTCTTTCAGCAATATTCGCTGTATCCGCACCTGACCGTCTACGACAATCTGGCGTTTCCGTTGCGCTCTCCGGCGCGGCGCGTTCCCGAGCCGGTCATCCGCAAGCGCGTTGAACAAACGGCAGAGCTGTTGCATATCGCGAGCAAGCTGAACAATCGCGCAACCCGTCTTTCCGGAGGCGAGATGCAGCGCGTGGCTATCGGCCGGGCCCTGGTCCGGGGCCCCTCGATCTACCTCATGGACGAGCCGCTTTCGTCCCTGGATGCGAAGCTGCGCGCGGAGCTTCGGCTCGAGCTCAAGCGTATCCAGCTCGAGCTCGGCGCGACGATTCTCTACGTGACGCACGATCAGGTGGAAGCGATGACCATGGCCACCCGGATCGGCGTGATCAAGGATGGCGAGCTTCTCCAGCTCGGCACGCCGCGGCAAATCTACGAAAGCCCTTCCTCTCGGTACGTTGCATCGCGGCTTGGCACACCCCAGATCAACTTCGTGCCCGCCCGTCTCGTTTCCGAGATCGCTCTCCCGCCCGGAACGGAGACGATCGGCATTCGCACCGAACACCTGCAGATCGCCGCGCGCAATGGCGGGCGGTTGGTCGGCCGCGTGCACCGGGTCGAGCACCTCGGCGAACAGAATCACGTACATCTGGACTATAAGGGCCAGACGCTGGTGACGCTTGCCGACCCGGACCAACCGCTGCAGGCCGGACAGGAGGTTGAATTGCGGTTGACGCACCCGCTCTATTTCGACGGCGAGGGGCAGCGCATCCCTGCCATCATTCACTGAGGATGATTCGATGTCTCTGCAACCCGAGACCTTCAAGACGCTGATCAAGGTGGCCGCAGAACAGGTCATCGCCAGTGCGCCGGAGCTGACGTCGCTGGATCAGGCGATCGGCGATGGTGATCACGGAACGAACATGAAGCGCGGCTTCGAGGCTGTGCTGAACAAGCTCGATGCGATTTCGGAGCAACCGCTTCATGAAGCACTCAAGAGCATCGGCAAGACCCTGGTGATGACCGTCGGCGGTGCATCCGGGCCGCTCTATGGCAGCTTCTTTCTTGCTGCCGGCGAAGCCCTGTCGCACAGCAAGCATCTACCGGACGATCTTGCCGAAGTCTTCGGCAGTGGAGTGAATGCGGTGAGCGCACGCGGCCGCTCGCAAGCTGGTGAGAAGACGATGCTCGACGTGCTTATCCCTGTCATGGAGACGCTGAAGGCTGATGCTGGCCGGTCGGATCTGATCGAGCGGGTCCGAAGCACTGCTGCCGAGGCCGTCGAGCGGACCGCGCCGATGCTGGCGACCAAGGGCCGGGCGTCATTCCTTGGATCACGTAGCGTCGGACATGTCGATCCGGGCGCTCGGTCAAGCTGTGTTCTCGTGCAGGCGGTGTGCGCGAGCCTGGAGGGACGGCAATGAACGATACCGTCGGCATTGTGATCGTCTCGCATTCCAAGGACATTGCCAAGGGCACCGCCGACATGGTGCGGCAGATGGTCGGCAACGAAGTCAGGGTGGCCTTCTGCGGCGGCAATCCCGATGGCGGATTGGGGACCAACGTGCCTCTGATCTTCGACGCCATCAATAGTGTTTGGTCCTCGAAAGGCGTCGCGATCCTTGTCGATCTTGGCGGTGCCGAGACCAACAGCGAAATGGCTGTCGAAATGTTGGAGCCTGAGCGGCAGGATCTCGTTGTCGTTTGCAATGCGCCGATCGTGGAGGGCGCCGTCATGGCGGCGACCGAAGCCGCCGGGGGCAGCTCATTGGCGCAGGTGAGGGCCGTGGCCGAGGAACTTTCTGCCGGCTAACAGACGAGAATATGGTGGAATATGACTACGCTGGAAACTTCCGAAGCTGACAGGCCGGCATTCACCGGCAATGTGAAGTTGGTGCACGCCGTGGGCATGCATGCGCGTCCGGCAGTGAAGCTGACCAAGCTCGCCAAGAAGTTCCAGGCCCAGATTCACGTTCGTGTCGCCGGCGCGGCCGAATGGATCAACGCCAAGAGCGTGGCGAAGATCATGGCCATGCGCGCCGCTCACGGCAGCATGATCGAGGTCAAGGCATCCGGCAGTGATGCGCAGGCCGCCGTTGCGGCGCTCATTAATCTGATCGCCGCGGACTTTCCGGACGAGGCTGCGTGACATGCGGCAGGGTGCAGCAACGACGGCCTACCGCGGCAGAACGGCTTCGATCGGCTTTGCCCACGGCCCCTTCGTCAGGGTCGATCAGGGTGCGAACGTCGAACGCGTCGCGGGTACGCTCGTGGACGAAGCGCTGGCCCTTCGCAACGCGATCGAGACCGCGAGTCGCCAGATCGCCGAGCTTGCCGCGATAGCCGGCGGTGAAGCCGCGCAAATTCTCGAATTCCAGGTCGCGCTGCTCGAAGATGAGGATTTCATTGCTGCGATCTTTGCATCGATCGGCGAGGGCAAGCCGGCGGACGCGGCGTGGCGATCTGCGCTCGATGAGCAGATCGCGGAATACAATTCAACGCCGGACGAATATCTGAAGGCACGGTCTTCGGATCTTGCCGACCTGCGCGATCGTGTTTTGAACGTCCTGCGGGGGGACGAAGGTCAGTCTCTGAAGATCCCAGATGGCGCCGTCGTCTGCGCCGAGGATTTGCCGCCGTCGCGCTTCCTGGAGATCGACTGGTCGGGTGGCGGGGGTCTCGCCCTGTTGCGCGGCAGTCCTACGAGCCACGTCGCGATGCTCGCCCGTGCACGCGGGATCCCAATGGTCGTGCAGCTTGGAACGATCCCGGATTCGGGAACCACGGCGCTGCTCGATGGTGAGGGGGCCACCCTTGAGCTCGATCCCGGCACCGAGCAGATCGGCCAGTTCGAGAAGCGGCGCGACCTCCATCGCAAGAGCAGAGCCTCGGCTCGTGCGATCCTGCGGAGGCCGGCGGCGTCCTGGCGCGGTGAGCGGATCAAGCTCCACATCAATATCCAGGGCGTCGAGGACCTTGAGCACGCGGACGCGCAGTACGCCGACGGCGTAGGCCTGATGCGCACCGAATTCCTGCTTGCGAACCACGGCCTGCCCGATGAGGAAACGCAATTTCAGACCTATGATGCGGTTCTGCGTTGGGCCGACCGGCGCCCTGTGACCATTCGCACCTTCGACGCGGGTGGCGACAAGCCGGTGCCCGGCTTTACGTCGGATGGCGAAGCCAACCCCTTCCTCGGCGTTCGCGGACTTCGTCTTTGTCTTGCCCGGCCGGAGATATTTGCCGTCCAGTTGCGTGCGCTTGCGCGTGCCGCAGTGCGCGGAAATCTCAAGGTCATGTTTCCGATGGTTACTTCGGCGGAGGAGCTGGAGGCCGGGCGGAAGTTGTTTACCGACGCCGTGCAGAGCTTGCATGCAAGGGGTGTAGCCGCGATGATTCCCGAGCTCGGAATCATGGTCGAGGTGCCGGCGGCGGCGTTGGCCATCGCGAGCTTCAAGGCTGCCTTCTTTTCAATTGGTTCAAACGACCTCGCACAATATGTCCTTGCCTGCGATCGCTCGAATGGGGCTCTTGCGCCCTTGATGGATCCGCTGCATCCGGCAGTTCTTGAGCTGATCGCGCGGACCGCGGAGCATGGTCGCCGCGCCGGGGCCGGTGTCAGTCTGTGCGGCGACATGGCAAGCGAACCGCGTTGCGTCTCGGCCTTGCTGAATTGTGGTCTGCGCGAGCTGTCCGTGAATGTGTCAACGCTCGCGCAGATCAAGCAGACCATCAATCGGTTGAGCAGCGGAGGTGGCCTTGACTGACGCTGCAGTTGACGAAGCGCCCGAGGCCGGTGCGGTCGCCGTATACAAGCGCATTTTCAAGGAAGTCCTAGACAAGCGCCCGTCCGGAATGCGGCTGCGCCTCGCCCATGCAATGGGCAAGAACCGGAGCTTCATCAGTCAGATTTCCAATCCTTCCTATCCCGTTCCGATACCGGTTCAGCACCTCAATACGATCTTCGACGTCTGCCACTTCTCTCCGCAGGCCAAGGCCGCCTTTCTCCGCGCCTATGCGCGCGCTCACCCGCGCCGGATCAGCCGGCTTACCGAGGGACCGCACGAGCGGACGCTGACGCTGCACTTGCCGGATCTCGGCAGCAGCAAGCGGAACGCGCAGCTCGACGCGCTGCTCCAGGAATTCGCGCGGCGCTTGATCGCCCTCGTGCAGGAAAAGTGAGGCACGAATTGATGAGGAGGGTTGGGTGAAGAAGTTCATCAATTCCGTCGACGGCATGCTTGCGGAGAGTTTGGACGGGCTGGCCTCGGCGCATGCCGACATCATCACGCTCGGACCGGAGCGGAAATTCGTCCGGCGTCGAGAGCTGAACCCGAAAAAGGTGGCACTCGTCTCTGGCGGCGGCAGTGGGCACGAGCCCCTGCATGCCGGCTTCGTCGGCCATGGCATGCTCGACGCCGCCTGCCCCGGGCAGGTGTTCACCTCGCCGACGCCGGACCAGATCGCCGAGGCCGCCCAGGCGGTCGCCGGTGATGCCGGCGTGCTGCTCATCGTGAAAAACTATGCGGGAGACCGCATGAATTTCGAAATGGCGGCTGAAGTCGCTGAATGCCGGACCGCCACCGTGATCACCGATGACGATGTCGCGGTGGAGAACTCGACCCACAGCATCGGGCGTCGCGGCGTGGCCGGCACGTTGATCGTCGAGAAGATCGTCGGCGCCGCCGCCGAAAAGGGCGTCGACCTTGCCGGCTGCGTTGCACTGGGCGAACGCGTGAATGCGCGCACGCGTTCGATGGGGGTGGCGCTGACAAGCTGCACGGTGCCGGCCGCGGGTACACCGACCTTTACGCTTCGCGAGGACGAGATGGAGATGGGTGTCGGCATTCATGGTGAACCGGGCCGCCGCCGGATCAAGTTGGAGCAAGCGGACGCAATCGCCTATGAGCTGACGAGTGCGATCGCAGAAGATCTTGATGCTCGAGACGGAGCCGACGCATTGCTGCTTGTAAACGGCTTTGGCGGCACGCCCACGATCGAACTCTACCTGATGTACAACGCCGCTCGGCGAATGCTCGAGAAGCGTGGACTGCGCATCGCGCGTTCCCTGGTCGGCAGCTTCGTCACCTCGCTGGACATGGCGGGGTGCTCGCTCACCCTGAGTCTGCTCGATGCCGAGATGACGGCGCTCTGGGATGATCCCGTGCGCACCGCGGCGCTCAAATGGTGAGTGCTTCGTCCGTGTAAGCGGTCAATGCATCTGAAATTCCGCGGTGGCGGAATGTGGGCATGGGTGACGGTTCACTCACGCACCGGGCGCGTCCCGGTTTTTCTCCCTGAAACTTGCCGTGCCTTCGGGCACGGCATTTCTTTTATGCGCTCGTAACTGGGAGGGCCCTCACTGCTCCGTCCCGCGTCGCAATTTCCAAATGCGCGGCTTGCGCTGGGAATCGGGTCGCAGAAGTCGCGAACAACGCGGCTACGTTCGTTCCGCGCCGAGGGTTCCAAGTCGGGAACCTGACAAGCCCTCCGCAAGAATCCTGCGGCGGTGTGAGACGGCTCATACTGCCGCGTCGGGCTTCGCACTATTCACATCGCTGCAAGAGTTTCCTGGTTTTCAGCTCAACAGGAGATTTCGCATGAAGGCTCTAGTCATTGTTTCTTTCATCACGGCTGTCGGTTTGCTCGCTGCTGCGACCGGCATCCCGCGACCACACTCGATTTCGACAACCGGGCGTGCCGGAACAGCAAGCACGTCGACATTGCAGGATATGCAAAGCGCCCGCGGTGCAGACAAACTGCCGGCCGAGGACTTTGACGATCGGTCATTGGTCTTTCCGAGGGAGGCGGAGCGCTAAGCAGGCCACGCCGCGAGCCTTCAGCCGGAGCTCGCAAGTTGATCTGCGCTTGAGGCTCGCAAGTTGATCCGCGCTTGAGGGACGTCGAGCGGCGCCTTACGGGCTCAAAAAAGAAGCCTGGATGGCATAGTCGCTCCCCAGGAGACCAAGCTGTTCCAGTTCAACTCGATGAGCGTCTACTTCCAGAATGGCGAGGAGAAGGGCCAGCACGACCGCGGCATAGATGAGAGAGGGCGACGCTCCACGGCGCACATCGGAATGGTGTGGCGGTATCGCATCGCGAAGTGATCGCCACCGGGAGATGAAATGCAGATACGCTTTCAGCCGTATTTGCATGACGTCGTCCTCGACGTGTCAAATCAAGCATAGGTTCAGGCTATGCCCGGTTCAAGTTGATAACGACCGTTGCGGCATTGAGTAGCAGGGCCACCCCTGACCTGCGATGCAACATGAAACCGAACGACGGCTACAATCGTTGACGAGATCGAGCGAGTGCAAACATCCCGAACAATGGCGTGACATACCTGGCCATCTGTAAACCGCAGATGCATTGGGTCCCAAGTTTCAGCACTGGTGTCTGCATCGTTGCCACTTTGCTGGCCATCCATTCGGTGCCGGCGCATGCACAATTGACGGGTCACGGCGGACCCGTGAGGGCGATTGCGGTTTCCAGTGACGGCGACAGTGTGCTGTCGGGCAGCTTCGACACCGCTGCCATCCGATGGTCGCTCAAGACCGAATCCGCAGAGCAGGTCCTTCGGTTTCACTCTGATGCGGTGAACGCGGTTGCCTTCCTGAAGGATGGGCAAATGGCGACTGCCGGAGCGGATGCAAAGATAGCGATCTGGACGCCTGGCCGGCAACAGCCGGACCGGGTTTTCGCAGGCCATGGCGCGCCGATCGTTTCACTTGCCGTCTCTCCCGACGGCGCGAGATTAGCTTCTGCCTCATGGGACCATACCGTTCGCATCTGGTCGCTCAGCGATGGCACGCAGCAGGTGCTGGAAGGTCATGCGCAAAACGTCAACGGCGTCGCATTCACGCCCGATGGCCGATCGCTGGTCAGCGCGGGTTATGATCGTGAGCTGAGGATATGGCCACTGGCGGGTGGCACCCCAAGCGTGATCAAACTTGCCTCGCCCCTTAACGCCGTGGCGGTCGCGCCCGACGGCGAGATCGTGACGGGTGGCGCCGACGGGAAGCTGCGCTTTCTGACATCGGGTGGCCAGGGAAGCGGCGAGCTGCGAGCTGGCCAGACGCCGATTGTTGCGCTGGCGATCTCTCCAGACGGCACTGCGATCGCCGCTGCAGGAATTGGCGGCATCGTGGCGATCATCGACCGAAAGGAGCGCAGCATCGCGCGAACGCTGGTCGATCAAGGTTCGCCGGTATGGTCGGTCGCCTTCCTGCCGGACAATGCAATATTGCTGACGGGCGGCGCCGACGGCAAGATCCGGCGCTGGAACGCGCGGACTGGCGAGCCCATCGGCTCATCGTTGCAAGCCACGCCGCGCGATCCGCTTGCCGCCTATGCGGGGGATCACGGCGCCGAGGTGTTCAGGGCGTGCGTTGCCTGTCACACCTTGTCGGCGAAGGACGCGCAACGCGCCGGCCCAACGCTTGCGGGATTGTACGGCCGCAGGATTGCGTCGCTGCCCGGCTATCGTTTCTCCGAATCACTCAAACGGATGAATATCGTTTGGACGCCCGAGACTGTGTCAAAACTGTTCGAGCTAGGCCCAAATACGTATACGCCGGGGACCAAGATGCCGGAGCAACGAATTGGATCGGCTGAAGACCGCAAGGCGCTCACCGATTTTCTGGGACGCGCGACATCGAAATAAACTCTGCGAAACACCGCTTTCGTCCTTGCCCTAGTCCTTGCCTTCCCGCTGGCGCAAATAGTCGTTCGTCGTGCGTGGTGGCGCGCGTTCGGGCACGTCGGCGAACGGGTCGAATTGCTGCTCGCTCATGGCGATGACCCGGCAGTCCGCGCACATTTTGACTACGTCCAGCCGCTTGTCGCCCGCGGGATACATCCAGTGCCGGCCCTCGAGTTTCGCAGCGATCTTCTCGATCGTGCTCTTCACGCCAAAGGGCTTGTTGCAGCGGATGCAAAGCGCCGGCTCTTCTTCCTTGATGATCCTTGCCGGAGCCCTTGCGGCACGGAAATCGATCTGCGGTTCCAGCGTAATGACCTTTTCCGGGCATGTGCTCTGGCATAGCCCGCACTGCACGCACGCGTCTTCGACGAATTTGAGCACCGGACGTTCGGGATCGTCGCGAAGTGCGCCGGTGGGACAGGCCGAGACACAGGACAGGCAAAGCGTGCAGCCGTCCGTTTTGACGGCGACTGCACCAAGCGGCGCGCCCTGGGGCAGCGCAATGACGTCGGTCTGAGCAGGCGCAACGCGATGCAGTTCGTGAAGAGCGAGGCGAAGCAAGTCGCGCCGCTTGCCGACCGTTTTGAAGGTTGCGGGACGCTCCACGGCCGGCGCCGGCTCTATCGCCCGCAGCGCCTCTCCGAGCGCGTCAGGATCGTCCGTCCCGATCGTCGCGACCCGCCGTCCTAAAAATCCAAGCCCGGATACAATGGCATCTGCCATCGCGACGGTCTGGGAAAGACCGGCTGTGTCGTGCAGCGGCTTTGCCCGCAGGAGAAAACGGATCCCTGCCGCGCCATAGGCAAAGGACGCCACAACCGCCTCGAGTCCGACCTGCGTCACTTCGTTGACGGCGAACGGCAGTACATTGGCCGGAAGCCCGTGGCCGCAGCGGGCGAGCGCGTCGATCAGCGGGGTGCCGTGTTGGCTGTCATGGAACAGCACAACGGCATTGGCGCCGCCGGCTTCGCGATAGGTCAAGAGCATCGCGCGTAATTTATGAAGCAGCGCGTCGGCAGGCGGCAGGGCATAGGTTGCCGCACCCGTCGGACAGACCGCAGCGCACAAACCGCATCCGGCGCAGACCTCGGCGTTGATCTTGACGTGATCTCCATCGGGCGCAATTGCTCCGGTCGGGCAGAGATCGAGGCAGCGATGACAACCGGTCAGCCTCGATCGCGAATGGACGCAGATCTCTGCGGTGAAATTCACGTATTTCGGTTTGTCGAAGCTGCCCACAAGGTCGCGTGCCTTGAGCACCGCGCGCAGCATCGCGGCCGGATCTCGCGGATCCGCGCGGAGATAGCCATCGCGCAAGTCATGAGCGGGGAAGAGTGGCATCCCGCCGGAAAGATCAAGAAGGATGTCGCAACGCGAGGTCAGGCCGTCGCGCGGAGCCCCGAAGACGAGCGCATCGCGCGAGGAGGGGCGGGGGGCGGCATAGTCATCGATCGTCAACTCGAACGCCCCCAAATATCCCCTGGCATTGCGGATCATTCCCTGGACGATTGGAAAAGATGTCGTCGCCGGCGGCATGATCTGCGCCGGCTTGGTGATCATGATCGTCACGTCGAGATGATCGGCAAGCAGCCGTCCGGCATCGACCGCAACCTCGTCGCGGCCGTAGATCAGGATCACGCCTTCGCTCGATAAGGTTACAAACGGAAAAGCGGGCGCAGCTTCGGACGCAACTGCGAGGAGTGCTGCCATTTTGGGGCCCGCCTTCGTACCCTCCGCCGACCAGCCGGCCGTTTCGCGAAGGTTGACGAACTCCATTTGCCCGGAATGTCGTTTCGCCTCCTCGCCAAACAAGGGGGCCTCTTGGGTGCAGCCGACGATGAGCGGTCCTTCCGTCTTCGCCGCGTTGCGAAAATGGTCAAGCTCAGCCCGGCAGAGCTGACGGAACTCGGCGATTTCGCTTTTGTGGCACCCTCGCTGAATGGCGGCACGATCGAGGCGCATCGTGTCTTCGCACGAGCAGATCAGGATCGTTTTTGGCGGATCCGGCATGCGCAGCTATCTACCTCCTGAAGAGGCCGGGAACGGGCGAGCGGACTCGCCTCGATCCCTCTGCTCAATTAAGTTATTCTCACCAGAGACGAAAAGGAAGCTGGAGGTCCGATTGATACCGACAGCCCCTAGGCGCTCTTCGATTCAGGAGCCAATCAATCTGCCTCCGCCATTCACGCTGGTGAGGCTGCGCGAGAGTCGTGACGCCTTCGCTCATGCTATCGATATCGCCGAAGAGAGCGGGGCAGGGACGCTGACCTATGTGGGACGGTTCGATGTTGCCGAGTTCGCCATCGTGCTGGAGCCCGGCGAGCCCCTGCGCACGGCGCGCCGCGCTTTCTATGCCGGAATGGTGGCCCTGACCGACGCCTTGCGTGTCTATGCACCGCCGAACAAGGACATCGCAATCAACTGGCCGGACGCGATCCGTGTCGACGGCGGCCTTGTTGGCGGCGGGCGGCTCGGCTGGCCCCCATCCGCGAAGGAGGATGAGCCTCCGCGCTGGCTGGTGTTCGGCGGCATGATCCGCACCGTTGCGATGACCGACAGGGAAGCCGGCGTGCATCCGCTCGCTTGCGCATTGGACCAGGAGGGTTTTGCCGATGCCGGCGCCGTTCAGGTAACGGAAAGCTTTGCGCGGCATCTGATGCGCGCTCTCGACGTCTGGCAGGCCGAGGGATTCGACGGCATCGCTCATGAGTTCCTGAGCCGGCTGGTGCGCGAGCGGCAGACCTCTCGTCTGGTCGATGACAATGGCGATCTTCTGGTGCGTCGGATCGGGATTAACAGGACCGATCGGTGCGATCTGAAGAGGAGCCTGCTGCTGCCCTCGTGGCTCGATCCGGAACTCGGAGGGCCGCGTCCGTGAAGCTGTTGCGCACCATCGCGCTCGATGCGTCCGACACTTTCGTGTTCGACGTTCCCGCTGAGCCGGGTGATTGGGCGGTGTCAGGTGCGTTCCGATTTTGCGACCGGGATCCGGAGAAGCTGAGCGCCAAGGACCGTTCGGCGTTCCGCAGCGGTTTTCTGGGAGTGCGGTCCTGGGGCGGGTCGACGCTGGCGCAAATCGTCCACGCGACCGAGGACGATCGCCGGATGTTGGTGGAACTCCTCGCGAGGCAGCTTGTCGAGCGGTTCGGGGCGCCGGATCTTGCGACCGCGCGCCTCGCCGCGGAAGAGGAGGTCGCCTTTGCGCAATCGCTCTGCACGCATCCCATCAGTACGCTGATCGCCGTTCACCGCTCGGCCGGCGATGGCGAGGTGCGCGAGTCATTCCGCAGATTGCAGCTGAAGAAGGGGCAAGGTCACGGCAAGGCATTCTCGTTCATGGAAGTCGAGGATGACACCGAGCCCGACAGCGCTCTCAACCTTGCGAACATGAGCCGGGAGCCGTCACACCGATGAGGGATTTCTGGATCGCCTGCGGCCACCACCTGCTCAATCACAATGCGAGCGGCGGGCTCGTGGTGACGGATGAGTTCCTGAAGGCCTATTTCGCGCGTCCCGAGCTAGTGCCGCAGGACGACGCTTGCGCGGTCGAGCACAGGCTGCACCGAGAACTGCTCGCCGACCCGCGCCGGGCCGTCGCTGCGGAGGAGGTTGCCGCGATCGCCGACGCGGATGCGCGCGAGAACTGGCAATTGGTGCTGGCATTCCGCAAACTCTTGCTGCGCGAGCCTACGCTGGAAGCAGCCTATCTTGCATTGGTTCGGTCAGGACACATCAGCTTGCCACCGCTGTTTGTGAACCAGCTTGTTCACGCGATCCTGCGCAATGCGCTTGATCGCTGCGAGGATCCGTTCGTGCTGCGCGCGGCTGAACTGTTCTTCCGGCCGCAGCGTATCCTGCCGCACGGACACTCGCTGCTGTTGGGTGACGAGGAAGTCGCTAGCGGGCCAAGCCCAACGCCGCCCCTGTTGTCGCTGATGTCCATGTTGGGGGCAACGAGCCCCGAGGTCGACGTTCTCAGCGAGGGAAACGCCGACAGCTACTGGCAGCGCAGCGACCAGTTCGATCTTGCGCTCGATTTCACCGGCGGAGCGCGGGGCCCGGCTGCGTTGGCGCACGCCATGAAACTCTGGATTTCTCATTTGCTTGGAGTTGACGTCGCAATCGAGCCGCTCACGGCCCTACGCGATGCAAAGCTCACCTGGTATATTGGCCTCGACGCTGAAGCCACCCGGATGGGCGACCGGCTTTGGCATGGAGAGACGCTGGACGACCGTACGGCAGGCCGTGTGCTGGCGCTGTTCCAACTGAGCTTTCCCGATCATGGCCTGGTCGTTGATGCCGTCGGGCGCGAGCCGGTCTATCTGATTCTTGCAATGACCTCCGACCAGCTGGTGCGGATGAAGCCGCAGAATCTGTTGACGGGACTGCCGATCAAACACCTGGAGGCTGCGACGTGAGCTCCGGCGTCCTTCCATTGTTGCGCATTCCGGTCGGTGTCGTGGTCGAGCGCCGCAAGGCCGATTCCCCATGGATCGATTTTGTCTGGCGCGGCATCGGCGTTTTGCCGGATGAGCCGGAGATGACGCCGTGGACTGTTCTACGGGAGCGGGAGGGAACGACGCTCTTTTACGCGGGGAGCGCGACGGTCGATCTCTATCGTTCGGAAACTGCGCGCTATCGCGATAATCTTGCAACCGGCGCTCCCAGCGCCTGGATGGTATTGACACCTTCCGAGGGTGTCTGCCCCTATGTTGTTTCGGCCGTCACCGCGGACCCTGCCGAAGGCGAGGCATTCACGGAGGCCGGTGCCAATCTGGTCGAGGCCGTGCCATTGCCTGACGTGCTGCGTGAGACGATTGAAAATTTCATCGCCGAGCACCACGTCGAGACTGAGTTCGTCAAGCGCGAGCGGCGGCGCGCCGATCCGGAGGCGCTTGCGCGACGTCACCACGAAGGTGGGCACGAATGAGCGACGAGCAATTCCTGGCGCGCTGGTCGCGTCGCAAGCAAGAGGCGAACGTCGGTCGCGCTGAAGCAGCGCCCGAAAAAGCTGCCGAGGCACATGAGGCGGCGTCCTCCGATCGTGCGGCGGCAGAGCCAGTTCCCGCCGAGACGGAACTTTCGAACTTGCCTCCAATTGAATCGATTGACGCGGCCACCGACATCACGGCCTTCCTGCGCAAAGGCATTCCGCAGGAGTTGAGCCGTGCGGCGCTTCGTCGCGCCTGGAGCGCCGATCCCGCTATCCGCGATTTCGTGGGGTTGGCGGAGAACGCCTGGGACTTCAATGATCCGAACGCCATGGCTGGCTTCGGTCCGCTGGACTATTCCGCCGAAGAGGTTGACGCACTCGTCCGCCGCATCGTCGGGGGTAGGGTGGAGGAGAGCGCTGAGAGCCTCACCAACCACCCCGCAGAGGCTGCGGAGGATGCTGGACGACCGGCTCACGAGGAGGTGGGTTTGGCGCAATCACCAAGCCCGGTGAAGGTGATCACGGATCCTCGGCCGCACGACGAGTCCGCAGTAGAGGACCTGCCGTCGGGTCCTGCTGCATCGCAACCAGTAGCCGCGAGTGAAGCTCCTCTTCCGCGTCGCACACATGGCGGCGCGCTGCCCCGGTAGACTGCGACTAAATGTGATAGCCTCAGGCTATGCTAGTTGATTGACCGGTTCGCGACGCGCGCCGTAGTCTTGCATCAGCAAACGCAATTGACCCCTAGGATGGGAGGTCAGCGTGCGCGATACAGGCCTTGAACGTGCCATCGATGCGGCGGGCGGCGTCGCCGAGCTTGCCCGAAAAATCGGTATTGCACAGCCCTCAGTGTCGAACTGGAAAAGGGTGCCCGCGCAACGTGTGATTGCAGTCGAAGGCGCAACCGGCGTATCGCGCAAGGTGCTTCGTCCGGATCTCTACGGCGAGCCCGCGGTATTGGACGACTCGGTTGATCCGATCGATGCCGAGCGCGCGCAGGAATACACGCTGCTTGCAACCGTGCTCTCCTCGGCACCGTCGGCTGCATTGCTCGAACAAATTGCACAACTCAAGGCCGATGCAACGCCGCTCGGCCGCGCCCATACGACCCTCGCAGAGGCCGCATCAATTTCGGCCGCATCCGAGGTCGAGCGCGAATATTTCGATCTGTTCGTCGGTCTGGGTCGTGGCGAGTTGCTGCCCTACGCCTCCTATTACCTGACCGGCTTTCTCAACGAACGCCCGTTGTCGCGCCTGCGCGACGACCTCGCCGCGCTCGGCATTGAGCGGGTGGAGAATAATTTTGAGCCTGAGGATCACGCGGCGACGCTGTGCGAGATCATGGCTGGCCTTGCGACGGCGCGCTTCCCCGTACCGCCACAGGAGCAGCGCGACTTCTTCGAGAAGCACGTATCGCGCTGGATGGCACGTTTGTTCGCCGACATGGAGAAGGCGGAAAGCGCCAGATTCTACCGGTCGGTCGGGACGCTTGGACGCGTTTTTCTGGAAATAGAATCCGAGGCTTTCACGTTCGCCAACTGATCAGCGCCGCTGGTCCAGGAGAGATGCGATGAGAGACAAGACAACGACCGTCGGCCGCCGCGACTTTCTTCGCAAGGTCGGCATCGGCACAGTCGGCGCGGGAGCGACGCTGGCAACACCCTTGATGACTTCAGCGCAAGCCGACAGCGAGTCCGACCAAGAGAAACGCAAGCAGCGCTACAAGGAAACCGACCACGTGAAGACCTATTACCGCGTCAATCGTTACCCTGGTTGAGGGAGGCGGTCGTGCTGATCAAGAGAACGCAACAGCGTACCGAAATCGCTTCACGCGGATCAATCGCGGCAGGCTTGTCCGGGCAAACCAATCGTCTCGACCGCCGCACCTTCCTGCGCCGATCCGGCCTTGCCGGCGGCGCGCTCGCCGCGCTAAGCACGCTGTCGATCGGCGGCGTCCGCAAGGCGAAAGCGGCCATGGCCGGTCCACTCACCTCAGGAGCGACCGTTCGCAAGAGCATTTGCACGCATTGCTCGGTTGGATGCACCGTGACCGCTGAAGTGTTGAACGGGGTATGGATCGGCCAGGAGCCGAGTTGGGATTCCCCGATCAATCGTGGATCGCATTGTGCAAAGGGCGCTTCGGTGCGCGAACTCGTGCACAGCGAACGCCGGCTCCGCTACCCGATGAAGCTCGTGGGCGGACAGTGGACGCGCGTCTCCTGGGACACGGCGATCAACGAGATCGGCGACAAGCTGCTCGAGGTTCGCGAGAAGTCGGGCCCCGATTCCGTTTACTGGCTCGGATCGGCCAAGATGACGAACGAGGGCGCCTATCTGTTCCGCAAGCTCGGCGCGTTCTGGGGCACCAACAACACCGACCATCAGGCGCGTATATGCCATTCGACGACCGTCACTGGCGTGGCCAACACCTGGGGCTACGGTGCGATGACAAACAGCTTCAACGACATCCGTAATGCCAAGACCCAGGTCATCATGGGTGGTAATCCTGCGGAGGCCCATCCGGTATCGTTGCAGCATCTCCTCGAGGGCAAGGAGATGCAAAAGGCCAACTTCATCGTCATTGATCCGCGTCTGACGCGAACCGCGGCGCACGCGACCGAATATGTGCGCATGCGGCCGGGCACCGACATCCCGGTGCTCTACGGCATGATGTGGCACATCCTGCAGAACGGATGGGAGGACAAGGAGTTCATCAAACAGCGCGTCTATGGGTTCGATGATCTTCGGAAGGAAGTAGAGAAATGGAATCCGGAAGAAGTCGAGCGCGTCAGCGGCGTTCCGGGCGAACAGCTCAAGCGCGTCGCAAAGATGTTCGCCACGGAGAAGCCGTCAACGCTGATCTGGGCGATGGGGCAGACTCAGAAAACCGTCGGCACCGCAAACGTACGGACCAGTTGCATCGCGCTGCTGATGACCGGCAACGTCGGCAAGTCCGGCACCGGCGCCAACATCTTCCGTGGCCATGACAACGTGCAGGGAGCGACCGATGTCGGGCTCGATATCGTCACGCTGCCGTTCTACTACGGCCTCGCCGAAGGCGCGTGGAAGCATTGGGCGCGGGTTTGGGAAGTTGATTACGACTTCCTGAAGTCTCGCTTCGAGTCCAAGCAGATCATGGAAACCCCCGGCATTCCGCTCACCCGCTGGTTCGATGCGGTGATACTGCCGAAAGATCAGGTCGCGCAGAAAGACAATGTGCGGGCGATTTTCGTGCAGGGACACGCCAGCAACAGCATCACACGCATTCCTGAATCCCTAAAGGGTTTGAAGGCGCTCGACCTGCTTGTCGTCGCCGACCCGCATCCGACCACCTGGGCATCACTCGCCGTGGAGGCAGGGCGCAAGGATGGCCTCTACATTCTCCCGGTTGCCACACAATTCGAGTGCAAGGGTTCGCGCGTCGCCTCGAACCGCTCGCTGCAGTGGGGCGAGCAGATCGTCAAGCCGGTCTTCGAATCGAAAGACGACCTTGAAGTCATGTATCTGGTAGCGAAGAAGCTCGGTTTCGCCGACAAGATGTTCAAGAACATCAAGGTCGAAAGCAATCTGCCGGAGGCCGAGGATATCCTGCGCGAGATGAATCGCGGCAGCTGGTCGACCGGTTATTGCGGGCAGTCGCCCGAGCGTCTCAAGGCGCACATGAAGAACCAGGCCAAGTTCGACTTTCTGACCATGCGGGCGTCCAAGGACGACCCGGAAGTCGGCGGCGACTATTATGGTCTGCCGTGGCCGTGCTGGGGCTCGCCTGAGGTGAGGCATCCCGGCACCCCGTTGCTCTACAATACCAATCTGAATGTGATGGACGGCGGCGGCACGTTCCGCCCGCGCTTCGGGCTCGAACGCGAGGAGAAGCTGCCCGACGGAACGACGCGGAAGGTAAGCCTGCTCGCAGATGGATCCTATTCCAAGGATTCGGAGATCAAGGACGGCTACCCGGAATTCACGCTGGCGAGCCTGAAGAAGCTCGGCTGGGACAAGGACCTCAGCGAGGCCGAGATGGCCACGATCACCAAGGTCAATCCCGCCAATCCGGATGCAGTGTCATGGGCGCTCGACCTGTCCGGCGGCATCCAGCGCGTGGCGCTGAAGCACGGCTGCGTGCCTTACGGCAATGGCAAGGCGCGCATGAATGCGTTCGGCCTGCCCGATCCCATTCCGGTTCATCGCGAGCCAATTTATACGCCGCGCGTCGATCTGGTCTCGAAATATCCGACGCTGCCCGATGCCAAGCAGTTCAGACTGCCCAATATCGGCTTTTCCGTGCAGAAGGCCGCGGTAGAGAAGGGGATCGCCAAGCAATTCCCGCTCATCCTTTCTTCGGGTCGTCTCGTCGAGTACGAGGGCGGCGGTGAAGAAACGCGCACCAACCCGTGGCTTGCTGAGTTGCGGCAAGACATGTTCATCGAGATCAATCCTGCCGATGCGGCCGACCGCGGTATCAAGGACGGCGGCTGGGTCTGGGTCACGGGCGCCGAGAACAATTCGCGCGCCAGGATGAAGGCGCTCGTTACCGAGCGTGTCGGCAAAGGCGTCGCCTGGATGCCTTTCCACTTTGGCGGCTGGTTCGCAGGCAAGGACCTCCGTGGCAATTATCCGAAAGGCTCCGATCCGATCGTGCTCGGCGAAAGCGCGAACACGATCACCACCTACGGATACGATCCGGCGACCGGCATGCAGGAACCCAAAGTCACTCTCTGCCAAATCGCGGCAGCATAAGGAGCAACGATCATGGCACGTATGAAATTCCTCTGCGACGCCGACCGTTGCATCGATTGCAATGCGTGCGTCACCGCCTGCAAGAACGAGCACGAGGTACCTTGGGGCATCAACCGGCGCCGCGTCGTCACCATCGATGACGGCAAACCGGGCGAGCGTTCGATCTCGATGGCCTGCATGCACTGCACCGACGCGCCCTGCGCGGCAGTCTGCCCGGTGAATGCCTTCTATACCACCGCCGATGGCGTGGTGCTGCACTCCAAGGATATTTGCATCGGTTGCGGCTATTGCTTCTACGCTTGTCCGTTCGGCGCGCCGCAATATCCGAAGGTCGGCAATTTCGGCTCCCGCGGCAAGATGGACAAATGCACGTTCTGTGCCGGCGGGCCGGAAGCCGATGGCAGCAAGGAAGAATACGAGAAGTACGGGGCGAACCGTCTTGCCGAGGGCAAGCTGCCGCTCTGCGCCGAGATGTGTTCCACCAAGTCGTTGCTTGCCGGCGACGGCGAAATCATCGCCCAGATTTACAAGGAGCGCGTGATGAAGCGCGGCTACGGCTCCGGTGCCTGGGGCTGGAAGACCGCCTATCGCGAAACGATCGAGTCCTGAAGACAACTCGTTGCGGTCGCGTCAATATCGGGAGGAACTTATGGCGTGTTTTGCACGACTTATTCGCCTCGCCATTGGCGCAGCCGCGCTATTGCTGTTCGTCTCGGCGGCTTCACCGTCCATCGCCCAGCAGGTCAATCCGACCGCCAGCTCGGTCAAGGAACAACAGCTGCTGCGGCAACTGAACCGGATCCAGGGACGCGTCAGTATTCCCGACCAGCGCTCGGGCGTCCTCGAACAGCCGGCAGGGCGTGAATGGCGAGAGTTCCGGAACGTGACGCTGCGCTGGATTGGCGGCATCGCCATTCTTGGCATGCTCGCGGTGTTGATCATCTTCTATCTCAGCCGCGGCATGGTGCGACTGGAGAGCGGTCGTGCCGGCCGAACCGTCGTGCGCTTTACGTCATTCGAGCGCTTCGTTCATTGGATGACGGCAAGCTGCTTTGTCGTTCTGGCCATTTCGGGATTGAACATCACCTTCGGCCGTCCGTTGCTCTTGCCGTTGATCGGCCTGGAAGCATTCTCCGAGTGGTCGCAATGGGCGAAGTACGCGCATAATTATCTGAGTTTTCCGTTCACTATCGGAGTCGTGCTGATCTTCCTGATGTGGATTGCCGGGAACATCCCAGGCAGGGCTGATGTCGAATGGATCAAGCGGGGTGGCGGCATCGTCGGCCGTGATCATCCGCCGGCCTACCGCTTTAACGCGGGCCAGAAGGCCATCTATTGGATCGTGGTTATCGGCGGCGGCCTTGTCGCAGCCACCGGATACACGCTGATGTTCCCCTTCTACCTATCGAATATCGAAGGGATGCAGCTTGCGCAGATGGTTCACGCCACCGTAGCGGTCTTGTTCGTGGCCGCAATGCTGGCGCACATCTACATCGGCACGATCGGCATGGAAGGGGCATTTGAGGCCATGGGCACCGGCACCGTGGACGTCAACTGGGCGAAAGAGCACCATAGCCTTTGGCTTGAAGAACAGAATGCGCGCGTTGGTGTCAACGACGCGCGGCCTCAGCCGGCAGCCAGACCCGCGGAGTAGGCTGCGATCTCTTTATGGAAGGACTGCCATGAAAGCTTTCTTGTTATCCTGTGTGGCTGCCATCATCGTCGCAGTGATTGGCGCTGCCGTTCTTAACAGCGTGCAGAAACCCGTCGCACAAGCCTTTTCGACGACGGCTGTGCGGCTCTAAGCCTCCGACCCGCCGTCCCCTTGAGAATACGATTCCCGCAACATGCCGCTCGTCGGCGCAGGCTGTCCTGATCGAAAGTGCAGGACGAGAGCTGTCGCTCGGTCACATTATCCGATGCCAAATCGGCTGCATAAAGCTGCATATATCTGCGCATATTGTCAAAATTGCCTAGCAGTGGATTTCTGTGCATGAATACCAAGTTCGCCAAAGCGGAAATGTATAATGCAATCCACGGCAAGGTTTTCGCCCCTGGTCCTCGGCCTCCTTTGCGCGCTGCTGCCCGGGAGCTTTGCCGCACGGGCGGCCGAGTCGACCACGTTGACGGTTTTCGCCGCTGGCACGCTTGCAGTGCCGTTCAAGGAGATCGATGAACGTTTCCACGAGCAATATCCGAACGTAACCGTGCAGCCGCAGTTCGGCGGCAGCGTCAAGATGGCCAAGCAGATCACCGATCTGCACAGGGACGCCGACCTGCTGGCTGTCGCCGACTACAGTGTCATTCCAAAATACATGTTTGGCGGAAACGGAAAGCAGGCTTACGCCAAGTGGTATGTCGGCATATGTCGCAACGCGATCACATTCGTCTATACCGACAAGAGCAAGGGTGCCGGCGAGATCAATTCAAAGAACTGGTACAAGGTGCTCGCACGCAAGGGCGTCGAGATCGGGCGTTCCAATCCTGACACCGACCCTTCGGGTTATCAGACTGTCCAGATGCTCAACCTGGCGAACAAATACTACGACGATCCGAACATCGAGACGAGCGTGCTGGCCAACGCACCGCTTGCCAACATGCGCGATACGGAGACTTCACTGATCTCGGCGCTTCAGCTTGGTCAGATCGATTACCTCGCGATCTACCGCTCGGACGCCTTGCAGCACCATCTCAAGTTCGTCGACCTTCCGAACAAGATCAACCTCAGCGATGCAACCGAGTCCTCGTACTATGCGCAAGGCACCGTGCAAACGAAGAATGGCACGTTGACGGGCAAGCCGATCGTCTACGCCATTACCATTGTCGAGGGCAGTAAGAACGCGGCCATCGCGGAAAAATACGTGGCCTTCCTGCTCGGCCCGGAAGGCCAGGCCATCATGAAGAAAAACGGCTTCGGCGAATTCAAGCCGGCCTATGCGGTCAATCCTGACGCGATGCCACAGGGCTTGAAATCGCAGGTGAAGCCGTGGCCTGGCTCCTGAGACGGCGATGGCTATCGAGACGCAAGGCGGCTGGAGGTGGCGCACTGCACCGAGCCATCCGCACAGCGTGTTTCTGCTGTGCTGGTTTCTCGGCGGCGTGCTGCTTGCCTTCATTGCCATCCCGCTGATTGCGCTGGCCGGGTATTCGGCCGCGAATCTGGCTGAAGTCGCGCGCATGGCGGACGTTCGCGCTGCCATCCTGCTGAGCCTCGAGGCGGCGTTTCTTTCCGCCACCTTCGCCGCGCTGATCGGCGTGCCGCTTGCCTATGTGCTGGCGCGCTCTTCATTCCCCGGCAAAGGCGCAGTTGCCGCCCTGATAGACCTGCCGCTGGCGGTCCCGCACACCGTCGCCGGCATCGGCTTGCTGATGGTGTTCGGCCGCCACGGTCCGCTGGGCGAGCCCTTGCATGCGCTGGTGGGGATCAAATTTTGGGGCACGATCGCCGGCATTGTCGTGGCCATGATGTTCGTATCGGCGCCCTACACGGTCAATGCCGCCCGAATGGGGTTCGAGGCCGTCGATCCGCGGCTGGAAAAAATCGCGCGCACGCTTGGGCTGGGGCCATGGCGGACTTTTATGCGCATCAGCCTGCCCTTGGCGTGGCGCGGCATTATGACCGGGATCACGCTCACCTATGCCCGCTCGATCAGCGAATTCGGCGCCGTGGTCATCCTGGTCTACTACCCGATGACGGCACCGGTGAAGATCTACGAGCTGTTCCTGCGCATCGGACTGGACCAGGCCGCCGGTGCCGCGGTGCTTCTGCTGATCGTCTCGCTCTCTCTGTTCGTGCTGTTGCGCTATCTTGCGCACCAGCGCGAGACGATCAGAGAGAATCGATGACGTCGCCGGAGACGACGGCCCGGGCCATCACCGTCGAAGGGCTGTCGCTTTCGATCCGTGATTTTCACTTAAGTGGAATCGATTTCGCCCTTTCCGGCGGCGAGATCCTCGTCATCCTGGGACCCAACGGTTCCGGGAAATCGCTGACGCTGGAAACCATCGCCGGCTTCCATCGGCCAGCAGCCGGGCGTGTGCTGATCGGTGGGCGCGATGTGACGCAGCTTGCGCCGGAGAGGCGCAATGTCGCCTTTATGGTGCAGAATTTCGGTCTGTTCCCCCATCTTACCGTGCGGCAGAACGTGGCCGTCGGGCTGCGCAAGCGGCGTGCGAGCCCGGAGCGCCATGCGGCCGCGCTGCCTCACGGCGACGTCGCCGGGCTGCTCGACTACTTCGACATTACCCAACTCGCACAACGCGCCCCGCACAGTTTGAGCGCGGGCGAAAAGCAACGCGTAGCACTTGCGCGTGCTCTGGCAGCCGAACCCGACTTATTCCTGTTCGACGAGCCATTTTCAGCGCTCGATGCGCACACTCGCGACCAACTGCGCGAGGAACTCGCGTCGTTTTTGAGACGCCTATCAATTCCGGCGATCTTCGTCACGCACGACCATACCGACGCAATGGTGCTGGCCGACAGGATCATCGTCCTTCGTGGGGGCATAACCGTGCAGGCTGGCTCGGTGCAAGAGGTCTTTTACAAACCGGCCAATGTTTTCGTCGCTCGCTTCATCGGCGTCGAGAACATCCTTGCCGGCCGCATCGCCGGCAGCTGCGAGGCATTATCAACTGTTGCGATCGGCGAACGGATGCTCCGTGCCGCCGGACCTCAAGTTGCCTCGGGAGCCTATGTGCAGGTGGGCGTCCGGGCAGAAGCAGTCTCGATTCACTCAGTCGGCAGCGCATCGGCGCCCGGCGTCAACCGCTTTGTTGCGCGCGTCACAGAGGTGCGCATCCTGGGACCACTGGCGACTGTTCAGATCGATTGCGGATTTCCGCTCAAGGCCTACGTGCTGGCCCAGCAAGCGCGCGACCTGGAGCTGATACCTGGGCGTACTGTCGAGGCCGAGATTGCGCCGGCATCGGTCCGCTTGATGTTTGACTAGCCTACCGGGGCTCAAGCATCAGTGCGTCCAGGCAGCAGAGGCCCCGTCGCCGCTGCCCAACTGTCCATCTCGCCGCCACGTCGGGCTTCACCCGGCGAAGGCTGACGTTATCGCGACGTCGCCGGAAGGCGATCGCCGTGCTGGCGCGCCAGCATCCATTGCGGATATTCCAGTGGTCGCGCGCTGGCCTCGTCGAGCACCGCCAGCTCCTCGGCCGAAAGCTGCGTCTCGACCGCGGCAAGATTATCATCGAGCTGCTCGATCGACTTGGCGCCGATGATGACGCTGGTCACGGGTTTCTGGTGCAACAGCCAGGCGAGCGCGATGCGGGCCACCGACACACCGCGTGCCTTGGCGATCGGCTGGATCGCCTCGATGACGTCGTAGGCGTGCTCCTTGTCGACCGGCGGGAAATCGAACGACAGGCGCCGCGCATCGTTGGAGGCTGCAGCACCTTCGCGGGTGAATTTTCCCGACAGGAAGCCGCCCGCAAGCGGCGACCAGATCATCAATCCCATCTGCTGGTCGGTCGCCATCGGAATGATCTCGCGCTCGAGATCGCGACCGGCGATGGTGTAGTAGCACTGCGCCGTCTCGAAACGGGCATAATTATATTGGCGGGCCAGCCCCTGTGCCTTCATGATCTGCCACGCCGACATGTTCGACGCGCCGATGTAGCGGACGAGGCCTCGCGTGACGAGATTGTCGAGTGCCTTCATGGTCTCTTCGATCGGGGTCACGAGGTCTGCGCCATGGACCTGGTAGAGGTCGATGTAGTCGAGCCCGAGGCGCTTCAGGCTCGCTTCGACCGCATCCATGATGTGGCCGCGCGAGAGGCCGACGTCGTTGGGGCCGGGGCCGGTGCGCCCGCGCACCTTGGTTGCTATGATGACGTCCTCGCGCTTGACCTTCAGGTCGCGCAGCGCCTGGCCGAGGATTTTCTCGGAATGGCCCTCGGCGTAGACGTCGGCGGTATCGATGAAGTTCACGCCGGCCGCAAGCGCCCGTTCGACAAGCTGATTGGCGCTGGCCTGATCGACTTCGCCCCAGACCTTCCACCAGCCCTGGCCGCCGAAGGTGGCGGTGCCGAGGCAGAGTTCAGTGACATAGAGGCCGGTGCGGCCGAGCGCGCGATGCTTCATTGTTTTCACTCCCTGGGAAGTCTGTCAGCCCGTTCTGTGGCGGGCATTGAAGGACGTAGCGTTGTGACGTGGCTTGGCGGATGTCACCATCGGTTCTTGAGCAGCTCATCGACCATGCGGGCGGTCAGCTCGAAATGCTCACGCAAGAGTTTCGTCGCAGTGGGGGCGTCGCGGCGGATTGTGGCTTCGAAGATCAGCCGGTGCTCGGTCTTGATGTCGCGCGGCGGCGCCGAGATCGACAGGCGGCGATAGCGGTTGGCGCGCCCCGAAAGCTGGCTGCAGAAGCCGAGCAGGACTTTTGATTGGCACGCCGCGATCAGCGCCTCGTGGAAAGCCTCGTGGCGCTGCTCCCATCGCTCATCGACCGCTGTCGGCAGGTCGGGGCGCTCGCGATCCATCCGCGAGAGCAGATGATGGGCAGAGACGAGCTGCGCTTCCCAATGCTCGTCGCCGAGCTCGATCGATAGCCGCAACGCCTCGGATTCGAGCTGCTGGCGGTTCTTCACGACGTCCCAGAGGTCCGCTGACGAGACCGGCGCCACCCGATAGCCGCGGTGCCCCTCGAGCTCGGTGAAGCCTTCGGCCGTGAGGCGCGCCAGTGCCTCGCGAACCGGCGTGACGCTGGTGTCCGCTAACGCCTGCAATTCGCTGAAACGCAGCTTTTGTCCGGGCTTGAGCTGGCCGGAATGCATCGCGGCACGAATGCGCGAATACACCTCGTCCGCCAATGTGCGGGAAACATCACCAATCGCGATCATTGGGGTATCTTCACAACTTTTTGCCTCGAAGGCAAGATTTTCGAAAATACTTGACGCGCGATCTTCCAACCCACTAGGCTTTGGGAAAATAGGGAAATTGGAGGACGCGTTTGGGGAAGGTCGCGCGCAACCAGGTCCGGTGGGAAGTCGCAGTGCCGGCATGTGCCCCCGGTCGCGCCAGTTCCGGCGCACCGCAAGACCCTTGCCCCCAACCCGTCCGCACAACTTTTCAGAATGCCTCAGCGAGGGACGGTCACGTCCGTCTCTATCGCCAGCGACGCGATCCTTCGCACATGCGAGACACGTCGCATTCCTTTCGGAGGCGCCGCACCATCAATTAATTCGAGCAATGAGCAGACGGCCTGACAGAGCATCAGGCGTCAATTTGGGAGAGAGCGATGACCAAAGCGAGGAATTGGAATCCGACGCGACGTGATGTCGTTCGCGGGATCGGTGCTACTGGCCTTGGCGCGGCTGCCACCGCGTCGTTTGCTCCACGCGCATTCGCGCAGACCAAAAAGCCGGTGAACCTCTCGTTCTGGACCTTCGACAATCCGCAGCAGCGCCCTTGGGTGAACAAGCGGATCAAGCTGTTCATGCAGCAGAACCCGAACGTCAAGGTTGACTTCCAGTGGTTCCCGTTCGGCGACCTTGGCAAGAAGCTCAGTGTCGGCTTTGCGACAGGCACAGCGCCGGACGGTTTTGTGAGCCAGGACTGGTTCATGCCAGTGTGGCTTGACAAGGGGCTGCTTGCGCCGCTGGACGTGAAAAAGCTCGGCTATACCTCCTACGACACCTTTGTCGCCGACTACGCCAAGGCCTTCGTCGACGGCGCGACCAAGGACGGCAAGGTCTATGGCTACCCGATGTGGTTCTACGGCTACTGCAATTACTTGAACACCAAGCAGTTCAAGGAGGTCGGTCTCGACCCCGCCAAGGACTGGCCGCAGAACTGGGAGCAGCTCGGCGAGGTCGCCAAACGGCTCACCGTCAAGGACGGCGACAAGTTCACGCGCCAGGGCTTCAAATTCGCGATGCACGCTGCGCAATGGACCATGATCCAGTTCAACCCGATCCTGATCGGCGCCGGCGGCAAGTGGTTCGACGATGCCGGAAAGTGCATCGTCAACAACGAAGCCGGCGTTCGCGCCATGACGATCCGCGCCTCGATCGCGCAGAAATACGGCGCCGAGGATCCCGCGGATTCGATCGCGACGAATCCGATTCCGGGCCTCGACTTCCTGAAAGAGCGTTGCTCCATGTTCTTCTGCCATCCGCTGCCGATCTCGCTTGTGAAGGCGGAGAACCCGGCGATGGCCGAGCAGAATTACTTCCGCCCCGTCCAATATCCGGGCTTCGTGACCGGCAAGGGCATCTCCACGACATACGGCTTCAATCTCGTCATCAATGCCAAAGTGTCCGACGAGAAGAAGGAAACGCTGCACGACCTCTACAAGTTCATGATGAGCGATCTGGTCGACGCCTGGCGCGACGCGGCGCCCTTCACCTTCGCCAAGAAGACCGGTTGGGCGGATAATCCCGAGGTGCAGAAATTTCCTTACGTCAACGAGATCATCAAAGCCAAGGACGAAGGCGTGTTCCTGCCGCGCTCCCTGGTGTTCAACGAGCTCGCAGACGCCATGCATCGCGGCGTGCAGAAGATCATGCTGACCAAGGCCGACATCAAGACCACCCTGGACGAGGTTGCGGCGGAAGCCGATCGCGCCGCCGCGGCCTACAAGAAGGCGTGATCCTCAAATGGCTGAGCTCGCCTCGATCGGCTCATACGAGCGCGGCAAGGGAACGGGTGCGGCCCCATCCGCGCGCCCGTTCTGGCGGATCGGCTATCACACGCGCGTCAACCTGTGGGGCTTTGCGTTCGTGCTGCCGACGCTGATCTTCTTTGCCGTCTTCAAATATGGTCCGATGCTGTGGGCGATCGCGCTCAGCTTCACCTCGTACGACATGGTGTCCGCGCCGCAATTCGTGGGGCTCGAGAATTACCGGACGCTGCTCGGCGACCCGATCTTCCGCGACACACTCGTCAACACATTCGTCTATATCGCGGGCTCCACGATCCTGCTGACGGCATCGGGGCTGGGGCTCGCACTCGCGATCAACACTGGAATCCCCGGCGCGCGCCATTGCATGATGGTGATGTTCCTGACCAATCTGATGCCGATCATCGCGGTCTGCCTGGTCTGGCGCCTGCTGCTCCATCCCTTTGGCGTGGTCAACCAGATCCTGCAACACTTTGGCTTCGGCCGCATCGACTGGCTGACCGATTCGGCGACCGCCATGCCCGCGATCATCATGGTCACGGTCTGGCGTTTCGCGCCCTATTTCATGGTGGTGTTTCTGGCGGCGCTGCTGGCGCTGCCGGACGACTATTACGAGGCGGCCGAGCTCGATGGCGCCGGTCCCTTCCGGCGGTTCTTCCATATCACGCTGCCGCTGTTGATGCCGACGATCTTCTTTGTCGTCGTGGTGTCGGCGCTACTGTGTGCGCGCATCTTCCTGATGCCGTTTCTGATCACCGGCGGCGGACCCGGCAATGCGACGCGGGTGCTGTCGATGCTGATCTACGAGACCGGATTTTCCTATCTGAAGATGGGGGAGGCGGCGGCGATCTCGGTCGTGCTGTTTGCGATCATGCTGGTCTTCACAAGCTTGCAGATGGGGCTGTTCTCCCGAAGCGAACGGATTTACGTCTGATGGCATCCCTCGACATCAGCACGCCGCGGCGAGTTGCCGTCCATCGCTATTGGCCGGGGTTACGCAAGGCAATTGGCCTCGCGCTGCTCGCCGCATTGGCATTCGGCTTCATCATCCCGATCCTGTGGATGACCGTGATGTCGTTCCAGGCCGGCGAGAAGATGTTCCAGCTCAGGACCGAGTGGATTCCCTCGGTCTGGCATTTCGAGAATTATCCGAACGCGCTGTCACGCGCAGCGTTCGCCCAATATTTCCTCAACAGCGGCATCGTTTCGCTGTCGGTAATGGTGGGCAATGTCGTGTTCTGTACGCTGGCGGGATATGGCCTCGCCAAATTCCGCTTTCCCGGTTCCGGCCTCGTGCTGCTCCTGATCCTGTCGACCCTCATGCTGCCGCTCGAGGTGACGCTGGTGCCGACGTTCCTGGTGATCCACAAATTCGGGTGGATCAACACCTATCAGGGCATCGTGTCGCCGCTCTTGATCGATGCCTTCGGCGTGTTCCTGATGCGACAATCGATGATCGCCATTCCGAAGGACTATATCGAAGCGGCGCGGATTGACGGCGCCGGCGAGCTGCGCATCCTGTTGCAGATCATCGTGCCGCAGTGTTGGCCGGCTTTATCGGTGCTTGCGATCTTCGCCTTCCGCGACAGTTGGGATCAATATCTCTGGCCGCTCACCGTCGTCTCGAACGATGCCTTGCGGACCTTTCCGCTCGGGCTCGTGCAATTCGGCGAGGACTACGGCAATCCGCCGACCGAGCAGATGGCGATCGCGGTGCTGGCCACGATTCCGGTGTTCCTGCTGTTTGCAATCCTGCAGAGGTGGATCAATCGCGGCTTCGGCCTGAGCGGCCTGAAATGACGACGCGTCACATCACGCTCTCAAGCTAACGTCGAGGAAGATGAAAGTGGACAAGATCAAGATTGCCATGGCGCATCGCGGAGCCGGCGTGGCGCCGGTCTTCGCCGCGTTGGAGGGCGGTTATTTGCGCGAGAACGGCCTCGAGCCTGAGCTCGTCTTCTATCACGGCCATCCCAATTCGCTGAAGGCGGTGATCGCGGGCGAGGCGCAATTCACCAACGCCGTCGGCGCGGAATTGTTGCTCGCCAATCATCGCCATGGCGGCGATGCCGTGGTGCTCGCCTCCGCCATCTCGCGCAGCGCCCAGCAGGTTGCTGCACTGCCGGGCATCAAGACGCGCGAGGACCTTCGCGGCAAGCGCTGGGGTGTCACGTTCCGCAATGACGCCGACGAATGCGCGATGATCATGGCGTTCGATCGCTGGGGATGGAGCATCGAGAAGGATGTCGAAATCGTTGTCGTCGGCAATGCCGGCGCGCGGCTCGATCTTCTGCTCGACCCAGGCAAGGTGGACGTGGCGATCATGCATGCGCCCGAAACCTTCCAGGCGCCGAAGCGCGGCTACCATATCGCCGAGGATTTCGGACGGCTCGACGTGTCGTTCCAGAATAGCTGTGCGGCTTCGACCCGCAGCTTCGTGAAGAGCCATCCGGATATCGGCCTGCGTTACGTCAAATCCTTTTGCCAGGGCGTGCATCGCTTCCGCAGCGATGCTGATTTCGGCATCCATGTGCTGCGCAAATACTCCGGCGAGACCGACATCGACGTGTTGCGTCCGACCTGGGTGCTGTTCGCGCGCTACATGGGCGACATGATGTTTCCGAGCCTGGAAGGCGTGCGTAACGCATCCGCGATCCTGCATCGCGTCGGCGCGCTGCCAAGGCAGGTGGCGCCGGAGGAAGCGGTCGACCTCGAACCGGTGGCAACGCTTGAAGCTCAAGGCTTCTTCGAGATGTTGATGGAGGCCCGCCATGTCGCGGGCCAGAGCGCGGCCTGACCCCGGCTGGCCGCCAACATCGCGCATATGCATCTGACCGATCCCGACAGCGGTGCGGTCGTCTGATTTCGGGCAAAAGCGAGATAACAAGCGGCACCCCAGCGGCCGCGCGAATGGGAGCGAGACATGAAGGTAGGCGTCGCCGGATTGGGCCGCATGGGAGCGGCGATCGCGAAACGGCTGATCGAGGTCGGCCATCAGGTCACGGTCTGGAACCGGAATGCAGACAAAGCCGAGCCGCTGGTGAAAGCGGGGGCGATCCGGGCGGCGAGCCCGACCGAGCTTGCCTCCCGCGTTGATGTGGTCATCACGATTCTCACCGACGCAAGGGCCATGGCCGACGTCTATGAAGGCGCCTCCGGCCTGCTCGCGGGCAATACTCCCGGCAAGCTCTTCATCGAGATGAGCACCGTGCAGCCCGAGACCGAGGTTGCATTGGCAAAGGCAATCGCGGCCAAGGGCGCGATCATGGTGGAATGTCCGGTCGGCGGCACGGTTGGTCCGGCGCTGCAGGGCAAGCTCTTGGGGCTAGCGGGCGGCACAAAAGAAGACTTCGCGCACGCCAAGCCGATCCTGGAGCAGCTTTGCCGCCGCGTCGACCTTGTCGGTCCGATCGGGGCCGGCGCCAGCATGAAGCTTGCGATCAATCTACCGCTCGGCGTGTTCTGGCAGGCGCTGGGCGAAGCCTATTCGCTCTGCCGCCATCTCAATCTCGATCCGGTCTGGCTGATGGAATTGTTCGCGGACACCTCTGGCGGCCCCAACGTGTTGAAGGCGCGCGGCGGCGCGGTTGCGCGTGCGTTGCAATCCAGGGATCCGGGATCGGCGACGTTCGACTGCGACTCCATCCGCAAGGATTTTCGTACCATGCTGGCGGAGGCTGAGAGGCTCGGCTTCAACCTGCCGCTGGCCGAAAAGACCCTCGCGATCTACGATCAGGCGAGCCAGGAAGGCTGGGGGCGCAAGGATTGCACCGAGCTTCCCGCCTTCTGGTCGAGCCATCAAGCCAAGTGATTTCGCGGAGCAGCTTTTCTCGTGCCAAACCAGGTTGACAAGAACGTCGGAATGATCGGTCTCGGGATCATGGGGTCGGCGATGAGCAAGAATCTCATCGCGGCCGGCTTCACCGTGATCGGCTACGACATATCGTCGCGCGCCATTGACGCCTTCAAGGCGCTGGGCGGCGCCGCGGTGACTTCGGTCGCCGAAGTCGGGAAGGCCGCGAATATCCTGATTACATCGCTGCCATCGGCCAAAGCCCTGTCGGATGTCGTCGGCGAATTGCGCACGCTTCCGCAGGGGAATCGCGTGGTCGCGGAAACCAGCACCTTTACGCTGGAAGACAAGCTTGCAGCACAAGCAAAACTGGCCGAAGTCGGGATCGCGATGCTCGATTGCCCGCTCTCCGGCTCCGGTAGCCAGGCGCAAAATCGCGATGTGCTGGTCTATGGCAGCGGCCAGAAGGCCGACTACGACCGTTGCCTGCCGGTGTTCGAAGGCTTTTCCCGGGCGCCGCATTATCTCGGCGCCTTCGGCAACGGCTCCAAGATGAAGTATGTCGCCAACCTCATGGTCGCTGTGCACACGGCGGTGGCAGGCGAGGCCTTCACGCTCGCGCGCAAGGCCGGCCTCGACCCGGCGCAGGTATTTGCCGTCGTCAGCGACGGGGCTGCCGGCTCGCGCGTGCTCGACGTCCGTGGCGAGATGTTGATCTCCGATACATACTTGCCGATCCGTACCATGCCGCTCGAGCTCTGGCGCAAGGACATGCAGGTGATCGCGGATTTTGCCAATTCGCTGGCTTGCCCGACGCCGATGTTTTCTGCCGCCGTGCCGCTGTTCAATGCCGCCGTCGCCTCGGGCTTCGGCGATCAGGACACCGCGGCGGTCGCGACCGTGATCGAAGCGATGGCCGGGCTTCCCGTCGGCAAGAAATAACGAAACGAAAGAAGCCTGCGAAGGGACATGAGTTTGAAAGACATCCCGACCATCGACGCTCATCATCACATCTGGCGCCTGAAGGACCTGACCTGGCTATCGGGTCCGCAGGTGCCGCGCATCTTCGGCCCCTACGAAGCGATCCGCCGCGACTATTCGATCGAGGAATTTCGCGCGGACCTCGACGGCTGCAACGTCGTCAAATCGGTCTATGTGCAGACCAACTGGCCCGCCGGCCAAAGCTACAACGAGGCAAAATGGGTGCAATCCGTGATCGACGCGACCGGCTGGCCCCATGCCAACGTCGCTCACGCCGATCTCGCCGATCCCGATTGCGGTGAGCTGATCGCACGGCTGGCCAAGCTGCCAGCTAGCCGCGGCATCCGCCAACAGCTCCATTGGCATGAGAACCCGCAATACCGCTTCGCGCCGCGCCCTGACGTGATGAACGACGCCGCGTGGCGTCGTGGCTTTGCGCTTCTCGCGCAGTACGATCTGCTGTTCGAACTTCAGGTCTTCACCGACCAGATGCAGAACGGAGCGGCGCTGGCGCGGGCGTTTCCGGACACGACCTTCGTCCTTGAGCATGCCGGTATGCTGGAAGACATGTCGAAAGATGGATGGAAGAGATGGCGGGCGGGGATGTCCGCCCTTGCCGAGCAGCCGAACGTAAACGTCAAGCTGTCCGGATTGGGGACGTTCGTGCATGCATGCCGTGCCGACGTGATGGCGACGATCATCCGCGAGACCGTTGCCATATTCGGAGCGGACCGCTGCCTCTACGGCAGCAATTTCCCGATCGAGAAACTCTGGACAGACTATGCAGGGCTCTACAAGACGTTTCGCGATGCGATCGCGTATCTCGACGAGAAGCAGCAGTGCGCCATTCTTCACGACACGGCCGCCCGCCTTTATCGGATCTGAGAGGCCGGAGAGGGAGTAACGGGCATTTTGCGGAGGCTACGATGTGGGTGTTACGTCATGATCGCGAGGGCGAGAGGCCGACCGCTCCGGTGGACGCTGTCCGCAACGACCCTCTTCCGTCAAGTGTTGTGCGGACCGCTCGGTGGCGAGGTATCCGAAAAGATTTCCGCCGCGATCCGGGTCGTTTCGATCGCGGCAGGGATGCCGCAATACATCGCCACCAGCAGCAGCACGTCCTGCACTTGCTCGGAGGTGCAGCCGTTCGCCCGCGCGCCTTGCGCATGCACGCGGAATTCGGCGGTCTTGCCACTGGCCGCAGTGATAGCGAGCATCACCAGGCTGCGCATCGGGTCGGACAGATCCTTTCGTTCCCAGATATCGCCGTAGACATAGGCATTGATGATGTTCTGTAACGGTGCACCGAAATCGCCGGCCGCGGCCATCCGATTCTCAACCTGCGTCGCTCCGAGCATTCGTTTGCGTCGATCGAGACCGCGCGCATAAAGATCGTTGACATCAACCATGGAATATCCTGCCTTGAAGATCGCGTTATCTTATACGGCCAAAATGGCGGTGTCTCAATCTTCGGCTGACCCACCCCCGATCAATCTGAGGCGGATGATCTCATGATCCAATGTGCGATCGCAGGCCTTGGACGCTGGGGGCGAAGCCTTGTCGAAGCAGCGCGACGCGGTGGCCGGCTGAAGATCACGGACGCTGTCGAGCCGGATGCCGAACGCGCGCGGGACTTCTGTGCGGCGCACGACCTCGCGCTCGCCGAGAGCCTTGAAGCGGTGCTCGCCAATCCCTCGATCGAGGCTGTGCTGCTGGCAACGCCACATTCGCAGCACATCGCGCAGGTGATTGCGGCGGCGTCGGCCAGCAAACAGGTTTTTTGCGAAAAGCCTCTGGCGCTCTGCCGCGAACACGCTGTGCGCATGTTCGATGCCTGCCGCTCCGCAGGTGTCGTGCTGGCAGTGGGGCACAACCGTCGCTTCTGGCCGTCACTGCAGGCTCTGCGAGAGGTTGTTGGGAGTGGGGAACTCGGCACCATCCTCCACGTCGAGGGACATAACAGCAACGAGAACTCGCAGGGCATCACCGCGGGCTGGCGATTGTCTCCGGAGGAGTCGCCGGGTGGTGGCCTGACCGGGGCCGGGCTGCACGTCCTGGACGCTTTCGTCAGTTTGGTCGGACCGGCACGCCAGGTCTACGCGCGCCTCAGTCCGCGCGAGGCCGGCCCGCCGCCGCTCGACAGCGCGATGCTGGCCATCGACTTCGCAAACGGCGTTACAGGGACGCTTGCGACGATCCGCGCCACGCCATTCTATTGGCGCGTTCACGTGTTCGGTACCAATGGCTCAGCAGAGGTGCTGGACGAAGCCACGCTCGTGAGACGTCGTTCGGGCATCAGGCCGGAAATGATCATCTATCCGATCGTGGATGTGCTCGCGAACGAGCTCGCCGCGTTTGCCGACGCCGTCGAAGGCAAACAGCCGTTTCCGATACCGCCAGAGGAGGTGTTGGCGACGCTTGCCGCGTTTGATGGGGCACTGCGATCGATGCGAGCGGGACAGCCAGTGATCCTCGATCCATAGGTTGCGCCTTCGAGCGTCGCAAACGGCCGCTTCTGGCGTAAACCGGACATTCGACGGGACCCGAGTGTACCGAAAACGTGAAACCAGGTGCGGTGGTGATGGAGACCGCCTAGAAAGGGAAACGATCTGACGCGCCGGGTCCGCTGAACCATACGCGACACCGGCGCATCTTTATCCAGAGATCGATGTGTTCTGATGTCGTTATAGTAGCGCGCAGGATCGCAGGAGTCGGCGCAGGTGGGCCTCGCCAAACACGACGATACGATCCAGGCACTCGCGACGGATCGATTCGCATTGTTACTGGGGAATCAGTGTCTGCTGCTCGGCGTTGAAATACGACACGATATTCTTGGCGAATACGAGATTGATCTCCTCGTTCCCTTCGAACGGCGCATTTGGATACTGCGCCTTGAGGAACGAGACCAGGACTTCGGGATCGCCTATCGGGAACGTATCGAGCAAACTCATCGCCTTGTAGACAAGCACATCGCCAAAGGTTTCCGCACTGGAGTTGAGGTTTGGCCACTGCATGACACCTTGCAAAAGGATATATCCTTGCACCTGACTTGAGCCGTCGCGCCCGTGCTGCGATGGTGCGAGCGTGAAGCCGGTATAGGGTGTCGCTCCGCTCGATGACAAGAACGGCCCGGAGCCGGCGACGGTCGGCTCGGACGTCATGTTGGCGCTCATGCCGGAAACGAGATAGTAGCGCCATTCGTCGCCAGGGCGGCCAAACAGATCGTAATCCCCAACGAGGTCGAACGTGCTCTGGTCGTAGGTCGAGGGCGGCATGATATAGTACATGATGGTCCCGTCGGGGCTGGCGACGTAGTCGGCCTGCAGCGAGTGAAAGCTTTTCCCATCGTAGTATTGAACCGGATTCCCGTTCACATCCTGGTAGACGACGATTCCGAAATTGGTGGGAACATTGACCGTCAAACCGTTCGGATCAGTATAGACGCTGTACAAGATGCCGCCGGCCACCGGATCCGAAATATCAACGAGCTTGGTGGATCCCGGGAGCACCGTCGGCGACATCGGCACGGTGTTCAGTCCAAGGACGGACGTTGTGAGTTGCGTCAGAAGCTTGACATTGGCCGTATCACCCCAACTTACAACGCTTGCCGCTCCCTTGACGAGGTCGAACGGTATGACGTTGTTGGGCAATACGGGAGCGCCGGCATTCGGTCCCGTCGTCGGCACGCTACCCGCGCTCAATCCCGATGCGGTCGGCGAGGCGAGGACAACGTTCGCCTCAATGTCGTTGCTCGGATTATGCGTCGGGCGTGGCAGCGGCACGGTCAGGCCCTGGAACAGGAAATCCGAGGCTGCATTCAGCACCGGCACCGCCATCACCGGCGTGATTTGCGGTACAACAATCGCGGCGGTCGAGATCGGTGGCAGAAAGCGCTGCGAGTAGGTGACGCGGTACATGAGCCGCCATGGCATCGAAGGGTTGCCTTGGGCCGAACGCATCGCGACGGCGTCGAGATCCGGGCTATTCTGCAGCCATGTCTGATCGATCACCGTGTCCCAGAAATCGTCGTGATTTTTCTGGGACGGCTGCAGAAAGAACGAATAAGTACGGAACAGGCTCGTCTTGCCCGGACGCTCATAGGGCTCGAGATTGCCAGTGAGGCCGTCGGCGTTTCCCGAGGTGTAGGCCGGTTGCGGCTGCGTAAAGGTCTGGCTGGTATCGATATTGTCTGACAGCGGCAAGCCGGCGCCGGATGTTACGGATGAAACGATCTTGTACACGAGACCGTCGGAGCCAATGACCAGATTGAGCCCGCTCTGGTTGTTGGGATTGAACATCGAGTTGAAATTCATGACGAAGTGGGCGTCGTTATTGGCTGCGTAACGCATCTGCGTATCGGTTTCGATTCCGTCGAACGAGGCCGTGATATCGAATGCTGTCGTGGCGGTGCTGCCAAAGCTGTATTTGAGCGTGTCCTTGCTCGTATCTGCGCTGTTGTGCTTGGCATCAACAATGGTCAGGCCGCCGGCACGGATCTTTACGTTGAAGTGCAGGTTCTGCACGTGCTTGTTGACAGTCGTGAGCGTGTAAACTTCGTCATACGACGTGGCATAGGTGTGCTTTATCTCTTGCGTTCCGCCGCGCGATGACCAGACATATTCGTTATAGAAGTCGAGCCCCGGCGTGAGGGCCGGATCAGACGGATCGTCCTGAGTGCCATACGCCGCCCGGTATGCCGCGAGTGCATTGTATGTCTGCTGGTCGATCTGCTTTTTCAGCTTGTAGGCCTCGACGACTCGCATGTAGCTGGCGTTGTGACCCACCTCTCCGGGCGCGAAGTTTCCATCATAGAGCGGGCTCATCTGGCCGGTCGAAGTCGCGTAGGTCTGAGCGCCGTTGGGCAGGGTCGCCGGGTTGTACGCATACCCGATCATGCCATCGAGACAGCCAGGTCGGATGTATTTGCTGCTTAACCGGAACGAGACGATGTTGACGTCGCGCGGGATCTGCGGGTCCGGAACGCGGGCGAAGCCGTAAACGGTGTTAGTCTGGACTAGGGTTTGCTGGTAGACATCAAGGGTCTCCGATGTGACGAACGCCTCGCCATAGGGCGATGGCACATACATGCGCTGACCGAACTTCTCGTCCGTCGGAGCTTTTGGCAGTGCGCTCGGCGGGTTCGAGGCAGTAAATCCGCCAAGATTCGGGTTCGGCAAAATGGCAGCCTTCGAGGCCGGGTTGCCCGGAGTGCTGCTCGGCGTTGTGAGCGTGTTCAGGCTCGCCATGAACTGGTCGCCGGTATAAGGCGACAGCGTTCCCTGCAACTTGAAAGTATATTTCTTGGTTTCCTCGAGCTTGTCGGTCGCACTTTGTGCAGTGCCATTGGTCGTGGAATTGTCATTGTCTTCCTCTCTCCCGATGCCGGCGTCGATCGCGACGACCGCGCCTTTCGCCAGGGCCAGGCCGAACCCCATCGGCGAGAGGTGAGCGTTCAAACCAAGCTGGATGCCGCCGCCTATGTCAAACTTCGTGGCGGATCCGCTCAACGAGTCGTCGCTCTTCTGGTATTTGAAGTTCACCACGGTTGGCAGCGTGAAGGTTACGGAAGTGGCCCCGACATAGACCGTCGTCGGCTCGAGGAAGGTCGTTGCTGGCTTGTTGGTCATGTTGGCCATCGGGCAAGGCGGCGCGCCCTCGATGTAGCCGATGACTTGAACGTTACCCTGCTCCTGCGACACCCAACTGAGGACGAGGTCGCCGACTTTCTTGCCGGTGTAGAGGGTAAGGACGTTATTCTGGACGTATACGTAGGCCTCGTTGATCTCGCCGGCGAGCGAGCCCGTGACGGTGTTGAGGGTGATCGAATATGTTGTCAAATCGGGCACCGTGTCGCACACGGTCAGCGCCACTCCCGGAGGTGTGTAGAGGTTCGGCGTGATCAATGGCCCGCAGCGCCCCACCGCAGGACAGCCCTGCAGGTCAAGCGACGCCGGCGAAAATGACAAATTCATCGATGCCACCGCATTGCTGACGGCGATGTTGTCGATGTACTTGTTCATCGGCAGGATCGGCGCGTTGATCGCCTGCACTTCGAAAGATCCGCTCAGATAAACGGTCAAGAAGGGTTCGTTTGTCGGAATCAGCCTGCCGAACATATCGTCGACGATCTGATACGGCTGCCGCGTCATGGTCCACATGCTGATTTCTTGCAGCCGGTAAATCCCCGCATTAATGTTCAGAAGTGGCGATCCGGGGAAGTAATCCGGCATCGACGCGGGAACCGGATCCGACGGCGTGCCGGCCCGAGTCAGAGTCATTGGGTAGCCGTTGAGGTAAAGGCTCGTTCCTTCGAACTCGCGGCCGGCAAGCGGCACCAGGCTCGCGGAGGGCGCGCTGGTGGAGACGGCGGCAGCGTTCGGATCGGTAGGGTTGTTCACGACGCCGTCGGGATCGTATTGCGCCAACCAGTAACCGACAACTCCGGCTTGCGCCAAGTCCTGCGGAGTGGCGTTCGCAATGTCGACGGTGCCGCTAAGGGTCTTGATGCCGGTCGGATCGATTGCGCTGTTGAAGAGGTAGACGTCGCGGATGTTGCCACCGCTCACTGCTCCCAGCGGCTTCCGGAAACCACTCTCGTCATAGGCATCTCCGATCAGCAGATGCGCAGGCCCGGTGGGTTTGACGAGCAGACCTGAATCGGTTTGCCCGGTTTTGACCTGCGGTGTGCCCAGCTGCCAGGGAAGGGGCGTGCCGTCTGGCCCGATCTCGCGAACCGAAATCGTCACCGAATAGCTGGTATTCGTCGGCGTTTGCTGGAGCTTCGTCATGAAATCTTTCGATTTCGCCGCACTGAACCTCGTACATTTCGGCTGGGCATTCGTCGTTCAATACGGAATTGGGCTGATCGTTGGGCACTGGTCGACCCAGGGCGGACACTATCCCGCAGTTGCCTATCAGACCGCGTTTGCTCTCAGCATTGTGCTTCAGGCTATCGCCCTGATCTGGTTCGTGGTGCCTTGGCTCCGTGGCCTTAGTGAGCAACTCTCCGCCGCATTTACGCATCCGGACGCCGCTCCGGGTGACCAGCCGGAATTGGTGCTCGCGCCAGCCGAAGGATCTGTCCTCGAAGGCTCCCAAGGGCTGGATTGGTGAGATCGGGGTCGTAACTAGACGAAGGTCCCGATGTCAAACGAAGCCAACGACCAGCCGTAATTCGGATCCGCTATGATTTGCTAAGCCGGCCTTTGCCGCCGCAGGCCTTGCAGGGTGCGGGATAAATCCGCCGTCCAGGGGATATCTCCTTCACGGGAGGATGTCCCGTTCCGCCACAGGCGTCGCATTCCACCTCGGTCGCCGCGGCGTCAGGCTTTGACTTCTTCATGCCTCGCCGACCTTGGCCGACAAGGGCCACCCACTCGCAAGAGGCGTGGGCTGCCCGACACCGCGCGAAGCTCGCGAAGGACCGGGGCCGCCCGCCCTGGCATCGTACCTCTCGGCGAGATCGAGAAGACGCTTTTTGGTGAACGGATCGGCATTCTCGGCCAAACCGCGGGCAAGCACCGCCCGCTGCCTGAAAAACTCACCATCCATATGATACCCCCACGCAACAATGTCAGCACGCCACGCGGTGCGGTTCGTCAAGTCACTCGAATCGCGGTCGGTCGCTCTCCAAGTGTATTTGGTTCGGACCCTGGTCGACAGCCGGCTTGAGCAGACCGCGCACACTATTGCGACTGCGAGCGGTGCGCATGAGGTTCAATGAGTGTGGCGACCTGCTTGACTTTTCACTGGTGTCGGCTCGGATTGAATCACCGACGCGACGTTACAGGCTGATCAACGTCTCGACTTTACGCACCGATAGACCATCCGCCAGTTCAGCATTGCCCCGCGCGTCCACGATATGGAACGATAGGATAAAGAACATCAGCTAATGTTTCTTTTTCTACGCCAGGCTACGGGCCCGACAGTCCTCTTGTTGCATTGAGCCGTTTACTGCCTTTTCTATTCATCCCCATCTGAGGCCCCTCGGGGACGGCCTCATTCGTTGGGGACCAGGGTGGCAAACCTTTCCATTCAGTCAGAGGCGACCTCGCGCGGTGCGCGCATGCTGCGCACGGCTCTCGGCCCAGCGATAGCGCGTCTTCTCGACGATCCAGCAATAGTTGAGGTGATGCTCAATCCCGATGGTCGGCTCTGGGCCGATCGGTTGTCCAGTGGCCTCATGGACACCGGCGAAACGGTGTCCGCGTCCGACGGCGAACGTATCGTTCGATTGGTCGCCCACCATGTCGGTGCAGAAGTTCACGCCGGCGCCCCGCGCGTATCGGCAGAGTTACCCGAAACAGGAGAGCGCTTCGAGGGGCTGCTGCCGCCGGTAGTGGCTGCGCCAACCTTCGCGATCCGCAAGCCAGCGGTCGCTGTGTTCACGCTCAGCGATTATGTGGCGGCGGGGATCATGAGCTCGCACCGGGCCAACGCTTTACGAAGCGCGGTTGCAGCCCGCCGGAACATCCTCGTCGCGGGTGGCACATCCAGCGGCAAGACAACGCTGACTAATGCGCTTCTTGCGGAAGTTGCAAAGACCACGGATCGGGTCGTTCTCATCGAAGACACACGAGAGCTTCAGTGCAAAGCGCCAAATCTTGTGGCGTTGCGGACCAAGGATGGCGTGGTCTCGCTGTCGGATTTGGTGCGCTCATCTCTTCGTCTACGGCCGGATCGCATTCCGATCGGAGAAGTGCGCGGGGCGGAAGCGCTCGATCTACTGAAGGCGTGGGGCACGGGTCATCCCGGCGGCATTGGAACGATCCACGCTGGCAGCGCGCTCGGTGCATTGCGCCGGCTCGAACAGCTCATCCAGGAAGCGGTCGTCACCGTGCCGCGGGCCCTGATCGCCGAAACCATCAACGTCATCGCTGTGCTTTCCGGCCGCGGCAAAGAACGCCGGCTTGCCGAACTCGCCGGAGTGGAAGGGTTTGGGGCTTCGGGTGACTACGTTCTTTCAGCAATAGGGGACGAAACATGAAGTCTACGCATCTCGGCAAGCGAGGCGCTGTGGCGGCAGCCACGTTCGCAATCAGCTGTCTTACCGCCACTTCAGCATCGGCTGCCGGCTCCAACATGCCGTGGGAACAGCCGCTCAATCAGATCCTGCAATCGGTCGAAGGTCCGGTCGCAAAGATTATCGCGGTCATCATCATCATCGTGACAGGCCTCTCGCTAGCCTTCGGTGACACGTCGGGTGGTTTCCGCCGACTGATCCAGATCGTGTTCGGTTTGTCGATCGCGTTCGCAGCGTCGAGCTTCTTTCTGTCGTTCTTTTCATTCGGCGGGGGAGTGGTGATCTGATGGATGCAGAAATCTCAGGCTTCGTCACGCCCGTGCATCGCGCGCTGACCGAACCGATCCTGATGGGCGGTGCGCCACGCTCCATCGCGATTCTCAACGGCACGCTCGCGGCTGCACTCGGCATCGGTCTGCGCCTTTGGATCGCGGGCCTCTTGCTTTGGTTCGTCGGCCACATGGCCGCCGTCTGGGCCGCCAAGCGCGATCCTGACTTCATCGAGGTCGTGCGTCGACATCTCCGCATCCCTGGTCATCTCAACTCGTGAGTTCTGTCATGATGAACCTCGCCGAATATCGACGGTCGAATACGCGTCTCGCGGACTTTCTGCCGTGGGCAGCCCTCGTTGACGAGGGCGTGATCCTGAACAAGGATGGCTCGTTTCAGCGCACCGCAAGATTCCGGGGTCCAGACCTCGACAGCGCCGTACCAGCCGAACTCATCGCCATTGCCGGTCGTTTGAACAATGTGCTTCGGCGTCTCGAATCTGGTTGGGCTATTTTTGTCGAGGCTCAACGTCATTCCGCGGGCAGCTATCCTCCGAATACGTTTCCGGATGTGGCCTCCGCTCTGGTCGATGCCGAACGGAAAGCTCAGTTCGAAGAGGCGGGTGCCCACTATGAATCGAGCTACTTTCTGACATTTCTCTATCTGCCGCCGGTGGAGGGAACGGCGAAAGCAGAGCGGCTGCTTTATGAAGGCAGCAACCGCTCAGTCGATGGTGATGCACGTGAGATTCTTCGCGGGTTTGTTGATCGCACCAGTCGCGTTCTGCAACTTGTCGAAGGCGTTATGCCGGAGTGCGCCTGGCTCGACGATGAAGAAACCCTGACTTACCTGCATTCGACGGTCTCGACCAAGCGGCAACGGGTCAGGGTCCCCGAAATTCCGATGTATCTCGATGCGCTGCTGGCCGACCAAACGCTTACTGGTGGCCTCGAGCCGTTGCTTGGCTCAGCTCAACTCCGAGTCTTGACCGTCGTGGGTTTTCCGACGGCGACGACGCCCGGAATTCTCGACGACCTGAACCGTCTCGCGTTCGCCTATCGCTGGTCGACCCGCGCGATCATGCTCGACAAGACGGATGCCACAAAACTCCTGACCCGGATCAGGCGGCAATGGTTTGCCAAACGCAAGTCAGTGGGCGCGATCTTGAAGGAGGTTATGACGAACGAGGCCTCGGCGCTGCTTGATACCGATGCCCACAACAAGGCCATGGATGCCGACGCCGCCCTCCAGGAACTCGGGTCTGATCAGATCGGCGAGGCGTTCGTCACGGCGACGATCACGGTCTGGGACAGCGATGCGGCTACCGCAAACGAAAAGCTTCGCCTCGTCGAAAAGGTCATCCAGGGCCGCGATTTCACCTGCATGGTCGAGACGGTGAATGCCATCGAGGCTTGGCTTGGCAGCCTCCCGGGGCATGTCTACGCCAATGTGCGGCAACCTCCGATCTCGACCTTGAACCTGGCACACATGATTCCGTTGTCCGCGGTATGGGCAGGAGAGGCGAGGGACCACCATTTCAAGGCTCCGCCTTTGTTCCTGGCCAAGACGGAGGGATCGACCCCGTTTCGCTTCTCGCTCCATGTTGGAGATGTCGGACATACGCTGGTCGTAGGACCGACCGGCGCTGGCAAATCGGTGCTGTTGGCGCTGATGGCGCTCCAATTCCGCCGATATCCCCAGTCCCAGATCTTCGCGTTCGATTTCGGCGGGTCAATCCGGGCGGCCGCGATTGCCATGGGCGGGGACTGGCATGACCTCGGCGGTGCGCTTGCCGGGGAGACGCCCGAGTTCGTCTCTCTTCAGCCACTTGCCGGAATCGACGATGTTGCCGAGCGCGGCTGGGCAGCCGACTGGATCAGCTCGATCCTGACCCGAGAGCGGATCGAGGTCACGCCGGAAGCTAAGGAGCACATCTGGTCAGCGTTAAGTTCGCTCGCCTCCGCTCCCCTTGAGGAACGGACTCTGACCGGCCTTTCTGTTCTGCTTCAATCCAACGTGTTGAAGCGGGCGCTTCAGCCCTATTGTATCGGCGGCCCCTATGATCGTTTGCTCGACGCCGAAAGCGAAAGCTTGGGCGAGACCTCGGTGCAGGTCTTCGAGACAGACGGCTTGATTGGTACCGCTGTCGCACCGGCCGTTCTTGCTTACCTGTTTCACCGGATCGAGGGTCGTTTTGACGGCCGGCCAACCCTGCTCATCATCGATGAGGGATGGCTTGCGCTTGACGACGCCGACTTCGCCGGGCGACTGCGCGAGTGGCTGAAGACGCTGCGCAAGAAGAATGCATCCGTGATCTTCGCTACTCAATCGCTGGCCGACATCGACGGCTCAGCCATTGCGCCGGCCATCATCGAGAGCTGTCCGACCCGGATTCTCTTGCCCAACGACCGCGCTATAGAGCCGCAAATCACGACAGTCTATCGGCGGTTTGGGCTGAACGACCGCCAGATCGAAATCCTCGCTCGCGCGACACCGAAGCGTGACTACTACTGCCAATCCCGCCGCGGCAATCGGCTGTTCGAGCTCGGTCTCGGCGAGGTTGCGCTCGCCTTCACCGCGGCTTCCTCCAAAGCCGACCAGGCGCTGATTGGGCAGGTTTTGGTCGAAGGCGGTCGCGACAACTTCGTGAGCGGCTGGCTGAAAGCCCGCGACGCCGCGTGGGCGACCGATCTCATTCCGCATCTTGGTGAATTGGAGGACTCGAAATGAACCGCCTCCGCCGTCTCGCCGTCGCGGGCGTGATCATGTTTGCCGCCTTTGTTGGTCCCGCGCAGCTCTCGGCGCAGTTGGTCGTATTCGATCCGAACAACTACGCGCAAAACGTCCTGACGGCAGCACGCGCGCTGCAGCAGATCAACAACCAGATCGTATCTCTGCAGAACCAGGCGCAGATGTTGATCAATCAGGCAAAGAATCTGGCGACGTTGCCGTTCTCGTCGTTGCTCCAACTGGAACAGTCGATCCTGCGAACGCAGCAGCTTCTCGCCCAAGCCCAACGCATCGCCTATGACATCGGGCAGATCGATCGCGCGTTCTCGACGACCTATGCGCCGGCCTCATCAAACCTGTCAGACCAGGCGTTGGTCGCAAACGCGCAGACGCGCTGGCAGAACGCGATGGCCGGCCTGCAGGACGCCATGCGGACGCATGCCACCGTCGTCGGCAACCTCAACACTAACCATACACAGATGTCGGCCCTCGTCACCTCGAGCCAAGGGGCAACCGGCGCGTTGCAGGCGAGCCAGGCCGGCAATCAGCTCCTGGCCTTGCAAGCCCAGCAGCTCGCGGATCTCACAGCGGTCATCTCGGCGCATGGACGCGCACAAAACTTGGAGTCCGCCCGGCGTGCCGCCGCCCAGGACCAAGGCAGGGAGCAACTGCGCCGCTTCCTGATCCCAGGCCAAGGCTATCAACCCACAACCGTGCAGATGTTTCACTGATGATCACGAAAAAACTCGAACGGCTCCCATATGCGGCGACCGTGGTGCTCGTCGTCCTGGTACTTGCTGCCTGTGCCATTCGGCTTCGTGGCGACGAGCCTCAAACGAATTCTCCCGCATTGGCCGATGGGGTCTCTGATCCCTTGGAAACAAAGCTCGCGGAATGCCGCTCCGTTACCTACGAGCAGAAAGATGCTCTGTCCGAATGCCGTAAGGCATGGGCCGAGAAGCGCCGGCAATTCCTCGGCCAGACGCCACCATCATCATCTTCCGACAACGGGACTTCTCAAGACGGTCGCTCGTTGTTCGTGTCGCCCAAGGACGAGAACCGCCTGTCACCTGGTTACCCCTCAATTCAGCAGTCCGGGAAGGAGTGACCGATGGCCGGCACGGGTATTATCGATCAGTTCCTCGGAACATTCACCCAGTACATCGATTCCGGGTTTGGGCTAGTTGGAGGCGAGGTCGGCTATCTCGCCACAACACTGGCGGCGATCGACGTTACGCTGGCCGGCCTGTTCTGGGCATGGGGAGCCGACGAAGACATCTTAATTCGCCTCGTCAAAAAGACCTTGTTCGTCGGAGTCTTCGCTTTCCTGATCGGCAACTGGAATAGCCTCGCCCGCATCATCTTCGAGAGCTTTGCCGGTCTGGGCCTAAAGGCCTCTGGCACCGGACTTTCGTCGGCTGATTTCCTCAGGCCCGGAAAGATCGCCCAGGTCGGGCTCGATGCTGGACGACCGATCCTCGATTCGATCTCGGGGCTTATGGGCTATGTCAGCTTCTTCGAGAATTTTATCCAGATCGCGATTCTGTTGTTCGCCTGGATCGTTGTGCTGCTCGCATTCTTTATTCTGGCCATCCAGCTCTTTATTACCCTCATCGAGTTCAAGCTGACGACGCTTGCCGGTTTTGTGCTGATTCCGTTTGGCCTGTTCGGCAAGACCGCATTCGCCGCCGAGCGCGTGCTCGGCAACGTAATCTCATCCGGCGTAAAAGTCCTGGTGCTGGCCGTCATCGTCGGCATCGGCTCGACGTTGTTTGCGCAGTTCACGGCTGGCTTCGGCGGCAACCAGCCGACCATTGATAATGCCATGGCACTCGTGCTTGGGGCGCTCTCCCTCCTTGGCCTCGGCATCTTCGGGCCCGGTATTGCCAATGGGATCGTGTCGGGTGGACCGCAACTCGGCGCGGGTGCCGCCGTCAGCACCGGCTTGGCGGCGGGTGGCGCCATCGTGGCTGGCGCGGGTCTCGCAACTGGCGGTGTCGGTCTGGGAGGCGGCGCCCTCGCGGGCGGCGCCCGCGGCGCGGCCGCAATAGCAGGTGGAACCGCAAGCGCTTATCGAGCCGGAGGATTGAGTGGCGTCGCCAAAGCAGGCGGCTCGGCGGTCGTCAGCCCGCTGCGCCGCCTGGCTGCCGGGCTCGGCGGCGGTTCGTCAACAACGCACGCACCACCGGCCTGGGCGCGCCGCATGAAGCGCGCGCAGACCGTAAACCAGGGTGTGTCTGCTGCCACTCACGCGGTTCGCAGCGGTGACAGCGCTGGTGGCGGTGCCTCCGTGGATCTGTCCGAGGGAGGGCATTGATGTTCAAGCGACCATCCGTGCACTATGGTCGTACGCCGGATCCGGTGACGCCCTACCAGAAGGCGGCTCAAATCTGGGACGAGCGTATCGGCTCGGCCCGGGTCCAAGCCAGGAATTGGCGGTTGATGGCGTTCGGATGCCTTTTGTTGTCCGGAGGGCTCGCCGCAAGCCTCGTTTGGCAGTCCACTCAGGGTACCATCACGCCGTGGGTGGTGGAAGTGGATCATCTCGGTCAGGCCCAGGCAGTCGCGCCGGCGAGTGCTTTCTATCAGCCGACCGATCCGCAGATTGCGTTTCATCTCGCGAGATTTATCGAGGACGTGCGGGGACTACCGGCCGACGCCATTGTGCTGCGCCAGAACTGGCTGCGCGCCTATGACTTTACGACCGATCGTGGTGCCGCGGCGCTGAACGATTACGCCCGACACAACGATCCATTCGCCAAGCTCGGCAACACGCAAATCTCTATCGACGTATCGAGCGTCATCCGTGCGTCGCCGGAGAGCTTTCGAGTGGCGTGGACCGAGCGACGCTACGACGGCGGCCAGCTCGCCGCGACCGAGCGCTGGACCGCGATCCTTTCTGTCGTGATCGAAACCCCGCGTGATGCCGACCGCCTGCGCAAGAACCCGCTCGGCGTCTATGTCCATTCCATCAACTGGTCGAAGGAGCTCGGCTAAGTGATAAATCCCCTACCGAGATTCGCGAGTTCAAAATGGAACGGGACGCCTGTGCGTCTCGCCTTACTTTTTGCGCTCTCGCTCTCTGGCTGCACGACCTTCAAGCCACCGCAGATCAGTTATGATGACGATGTGCCGCCGTCTCCTGATCTACCGATGTTAGCGGACGACCATGCACGTCCGCTGCATGTCCCGCCATCCTGGACGCCGGCCAGCGGCGGCAAGAAAGGTGAAGTAGAGGCTAAGGACCCGACCGATCGCATCGAGATTGCTAACGATGTAGCGCGGGTCCAGCCTCGGCGCGCAGGGTATTTCAACGCCGTCCAGGTCTTTCCCTACAGTCCAGGCGCGCTCTATCAGATCTACGCGTCCCCAGGGCAGATCACGGATATCGCGCTCGAGCCGGGCGAGCAGCTAACAGGCTCGGGGCCGCTCGCCGCCGGCGACACCGTGCGCTGGATCGTCGGTGACACCGAAAGCGGCAACGGCGACACCAGGCGCGTCCACATCATGGTGAAGCCGACACGACCCGCAATCGAGACGAATCTTGTCGTCAACACCGATCGACGGACCTACCTGATCGAGCTGCGCTCCCGTGAAAAGCCGTACATGCCGTCGGTTGCCTGGTTCTATCCGAAAGACCGGTCCAGCCGCTCCAGGACTTTGCCGCCAACTCCCATCATCCCGGAAGTGAGCCAGCGACGCTACCGTTACGTGATCGAGGGTGACAGCCCGCCATGGCGACCGGTCAATGCCTATGATGACGGCCGCAAGGTCTATATCGAGTTCTCTCCCGGCATCGCACAAGGAGAAATGCCGCCGCTGTTCGTCATCGGCCAGGACGGCAAGCCCGAACTCGTCAACTATCGCGTCTACAAAAATGTACTGATCGTCGATCGTTTGTTTGCCGCGGCCGAGTTGCGCCTTGGTGGAGAGAAGCAGCTGAAAGTCCGAATAGCGAGAGCCGACGGGAGACGATCGTGACGGGCGATAGACCAAACGAGAGCCCCGGTACCGTCTCGGGCCCGGCGCCATCATCTGAGGATAGCGCGCAGGCTTTGCGTCTACGCGCAGACCACCCGAGGATCACAAGGCTTTCCCGCAAAGTCCTTGCCGGTGGCACCGCATTGGCTTTGCTGCTTATCTCGGGTGCGGTGCTGTGGGCGTTGAGAAGCAACCACCCGCGCAATTCCACGCCGGACGAACTCTACAGCACAGATCATCATAACGTCGCAGATGGCCTGACAACATTGCCGCAGGATTACACCGGGATTCCCCGCGACGTCGCGCGGCTTGGGCCACCGTTGCCGGGCAACCTGGGGCGTCCGCTCGTTACGGGGGAAGGTCAACCGGCGGCGATCGGCCTTGACGCCGAACAACAACGTGCTGACCAGGAAACCGAGGCGGCTCGGACGAGCAAAGTATTTGCGTCAACCACTGCGCCAATTGCACCACCGCATGCCGCATCCCAGGAAACGGCGAGCAAGACTGCGCCGACTTCTGATGAAACCTTCTCTCAGAACGGGCAGGATAGCAAACTCCTCTTCGTCAATGCACCGGTCGACCGGCGGACTACAACGCCCGATCGGCTCTCACGCCCGGCCTCACCCTTTGTCGTGCAGGCGGGCACGATCATTCCAGCAGCTCTCATTACGGGTGTCCGCTCAGATCTTCCTGGGCAGATCACGGCGCAAGTCACAGAAAACATTTTCGATAGTCCGACGGGGCGAGCCAAGCTTATCCCGCAGGGAGCGCGGCTCATCGGAGTCTATGACAGCCAGGTTGCATTCGGCCAATCGCGGGTGCTTTTGGTGTGGACACGGCTGATCATGCCGAATGGCCGCTCGATTGTTCTAGAAAGGCAACAGGGCGCGGACGCCGGTGGCTATTCCGGTCTCGAGGACGAGGTCGACAATCATTGGGTCGAGTTGGTCAAGGCAGCACTACTATCGACGATCCTAGGCGTGGGAGCGGAGCTTGGGTCGGGCGCAGATAGCGGCAGCAACACGGACATTATTCAGGCGTTACGCTTGAGTGCGGCGAATTCGCTGAATCAGACCGGGCAACAGGTCGTGCGTCGTAATCTCAACATACAACCGACGCTCACAATCCGACCAGGATTCCCGGTTCGGGTTATAGTCAACCGGGATCTCGTGCTTGAACCTTACAGAGGATGACAGGAAGGATGGCCAAACTCAAACTTGGTGCAATTCCCGACGAAAAACCTTTCAAGATTGCACTCGAATTGCCAGCCGCCGTGCATCGCGACCTCGTCGCCTACGCCGATTATCTGAAGAGTCAACATGTCTCTGTCGCATTTAGAGAAGGAGGCGACGAATGGCGGATCTGAAACTTGGCCGCTTGCCGAAGGTCGGTCTCGTCCGCATGACGATCGGCATTCCTGAGCCTCTGAAGGAAGAACTCGACCGTTATGCCGCCGAGCATAGCCGGCTATATGAGCCTGTCGACGCCGCGACGTTAATCCCTCACATGCTGGAATCCTTCATCCGGTCGGACCGCGGCTACCGGAGCCGGCGCGCGCAATCCGAGCGGGGAAAGATTCGTCAACGTCGCGGCGTAGCGGCAAGCGCAACGAGCGTTGCAACGCGTCCCAATTCCGACGGTTCGGCCTGAAGCCGGGCAATCTGTAGCTCTTGCTCGCGGACGAGGAGGCTGAGAATCTGGACATGTTGCGCCATGTTCCGGTTGGTGACCGCAAGGCACGAAGCTACTCGGTCTCGCGGCCGCGCAGCGCGGCAATCGTGGTGTGGCTATGGGGTGCAGGACTTTCGCCTGCACCCCATAGCCAGTTTATGGTGTCGCCGCCGCGTCAAGCGTTGTCCTCGCTTCGCTGCGGGAACGCTTGACTCGGACGTTTGACGAGCTTCATCGGCAACCCTAATGATCGATCCGCATGACATGTCTGAGACACGTGCGTTGAGTCTGGATAACGCCTTCTCGCTCGGGAAAGCGGCCAACCCGTCAGTGATCCGGCCAAACTGATTGCGCCGATGCTGGCGAGGTTCATGGCCACTGACCGCGGTTTTGCAAAATCCAGAGGATCGTTTCACACGGCCGAGGGGAAAGGATAGCGTTCCGCTAGCAGCTTTAGAAAATTTTCGACGGCGGGGTTCTCGTTGTCAGGCCGCCAAACCGCCGAAAAGCCGATTCGGCTCAGCCCCGTGCCGTCGTGCAACTCCCGATAAAGCAGACCTGAAAAGCTAGCGCCAATATCGGATTCCAGTACAAGGCCAATGCCGAACCCCATACTTATGAGGCTCTTGATGACGCCACGACTGACATCGTGGCGTTCGATTCGTGGCCGGTTAGTAGGAGAAATCAGCTTTGCGTTCAGGAGGTCCTCGAGCTCGCGCCCGGGATCGTAATGACTGAGCAAAACAATCTGATCCCGCAGATCCGTCCAGTAGAGAGCTTGGCGCATAGCCAGGGGATGGTCACTGGGTAGAACGACCAGAATTCGTTCGCTCCAGAGCGGCGCGGACTTGCTATCGAAAGGCGGCATGTCGCCTGTCGTAATATTCACGTCGATCACACCGTTGCGTAGTGCAGTTGTGAGCTGAGCTCTCGATCGCTCGACGGTCGCAAGTTCAACTTGCGGAAACTGTTTCTTAAAATCGAGCAATGTCGCGCGCAGATTTCCCGCCGTCAGTGATGTGCAAAATCCGACGACCATGCGACCTGTTTCGCCACGTCCAGTTGCTCTTGTTGACGTGACGAGTGCATGCATTTGCTCCAGTATCGAGCGCGCTAGGCGCAGGAAATTACGGCCTGCTGACGTTGCGCGCACACCGCCACTGGATCGCTCGAAAATAATGACGCCAAACGAATTCTCCAACTGTTGGATGGAACGACTCAGTGTCGATTGCTTTATCGATAAAGCTTGAGCGGCTTGTCGAAAACTCCCGTAATCCTCTGCAGCGACCGCGTGTTGAAGTTGACCGAAGATAAAGGCAAGTCGTCGTCGACTCCCAACAGATAAGTCGGCAAGATTCGTATTGTCCATTTGAAGAACACCGATACTGTGAGCTAAAGGGCCGGGAGCAAAACTGTTCGGTCGAGGAATCCAATCTACGTCCGTGATCGGTGTTTCGACGGCCGATCGCGCTCATTCACTGCGGAGGATCGAGCAGGACCCCGAGCGGTAGGACGTTTTTCACGATCGGCGATTTCAGCACGATGTAGCTGAAGTACTTCTCGATCCCGATATTGCGCTCAAGCAAGTTTTCCATCCGCTCCTGGTAATGGTTGATGTTGCGGCTCACGAAACGCAGCAGATAGTCGTATCCACCGCTAACGAGATGACACTCCATCAACTCATCGACCTTGCGCAGGTTAGCCTCGAACCTCACGAAGTCCTCTCTACGGTGATCGACGAGCGTCACTTCGGTGAAAACCGTTATGCTCTCGGTCAGCTTGGCGAGGTTAATTTGGGCACCGTAGCCCGTGATATAACCCGTCGCTTCAAGACGTTTTACGCGCTGCAAACATGGGCTCGCCGAAAGACCGACAGCATCTGCCAGATTGGCGTTCGTCATCCTCCCGTCTTTTTGCAGCTGGGCGAGGATGTTCAGGTCAATCCGATCAAGTTTCGGCATGCCGTTCAATCAATCAGCTCCTTCTTCCGGGTGATCTCCTCAGAGGGATCGACCAGTATTGGTTCGGAAGTCCACGCCGCTTCGCCGTCTGCCGCGATGACGGGCGCACGCTCGTCGACCGGGGCCGTGTCGGCACCGGGTCGTCCTGATAGGGCATCATTATACGGTCCGAGGCTGGTCTACGCGAGCGCCGAACACTTAAGTGTCCGACGCTCGCGTGGCCAGTAAGGGTCAGGCGACGGCCTGCACGCCTTCGACCGACAGTGCCGTGTCCATTATCGCAAGTGCCTTATCAAGGTTCTCCTCCGAGACGACGAGCGGCGCAAGGAAGCGAATGACGTTTCGATGTACGCCGCACTTGATGACCAGGAGTCCGCGCTGACGCGCATTGTCGATCACGCGCTGTGCGCGGTCGGGGTCTGGCTTTTTCGTCTTGCGGTCGGTGACCAGCTCGATTGCCTGCATGAAGCCCAGTCCGCGCACGTTTCCAATAATCGAGTGCTTTACTGCCAGCTCGCGTAGGCCCGCTTCCAGCTTCTGACCGAGACGTTCGGCACGATCGAGCAGCCCGTCCTGCTCGAAGGTGTCCAAAACCGCAAGCGCCGCGGCACATCCAAGGGCGTTGCCGCCGTAGGTGCCGCCCAGGCCGCCGGGCAGAGGTGCGTCCATGATCTCGGCTCGCCCGACCACTCCAGACAGCGGGAATCCGCCAGCGAGGCTCTTGGCCACCGTTATGAGATCAGGCTTGATTCCGGAGTGCTCGAAACCGAAGAGCTTGCCTGTCCTTCCGAAACCCGTCTGGATCTCGTCGGCGATGAGCACGATGCCGTGGCGCTTGGTGATCTCCCGCAGCGCCGTGAGGAACGGTACCGGGGCCGGCAGGAAGCCGCCGTCGCCTTGCACCGGTTCGATGATGATCGCGGCCACCCGGTCCGGTGCGATTTCGGTTGCGAAGACCTCGTCCAGCGCTTCGAGCGCTCGCTCGCTCGTCATGTCGCGATAGGCGTCCGGAAATGGGGTGTGGAATATCTCGGAAACGAACGGTCCAAAGTTCTGCTTGTAGGGTTGGCTCATGCCGGTGAGGCTGACACCCAGCATCGTCCGGCCGTGGAAGCCGCCCCTGAATGCGATCACAGCAGACCGGTTAGTGTAGGCGCGGGCGATCTTGACCGCGTTTTCGACCGCTTCGGCTCCGGACGTCAGGAAAATGCTCTTGTAGGCTTCGCCCTTGCCGACCAGGCCGTTCAGCTTTTTGGCGAGCTCCAGATACGGCCGGTAGGCCGCGACCTGAAAGGCCATGTGGGTGACGTCCTTAAGCTGCTTCTCCACCGCTGCGACGACGCGCGGATGGTTGTGTCCGACGTTGAGCACGCCGATGCCTGCGACGAAGTCGAGATACTGCTTGCCTTCTACGTCCCAGACCAATGCGCCCTCCGCGCGGGCGATGGTGATCGGATGGGCGGTGACGACGCCGCGCGCGATGTTGGCGTTGCGCAGTGCGGCGAGCTCGGTGGCGGTGCTGTGAGCGGCTGACATGGCTGATCCCTTGCTGATGTATCGGCCTCGCCACCGGCGCCGGCCTTGTTGGGATCTTATCCGGGCCCCTTCGATCAATTTGCCGAAGACGGCGGGTAAACAGCATGCTCTATCGTCGTCGAAGCGCCAAACCGCAGGCCTTGCTGTCGCGACGCATCTGGAGGCGGCGCGTAATTGCCCCGCTAGATGATCGGCTCTCCGGCAGCGACCTCGCCGCGGGGACGGAGAAGGATCACTTTGCCGTCGGCATTCTTTGCGCCGAGAATCAGCAGTTCGGAGGTGAATCCCGCGACGTTCTTTGGGCCGAGATTGCAGACACAGACGACGAGCGAGCCGACTAGCGCCTCCGGTTCGTAGTTCGTGATTTGGGCGCTTGACCACATGATACGATCGGCCCCGACGTCGACGGCGACTTTGTAGGAAGGGTTGCGCGCCCGTGGGAAAGGTTGGACTTCGACGACCTTGCCTATCCGGATATCGAGGCGGGCGAAGTCGTCGTAGGTTGCCAGAGACTTTAACTGAGTCATGTCGAGGACCTCGGTCGAAAGTGGGCGTGTTCTTCCGCGTCATTAGACCAGTTGGGCGCAGCAGGATATTCTGTAAGATTGGCCGAGACGGCATTTTCATCGCCTCGGGCGGTATTTATTCGGCAGAGCCTGTTGGGCGAAGATGCGATGCTGCAGACCTCATTTTCGGAGGCCTCCATGTCGCTAGGCGAGCGTTTGAAAGATCCGCATCTCTTCCGTCAGCAGGCGTTCGTCGCGGGTGCGTGGGTCGATGCCGACGGCGGTGCCACCGTCCCCGTCACCGATCCGGCGACCGGCGCCGAGATCGGGACCGTACCGGCGCTTGGCACAGAAGAGACCAGGCGAGCCGTCAAGGCAGCGGAGGAGGCATGGCCGGCCTGGCGCTCGCTTCCGAGCAGCGAGCGAGGTCGGCTGCTAGAGGAGTGGTGCCGCTTGATGCTCCAAAACATCGACGACCTTTCCCTGATCATGACTATGGAGCAGGGCAAGCCGCTCGCGGAATCGGCCGGGGAGATCCGCTACGGCGCGGGCTTCATCAAGTGGTTCGCCGAAGAGGCTCGCCGACTGTATGGCGACACCATCCCGGCGCCCACCGCGGATCGCCGCATCCTCCTTCTCAAGGAGCCCGTCGGCGTTTCCGCCGCGATAACGCCGTGGAATTTCCCGAACGCGATGATCACCCGCAAGGCCGGCCCCGCGCTGGCGGCCGGTTGTCCGATCGTCGCGAAGCCTTCGGAATTGACACCGTTCTCCGCTCTGGCGCTTGCCGTGCTGGCCGAGCGGGCCGGCCTTCCGAAGGGAGTCTTGTCGGTCGTGACTGGAATGCCCCAGGCGATCGGTGCCGAACTCGCATCGAACCCTTCGGTCCGCAAGCTCTCCTTCACCGGATCGACGCGTGTCGGACAGCTTCTGATGCAGCAATCGGCCAGCACGATCAAGCGCATCAGCTTCGAACTGGGCGGCAACGCTCCCTTTATCGTGTTCGACGACGCGGATGTCGATTTCGCCGTAGCGGGATTGATGGCCAGCAAATTCCGCAATGGCGGACAGACATGTGTCTGTGCGAACCGGGTGCTCGTGCAGAACGGAATCTATGACAGATTCGCCGACCGCCTCATGGCGGAGACTTCGAAGCTCGTCGTCGGTAGCGGATTGCGCAAGGGCGTCACGATTGGCCCGCTGATCAACCGGGCCGCCGTCGAAAAGGTGCGTCGTCACATCGACGACGCGCTTTCGAACGGCGCCGCGATCATGCTCGGCGGAAAGACCAATTCGAAGGATCAGTTCGTCGAGCCCACTGTACTCTCGAACGCGACGGTGAACATGCAATTGGCGAACGAGGAAACGTTCGGGCCGGTAGCTCCGCTGTTTCGGTTCAAGCACGAGGAAGAAGCGATCCGGATCGCCAATGCAACTCCCTACGGACTGGCATCCTATTTCTATACATCCGACCTCAACCGCTCATGGCGCGTCGCAGAGAGGCTGGAGTTCGGCATGGTCGGCCTCAACACCGGCTCGGTCTCGCTCGAGGTGGCGCCTTTCGGAGGCATCAAGCAATCGGGTATCGGTCGAGAGGGGTCCAAGTTCGGGATTGAGGAATATCTGGAGATCAAGGCTTTTCATGTCGGCGGGCTAACGGCCCCATAAGGATGACAGCACCACTCGAGCACCAAGCCAGCATCTCGCATACCGGTCGCGCCAATCCCGCTCATTGAACCGGACAGGCAGATTTCCCGCATCCGGCTCCGCAAGCTACATAATCTTCCGACCAATCCAAACGTAGACTTCAGCCGCCATGGGCCGAAGGAGGCGAGGACTGAATTTTTGCAGGTAGGGTTCACTGCGGAGGTTGCTGCCGAGCACGTTGAGCGTGGGAGTTTTATGCTGAAGACTCCGCCGTTTACATTCTGAATACTGCTTAAAGTGCCAGTCGCGAAGAACTCGTTGGATGATGGTCGAGCCCACAATCTGGCCGCACCAAGCACTAGATACGGCATTTCTAGAGGCGATCGCTATTCTGATTAAGGACGGCCCCTTTCTATTTGAACGTTCCTGGTATCAAGCAGTCCGGGATTGGGCGCGCGGAATCCAAGTTCGGTCGATTCTCGCACCGGATGCGGTCAGTTGCGATCGGTTCTGCTCGCTGAATCATCCTTAGGGCCGCTGCTCCAGATTGCGTCGGCAGGTCGGAATTGATCCGTCAGGCTGCCCTCACGGAATCGAGAAATTTGCCTAGCTCGACCTTCAGGCGGTGGCTGTCGGACGATAGCGAGCGGGCTGCCGAAAGAACCTGCGATGATGCTGATCCGGTCTGGGTCGCACCGCGTTGTACGTCCGTGACGTTATGCGATACCTGTTGTGTGCCTTGAGCCGCTTGTTGCACGCTGTGGGAAATCGTCTGGGTCGCAGCACCCTGTTCTTCCACTGCTACTGCGATGATCGAGGATATCTCGGACAGTCGTCCAATCGTTACCGAAATGTCTCCGATCGCGGTGACCGAGTCTTGCGTCGCCAATTGAATGCCGGAGATCTGTTGCGCGATCTCGCCTGTTGCCTTTGCGGTTTGCTCGGCCAGAGCTTTTACTTCGGAGGCGACGACCGCAAATCCGCGACCAGCGTCGCCGGCGCGTGCCGCCTCGATCGTCGCATTCAGCGCCAGCAGGTTTGTTTGTCCGGCGATGGTGTTGATCAAGTCCACCACGTCTCCAATACGGGCCGCGGCCTTTGACAGGTCGGCGATCCTCGCGGTCGTATTGTGTGATTGGTCGACAGCATCACTAGCAATTCGAACGGACTCCTGAACCTGACGGCTGATCTCGCTTATCGAAGACGACAACTCCTCGGCGGCCGACGCGACCGATCGGACGTTACTTGACGCTTCATCGGAAATGGCTGCGACCTCCGTCGTCAATGCTTTCGCGTGCTCAGCGTTGGCCGTCAACGTACCGGCCGACACCTCAAGCTCAGTGGAAGCGGACGAAACAGTCTCCACGATTTCCCCAACCGCAGCTTCGAAACTAGTTGCCAGCTTTTGCATTTCGGACTTGCGCTGGCTCGCAAGAAATTCGTCTTGCTTGATCTTTGCGTCGGCCTCTTCGCGAGCCTTCTGGGCAGCCTTGACCTTGAATATCTCGACGGCCTGAGCCATATCGCCGACTTCGTCCGTCCGGTCGAGCCCAGGCAATACGACACCGAAATTTCCGGCAGCGAGCTCCTTCATGCCAGATGTCAATCCTTCGAGGGGACGCGCGATGCTACGGGCGATCAGAAATGCGATCAAAAGGCCCGCGAGAACCGCCGCACCGGCCACAATCTCTTGCGTGGTGACGGTGATGGCAATCCTCTCGCCCGTTTCCGCGGTTGTCGTATTGAATGCTTGATCGATAGTGTTTCCGAGCTTCTCCATCTTCTCGATGGCACCGCCGACCGCCGGAGTAATGCCCTTGTAGTAGAGCTGGTCGGCAAGTACGAGGTTGGGGCCAGTTTTGGCAAACGCTTCACCATATTTGGCGACGTCATTCTTTACGGTTGCGAGCATTGCTGCGAGGTTGGTAGGTAGTTCGTCCTTTTCCATCTGGCTTATTTGCTGCTGCGCCCTGCCCATATTTGCCTTAAAGGTCTCAAAACCGGCGCCCTGGCGTGTTGCCAACATCCGCCAATTTGCGATCCGTGCGAGAAGAAGTTCGGATTCTAGCCCACTCGCTGTTTCAGCGAAGGCCGTTCCGGATGCCGCATCCACGAATTTCCTCACATCGGCTGCAATCTTGTCGTCGTCGCTGAAAAGCGAATTGCGTCCGGTGTGCATCAGTTTGATTGCTCCGCCGATCTCGGCACGACGGGCTTTCAAGCCTATGACGTCCTTGATGACACTGTTATACTGAGCCTTCTCGTCGGGACCGGCAGCCTTCTCTGCGTCCTCAAGGAGGTCGACAATTCTGACTAGACGATTGTCTGCATCGGCGAGCGAGGCCTCGTCTTTATCGAACAAGTACGAGAGAATGCCGCGTCGAATTGCCTGCAGGTCTGTGGTGATCTCTCCCGCGCGGACAGTGTTCTTGCTTTGCAGCGTCATCGCCCCGACTTGATCGCGAATAGCCACGAGCTGCCAAATCGCGAAACCAGCGAGGCAGGCGCAGAATAGCACGAGCGCGCCGAACCCCCCATAGAGTCGCCCGCCTATGCGAAGCTTAAGCAACGACATGAGTACCCCCAAATTGAGCGATGAAAACAGTAGTTCGATCGAGCAACGCGCAGTCGGGCGGAGATACCACGCCCCTTTGGTAGGAAGGGCGGATGCGCTGGGTGTCCGAAAGAACTGCAATTTTCGAACGATAGTTGGCTATGGCGAATGAAGTTTACGTAAATGCGTTCGCGCCTACGAACACTTAAGTGTACTTAAGTGTCATTGCGCGCACGGACGAACTACTCTCGTGCGCTAACTGGAAACGCCGCTTTGTACGTGTGGTTGCGTTCCCGTCTCTCCTCAGGCGGCTTGGTTCGAACACCTAAGTGAGAGCTGCGCATAGCAAACTGGTCCGTGTTTCCGTAACAAGGGCTTGTAGCCGCCAAGGGTCGATGTTCGCCAAACGAAACGCGGTAGGCGACGCGTGGGCATCCGCGAACATATGAGAGAATACAACCGAATGTACAACGATCCCCGTCGGTCGGCGATATGCGGCACTTGCCACCGGCTGACCTGAAGTTGATGCCCGTGGGGGATCCCGGGACGCCAGTGATAGGATGTGAAACTTGGAGTAGGATCGTTGCCGCATTGCTCCAGTCCTTCGTACGCCGCCGACCTGCAATCGAAAACGTTGGGAGGATTGATGTCAAAGCGGTCGCTCGAGCTATTTTCGCTGGGGGCGGACTTGTTGGGGCCCGATGTCGGTATGCAGGAGTTGTACGCCTTCATTGAGGCCGCTCTCGATGAACTGGTGGGCTTCAAGTTGTTGACCATTCTGAAGCTCGAAGGTCAACGTCTGCATCGAATGTACTCTAGTGACCTTCGAAGTTATCCGGTGCGAGGTGTGAAAGACATTGCCGGGGATGCTTGGCTGCAGGCGATGCTGGATGCGGGGCAACCCATCGTCTCCGGTGACCCGATCCTGGTCCGTCAGAGGTTTCGCGACCACGACGCAATATTCTCGCTTGGTTGCGGGGCAGTGATGAATGTACCGATCAGGAGCGGTACTGGGACGCTGGGTAGCGTGAACCTGCTGCACGAGGCAGGTTGGTTCAACCGTGAACACGTTGTATTAGCGCGCCCCTTCGTTGCGCTCTTGGCGGTTGCCTGGTCTGCTTTGTCGCCCGGCTATCCCGTCAAGAGCCTCTGAACCAGGTCGGGTGTGTTCGTTACACTGTACTTGCGAAGAAGGCGCGTCTTATAGATGTCTACGGTTCTCGGGCTTATGCCGAGGGCTAGTGCGGCCTCCTTACCGGTCTTTCCCTCTATTAGAAGAGCCGCGATATCGCGTTCCCTTGGCGTCAGCGATCCACGGATCGTGAGGTTCTTCGGCTGTCGGTTCGAGAGTTCGGTGAAAACCCACAGCGTGTTCCGGTGCGGGTCCTTGGGCGTGTAGGTGAAGCCCCGCACGTGGACCCAGAACAGTTCGCCGTCGAGGCGGCGCATGACGCGGTCGTCCGCGAACACCCGATCCTTCGAAAGCAGCGGGCCGACGCGCAGACCCGCGCTCTCGAAATGCGTGTGCGTCGGATACAGACGCTCGAAGGTCGTTCCGGTGAACTCACCAGGCTTGCCCCGGAAGATTTCGGCGAACGCCTTGTTACACGCCGTTATCACGCGGTTGCTCGCGATGGCCTGTCCCACCGGCGCGTCCTGGAACGCGCGGCGGTAGTCGATCTCTACAGAAACTGCGTTTCTCATCATCCTCCCCCGGGCCTTCGATTCGTCGGACACTTAAGTGTCCAACACCTATGGCATTAAGTGCATACTGCATACTAACCTATGTCGATAGGTGACGGGTGGAAACACTTAAATAATTATCCGGGAAAACCCGGTGGGTGCGGCGCAAAGATGCGCCGGACACTTCCATCCGTCCGGTGGGACGTCATGACGAGGTGGGCCGATGCCGACGACAGGATCGTTGCTTGAGGTAAGCGATATCAGGGCGAGCTTCGGCGGCGTTCGCGCCCTCGACGGCGCTACCTTCTCCGTCGAAGCCGGCACCATTACCGGTCTGATCGGCCCCAACGGCGCCGGCAAGACGACCGTTTTCAATTGCATCTCGGGTCTCGTCGATGGCTTCGAAGGCGCCGTGCTTTTCGACGGCAACGACATCGCGCGCAAACGTCCCGAAGTCGTGTCTCGATCCGGTCTTGTCCGGTCGTTCCAACTGGCGCGGGGCTGTCCGCGGATGACGGTCTTCGAGCATCTGATGCTGTACGGCCCGAGGCAGGTGGGCGAGGGAATGGTGCGCGTGCTGACGCAACCTGGCCTCGTCCGCCGTCAGGAGCAGGCGCTGCGCGAACGGGCTTACGAGATCGCCAAGCGGCTGCGTCTCGACCACGTTCTCGACAATCTCGTCACGGACCTGTCCGGAGGCCAAAAGAAGCTGCTGGAGATCGGCCGAGTACTTCTGTCGGATCCTAAGATGGTTCTGCTCGATGAGCCGATGGCTGGGGTCAATCCCACGCTGGTCGGGGAGATCGCGGACCAACTCGCCATCATCAGCGAATCTGGCGTGACCATTCTACTCATCGAGCACGAGATGGAGCTCATCGAGCGGCTCTGTGATGACGTCGTGGTCATGGCGGAAGGCAAATTTCTCATGAGGGGAAGTTTCGACGAGGTCACGGCCGACCGCCGTGTCCAGGAGTGCTATCTGGGAGTGCATCTCTCATGACGACGCTCAATGCAAACGACGTGTGCGGCGGATACGCGACCGCCGAGTTGATCGTGAAGGGTGTCGATCTGACCGTCGGGCCGAAGGAGCTCGCGGTCATCATTGGCCCCAACGGTGCCGGCAAGTCGACTTTCCTGAAGTTACTGGCCGGTCTTCTTCCGAAACGCACCGGCCAGGTCTCGATCGACGGTGCCGCACTTCCGCCCGGCAACGCTCACATGGCTTGCGATCACGGCGTCAGTTTCGTTCCGCAGGAGCGCAACGTATTCGGCAGTCTTTCGGTTCAGGAGAACCTAGAGATGGGTGGCTACCTGCTGCGATCAGGCTTGAAGGACCGGATCGAAGAGCAGCTCTCCCGCTTTCCCATTCTTCGCGGAAAGCTTCGTGAGAAGGCCGGCAATCTCTCTGGTGGTCAACGTCAAGTTCTTGCGGTCGCGATCGCCCTTATGACCAATCCGAACGTTCTGTTGCTGGACGAGCCTACCGCGGGGCTGTCACCCGCTGCCGCTAAAGACATCTTCGTCCTGATCCGCGAACTCGCGTCGAGCGGACTCGCGATCCTCATGGTGGAGCAGAACGCGCTTCTGGCCCTTGAGTACGGTACGCGCGGCGTCGTTCTCGTCGCCGGAAGGAAGGTTCGGGACGACACGGCCAGCACCGTCCTCGAAGACGACGAAATCAGGCACCTTTTTTTGGGTCGCGGCGCACCGGCGGCCGCGCACCAGGGTTGAACTTCAACATTTGACACACGGTGAGGAGTTGAACATGTCGTATATGGATAGAAGGAAGTTACTGCGCGCGGGTCTCGGAGTGGGCGGGCTCATACTCTCGTCGAGCCTTTCTCGCTCCTGGGCGCAGCAGGGCGATCCGATCCGGATCGGGCTCATCATTCCTCTGACCGGCGCAACCAGCCAGTTCGGCGCGACGATGGCGCAGGCGGCCAAGATCGCCGAGACCGAGATCAATTCGGCGGGCGGCGTACGCGGCCGGCCGATTCAGATCGTCATCGAGGACGATCAGAGCAATCCGGAGGCCGCTGTTCGGGCCGCCCACAAGCTGATCGACATCGATAAGGTAGTCGCGATCGGCGGTTCCTACGCATCGGCAGTGACCTCGGCCATCGCACCGCTCTGTTGGGAGGGCAAGACCGTCCTGCTCACCTCATCGGGGGCCGACAGTATCACCAAGCTCCCCCATCAAGGCTACATTTTCAGGACCTCACCAACCGTCACCTTGCAAGGCAACCGCGTCGGCAACTTCGCGGTCGAATTGGGCGCCAAGAAGATGTTCTTCCTCGGGCCGCAAACTCCATTCGCGCAATCATACATCGAGATCATTTCCGGTATCTTCAAGGCGTCCGGCGGGACGGGCGCCGGGCTGGTCTACGAGGACAAGAAGTCCAGCTACCGTTCCGAAGTCGATCAGGCGCTGAAGGATTCTCCGGACGTCATCGTGCTCGGCGGTTATGTGCCGGACACGTCCGTGGTGCTCAAGGATCTCTACCGGGCGGGCTTCACCGGCAAGAAGATCGGCTTTTCGTTCGGCGTCAACGATGCGCTCGCGAAGGCCGTTCCCGCGGAGGTTTCAGAAGGCACCTACTCGCTCGTTCCCTCGGCTTCGGAAAATTCCGACGCCTACAGGCGGCTCATCGCGAAGATGAACAGACCCTCTCTCGATAGCTACTCCTGTCAGGTCTACGATCACGTCGTGTTGGCATCTTTGGCGCTCGCCCACGCCTCGTCGGGGCAGGCGGACGGCACCGCGGTCCGCGACAATCTCCGTGCCATCTCGCAAGACAGCGAAGGTGAACGCACTGACGATGCCGTCGAAGCGCTGAGGTTGATCACAAGCGGCGCCCGGGTGAACTACGACGGGGCGAGCGGTCCCCTGGAATTCGCCGACAACGGTGATGTGAAGGGTGTTTTCTTTCGTTACGAGCAGGTCGAGGACGGCAAGCTCGTTGTCCGCAAGGTCGGTTGAGCCTCGAGAAACGCAAGAGCAGCCGTAATGCTGAACGACCTGTTGCAGTATCTTGTGAACGGACTAATCGTCGGCGCGCTAATTGCGCTGCCCGCGCTCGGGCTGACCTTGATCTTCAGCGTGCTGGGTTTTGTCAACTTTAGCATCGCTGCTCAATTGACGGCCGGCGCGTATGCCGGTTGGCTGGCGAACACGACCCTTCATCTGCCGCTAGTTCCGGTCCTCATCGTCGCCTTCGCCGTCGCTGGCGCACTCGGTGTCGTCACGGATAGGGTCGCGCTCGCGCCGATACGCCGCAAGCCGACGGCGCAAACGCCGTTGATGGTCGCGGTCGTTTCGATCGCTCTGAATATGGCTTTGGAGAACGCGTATCGGTTCTCGTTCGGAAGCGGTCTGAACAGCTTCGACATGCCGATTGCCCGCGACATGAAGATCGCAAGCATTCGCATCGGTCTTCAGCAACTGCACAATCTCGAGATCGCGATCGGTCTTGCTGTCCTTCTTGCGCTGTTCTTCTCGCTGACCCGGCTCGGAAAGGCCATGAGGGCGGTCGCCGACAACGTCGATCTCGCTCGGCTCAAGGGGATCGAGCCCGTTCGTCTTGCCAATCTCGCCACTTTCATTGGGATGGGGCTGGCCGGTGTCGGCGGCGCGCTTCTCGCGATCGATACCAGTGTCGATCCATCGACGGGATCCAGGCTAATTCTGCCGATCTTCGCCGGCAGCGTCGTCGGAGGCCTCACGAGCCTGCCGGGTGCGGTTGCCGGCGCTCTGCTGATGGGTGTGATCGGAGAGCTGGGCCTTCTGGTGCTTCCGCCGGTCTACCAGTCCCTGACCGCCTTCGTCGCGATCCTGATCACCTTGCTCGCACGGCCCAGCGGCCTCTTTGCGGGCTCGACGGGGGTGAGGAAATGATTTCGTACCTCGTATTCGCCGGCACGATCGCCGGATTCTACGCGCTGCTGTCGCTTGGCCTCGTTATGGCATGGGGGCAAGGTGGGATGGTGAACCTTGGTCTCGTCGGCCTTGTGGGCCTCGGCGCCTATACCTCGGCGCTGCTATCGGGAGCAGGAGCGCCGATCTGGCTCGACTGGATCGCGGCCGCGGCCCTGTCCGGGGCAGTCGGCGTGGCCCTCTGTTTTGTCGTCCGCAACCTGCGCGGCGATTACCTTGCGATCGTAACTCTCGGATTCGCGGAGATACTGCGTCAGGCGGAAACGAACGAAAAGTGGCTGACCAAGGGTAGCGACGGCATCTCCGGGATCGTCGCTCCGCTCAAAAGCTATCTTGGGAATTCGTTTCCCCTATTCTATCTCATTCTCACCTGGGCGGTCGTCGGCCTCGCGGCTTTCTTTCTCAACTGGCTCCTTAAAAGCCCGTTCGGTCGGGCGTTGCGCGCCGTGCGGGACGACGAACAGGTCGCTGCCGTGGCGGGAAAGTCGGTGCTCCGCCTCAAGCTTCAGGCGTTCGGAACGGGTGCCGCACTCTCCGGACTGGCCGGAGCGCTTTACGCGCACTTCTCGAGTTTCATCGCTCCGGACGTCTTCATCGTCCAGTTGACGATCTACATCTTCCTTGCAGTCACGATCGGCGGGTACACACGCCTCACCGGTGCTGTCGTCGGATCCATAGCACTCGTGGCATTGCTGGAATCAACCCGCTTCCTCGCTGCGGAGATCCCTGGGCTCGACGCCGTGCAGATCGCATCGGCGCGCGAGTTCGCCATCGCCGTCACTTTGATTCTCGTCATGCAACTGCGGCCTAGTGGCGCCTTCGGCATGACCAACGAGCGCTCCGGTCTTCACGGGTCGCGCCCGGTTCAAGCTCCTTGCTACGGAAAAAAGACGGTACTGGACGATGCAATCTGAGTTCGAGAACGCGGGCGAGGAGTTTGCCAAGATGTTCGCCGCCGGTGGTCTGCCTCAGGTCGAGGCGGCGTCGTCGCGGAGTCGCGGGAGCGGCCCGTTCAAACGGCTTGTACTGCGCGGGGCCTCCATCATCGACGGAACGGGAGCCCCTCCGTGGGGGCCGGCCGACCTGGTCGTCGAGGGCGGCCGAATAACGGCACTCAAGAAGGTCGGCACGCCCAGGCTGCCGATAAACCCCGACCGCCGTCCCAGTCCCGGTGATTTCGAGATCGATTGCACCGGCAAATTCCTGACGCCCGGGCTCGTGGACTGCCACGCCCACATCGGCGCACCGTTCCATGCCGAGAACGGGCCCATGCCGAACGCAGACTACGTCTACAAGCTTTGGCTGGCGCATGGCGTCACGACGGTTCGAGAGACTGGTTGCTTCAACGGGTTGCAATGGACGCTGCAGCAGAAGCAGGCCGCCGCCGAGCACCGGATCGACGCACCCCGCATTCTGGCCTACGCCCCGTTCCCCGGCACGAACGACTACGTGAAGGCGATCCACACTCCGGAGGACGCTCGCAGGTGGCTGCAAGCAGTGAAAGAGCGTGGAGCGGACGGCATCAAATTCTTCGGTGCTCCGCCCGCGATGATGAAGGCCGCGTTGGAGCAATGCCGAAGCCTCGCCCTGCACACATGCTGTCATCATGCACAATTAGCGGTCGGCCGAATGAACTCGTTGAGAACCGCCCAATGGGGACTGACGAGCACGGAACATTCCTATGGAATTCCCGAGGCGCTGCTGGACGGTCAGACGCTGCAGGCGTTTCCCCCGGAATACGACTACAATGACGAGTATCTGCGCTTCTCGACGGCGGGACAGACATTCCTTCAGGCCGCCAAGCCTGGCTCGGAGAAGTGGAACGAGGTGCTGCATGCCTTCCTTGCGGCCGGACACACCTTCGTCCCAACCTTCAATGTCTACGACGGTAATCGCGATCTGATGCGCACGCGCCGCGCGGACTGGCACGATAGGTTCACTGATCCGACCCTGTGGGCGTACTTCCAGCCGCAGCGCGGAGGGCACGGTGCCTACTGGTACCGTTGGTCCACGACCAACGAGGTCGAGTGGCGCGAGACGTTCAGGCTCTGGATGAGGTTCGTCAACGACTACAAGAACCTCGGCGGGCGCGTCTGCGTCGGATCAGATTCCGGCTTCATGTTCCAGACTTACGGGTTCGGTCTGGTGCGCGAACTCGAGCTTCTGCAGGAGGCGGGTTTTACCTCTCTGGAGGTGTTGCGGGCTGCAACCACATGGGGCGCCGAGCTCCTTGGCATCGAAGAGGACGTCGGAACGCTCGAGGTCGGGAAGCTGGCAGACATACTCGTCCACGACGAGAATCCGCTCAACGACTTCAAGCTTCTCTACGGTACCGGCGCCATGCGGCTCGACGACCCGACGGCCTCGGTGACGTGGAAGCGCAGCATCTCGACCGTCATCAAGGAGGGCGCGGTGCTCGATCCGGCTGAACTGCTCCGCGACGTCGAAGAAATGGTGGATGCACGGAGGAGGGTGGCTTGACGGCAGTCGGAGTTCGAGAAACCGTGCCAGAGTTCGTCCTGTTGACCGGAAGCCTCGGCAGCGGCAAGACGACGTTGCTTTGCGACTATCTTTCTCTGCCCGAGTCGGCCGATACCGGCGTGATCGTGAACGAGGCCGGCGAGATCAACATCGACGGTGCGATAGTGTCTGCCGGACGACGTGATCTGCCGATGACGCTGCTGGGTAACGGTTGTCTCTGTTGCTCGCTCGGCGACGACCTGCATGTCGCGATCGAAGAGTTGCTCGCGGTACGCCGCCGATCCGGCGCGGGCGGGTTCCGCCGCATCATCCTGGAGACGAGCGGGCTAGCGATGCCGGGCCCGATCCTGCGCTCGCTGATGCGTTACGACAGAGCCGAATACCGGCTGCGCATCGTCTCGACACTGGATGCCCTGGACCCGATGACCGATGACGCGATGTTTCCGGTCCGATCCGCGCAGTTGATCGCAGCCAGATCCATAGTCGTCACCAAGCTCGATCGGGCGAGGGGTAATGAAATCGGAGCTGCCGAACTCGTCGCGAAGCAATTCAATCCGACGGCAACCCTCATAGCCATGCTCGACAGGCAGGCTCGCGCCCGGGCCGTCTTCGCTCCGGGGCAGATCGACACGTCGGCGGCTCCAAGTCAATTCCAGGCGATCGCGGCCACCAACCATTTGCGGCTGGGAGTGTTTCTCGCAGAGTGGTCAGCTGCCGTTTCCTGGGCCGACCTGAGGGATTGGCTCGAGGATCTCGCTGGTTTCTGTGGCGACAGATTGCTGCGTGTCAAAGGTCTCGTTTCGGTCGTTGGGGTGCCCCAATCCGTTCTCATCGACGGTGTGGGAACCACTTTCGCCGAGCCCCGCCGCATGGAGTCGGATCCGTCGAGCAGACGAGGCCTTGTTATCATCGGGCGGGATGTCGACTTGACCGAGCTGACGGCATTTTCGGACGGCTACTCGGCGCACGCTAGGCCCGTCATGAAGAAATCATCGATGCGCGCGGCCTGACCTGGAGACAGGCGCAAAAGGATGACAAGAGGTGTCGCTCGAATCCGGTACATGTCGGGTCGCAAATCTACTCAACGGGTCAGCGGATGGATTCAGGTTCGAACGGGCGGACAACCGCCCCTGCGTTCATGATGTCCGCCGGATCGAAGGCAGTCTTGATGCGGCGCATCGCGGCAATGCGGCCGGCGTCTCCGTATTTCTCCAGGAGATGCCTCTTGAACCGGCCGACGCCATGTTCCGCGCTGAACGTACCCCCGAGCGCTGCAGCCGTGTCGTAGAGCCAGAGCGACAGGCTGCCTTCGATAAGCCTCATGAACTCGATCCGATCGGTGCCGTGAGGAACCAGAACGTTGTAGTGCAGGTTGCCGTCGCCCACGTGACCGTAGACGGAAAGCTCAAGGTCGGCGCGATAGTTCCGCACCTGCTCCCCGGCCACGTCCAGAAAGCGCTGGATGGAGGACAGGGGCACGGATATGTCGTGCTTGACCGATCCGCCCCACCGCTTTTCGCCCTCCGGTATCGTCTCGCGCAATTCCCACATCGAAGCGCGCTGATTGCCGCTCTGTGCGACATAGGCATCCTCGACCCAGTCGGATTCGACCGCTTCGGAAAGAACGGCTTCCATAAGGCCGTCGAGATCGAGATGGCGCGAGGAGGAGGCAAACTCCAGGAGGACGGCCCCTCCCGGACCGGCGCCGACGGAAGGTGGGTTGGACATGACCGCAGTAGCGAGCGCGATGGCGCGGGCCGTCATGAATTCGAAGGTCGTGAGCAACTCGCCCGACTCACGGCGTACGAGGGCAAGAAGCTCGGCGAGAGACCCTCCTTGCGCGAGCTTCAGCCAGGCGGTCGAGCGTCGCGTCGGGAAGGGAGCGAGACGCAGCACCGCGCCGGTGACGATGCCGAGCGTCCCCTCGCTTCCCACGAAGCACTGCTTGACGTCGTAGCCGGTATTGTTCTTCCGAAGCTTCCGCATGTCGGAGACGATGGTGCCGTCCGGCAGAACGGCCTCGATGCCGAGGAGGAGGTCCCGCGTCATTCCGTACCGGACGACCGACAGTCCGCCGGCGTTGGTGCCGATGTTGCCGCCGATCCGGCAGCTTCCTTCCGCCCCAAGACTGAGCGGCAGCAACAGTCCGGCGCTCGCAGCCGCGTCCTGCACGTTCTTCAGGATGGCGCCCGCGTCCGCCGAGATGCTCATGGAGAGCGGGTCGACTTCTCTGATCAAGTCCATACGCTCCAGGCTTACGATGACCTGGCGGCCGGTAGTATCCGGCGTCGCGCCGCCGCAATAACTGGTGTTGCCGCCCTGAGGAACAAGTCCGACGCCCAGACGAACGGCCAATTTGACGATGTCAGCAACCTGCTCTGTTGTCGCGGGTTTCAGGACAGCGTACGTCGACCCGGTCGCAAGCTGACGTTGATCCGTCGTGTAAGTTGTGAGCCGCTGCGGATCGTCGACGATGCCTGCACTGCCGAGAATGTGGCGAAAGGCCCGAACGTATTCCGGCACGGACATGAGCGTTCTCCCGATCGTTGCCAGACTATCTTTGCGTATCCGCGCGGCATCGCGTGCGGTTCGGCAGCCGTTTCGAAGAACCCTATGCCGAAATTCCGGAATGTTCGGCAGTTCGCGCCGCTGCAGCTTTGTATTGATCGTCTTCATCGCGGTGCCCTTCCGGCCCCGGAGGAGATCATCGATGACTCACCAAACGATTTACCGCGGATCGGTCTTCGAGATGGCGCGCCGTCAGTTCGAAGGCGTCGCCGATCTGCTGGAGCTTTCCTTCGACGAGCGCGACCGCTTGCTCTATCCGAAGCGGGCAATGGCTGTTACGTGCCCGATTCATCGCGACGACGGCAGTGTGGCTGTGTTCGAGGGCTACCGGGTGCAGCATCACCTGACGCTCGGCCCGACAAAGGGAGGCACGCGCTTCGCACCAAACGTCGACCTGGGCGAGGTCGCCGCGCTCGCGATTTGGATGAGCTGGAAGTGCGCGTTGTCAGGGCTTCCTTACGGCGGAGCGAAGGGCGGAATCGCAGTGGATCCTCGTGCGCTCTCCCGAAAGGAGCTCGAGACGCTGTCGCGGCGCTACATGCAGGAGATGATACCCTTCGTGGGTCCTTACACGGACGTCATGGCGCCCGACCTCGGGACGGACGAACAGGTAATGGCTTGGTTCATGGACACCTATTCCATGTACCAGGGGCGCACAGTCACCGAAATCGTGACCGGCAAGCCGCTCGCTGCCGGCGGGACATTCGGTCGACGCGACGCGACCGGCAACGGCGTCGCACATCTTGCTGCGCGAGCGATGCAGAAGATCGGCATCGATCCGAAGTCGGCGACGGCGGTCGTACAGGGCTTTGGGAACGTCGGCTCGGTCAGCGCCGCCGCGCTCGCGAAGCAGGGCCTGCGGATCGTCGGAATCAGCGACCACTCCGTGGCTCTCCACGACCCGAAAGGCTTCGATCTCGAAGCGGTCTTCCGGCACCTGAAGCAGGCCGGAATACTCAAGGGATTCGCGCAGGAAGCGGAGATCGATCCGCAGGCACTCCTTGTCTCAGAGTGCGACGTACTCGTGCCGGCGGCCGTCGAGCGAGTCATCGACCGCAACAATGCCGAGGCGCTCAAGTGTAGGATTATAGCGGAGGGCGCCAATGGTCCGACTACGCCGGACGCCGACACCATCATCGATGCGCGTGGCGACATCTTCCTGATTCCCGACATCCTGTGCAATGCAGGCGGCGTGATCGTCAGTTATTTCGAGTGGGTGCAGGACCTTCAGAGGTTATTCTGGGACGAAGCCGAGATCCTGAAGCGACTCTACGAGATTCTGGACCGCAGTTTCGAACAAGTAATATTGCGCGCGGAGCGGATGGGAATCTCGAACAGGAATGCCGCCCTCTCGATCGGAGTCCAACGGGTTCGCGATGCCAAGAGAACCAGGGGATTGTTTCCTTAAGGCCGAGGGGGGACGAAGCCCGGTTTCGCCCGTCAACCCGCATTCGCAGCAGATTGTGCCGCCGAGGGGCACGAATCCGGCGAACTCTGCGCGCCGTGCCGTCCAATCGCCGGCGACCTTGCTATCGGACGTGCATAGGCTGACCCAATAAACGAGGAGAATTCGACATGTTGCTTACGGATTTCGACGCACTCACCTTCGACTGCTACGGCACCCTGATCGATTGGGAAAGCGGGATGGTCGAGGCCCTGAAGGGCCTCTCCGATCGGGCGCAGCGGCCGCTCACCCGCGACCAGATTCTCGAGGCGCACGCGCGTCACGAGTCCAGCCAGCAGCTCTATACTCCTGCGAAGCGATATCGGGACTTGTTGCCGATCGTCTACAAGCGCCTTGCCGAGGAGTGGAGTGTCCATGTAACTCACGAGGATTGCATCGAATATGGGCGTTCTGTCGGAAATTGGCCTGCTTTCGAAGACTCTCCCGGCGCGCTGCAATATCTGAAAAAGTATTTCAAGCTTGTAATCCTTTCCAACGTGGACAACGAGACTTTCCAGGCAAGCAATCGCAGGCTGCAGGTCGAGTTCGACGCGATCTACACGGCGGAAGACATCGGCTCGTACAAGCCTTCAGCCCGCAATTTCGACTACATGATCGAGAATCTAGTAGCAATCGGTGTAAAGAAGGCAAAGATCTTGCACACCGCTGAGAGCATGTTCCACGATCACAAGCCGGCAAACGATCACGGGTTGAAATCTTGTTGGATTTATCGCCGACACGCCCAACAGGGTTTTGGGGCTACCATGAATCCGGGTCAGTTGCCGCATGTCGATTTTCAGTTCAATAGCATGCATGAATTGGTGAAGGCGCATCAGGAGCACTTGCGGGTGAAGTCATAGGCCTAGCCTGCCCGCTCAATTGACTGCTGCGCTTCACCTCGAAAGCTGCCCGCGTTACAAACAACCTTTTGGGCGCCGCCGAACATTAATATCTGTCGTTCCAGTTGATCTCTTCAGCATTAATTTCTGCGTGCTGAAACTACCATTCATCTTCCGGCTTCTCCCGGCCGGGGCTTGAGGCCAGGATTCGAGCCTCAGTACTCTGAGGCTCGGTGCTCGACGCCGAGCCTCTTTTTTTGGTCTAGCGGTCTGACCGTGGTCTTCTCATGCTGAAGCTCTTGGTTTAATCGAGTGGGAATTGTGCTGGGTTTTCACGCGCCGAAACTCGCCTTAAGTTTCAGTCTTTTGCGCTTGTCACGGACTGAAGCCATTTCCAACCGGCATATTTGTCGCCAGTCTGACGTAGGTGACTATATCGTTTGAGGCTACTCCAGCTCCTATGACCCGAAACGCCTGCGGCTTGCGGTATTGTTTTGCCCATTTCAAACAGGCGCGAAATCCCGTCGTGCCTAAGATCGTGGAAGTGCAGATCATCAATGCCTAGCAATTTGCACGCGCGGGTAAACGCAGCGCCAATTGAGTCTACCGAGTAGGGGAATATTTCTTTTGCTACACGTGGCATGCTTTCGATAACTAAAGTCGCTTCAGGCGGCAGGTCACAAAATACGTCGTTCCCCTGCTTGTCGCCCGGATGCTTCATGTCGCGAATGAGAACTCGAGCGTCTGGATGAGTGGGCGGCGCCGCTGCCTCAAAATCTGTCCATGTGATCCGCGTGATCTCTTCCTGCCGTCGCGTACTGAAAATAGCGAACACGATGATCTGCTGCATCGGGGCGGACCGCGGCCGGTGAGTTTTGATCTTGCCGAAATGGTGCATGAGAAGGTCGAGTTCGGCTAAGGTTGGTCGACGATCGCGCTCCTTGCTTTTCGAAGTAAGACCGAGGTTTCTGGTTACTACCAGTGCATCGTCCATCGCTTGTGAGTCTAACGGATAGCCCCAGGCCGGCCTTGCAATGGTGAAGATTGAGCCGAGGTGGCTGAAGTAATTTCCAACCGTTTGTGGCTGAACCGGCAACTTCTTGGCGAAGGAGACCAGGTGCTCACTGGTTACCTCGCTGCACTTGAGATCCGCTATGTCGTAATCCTTGATGGTAGCGAGTACCTGAGCTTTGGTTCGGCCGATTTCCTTGATCGATTCCTCAATGTAGCGGTCGATCACTGCGCACAGCTTCGGGTCTGGCATATTCTGTCGTTCGAGCGCGCCCGGCTTCGCAAGTTCAGTCTCTCGCTTCTCCATCCACGCGGAAGCAGCTTGCCTGCGATCGAAGGTCCTCGTCTCGCGGTGGACGATTTCCCCGCCACGCTTGATGGTGACTTGCGCGTGATAGCCGGTGGAACCGTCTTTGCGCTTGCGAGCAATGATTGTACCCATTCCGCAAACCTGTCTGTTGTGGTACAGCATGGACCCTGTCAGTACAGCATTGCTGTACTGGGGGTCAAAAAACAAGCGAAAATCGGCCGAAATGAGAGCTCATCGGTACAGCAGGAAACCGTCGAAAGTGACTGAGAATACACATAAACTTAATAAAATCAGTAACTTTGTGTTTTCTGTAGCCCCGATGATGGATTGGACCGACCGGCATTGCCGTGTCTTCCATCGTCTGCTCTCGCGCCGCGCGCGGCTTTATACGGAGATGCTGACGAGCGCCGCCATCATCCATGGCGATCGCGTGCGGTTGCTTGGCTTTGACGAAAGCGAGCATCCGGTGGCGCTGCAGCTCGGCGGCTCGGATCCCGCCGATCTCGCGACTTCGGCCAGGATCGGCGAGGACTTCGGCTATGACGAGATCAACCTCAACGTCGGCTGTCCCTCCGACCGCGTGAAGGACGGCCGCTTCGGCGCCTGCCTGATGGCGGAGCCGAAGCTGGTCGCGACCTGCATCGATGCCATGAAGCGCGCGGCGCGGATTCCGGTCACGGTGAAATGCCGGATCGGCATCGACGACCAGGATCCGGAAATCTCCCTCGATCGGCTTGCGCGCGGCGTGATCGCCGCCGGCGCGGACGTCCTGATCGTTCACGCGCGAAAAGCCTGGCTCGACGGGTTGTCGCCCAAGGAAAACCGCGACCTCCCGCCGCTCGATTACGACCGGGTCTATCGCCTCAAGGCTGCGCTGCCGCATGTGCCCGTCATCATCAATGGCGGGATCGCGAGCCTCGAGGAGGCAAGCGCCCATCTTGCCCATGTCGATGGCGCGATGCTGGGACGCGCGGCCTATCAGGATCCCTGGCGGCTGTTGAACGTCGATCCGCTCTTGTTCGGCGAGGATGCGCCGCATGCGTCCATGAAGGACGCCTTCGAGGCGATGCTGCCCTATATCGAGCGCGAGCTTTCGCGCGGCACCAGGTTGCATGCGATCACGCGGCATTTCGTCGGCGCCTTCCACGCGGTGCCGGGCGCGCGCGCCTTCCGCCGTCATCTCGCCGAGCATGGGGTGAAGCCGGGCGCTGGGGTGAGCGTGCTGCAGGACGCGATCGCACTAGTCGAAGAGCGCAGCGCGCCTGCCATCGCGGCGTGAGACGCGCTCGGGGAAACCGTGCAGCACGAGGTGGTCGCCGCGGACCTCCCAGCTCTCGAGTCGGTCGAGGAAGCTCATGCCGAGCAGGTTGGTCTTCATCTGCCCGCGCGGCACCACCAGCGCCGGCACCGAGCGCTCGACGAGCCTGCCGATCCCGAGCCGGTCGAGCGTCAGCCGCGCCGCCTTGGTATGACCGCCGGCGGTTGCGACGTCGGTGTCGTATTCGAGCAGCTCCAGCGGCAGGCCGATCGCTTTCGCGGTCTCGTAGGTCAGGACCACCGAGGTCGCGCCGGTGTCAACCACCATTGGCGTCCTCACGCCGTTGATTCTGGCATGGATTGCGAACTCGCCGCCTTGCCCGCGCGGAATCTGCACCGCGGAGGCGGTGGGGGAGGCATGGGCGCGCACGATCTCGGCAATGGTGTCGCTGGCGCGCGCAACCTCTTCGGGATCGCGATAGGTTGCGACGGCGCCTGCGGTCATCGCGAGCAGGAACAGCACGAACAGCAGGCGCGTCATCGGCGGCCTCCCGCGCCAAAGCATGACGAGATCGATTTGAATTGGAACTGCATCGGAGATTCACCTCTCCCGAAGGGAGGGGCATAGGCCGCCTTCGGCGGCCGTTCACAAGAACGCCGAAGCGAAGCTTCGGCTATGTCGTATCGCAAGATGCGATCCGGGTGAGGGGTTACTGTCCCTCGAGTGAGCTGCGGCCCCTCATCCGGATTGCACCGGACGATGCTTCGCATCGCCAGGAGCAATCCGACCTCTCCCCACTGGGGAGAGGTGAATGGGGCGGCAGGCCCGCTTGCTCCATCCGCTGCGGCAATAGCGCCATCACGGCGCGGCGCTCCGCGCTCTCCATGTGGGGCCAGCGCGCGATCTCCGGAAGCGTGCGCCCGCAGCCGAAGCAGAGATTGGTCCTGGGATCGATCATACAGACTGCGATGCACGGCGTTTCCTGGCTCATTCCGTTATAGTGAAAGATAGTCGCGCGCTGATGCAAGCGCGAATGCTTCAAAGTCCCGTGCCTGCACTCATGATCGGCTTGTTGCGTGCCCGGTGCTTCTCATCGGTCACGGGTATGCTTTCAGTTTCCGGCGATAGCGGCGGCGCGTCCTCCTGCACTGGCGCCAGCGCACTCATCACGCGCTCCGGCGGGAAGGTGACGATCACCTCGGTGCCGATGCGAAGCTTCGATTTCAGGGTGAACGTCCCGCCGTGCATGTCGATCAGGCTTTTTGCGATCGGCAAGCCCAGGCCTGCGCCCTGTTCGGCCGACTTGATCGAGTTGGAGCCCTGGCCGAAGGAGGCAAGCACGATCGGAATCTCGTCCTCGGCGATGCCGGAGCCGGTGTCCTTCACGCTCAGATATTGTCCTCCCGAAGCGGTCCAGCCGACTTTCAGCCAGATCTCGCCGCCTTGCGGGGTGAACTTGATCGAGTTGGAAAGCAGGTTCAGAACGATCTGCCGCGTGGCGCGCTCGTCGCCCCAGATTCGCGGCATGCCCTGCTCGAACACCTCGTGGATCGTGATGCCGCGGCTTGAGGCGCGCAGCTTCAGGAGATGATGGCAGTCGGCCACGACGTTGACCAGCGAGACCGCTTCCTCGTTGAGCTCATAGCGGCCGGCCTCGATCCGCGACAGATCGAGGATCTCGTTGATGAGGTTGAGCAGATGGACGCCCGAATTGTGGATGTCGGCGGAATATTCCTTGTACACGGCGACCGCATGACCGCCAAAGATCTCGCTCTTCATGACTTCCGAGAAGCCGAGGATGGCGTTGAGCGGTGTGCGCAGCTCGTGGCTCATCTGGGCGAGGAAGCGCGACTTGGCGACGTTGGCCGATTCCGCGCGATGGCGCGCTTCGTCCGAGATCGCCTTCGCCTGCTCGAGCTCGCCGATCAGCGCGTCCTTCTCGGCACGCGCCTCGAGTGTCGCCAGTGTCGTCGAATGCAGGCGGTGGGCAAGCAGAGCGAAATAGCCTTCGGCCGCGATCGCAAACGCCGCCAGCACGTAATTGTCGAACTTGCCGCTAAGGACGAAACTGAGCGCGATCGCGACCGTGATCGGCATGGTGGCGGCGAGCGCCGCAATCGGCAGGTTCGCCGCCAGCATGCTCGACACCGCGACGACGAGCAGCATCAGGAACATCATCAGCGTGTCGGACACTGCGCCGACTTGCGGGTGGATGAGGATCGCCATCCAGCCCAGCCCATAGAGCAGGTCGAGCAGGACAAAGCGCGTGCGCCATTTCCGGGTTGCGGCGAGCGAGGGCGGCTCGGCGAGGAAGCGCACGCAGGCGCGCATGATCGCAACATGGATGCAGATCACGCCGACGGTCCAGGCGGCAGCCGAGACCGGCTGCATCCACACGCCGAATAAAAACCCGGTCGCAACCACGAGCAGCATCACGACATAGGATGCCGACATCCGCGTCTGCGCGTATTGGCGGAGCAGCTCCTGGTCGAAGGCCGGTCGTGTTCCGCTCGATGATGTTAACCGATCGCGCGCCTCGCGAACCCGCTGCGCGGCGGCGCGCCGACTGGACACCGGCGCGGCGGCAGGCGGTTCAGCCGGAAGCTGGACAACTTCGGGCTTATCGGCGGTATTACTCATCAAACAACACAAATCCCGCCCGCGGGCACGGGCACTTCTGGATGGTCTATTAAGTGCCGCCAAATCCTTAAGAGCTGCCTTAAACAACCAAACATTTCCGTTAATGGGAGGTTAAATTAACTTTTGGCGGGGGCCGCTGCGACCGCAAGGTGGGTAGAGCGACGTGTCGGCTGAAGCTCGAAGAGCGAAGGCTGAAGCGAAACCCATCCTACGATTTGAGGTCGTCATTGCGAGCGAAGCGAAGCAATCCAGCTTCGCTCCGCTCGCAATAACGGTGGAGCACACACCCCCGCGTTCCCGTGGCGCGTCGGCACCCGAGTGATGCGTCAATCGTCGCCCTCGAGGAGAGGAGGGCGCAGGGAATGCCGGGTGCAGGCCGCACCCGCGAGCCTTGCGTGCAAAGGAAAAGTGCACTTTACGCACGCAGGCAACAACAGGGCAGCCAGAACAACCGGCATTCCCTGCGCAATGGTTTACGGCTTATACGTG
>NZ_DATGFH010000161.1:0-66609 GCF_035309285.1 Bradyrhizobium sp. | reverse complement strand
AGCTCGGCACCACGGCCATCTACGTCACCCACGACCAGGTCGAGGCCATGACCATGGCGGACAAGATCGTCGTGCTCAACGCCGGCAAGGTCGAGCAGTACGGCTCCCCCCTCGACCTCTATGAGAAGCCGGCGAACCTGTTCGTCGCCGGCTTCATCGGTTCCCCGAAGATGAATTTTGTCACCGGCGAGCCGGCGCGGCAGCGTGGCGCAACCACCATCGGCGTGCGGCCTGAGCATCTCAGGGTCGAGCGCGAAGGGCAGGGCTGGCAGGGAACCGTGAGCGCGGCCGAGCATCTCGGCAGCGATACTTTTCTTTATGTCGATGCCGGCCCGATCGGCCAACTGACCACGCGTTATATCGGCGAATTGAATCTGCGCGCGGGCGACAAGGTTTCATTGTCGCCTGATCCCGCACGCATTCACCGTTTCGATGAAAGCGGCAATGCCCTGCGCGCGTGAGGCGCCCCGGGCAATGGACTTCCAACAAGAAGAAACGGACAGGACCCATGTATCTCGAGAAATTCAAGCTCGACGGCAAGACCGCGGTTGTAACCGGAGGCGGGCAGGGCATCGGGCTCGCCTGCGTCGAAGCGCTGGCGGAGGCCGGCGCCAGGGTGGTGATCGCCGATCGCGATGCCAAGGCGGCCGAGGCCGCTCGCGCTGAGATGGGAGGAAAGGGCTACCAGACCGACGTCGTCGACATGGACGTGACGAACTCCCGCCGTGTCTCCGAGGTCGCCGATCAGCTCGCCTCCTGGTTCGGCAAGGTCGACATTCTCGTCAACAATGCAGGCATCGCCCGCAGCGAGACCCCGGCGGAAACCGTCACCGACGAGCATTGGCTGAACGTGATCGACGTCAACCTCAACGGCACCTTCTGGTGCTGCCGCGCCTTCGGCAAGCACATGCTGCAGGCGAAGGCCGGGACCATCGTCAATGTCGGCTCGATGTCGGGCTTCATCGTCAACAAGCCGCAGGAACAGTGCTACTATAACGCCTCCAAGGCCGCGGTGCACCATCTGACCAAGTCGCTGGCGGCCGAGTGGGGCGCCCGCGGCGTGCGGGTCAATGCCGTCGCCCCGACCTATATCGAGACCCCGCTGAATGCCTTCGTGAAGAGCAATGCGAAGATGTATGACGCCTGGATCGGCGGGACCCCGATGGCGAGAATGGGGCAGGTCGAGGAGATCGCCTCCGTTGTCCTGTTCCTCGCCTCCGACGCCGCGAGCCTGATGACGGGCAGTATCGTTCTTGTCGATGGCGGCTACACTTGCTGGTAGGCTTGCCCCTCAATTAGTTGAGCATGATCGGATCATGCTCTAGTTGGGGAGCACGCATGCGAGAGGCCTATATCGGCGTCGATGTCGGAACCGCGAGCACCAGGGCTGGCGTATTCGACGCGACGGGAAAATTATTGGGGATCGCCAGGCATCCGATCAGGACCTGGCATGAAGCCGGCGACATCGTCGAACAGTCCTCGAGCGACATCTGGAATGCCTGCGTCACCGCGGTGCACACCGCACTTGGCGAGGCGGCGATCCCGGCCGAAGCCGTCAAGGGCATCGGCTTCGACGCGACCTGCTCACTGGTCGTGCTCGCAGGAGACGGAACCCCGATCTCGGTCAGTACGTCCGGCGACCCCGAGCGCAATGTCATCGTCTGGATGGACCATCGCGCCATCGCAGAAGCGCGGGAGATCAACGAGAGCGGGGACGACGTGCTGCGCTACGTCGGCGGCTCCATCTCACCCGAGATGGAAATGCCAAAACTGCTCTGGCTGAAGCGGCATCTTCCCGCGAGCTTCGGCGCCGCCGGGCACTTCTTCGATCTCGCTGACTATCTCACCTTTCGCGCGACCGGGTCGCTGGCGCGCTCGATGTGCACCGTGACCTGCAAGTGGAATTTCCTGGCGCATGAGAAGCGCTGGAGCGCGCCGTATTTTCAGCGGATCGGCCTGCAAGAGTTTTCTGCCGAGCAATACGGGCGTATCGGAACCGACATCGTGCCGCCCGGTACGCCGCTCGGTGCGGGGCTGAACGTGAACGCCGCAAAGGAGCTCGGCCTGCGCACGGGAACGCCGGTCGGCGCCTCCCTGATCGACGCGCATGCCGGCGGCATCGGCGCGATCGGCGGCCGGCTGGCGGCGGAGGCGCCCGTCAACGTCTGCGATCGTCTCGCCTACATCATGGGGACATCGGCCTGCATCATGGCGACAACCTCGGAGCCGTGCTTCGTGCCCGGCGTCTGGGGCCCCTATTATTCGGGCATGGTGCCCGGCTTCTGGCTGAACGAGGGCGGGCAGTCGGCTGCGGGTGCGGCGGTCGACCATCTGCTTCGCTCGCACCCGGCCTATGCCGAGGCGAGCGCGGCCGCCCGCAGCGCTGGCGTCGATGTCATCGAATTTCTGGAGCGGCGGATCATCGTCCGCGCCGGCAATGCGGGGGCCGCGGCTGCGCTCGCGCGCGATGTTCACGTGCTGCCCGAATTTCTCGGCAACCGCTCGCCTTACGCCGATCCCAATTCGCGCGCGGTGATCGCGGGGCTCGATCTTGATGCCGATATCGGCGCGATGGAACGGCTGTTTGTCGCGGGTCTGTGCGGGCTTGCCTACGGCCTTGCCGATGTCATCGACGCCTTTGCCGCGCATCAGGTGCAAAGCAACGTCATCGTCATGGGCGGCGGCGCCGGGCGTAGCCCGCTGGTCCGGCAGATCATGGCGGATACGACCGGGCTTACGGTGGCGTTGCCGCAAACGCAGGAGCCGGTGCTGCTCGGCGCAGCGATGCTGGGCGCGGTGGCCGGCGGCGCCTTCGCGTCGATCGGCGAAACCATGGCCTCGATGTCGGCGCTCGGCCGCTTGAGCGAGCCGACGACCCCTCGCATGGCGGAATTTCACCGCACCAAGCGCGGGATTTACAACTTGCTCCGCACGCTGGACCAGGAAAGCCGCGAGGCCATGCGCGCGTTGGATGGCGGCGGGCAAGCAGCGAAAGGCTGAGGCCATGATCTTGAGCTGCGGCGACGCGCTGATCGATTTCGTGCCCGTGGTGGCCGCTGATGGACGCGACGCTGCGCGCCCGGCGGTCGGCGGCTCCTGCCTCAACATTGCCGTCGGCGTTGCCCGGCTTGGCGTGGCCTCAGGTTTTGTCGGCGGCATCTCGACCGATCTGTTCGGCCGCATGATCGCCGATCACGCGATCGCATCGAGCGTGGATCTGCGTCATGCGACGCGGAGCGCGCATCAGACCACGCTCGCCTTCGTTCGGATCGTCGAGGGCGAGTCGCAATATGCCTTCTATGACGCGGAAACCGCGGCCTCCAACTGGCGCTACCAGCCTGGCGCGATCCCGTTCGAGACCATCGAGGCTGTCCATATCGGATCCACGACGCTGGTGCACGAGCGCGGCGCCGCGGAAGCCAACGCCCTGATCGCCGACGCGAAGCGTTCGGCGACGATCTCTTTCGATCCGAACTGCCGGCCCAATCTGGTGCAGGACAAGGACGCCTATCGGACACGCATGGGAACGTTCGCCGACGGCGCCGACATCGTCAGGATGTCGGACGTCGACTTCACCTACCTCTATGGCGACGCAGACTGCGCCGGGCAGGCCGGTGCCATGCTTGCGCGCGGCGCGAGCCTGATCGTCATCACCCGCGGCACACAGGGGGCGCAGGCCTGGCATCGCAAGGTCGGCGCGATCGAGGTCGGCGCTCCGGCCGTCAAGGTCGTCGACACCATCGGCGCCGGCGACAGTTTTCAGGCTGCGCTCTTGTTTGCGCTTGCCAGGTTGAACCGCATCGAGCGGCCAAAGCTGCAGGCGATTGAGGCCGACGAGCTTCGCAAGGCCCTCGCGTTCGCCTGCCACTGCGCGGCCCTGACCTGCACCCGTGCCGGCGCCGACCCGCCTCGCTTCAGCGAGGTGGCGGGATTGTGGTAAGGTGAGGCCGCGCTCACGCGGCAAACAACAATATGCGGACTGGAGATCAAGCGTCGCGCAAGAGCGACTGGCGCTCCAAGAGTTTGAGAGGCGGCGAGATGGATATCCGCGCTCCCGAGCAGAGGTACAATCCTTACCGAATCTTTTCGCGCGCGCAGTGGGCCGCATTGCGCGACGGCACGCCGATGACGCTGGAGCCCGGCGAGTTTTCGCGGCTGCGCTCAGTGCACGACCGCCTCGACATCAAGGAGGTCGAGGAGATCTACTTGCCGCTGTCGCGTTTGCTGTCGATCTATGTCGACGCGGCGCAGCGGCTCTATTACGCGCAGCGTCAGTTTCTCGGGATCCGCGACCGCAAGGTCCCGTACATCATCGGCATCGCCGGCTCGCCTGCAGTGGGTAAGTCGACCACCGCGCGTGTCCTGCAGGCGCTGCTCGCCCGATGGTCGCCGCGTCCCAAAGTCGATCTGGTGACAACCGACGGCTTTCTCTATCCCAAAGCGGTGCTGGAGCGCGAAGGGCTGATGCAGAAGAAGGGATTTCCGGAGAGCTACGATCGGGCGCGGTTGTTGTCGTTCCTGAGCGACATCAAAGCCGGACGAAGCCCGGTGCGGGCGCCGGTGTATTCGCATTTGACCTACGACATCCTTCCGAACCAGTGGCAGGCGGTCGATCAGCCCGACATCCTCATTGTCGAGGGCGTGAATGTCCTGCAGACCGCCCCGTTGCCGCGCCACGGCAAGGCGGTGCCGGTCGTGTCCGACTTTTTCGACTTCTCCGTTTATATCGACGCCGACGAGGCGGTGATGCGCGAATGGTACGTGCAGCGCTTTTTGACCTTTCGTAACACCGCGTTCCACGATCCAAGGTCCTACTTCCATCGCTATTCGCTGCTGTCGGACGATGAAGCGATCGCCACCGCAACGGCGATCTGGGAGCGCACCAATCTCGCCAATCTCGAGGAAAACATCCTGCCGACGCGCCGGCGCGCGACGCTGATCCTCACCAAGGGCGCCGATCACCTCATCGAGACGGTGGCGCTGCGACGGCTTTAGCTCCGCTACAGTGGCTTCTATTCAGGGCGTGGCGCGCCTTACCACCGCCAGCCCTGTTGCGGCGGATAGTAGTACTGGCCGCCGCGCCGACGCGGATAGCCGGTTTGCGGGTCCGGATTGCGCTGGAGAAAGAAGCCAGAGCCGTTGTTGCCCCAGGAGTTGTCGCCCCAGCCCCAGGAGTTATCGCCCCAGGAGTTGTCGCTCGCAACGATGTCGGGCGTAGGCCGGCGCGTGATAAAGCCGCCCTGGGGCTGATTGTTCAAGACCGCGACAAACTCGGTGCGATAGTTGGTCTCGCGGCTCAGCGGCTCGTCCGAGATGATGATCGAGGATCGCGGCACGGCGGTCGGCGCGATGCGATCGAGCACATCTTTCGGAATGGTGATGCGGTCGAGCGCGTCCTTGGCGTCGTCGCCGCTGTCGATCGTGACCGCGGTCCAGCGCAGGCCCGTGTCGGTGCGTGCCACCGCTGTGAATATGTGCGTGCCGATCGGCTTGTCAGGATCACGAATCGTGACCGGAACCTCCATGCTCGTATCGAACACCTCGCCGCCCCCGTCCGGCGCCGGCTTATGCGTGTTGCGCCGCACGTAAAGTTTCTGCGTCGCGCGGCTGATGTAGACGGAGACTGGCTCGAGCGCGAGCCTTGCCTGGCTCGCCGCCTTTGCGGTGTCGGCCTTCTTGGTCGCGGCCGCCTTGGCCGCGTCCTTTGCCGCGGCGGCGGCGTCGAGCTTCGACTTGAGGTCGGCGTTGGCGGTGTCGAGCTGCGTCGTAGCGTCCGCGGCCTTGGGAGCGGCCTTCTGCTGTAAGTCCTCGGCCCGCGCCCTGGCCTGGTCCGTCTTTGCGGCGGCGAGCGCCTTGCCGGCGAACGCGAGCTCGGCGTCGGCGCGGGCCTTGAGCCATTCCAGCTTGCGCAGCGACGCCTTGAGCGAGGCTACCTCGCGGGCCGTGGCCGCGGCGGCCTTCTTTGCCTCGTCGGCCGCCATGGCGGCCTCCGCGGCCTCGCCGGCGAGCGTCTCGGCGCGCGCCGGAGCGGCCGCGAGGGCTTGCGCGTTGGGCACGAACAGCGCCGGGTGAGAAAACGCGACCGGGGCCGCGTCGTTGGGCGAGATGATCACCCGCATCCCGATCCACGTCTTGTCGAACAGCTTCTCCGCAAAGCCGTAGGGCATCCGTATGCAGCCGTGCGAGGCCGCATAGCCCGGCAGCGGGCCGCCGTGCAGCGCGATGCCGTTCCAGGTGATGCGCTGCATGTTCGGCATCCAGGCATCATCATACATGGTCGAGTGGTGGTCCTTGTCCTTCTCGATGACGGCGAAGACGCCAGCCGGCGTCTCGCGTCCCGTCATGCCGGTCGACACGGGCGCGCGCAGGATCCAGCCGTCGGCGTCGTAGAAAGTGACCTGCTGGCTCTTGAGCGACACGATCGCCATGATCGGCTCGCCCGCAGCGCGTGGCGCCGTCGCCTCGGTGACTGGCTCGGGGCGCGCCTGTCTTGCCGTGGCGCCGGCGGTCAGCGCCGTCAGCGCCGCGAGCATCACAAGGACGGGAGGCCCCCAACGCCACATCGCACCGGTGGATTGTGCCATCCTAAATCGAGTGACCATGCCATGCTCCGGTTGAAATGCCTGTCGGCGCTTCGGTCGATCAAGTGTCAGATCGCGATTTTGGATCAGCCGCCGCCATCCTCGCTCCAATTTACTCCTGAAACTATCCAAAGTTTCGATGATAAATCTCTCATATACGACCCCCCGCGCAGGAGGAAGGGTCGCTCGCGGCCGAAAGTGATGGATTTGGCGAAAGCCGGGGGGATTGATCTGCCTCACCGTTCGCTCAGCGGCTTCACCCTGGTCGTTCTTTATGAACGGCCGAATCGTCGTCATCGGAGCATCGCGCAGCAGCAACCTGCGGCTTATGGCCCATCTGCGAAATTCGACGTGACTTCGAATCCGTGCGCCTATTGGAGGGAGACCGGAAGTTTACGAGCGGGGGCAGACCGGCGTGTCGGCGTTTCAGTTGTGCTTGACGGGGAGAACGAGGGTCTGGCCGGGATAAATGCGATTTGGATCCCGTATCCGGTCTCGGTTCGCCCGGTATACGAGCGCGTATCGTGAGCCGTCGCCATAAGTGATGCGGCTGATTCGCCATAGGCTGTCGCCGCGGGATACCACCTTGCTCGAAACTGCGTGCGCAGCCGCCGGAGGGGATGCAGCTTCGTCCGCGGCTGAACTGGCGCGAATCGCATGCGCCGGCTGTAGACCGGCGCTCTGCTGCGGCTTGTCGGTCTGCAAACCCGGCTCCGAGGATGGGCGCGGTTGAGACGCGGTTTCGGGAATATATTCGGCACGCGATTGCGCTGCCGGAGCGCTCGGTCCCGGCTCGTTGACCGTGACCGCTACACCGTGTTTGGATGATGTCACCGTGCCGTCGGGCAATTTTGCGCTCAACGTCAGCTCATAGCTGCCCGCAGGGAGGCGGGGAGGGACCATAACGAATTCTCCGGACGCATCTGCAACCGCTCGATCAAGACGCTCTCCGCCGCGCAACAGGTCTACGGTTGCGCCCGGAGCCGCCCGTCCGGCGATGACCGCGTCGCCACCTGTTTCAATGCGGGCAATGTCGAAGGAGGGTGAGGATTGATCCTTGGCGGCGGCCTCCGGCGGTCCGGCAAGTTCGGCTGCGATGGCCGCGGGTTTGGTCCCGATCGCCGCGAGCGCAGTCGGCGCCTGAGTTGCCGCGCTGGAAGGTGGAGCTTCGGTCGCTGTCGGCGGGGCATCGCTGCGAACGGCCGGCGCAGCCTGTGGAGCGCTCGTCGTTGCAGTGACGGCATCTGCTGCGGGCCTCTCCTCGTGCCGTACGCCAAAGACAAGGGCTGTGCTGCCTGCCGCGATCAACACGAACGCCGGTACAACTATTTTGACTATCGAAACAGGTGTCATAACCACCACGCGTCGGCCGACCGATCGTCACCAGTGCTACAAATTTGATTCTGCGCCGATTTGGCTCGTACATCAAGTCCAGCCAAAAATGGGTTGTCGGTCAGCCGTGCTGACCAATGCAGTTCGCGAGGCACTCGGCCTCACCATTCAAGACAAGCTGCTCGCCATCGCCGATGAGGTGGTCGAGTGAGAGAGCGCACGACGTCGGTGTGCGGCCCAACTCGCACGGTGGTCCCGCTGCCCGCTTTCAGGGCACGGCCGCGCGCACAAATTGCTTCGTCTAATCAGAAGTATATATCGAGCCCCTTCGCAAAAATGCTTCTCTTCTTTTTTCGGAAGGTTGTGGCTCCGCGCGTCCTGCACGCGCCAGAGGGCGTTACGCATCATCACGAATGTTGGGGCAGGGCGCATTCGCGCCGCGGGATTGCGGCGGCTGTCCCCTGACTGTCGGGCATCGCCGTTGGTGGGAGTTCAGTAACGCTACCTGCCTCTTGCCACTTTCCGATCCGCTGTTTTGGCCGCTACACTCGCTCCCGGTCGGGTTCTTTCCGCGGGATGAGGACCGGATAATGTGCCGGGGCCTGGAACGCTGCCGCCCATTCGGGCTTAGTGTTTAGAGGTAAAGGGAGGAAAAAAATGCGAGCTGTCGCCAATGAACCGCTTTCGCGCCATGCCCTGGCCTTCGTGTTGGCGGGCGGCCGCGGCAGCCGGCTTCTGGAGCTGACCGACAAGCGCGCCAAGCCGGCGGTCTATTTCGGGGGCAAGTCGCGGATCATCGACTTCGCGTTGTCGAATGCGCTCAATTCCGGCATCCGCCGCATCGCTGTTGCGACCCAGTACAAGGCTCACAGCCTCATTCGCCACCTGCAGATGGGGTGGAATTTCTTCCGTCCCGAGCGCAACGAAAGTTTCGACATTCTCCCGGCGAGCCAGCGCGTGTCCGAGACGATGTGGTACCTCGGGACCGCGGACGCGGTCTACCAGAACATCGACATCATCGAGAGCTACGGCGCAAAATATATTGTGCTGCTGGCCGGCGACCACGTCTACAAGATGGACTATGAGCTGATGCTGAAGCAACATGTCGAGCAGAAGGCCGACGTGACCGTCGGTTGTCTCGAAATGCCGCGGTCGGAGTCGAGCGCGTTCGGCATCATCCATGTCGACGAGAACGACGTCATCCAGTCTTTCCTGGAGAAGCCTGCCGATCCACCGCCGATGCCCGGCAAGCCGGACACATCCCTCGCCAGCATGGGCATCTACGTGTTCGATACGGATTTCCTGTTCGATCAGCTTCGCCGCGATGCGGCCGATCCCAATTCGAATCGTGATTTCGGCAAGGACATCATTCCCTACATCGTCAGGAACGGCCGCGCGATCGCCCATCAGTTCAGCCGCTCCTGCGTCCGCTCGGGTAACGATCAACCGAGCTACTGGCGCGACGTCGGAACGGTCGATGCTTATTGGTCGGCAAATATCGATCTCACCGACACCGTCCCTGATCTCGACCTTTACGACCAGTCCTGGCCGATCTGGACTCACGCCGAAATCACGCCGCCGGCGAAATTCGTCCATGACGAGGAGGGACGTCGCGGCGAAGCCGTCACCTCGCTCGTATCCGGAGGCTGCATCGTCTCCGGCGCGGCGTTGCGGCGCTCGCTCTTGTTCACCGGCGTTCACCTGCATTCGCATGCGCGAGTGGAGAACGCGGTGATCATGCCCTATGTGGATGTCGCCCGACATGCCCGCTTGAGCAATGTGGTCATCGACCGCGGCGTGCGGATTCCGGAAGGCCTCGTGGTGGGCGAAGATCCAGAGCTTGACGCGAAGCGATTCCGGACCACGGGCAATGGCGTCTGCCTGATCACCCAGCCGATGATCGACAGGCTGAATGCATGACGTCCCTTCGCGTCCTGTCGGTCGCCTCGGAAATCTATCCCATCATCAAGACCGGCGGCCTCGCCGACGTCGCGGGCGCCTTGCCGATCGCCTTGAGGGCCGAGGGTGTCGAGATGCGCACGCTCGTGCCCGGATATCCCGATGTCCTGAATGCCCTCGCGAAAGCGGAGGGCGTTCTCGAATGGCAGCAATTCTTTGGCGGAACGATTCGACTGCTCAGTGGATCGTGCGGAGAGCTCGACCTGTTCGTGCTCGATGCGCCGCATCTCTTCGCGCGCCCCGGCAATCCCTATCTGTCGCCCGAGGGGAAGGATTGGCCGGATAACGGGCTGCGGTTTGCAGCGCTCTCGCGCATGGCCGCCAATATCGGGCTCGGAGCCGTCCAGGATTTCGTGCCTGATGTCGTGCATGCGCATGACTGGCAGGCGGCGCTCACTCCGGCTTATCTACACTATAGCGGCCGGCCGCGCCCGCGCACGATGATCACCGTGCACAATCTCGCCTTTCAGGGGCGATTTCCGCAATCGATGCTGGCGGAGATCGGGCTGCCGCCGGACTCCTTCAACATGTATGGCGTCGAATATTATGGCGACATCGGCTTTCTGAAGGCCGGCCTGCGATTCGCTGACATCATCACAACCGTTTCCCCAACCTACGCCGTCGAGATTCAGAGTGATGAAGGCAGCATGGGCCTTGGCGGCCTCTTGCGCGATCGATCAGGCGACCTCCGCGGCATCCTCAACGGCATCGATACGAATGTCTGGAATCCCGCAACCGATCCTGCCATCGCCAGCCGTTACGACGCCGGTGATCTTGATTCCCGCGCGGCCAACAAATCCGCGTTGCAACGACGGTTCGGCCTCGAGCAGAGGCCGGATACATTTCTGCTTGGCGTGATCAGCCGTCTGTCCTGGCAAAAGGGGCTCGATCTTCTGCTCGAGGCCATTCCGACGGTGCTGGCCGATGATATGCAGCTCGCCGTGCTCGGCAGCGGCGACGCCGATCTTCAGGAGCGCTACCGCGCGGCCGCGCAAGCCAACGGCGGGAAGATCGGCGCCGTGATCGGCTACGATGAGGAGCTGGCCCATCAGATCCAGGCCGGCAGCGATGCCCTCATTGTGCCGTCCCGGTTCGAGCCGTGCGGTCTCACCCAGCTCTGTGCGCTGAGATACGGGGCGGTCCCCATCGTATCCCGCATGGGCGGCCTCGAGGATACGGTGACTGAGGCCGACACCGCAGCCATTGCGAGCGGTGCCGCCACCGGCTTCAAGTTCGCGCCGGTGACCACTGACAATCTCGCCGCAGCGCTGCGTAGGGCTCATGCGGTGTTCGGCGACGGGCCGACGTGGCGGACGATTCAGGACAACGGGATGCGAACGGATGTGTCCTGGCGCGACCGCGCCCGCCGCTACGCCGATCTCTATCGCGAGATGATCGCGCTTGCACCGGCCTGACTTGCGGCCATCGCTCACGACAACGAAGTCATTCCCGCATTGAGGTGCAAGACGTCATCATGAAGATAATTGGAATAGCCGCCGCGTTGGCCGTGTTCTGCACAACTTCGGCCCTCGCAGTGGACACGATGTCGCGCAAGCCCGGCCTGTGGGAAGTCAAGACCAGCATCGAAGGAAGCAATGCGCCAGCGCGGACAGTCCGCCAGTGCATCGATGCCGAGACGGACAAGATGTTGCAGTCAAGCGCGGGACCCTTCAATCCCGCTGCCTGCAAGCAGAAGGTACAGACGTCGGGAGACACAACGACGACGGATTTCACCTGCACCGTCGCCGGTAAGCCCGCAACGGCACATTCGGTTGCGTCCGGAAATTTCGACAGCGCCTACACGATGACGGTGGCGGCGGAGAGCCCCGCGCTTCCGGGTGGCAAGATGGTCATGTCCATGGATGCGAAATGGCTGGGCCCGTGCGCAGCGGACGAGAGGCCGGGCGACATTGTGCTGAGCAACGGCAGGACGGTGAACATCCTCGATATGAAGAAACTCGCACCTCCGTCGGCGCCGCGTTAGATCGTTGGCAAGAAATAACGAAACGAAAGAAGTCAGCAAAGGGACGTGATCTTGAAAGCCATTCCGACCATCGACGCGCATCATCATATCCGGTGCCTGAGGACACGCGACATCAGGCGGCCTGACGCAAGCATCCCGATTTTATGAGTACACGGCCTAACCGTTCAGGCAACCAGCGCGGCGTCGTCGACGATGCTCTTGGCGGTGAAACGCGCCTGCCGGATTTGCATCAGCTCGATGAATTTCGCGCAAGGAAGCGGCGGCGAGACGATATAACCCTGACCTTCCTCGACGCCGCAGGCGAGCAGCGACTGCATCTGCTGGTCGGTCTCGATGCCCTCGGCCACTACCGTCATCTGCAGGTCCCTGGCGAGCCGCACCAGGGTTTCGACGATCCGCGAGGTGGATTCGTCCTTGATGGTGTCGACGAAGAATTTGTCGATCTTCATGGTGTTGGCGCCGAGCGCCTTCAAATGCGATAACCCGCTATGGCCGACGCCGACGTCGTCGATCGCGACCTTGAAGCCGAACTCGCGCAGATCGCGCACGATTTCAGCGGCCTTGCCGAGATCCTGCAGTTCGTCGCGCTCGGTGATCTCGAGCACGATCTGCCGCGCCGATACTTTTGCGTCGGCCACGGTCCTGCGGAGCTGCTCGACAAAGCCCTCGCTCATGAGATGGCTCGGGACAACATTGAAGGACAGCTTGAATTCCTTGCTATGTCTCAGATGCGCGTTCAGTTCCTTCAGCGCGATGGCGAGGATCTGCCAGGTCATGACGCGAATGCGTCCGCTTTGCTCGGCAAGGGGGATGAATTTCATCGGTGGAACGATGCTGCCGTCCGCGCGAATCCAGCGCGCCAGCATCTCGCAGCCGAGTATCTCGCCGGTTGCGAGATGAAAGATCGGCTGGAAGAACGGCCTGAATTCAGCTCGCGCCAGCGCCTGGTCAAGATCGGCGAGGGGACCTTCGACACGCAGCGCGCGGGTGAGCAGCACGCCGAAGGCGAGCCCGAGCCCGAGCGCGGCCAGCATCCCCGGCCAGTAGCCATGCCCGTAGGCCCTGGCGAGCGCGCTGCTCTCGACGCGGATCGTGGCATGGAGCGGATAGCGGCTGGAGGTCTTCGTCAGCTCGATGGGATCCTGAAGGTCGAGATTCTCGAGCGAGAACTGCGCAAGCTGCTGATCATTGTTGAGCGCCAGCACGACCTCGCTGTGCGCGCGCAGCTCGGCCGGCATGATGTCGAACAGGTAGGAGTTGATGCCGATAATGGCGACGAGCCCGCGCTTGGGATCGACGTCGCGCAGCACGCCGAGCGCGTCGCCGCCGAATTGCTCGACGCGGAACAGGCGAAGCTTGTCGTCGCTGGTCGCCAGCATGTCGCGGCGGGTGACCCAGTCCTTGTCGAACTCAAGCGTCTCGGAATAGGCCGAGCATACGATCGAGCCATCGTGATTGACGAGCCGCACGTCCTTGACCGCGGAGCGCTGATAGGCCTGCAGGCGGAACTGCTGCAGCGACGTCGGTTCGCAATCGAGCTTGCCGATCGATGCGAGCTCGTCGACGCTGGCGGCGGCGAAGTCGACCGCGACCTCCGACCGGCGCAGCGCAATCTCGGTCAGCTCTTGCAGCCGCTGCTGCTCCTGACCTCCGATGATGGCTTGTGCGACGAAATGACCGCCCGCAGCGAACACGGCCATGCTCGCGACAACAGTAGCCATGGATGCACGACTCGGGCGGCGGAGCTTCATCGAAACACGCTGGTGCTAAGGCAATTCGACTGCCAACGGTAGGGTGGTAGCTTCTAATATTCGTTTAAGGAGGGAGATCACAAAACCATGAGGTGTGCCCCTCAATGGCCGGCTTTTACGAAGCCCTAACCATAAGCGAGGCCGGTCAGGTGCGTTTGCCCTGTGCCTCGAGATGCCGGCTGTAGCGGGACATTGCAAAGCAGAACACGAAATAGATCACGGCGACAAACAGGTAGACTTCGATGCTGAAGGCCTGCCAGGCGGGATCGAGGATCGCGGTCTTCGCCGTGGTGAGCAGGTCGAAGATGCCGATGATCAGTACGAGGCTGGTATCCTTGAAGAAGGCGATGAAGGTGTTGACCAGCGGCGGAATCACATGGCGGATCGCCTGCGGCAGGATGATCAGCCGCTGCTTGCGCCAATAGGAGAGGCCGAGTGCGTCGGCCGCTTCGTGCTGTCCGCGCGGCACCGCCTGCAATCCGCCACGGACCACCTCGGCGAGATAGGCGCCGGCGTAAAGCACCACCGCGATCTGCGCGCGCAGGAGCTTGTCGATGTTGAAGCCCTCGGGCATGAACAGCGGAAACATCACGCTCGCCATGAACAGCAGGCTGATGAGCGGAACACCGCGGATCAGTTCGACATAGAGCACGCAGAGCGAGCGGATCGCCGGCAGCTTTGAGCGGCGGCCGAGCGCAACGAGGATTCCGAGCGGGAAACCGAAGGCGAGGCCGAAGGTCGCCAGCACAAGCGTCACCGGCAGTCCGCCCCAGCGTTCCTGTGATACGAAGGGCAGGCCGGGAACGCCGCCCCACATCAAGAGCCCGATCAGCGACAGCGCCACGGCCCAGATCAGCACCAGTTCTCTGCGCCAAAAGAAGCGCAGGCTGGAGACACAGAACAGCGCAATGAACAGCAGGGTGGCGAGCGCCGGCCGCCATTGCTGGTCGTAAGTATAGGTTCCGAACAGGATGAAGCGATATTTTTCCGGGATCACCGCCCAGCAGGCCCCGAGGCCCCGCGCGGCCCGGCATGCGCCGGTGTCGTTGCCGGGAACACTCCAGACCGCATTCAGGATGCCCCATTGCACAAAGCCGGCGATGACTTTTGCGAGCAGCGCGAACAACAGTAGCGTGATGACGGTCGAGGTGATCGACGAGAACAGGTTGGCGTGCAGCCAGCGCAGCAGAGGATAGGCGTCCACGCCTGTGCGCGGGCGGTTCGAGGGACGCGGCATCTGCGGCAGTTCGGTTGCGATTGCCATGGCCTTAGCGCTCCACCAGCGCGATGTGGGCGTTGTACCAGTTCATGAACAGGCTGATGCCAAGGCTGATGGTCAAGAACACCGCCATGATCAGCGCGATCGACTCGATCGCCTGCCCGGTCTGGTTCAATGTGGTGTTGGCGACCGAGACGATGTCCTGATAGCCGATCGCGACCGCGAGCGAGGAGTTCTTGGTGAGGTTCAGATATTGGCTCGTCATCGGCGGGATAATGACGCGCAGCGCCTGCGGCAGCACGATCTGGCGCAGCACGAAGCCGCGCCGCAAGCCCAGCGCGACCGCCGCATCCCACTGTCCCTTCGGCACGGCCTGGATGCCGCTACGCACGATCTCGGCGATGAAGGCTGAGGTGTAGGTCACCAGTGCGATCAGCAGCGCGAAATATTCCGGCGCAAAGGTCCAGCCGCCGGCAAAATTGAAGCCGCGCAATACGGGCATCGTCGGGGTCCAGGCAACGCCGAGCCACCAAGACAGCAGCGCCGGTGCGGCGATCACGAACAGGATTCCATAAGGCCAGATACGCCGAGGATGGCCGTCCCGCACCTGGCGGGCGAGCAAGTCGCAGCGCAGAAAGTAGAACGCCACGAGCCCGAGCAGCGCGGTACCGATCACCCACGCTTGTCCGCCATCGAGCGGAAGCGAAGGCACGATCAGGCCGCGATTGGAAAGAAAGACGCCGTTGATCGGCTTCCAGGCGCCGCGTGCCGGTGGCAGTCCCTGCATCAGCACGTACCAGAACAAAAGCTGCAGCAGGAGTGGAATGTCGCGCAGCACCTCGACATAGACCAGTGAGAGCCGCGACAACAGCCAGTTGGAGGAAAGCCGGGAGATGCCGACCAGGGTGCCGAGGATCGTCGCGAGGACGACGCCGATCACGGCCACCCGCAGCGTGTTGACGACACCGACGACGAAGGCCCACAGGTAGGTATCCCTCGGACTGTAGGGGAGCCAGGTATCGATGATCGGCATGCCGGCTTCGCGGCCGAGGAAGGCAAAGCCGGTCGAGATGCGCCGGACCGACAGGTTGTGCACAGTGTTCGACCACAGCCAGGCCGCGATGCCGACCACGATTGCGACCACCACGATCTGCCAGAGTAACGCCCGGAAATTCATCCGCCGGCGGGGAGGGCGTTTGGGTGCAGAGGTCGTCGGCGCAGGTGTCGTCACGGCACGATTCCTTGAACAAGCGAGGTCGGGTGTCGTCGGCGCGTTTCATATGTTGCATTGAATGAAGGAATATGCAACATTTGTTTCATGCCCGAGCAGCCGTCGAAATCCTCGCCCTTGAACGAGCTCTGCAGCGCATTGCCCTCGCTGCCGATGCGGCTGCAGGAAGTCGGCCGTTTTGTCGCCGCTAACGACTACGACGCCACCACGCGCTCGATGCGGGAACTCGCTTCCGTCGCCGGCGCCGATCCCGCCTCCTTCACGCGCCTCGCCAAGGCGCTCGGCTATTCCGGCTGGGACGGACTGCGCGCGGCGCTGACCGAAGCGCGCCGGCCGGCGCAATCCTCGCCGTTCTCGGGCCGTGCGCGCGGCCGGCGTCATGGGCCGAATGCCGACGTCTCGCTGATCTCAGACAAGCTGGACGCCGAAGCTGCAGGTCTTGCGCGCATTTCCTCCGACGCGGTTGCGGGAGCAGCGAGGGCGCTGCACGCCGCGCGGAAAATCTGGATCGCGGGCTTTCGAAGCTGTCGCAGTGTTGCCGAGCTGCTCAACTATCAGCTTCGCCTGTTCCGCTCTGATGATGTGCACCTCGTCGGCGGTTCGGGGCCGCAGGATCTCGACTTCGGCGCGTTCCGCTCCGGTGACGCCGTCGTCGTGATCGGATTCATGCCCTATTCGACCGCAAGCGTTGAGTCGGCGCGTGCGGCGCACGGAGCGGGCGCAAGCCTGATCGCGATCACCGATTCCCTCATGGCGCCAATGGCCGAAGGCGCCGATCACCTCCTGCTCTATGAATCTGCGTCCTCGCCCGGATTTTTTCCGAGCCTGACCGGTGCGATCGCGATCGCGCAATCGCTTGCCGCGGTCACCTTCTCGCTCGGCGGCGCGGACGCGAAGAAGCGACTTGAAGCGACCGAGGCCCGCCTCGTGGCGATGTCGCAATACGTCACCGGGAAAGGTTGATCACCATGGCCACCACCCGCGTCCTGCATCGAAGCCTGCGCGAGACGCCGCCCAAGGCGATCGGCGGCGAGGGCATCTGGCTGATCCGCGAGGACGGCCGCAAGGTGCTCGATGCATCCGGCGGGGCGGCGGTGTCCTGCCTCGGCCATCAGCATCCGCGCGTGCTGGAGGCGATGGCGAAGCAGGCGTCGAAGCTTGCTTATGCGCATACCGCCTTCTTCTCTTCGGAAGCGGCCGAGACGCTCGCCGATCATCTGGTCGGCCATGAGCCCGGCGGGCTTGCCTATACCTATTTCGTCAGCGGCGGATCGGAAGCGATCGAGGCCGCGATCAAGATCGCGCGGCAATATTTCATCGAGGTTGGCGAGCCGAAGCGGGCGCACTTCATCGCGCGCCGGCAGAGCTATCATGGCAACACGCTCGGCGCGCTGTCGGCCGGCGGCAATGCGTGGCGGCGCGAGCCCTATGCGCCGCTGTTGTCGCCGTCCTTCAGCCATGTCACGCCGGCTTTCGCCTATCATGAGAAGCGAGACAGCGAATCAGAGGCGGATTTCATCGCGCGGCTGGCGGCAGAGCTCGATGCCGAATTCCTCAGGCTCGGGCCCGACACGGTTGCCGGGTTCATCGCCGAGCCCGTGGTCGGCGCGACCGCGGGTGCGGTGACCGCGCCGGAAGGTTATTTCCGCGCGGTGCGCGAGATCTGCGACAGGCACGGCGCGCTGTTGATCCTCGATGAAGTCATGTGCGGCATGGGCCGCACCGGCACGATGCATGCGTGGGAGCAGGAGGGCGTTGCGCCCGACATCCAGGCCGTCGCCAAGGGGCTGGGCGGCGGCTATCAGCCGATCGGCGCGATGCTCACGACAAACCGTATTGTCGACGCGATCCGGCAGGGCTCGGGCGCGTTCCAGCACGGCCATACCTATCTGGGACATCCGATGGCCTGTGCTGCCGCGCTCGAGGTACAGCGCGTGATCGCCGAGGAGAACTTGCTCGATCGCGTCAAGGAGCTGGGAAAACATCTGGAGCGGCGGCTGATCGAGCGCTTCGGCAATCACCGTCATATCGGTGATATCAGGGGCCGCGGCCTGTTCCAGGCCATCGAGCTGGTCGAGGACCGCGCCACGCGAAAATCCTTCGATCCAGGTCTGAAGCTTCATCAGAAGATCAAGGCGGCGGCGTTCGAGGGGGGCCTCGGCTGCTATCCGTCGGGCGGCGCGGCCGACGGCAAGAATGGCGACCATGTGTTGCTGGCGCCGCCTTATATCTGCACGCCTGCCGATATCGACATGATTGTCGATCGGCTGGGTAGCGCGGTCGACAGTGCGTTGAAAAGTGCAGGTCACTAGAAAGACAGGTCACTAAAAAAGTTGATAACCAGGAGGAGAGTGCAATGAAGTGGGGAGTGATTACGACTGCAGCGTTGCTTGCCGTTGGCGTTTCGAGTGCCTCGGCGGCCACGCTCGACACCATCAAGCAGCGCGGCACGCTGGTGTGCGGCGTCTCGACCGGCTTTGCCGGATTCTCGATGCCGGATTCGCAAGGCAATTTCAAAGGACTTGACGTCGACTATTGCCGCGCGCTTGCCGCCGGCATCTTCAACGATCCGAACAAGGTGCGCTACGTCGCGCTCACCGCGCAGAACCGTTTCACCGCGCTGCAGTCGGGCGAGATCGACGTGCTCTATCGCAACTCGACGGAGACCTTCTTGCGCGGCGCGACGCTCGGCCTCAGGCAGGGACCGATCAACTTCTATGACGGTCAGGGCTTTGTCGTGAAGAAGGACGCCGGCGTCAAGGAGCTGAAGGATTTGAAAGGAGCGACCGTCTGCGTCGCGCAGGGCACCACGCACGAAGTCACGCTCGGCGATTACGGTCGCGCCAACGGCATCGATTGGAAGCCGCTGGTGTTCGACCGCGTCGACACCATGTACCAGACTTTCTTCGGCGGCCGCTGCGACGCCATGACCCAGGACGCTTCCGCGCTCGCCGGCGCGGTCGCCACCGCCGCGCCCAATCCGGCCGACTATGTCGTGCTGCCGATCACCATCAGCAAGGAGCCGCTCGGTCCGTTCACCCGCAATGGCGACGAGGTCTGGACCGATATCGTCGCCTGGCTGCATTACGGTCTCGTCGAGGCGGAAGAGCTCGGCGTGACCCAGGCCAATGTCGACGAGAAGGCAAAGTCGGATGCGCCCGCCGTGCAGCGCCTGCTCGGCATCTCCGGCGATTTTGGTTCGCGGCTGGGGCTCGACAACAAGTGGATGCAGCAGGCAATCAAGGCGGGCGGCAATTACGGCGAGATCTTTGAGCGCAATGTCGGCAAGACCAGCCCGCTGCACCTCGAGCGCGGGCTGAATGGACTCTGGACCAAGGGCGGCTTGATGTACGCCCTGCAGTTCAAGTAAGGACACGTGTGTTCATCTCTCCCCGCTCTTCGCGGGGAGAGATCGATCGCGAAGCGATCGGGTGAGGGGGCTCTCCGCGAGTCCGTTTCTCACCGTTTGGGCGGAAGCAGCCCCTCACCCCAACCCTCTCCCCGCGAAGAGCGGGGCGAGGGAGAAGAAGCACCGATCCATCATGCGCATCACGCTCGTTCATGCCCTGAAGCATTCGATCGTCCCGATCGAAGCATCCTTCGCCAAGCTCTGGCCGGAAGCGCGGCTGATGAACCTGCTCGATGACAGCCTGTCGGCCGATCTCGCGCGCGACGGCGAGCTCACCGATGCCATGACCGAACGTTTCCTCGCGATCGGAAACTATGCGGCGCGCACCGGCGCCAACGGCATCCTCTTCACCTGCTCGGCGTTCGGTCCCTGCATCGAGGCGGTGGCCGGCGCGCATGCGCCGATGCCGGTGTTGAAGCCGAACGAGGCGATGATCGAGCAGGCCGCGAAAGCAGGCCGCAAGGTCGGGCTGTTATCGTCATTTCCGCCGACGCTGGCCTCGATGCCCCGGGAGTTTCCCGCATCCATCGCGCTCGTGCCGAAACTTGCGGAAGGTGCGCTGGCTGCCCTCGATCGCGGCGATCGCGCCGAGCATGACCGTCTTGTGACGGAAGCCGCGAAGGATTTGCGCGACTGCGACGTCATCGCGCTCGCGCAATACAGCATGGCGCCGGCGGCCGAGAAGGTTGCTGAGGCCACAGGCAGGCCGGTGCTGACAACGCCCGACAGCGCCGTAATGAAGCTGAAAGGCATGCTCGGCGTTGCCGGTTAGGCAGCTTGTGCCGATAAATTGGGCGACCTAGTCCGGCGCCGCCACCCACCCATGCCCAAATCGCGCGTTGTGCGCCGCAGCACGGTCGATTAAATGCAGCCTCTGCAAGAGGTTGCTTCGTGACTGAAATCAATGCCGATGCCTGGGTCTCCTCAGGCCATCGCCCGATGGGCTTTCCGGAATTCGTTGTCGCCATTGCCGCCATCATGGCGCTGAACCCGCTGGCAATGGACATGATGTTACCGGCGCTGCCGAACATCCGCTCCGCCTTCGCGCTGACTGACGCCAATCGCGCGCAGCTTGTGCTGTCGACGTTCCTGACCGGCTTCGGCGTCGGCCAGTTCGCGATGGGGCCGTTGGCGGATCGTTTCGGCCGCAGGCCGGTGCTGCTTGGCGGGATGATCCTCTATTCCGTCGCGAGCCTGCTTGCGATCGCCGCGCCGTCGTTCGAGCTGCTGCTCCTGGCCCGGGCGCTGCAGGGGCTCGGCACCTCCGCGACGCGCGTGATCGCCACCTCGATCGTCCGCGACTGTTATGCCGGTCGGCGCATGGCGCATGTGATGTCGCTTGCGATGATGGTCTTCATTGCGGTGCCGGTGGTCGCGCCGTCCTTCGGACAGGCGGTGCTGCTGCTTTCAGAGTGGCGCGGCATTTTCATCGCACTCATGCTCTACGGCATGATGGCGCTGATCTGGAGCGCGCTGCGCATGCCGGAAACGCTCCCGACGGACATGCGCAAATCGCTCGCGGTGCGCGAAGTGTTGTCTGCGTTCCGGCAGACTATCACCAATCGTCAGACGCTCGGCTATGCGTTCGCCTGCGGCGGTGTCTGGGGCGCGATGTTCGCCTTCGTGTTCTCGTCGCAACAGGTGTTCACCGACATCTACAGGCTCGGTCACTATTTCCCGCTCGCGTTCGCGGCCGTGGCGGTCGGCGTTGCGATCGCGGGCTTTGTCAACGCGCGCCTGGTCGGGCGTCTCGGCATGCGCGTGATGTCGCATGGCGCGCTGATCGGCTACGCGCTTGTTGCCGCGGCGATGTTGCTGGCCGTGAAGCTGCACGCGCTGCCCTTGCCGTTGTTCATGGTGCTGTCGGCGCTGATGATGTTCGCCTTCGGGCTGATGATGGCGAACTTCACGGCGCTCGCCATGGAGCCGCACGGCAACATTGCCGGCACGGCCTCGTCGCTCTACGGCTCGATCACGACGCTGCTCGGCATCGGCGTCGGCATGGCGATCGGCCAGAGCTATGACGGCACGCTGGTGCCGTTCGCGACCGGCTTCTTCATCTGTGCGCTGGTCGCGCTCGCGATTGCGGCGGTGACCGAAAAGGGCCGGCTGTTCCAGCCGCATCACGCGCCGATCAAGTAAGTTTCACGGAAACCCGCAAGGCTTGCGGGCCGCTCGCCGCGGATAGTCGGGGAGGGCGTTCGTGCAGCCGTGCCGCCCGCGCCGATCAGTCCGGTGTGGATCGCACCGTCGCGCGTCTTGACGCGGTACCTATTGGTACCATATCCTACCGGGCCGATGGTACTCTGTGGTACCTAATCAAGCGAAAGAATTCGAGATCGATGTGAAACAGCTTCAGAAAGAGGCGGAGGAAACCCCGGTTCGCCGGCGCATCCTCGAGGCCGCGTTCTCGGCGTTCCGGGAATCCGGCTACGCGGGGACGAGCACGCTTGAAATCGCAACGCGCGCACGGGTCTCGAAGCGAGAGCTTTATGCGCTGGTCGGCAACAAGGACGAGTTGCTTGCTGCATGCATCGGCGCGCGGGCCAGGCGGCTCCAGATGCCGGCCGATTTGCCGGTACCGCGCGACCGGAAAACTCTTGGCGCGACGCTGACTTCTTTCGGAGTCCGCCTTCTGCGCGAGATCAGCGACCCCGCGGTGATCGGCGTGTTTCGACTCGCGATCGCAGAGGCGGTCCGTGCGCCCGAGGTTGCGCGGGCTCTGGATTCGATCGGTCGCGGGACCAGTCGGACCGCCTTGCGGGGACTCATGGATCAGGCCCGATCGGCCGGACTTCTCGACGGAGAGGTGGGTGAAATGGCCGAACAATTTTACGGGCTGCTGTGGGGCAGCCTGCTGGTCAGCCTGCTGCTCGGTGTCGCCGATCGACCGTCCGCGCGCGAGATCACGCGCCGCGCTCACGACGCTACGGTCGCCTTTCTCCGACTTTATCTCAAGCCGCATGACGCGGCGCAATGATGCCCGGCGTGCTTCACTACAACGAGCCGGCGACGGAAGAAGCACAGAAGGAACTGGCGCTCGCGTTGGGACGGTTCGTGCGTCCGAAGCTCTCAGGCAATTCGTAGCAGAGCTTGGCCTGCCAACGCGCCCGCAGCCCTGGAACGATCCTGCCTGCTTGCTCTCTCTGATCCACCATTGGAAGCCGTCTCCAATCAGGGCTCCAGCTCGAAGCGGTCGCGATTAGCTTCAGCGCACTCGCGCATCGCAGTCAGCGCGCGCTCGACCGCCGGAGTTCCCATAACGAACGGGTTGGGCTGTGCAGAGCCGGCTTGGATCGAGGCGAGTTTCTGCAATGCATTGTCGAAACCTGAATGGTTCGAAATCAGCACGTCGATATGCTGCTGCGTCGCCAGCGATTGCATGCGCGCCGTGCTGTCGATGTAGCTTGCGAGCCGCGGCAAATCCTTGCCAAAATTGAATCCCGTTCCGCCCCAAAGCATCACGCGATGCGTACTCTTGCCATCTCGCACGTCAAAGACGGGCGACAGCGTACCCATGGTGTGACCGGGTGTCAGGTAGAGCTTGATAGTGGTGTCACCTAGCCGGACTTCGTCGCCGTCGTTCACGGCCATGTCGCGCTTTGGAGGCGCGGGCCAGAGCGGGGACGTAAACTCGAGCTGGGTTTCAGTCATGGTCCAGTCGGCGGCGCTCATGACGACGCGCGGGTGGTACTTCTGCACGAGAAAGGGAACGCCACCGTAGTGATCGCCGTGTGCGTGCGTCACGATGATGTACTTGATCTGCGCCGGATCCATGCCGAGCTTGCGCAGACCGCCCACGATCTGGGATTCTGCCTCATCGGCATTGTTCAAGGCGTCGATCAAAATAATGCCGTCGGACGTCTTGATGGCCCATGAGCTGACCCATTTGGCGCCGACAAAGTAGAGATTGTCGAAGGCCTTTCCCGGAGACGGCCTGGGCTCGGCAATGGCTTTTGCGAGAAGCTTGTCGACCTGCTCTTGCGACGGTCTCTGAGCCGGCGCCGGCTTGCAAAGAGACATCAGCGATTTTAGATCGTCGCCCGCAGCGCGCGTCGCGGCCATCACGTGCGCCGCGACGGTTTCCTGGGATGCCCCGCTTTCGGCCCTGCTCGCTCCAGCCACGAACGCGATGACAAGAGCCACCAACCCCTTCCTCATTGTCGAGGATAATGACAACATGCGATTCCGACCCCATGACGTTTTCCGAATTGATTTGGGCACTCTATCAACTGACGAAGTCATTTCAACTCCGCCTATCTCGGTTGACAGAGTCAGTTCGACATGCTCATCAACTGCACTGGCGTTTTTCCGCCGCCACCGATGAAATGCCGGATCGCCACGATCCGCGGTTTGCATACTGGAAGAGCCCTGAGCGAAGCGGATCGACAGCGGTTTCGTTCATAGCGACCGCATGTAATGCCGCCGGGTGTGGGATGTTCCGCCGCAGGCGCGATTGCACGGTCGCACACGTTTACCAGATCGCCGCGCGGCGGGCCGATAATCAATGTTTGCCGTCGTGTCCCTTAGGACAGCCGGATGCGGGCTTGTCGCATCCCTCCGTTTGCTACAGGCCGGATCGTGCAATCCTTTGGCACGCTTCCGACAGGCGCTGGGCTATTCACCGACGGATTCGCACGCCGGCGCGCCAATAACACCCGTGGTGAGAAACAGGGTAGGGGTGAATGGGCCGTCTGACCACCACCGCTCCATGAGGTGCAACGCATCCGGCGCGATCGACCCCGCGGGCGCAGACGACGGCGCCCGTGGTGGGTATGCTTGCAGCCAGCACAAGTGCGGTGAGGCCCAGCACCACCAGCTGCCTTCCAGGGCTGATCGACGGAAGTCTTGTCATGGCGTTTCTCCTCATTGTCATCGCGTTTCCTTCAATGCTTCAAAGGATTTTGCCGGAGGCCGTCGCGCGCTTCTTGAAGACAGCCAGGATCAGGGGCCTCTCGACGAGCGGTCTGGCGACACAGGCCAGAATCGGGAGCAGCAGCGCCCATAGGACGAACTCTTCTGCGATCGGCGGAAGGCCTCGGCTCGCGGCCCGATGCGCTGCTCTTCAGGGTTGGCATGGTGAGAATGTGGCTGCAAGCGGAGCTGCAGCAATCCGTCTGATGCTGCGACACGTCACGACCATGGCGGTTACGCCACTGTTCGAGGTTGTCAGATTGCAACGACGCCTGGGCCGACAGTCTAACGTGTAACGTGCATCGATAAAGAGGTGCTGGTTGATGTCGAAAAAAATCAGACGCGCTCGGCCAGCTAAATGGTCACGGTCATTCGATCACCTGATCGGCAGTCGCAAGTAAGGACGGCGGGACCGAGTTGCGTTTCGGGCACGCGGATTCGCTTATCGGCAATTCTGCCAAGGCCCTCTTCGCGCTGCAGATCGCCCTAAGTCTGCACTAAGTCTGGGGCGCAAGAATTGTCGGCCTTTATCCCCTCCTGCGCAAGGACCCGACGATGCGCGTTCTGCCAATCGAAGACGACCGGACGTTCAACACGACCATCCGGCAGGCGCTGAGAGGCGCGGCTTGCGCGATGAGCTGGGTCCTTCGGCGCGAGACCCCCATGCATACGGCGGAGAGCGAAGCATCAAGTTCGCCTCGCTCCATCTCAGGCGTCCCAAGACCGACGGCCAAACAGTGCCTCGAGCGCCTGCGCGCTCCTGGGTGCAGGCTTGCAGTCATCATCGGGACAGCGCGGGATTGAATCGACGGGATCGATCTCGGCCAACCGCTCTCTAGAAACGGCCTGAATTTGTTTCGCGCAGCGGGAGAGGAACGCCAACTTGCTTAGCCTCTTCCTGCAACGAATTTGGATTCCGGTTTGTGCTCGCTTCTCGGCAATGGCTGCTCGCTCAGAAGCGTCACCGGCGCGTTGGCGACGTCCCTTTCTAAGGTGGATGGACGGTATCGAGGCAGGTTGGGCCATTCCGCTTTTGCTCATTGGGTTCGTCGCAGTTTGGCAGGCGTTTCTCTCAATCGCATATTTCAACGGCGATCTGCATCCGGATGTTCTGGAAACATGGACGCTCGGGCGCAGCCTTGAATGGGGCTCCTCTAAACACCCACCGCTGATGGGGTGGGTCGCGCGGGCCTGGACGTCGATTTTTCCACTCAGCAACTGGTCCTTCCAGTTGATGGCGTTGGTCAATTCGGCAGTCGCATTGTGGATCGTCGATCTCATTTCGCGCCGCTTCACAAGGGGCGACAAGAGACTGGTGGTGCTGCTGCTTCTGATGCTGCTGCCGACCTACCAGGTTCATGCGCAGCGGTTCAATGCGAACGCGGTTCTTCTCGCGACCTGGCCGTTGGCCACCTATTGCTTCCTGCGGTCATTCGAAACGCGCCAAGCCGGATGGGCCGCCGCTGCCGGCGCTGCTGCCGCCCTTGCAATGCTTGGCAAATATTATTCGGCTTTTTTGATTGCCAGTTTCGTTGTCGCCGCGATCTTGCATCCACAGCGGCGCGCTTATTTTCGCTCTTCGGCGCCTTGGGTTTCGCTGACTATCGGCCTTGTTGCGCTCGGACCGCATTTGTATTGGCTGGCAACGACAGGAGCGAAGCCATGCTCTTATGCGCTCACGCATGCTGGTAAGCCCGTTGCTCGCGCACTGAGCGAAGCGTTGCTTTTCATCCCGGGCGTTGCGATGGTCCTTGCGCTCCCTGCAGCGGCCTGGGTTCTGATCGCGGGAGAACGGCTCAAGAGGTTTCCTCAGGACTTCCGGGCGATGAACCCCGGCCTATGGTTGCTGTTTCTCGTCAGCGTCGGAACGATCGTCTTTCCCGTTATCACGACGCTGGTGCTGCGAACCGACATGGAACCAATTTGGGCTCTGCAGGGCCTTTTCCTGTTCGCGATCTTGATCGTCTGCGCCGCCAGCTATCCGATTGAGCGCTTTTATTCCGTCAATCTCGCGGTCACTGTCATCGGCATAGCGTTACTGGCAGTCGTCCTGGTCGCGCCGGTTCATGCCCTTTATCGAAACAACCACCCACTGCACGAGGGCCGCAATTTCTATCGGAAGGCCGCGGCAGAATTGACCGGGCAATGGCACGCGCAGTTCGATACCGCGCTTTCCGCTGTCGGCGGCGACGATGACCTCGCTTTTGCGGTCGCATTCTACAGCCCCGACCACCCCGTCTATACGAGGCGCCTTGTCAACTCCAGTGGCGGGCATTTGCCAGATCCCTCCGCCCTCGAGGTCGGATGGGCAGCCTTGTGCTTTGGTGAAGATGCCGCTTGTGTCGCTGCCATGGAGCAACTCGCGGCGCGAGCTCCGCGGTTCGTCAAGTCCGAGTTCGGCGTTCAATCAACGCTATTGGGTCTGCGCGGCGTCAGCCAGCGCTTCACCGCCATCATGGTGCCGCCTGCCGCAGGGCCGACGACCGCGCCGTCCCCCCGGTGAATTGTGGGTTTGTGCGCAAAGCTGGTTGGTGATCTCCCATCTCTCGACTCTTGGATCGAGGCGGATCGTTTGCCGGACCGCAGCGCGGCAGGCCGACAATCAATGTTTGCCGTCGTGTCCCTTAGGACAGCCGGATGCCGGCTTGTCGGTAAGCATCCCTCCATTTGCCACACGTCGGATCGTGCAGTCCTTTGGCACGCTTTTGGGTTGTCCGCCAAATCCAAGGCCGATGACAGTCGTCGTCGGCAGGATGTCTCTTCCGGTGCATACAAGCTGGAGCGTCGAGCATCCGTGAATGCATTCCTGCAGGGTTGTCGCTGGATGCACATCCGAGCTGCCGCTGCAAATGCAGCCCTGGCACGCCTGCCCCTGCAAATCCTCTGCAGCCGAAAAGCAGAGCACAATACCGAGTGCGATCTTGAGCGCCGTTACAGGCCTGCGCATGTCGAGGCTTTCGCTATCGTAGAGGGCTTTCCTCACAAGCTCCTCCCGTAGAAGCGGGAACAACCGGGATCGCGCAAGCAGGTTCCTCCATCGCGCCGATGGACAGGGCAGCGATTGGCTGAACGCTGCGCCGCCGGCCGTCGCGGCCGACCCGCACGCGTGTTGGCTTGCGGGATGCGATGGACGCGGAGGGTCAACCGACGAGTAACGCCTAAGCCCGGCGGAGCCACACCGTTGACCACCGAAGTCCGCCTTCGACGAAGGCGGTAGGCGAAGGCCGGTGCCGCGGATGGCGAAGTCACATGGTCCCCCGCGCCATTGGCCAAAGGCGGGTTGCGCGGGGACTGCCATTGGAAGGAGGGACCTGCGCGCCGTCCGCAATGGGCGAAGCCATCCTCTATCGCTCCGGTCCGAATCTCGTCATGTCCCTGCAGCGGTCGAGACGCGAGTTGATCGTCACTCGCGACGACGCTCCTCCATGCGAAATCAGGTTGACCGGACCTACCCGCCGACTTCGCTGCTGAGCAGCGGCCCGAACAGCACCCATGTCTGGCCCTCGAACCTCCTGAGCCTGACCTGCTTGATCGGCGCGAAATCAATCGGGCTGGTGTTGATCGTGATGCCGGGCAGCAGATTCGTGGTTCGAAACTTCTTGAGGTTTGCGGCCTGTTTCATCACGTTCTCGCGCGTGAGATTGTCCCCGCACTGCTTCAGCACCTGAACCAGCGTCTGGCCCTCATTGTAGCCGGTCACCAGCAGGCTGTCGGCCCGGTTGCCTTCGGGAAAATAATTGGCCAGGAATTCGTCGAACGCCTTCATGCCCGGATCATCCTTCCATGTCGGGTCGAGCGGGTCCATCAGGTAGGCGACCGAGATGATACCTTGCGCGTTCTGAAAGCCGGCCGGCTTGATCACGGCGCCGATGGAGGTGGCGACGCTGTTGAGGATGTGCAGCGGCTTCCAGCCGATCTCGGCCATCTCTCTGATGGCCTGCGCAGCGAATTTCGGTGTGGCGACATCGACGAACACGTCGGCATTCAGCGATTTCATCTTGACGACGTGCGAGTCGACGGTTGTCTCGGCCACATCATAGGCGTCCGCGGCAACGATCATCGACGCGGCCTTGTCGCCGAGGCCATCCTTCAGGCCTTTGAGATAGTCCTTGCCGTAATCGTCGTTCTGGTAGAGCACGCCAATCTTAGCGTTCGGCTTATTCGTCAAGATATACCGCGCGTAGATCCGTGCCTCGCTCTGGTAGTTAGGTTGCCAGCCCATGGTCCACGGGAAGTTCTGCGGATCATTCCATTTGGTCGCGCCGCTGGAGACAAACAGCTGCGGCACCTTCTTCGCATTCATGTATTTTTGAATGGCGGTGTTCGAAGGTGTGCCGAGCGGGTCGAAGATCAGGAGAACTTCGTCGCTCTCGACCAGTTTGCGCGCCTGCTCCACCGCTTTTGGCGGGCTGTAGGCATCGTCATAGGAAATGAAGTTGATCTTGCGGCCGTTGATGCCGCCTTCGGCGTTGATCTTGCGAAAGTAAGCCGCCTCGGTCCTGCCGATCACGCCATAGGCCGACGCCGGCCCGCTGTAAGGCATGATGTTGCCAATCTTGATCTCCGTATCGGTAACGCCCGGATCGTATTTCTTCTGGGCAGGCGCGCTGCTTCCGCTGGCAGCAAGCACGATGAGGGCGGTTGAAAACGCCGCCAATCGTCGCGTGACGAAGGACATTTCGTTTCTCCCTATTGAAATCAATGAATGCGTCTGTCGCGGGACCTCTTGCGGGTCTCTTGTCCGACATTGAATACCCTCCATCACGCCCTGTCGATATCGATGAGCGCCGCTTCGCGTGCGCTTTCGACGCGGCTCGCGATCAGTCAATGTTGCTGACCGTAATCCTTCATAAGCTGCGTCAGGACGCTTTTTGGTCGAGAGAGGTGTGCAGCGTTTGCGCGCCCTGGATCCTCAAGCCCCTCCGCGGAAAATATTGTGCTTCCGTACTCGGGCGCAAAACGCGTCGCGGGACGGTGGTTGCTCGTCATTGCGAGCGCAGCGAAGCAATCCACACTGGTTCCGCCGATGCAGTATGGATTGCTTCGTCGCTATCGCTCCTCGCAATGACGGCGCGGCCGTTTGACAGTTTGAATCGGATCGGGTGCCGGCGCGATGGGAGCGGCGCTAGCACCCCGTCACGAGCTCACCGCGTTCGTCGCGATCACGTTGCGGTAGAACTCTGCGCTGAGCTTCGGGAGCCGCTCCAGTGTCTGGAAGTCGACGTGGTAGAGTCCGAAGCGCTGCTCGAAGCCCCAGATCCACTCGAAATTGTCCATCAGGCTCCAGAGGAAATAGCCGCGGACCGGCGCGCCATCGGCGATCGCACGCTGCAGCTGCATCAGGTAGTTGCGGAGGTACATGATGCGGTCGAGGTCGTAGACCTTGCCGTCGGCCGCGATCTTGTCGTCCGACGAGGTGCCGTTCTCGCTGATATAGATGGTATCGACGTTCCAGATCTTTGCCGTCAGCCGCGGCGCCCAATACGCTGTTTCGGGAGCGATCAGCAGCCACTTGGATTGCATGTGCGGAAACGAGGCGGGGAAGGGGAGGATGTGGAAGCCTGCCCCCTTGTCCTTTGGCTCGATGTAGCATTGCGGGGTATAGATGTTGAGGCCGACGAAATCGATCTTCGAGCCGATGATCATCAATTCTTCCGCGTTGAACTTCGGCGCGTCCTTGCCGGCGTAGTCGAGATAGCCTTCCGTGTACTTTCCTTCCAGGATCACGCCCAGAACGCCGGAGTTCAGTTCGCGCATGGCGATCTCGGCGGCGCGAACATGCTCCGGCGTGTCGATCGCAGGCACGCAGGCGGCGATGTTCTCCGCAAGGCCAACGCGCGTGCCGGCGCGCGCGTGGGCGCGGATCGCCTGCACGGCGAAGCCGTGGCCCAGCACGACGTTGTGACGGGCCTGGTTCAATTCGCCGGTCGGCAGTTTCAGGCCCGGCGCGTCGATGCCCCAGCCATAGCCGAAATTGAGGAAGCGTCCGCACTCGTTGATGGTAAAGAAGTTTCTCACGCGGTCGCTCAGCCGCTCGGTGACATAGCCGGAATAATCGCCGAAGGCCTTTGATGTGTCGCTCGACCGCCATCCGCCGACGCGGTCCTGCAGGGATTGCGGCAGATCCCAGTGATAGAGTGTCGCATAGGGCTCGATGCCCCGGGCCAGCAACTCGTCGATCAGGCGGTTGTAGAAATCGAGGCCTTTCGGATTGGGGGCGCCGTCGCCGTTCGGAAACACGCGCGGCCAGGCGATCGAGAAGCGATAGGCCTTTGCGCCAAGTTGCTTGATCAGGCCGACGTCTTCCTTGTAGCGGTGATAATGATCATTGGCGCGATCGGCGTTGGTGTTGTCATCGATCTTGCCCGGCGTGTGGCTGAAGGTGTCCCAGATCGAGGGACCGCGCCCGTCTTCGTGGACCGCGCCTTCGATCTGATAGGCCGATGTCGCCGTGCCCCAGACAAAGCCGTCCGGGAAGCTCGCGGGCGCGCTTTTTTCGTTGGCCGCGCTCGTGCGGCTGTCCTTCGCCGCGGCCGGCGAAACCATCGAAAAACCGGCAAGGCCGGCAAGCCTGGCAAAATTCCGGCGCGAGAACCTACCGGGCATCGCTTTCTCCCTCGAAACTCGCCTTGATCGGCTGAGCACCCTGCGGTTGCGGTGGCTTATACGGCTGGAACGGATCGATCTGGTAGGCCGAAATCCGGTCGATCTGGAATTCGACCATCTCCGGCGACTCGCCGTCGACGACGCCGACGCCGCCGAACCATTTCGAGCCCATGGCGAGGTTGACGATCATGTACATGGGATCATCGAAGCCGATCGGGACCTTGATATCGGACACCGGCTTGCGGTCGATGAAGTAGATTATCCGGTCCTGCGCCCACAGCATACCGTAATTGTGGAAGGCCAGCGCGGCGTCCGCGAGCTGGAAGTCGAAGCCGCAGGACTCGATCTTCTGGGTTGTGGGAATGCGCCAATGGGTCGTCATCACGAGGTCACCCGGACGCTGCCCGCGTCCTTCCAGGACGTCGATCTCCGGCGGCCAGCCGCCATCATCGGCGAGCATCCAGAACGCGGGCCAGACGCCGGTGCCGACCGGAACCTTCGCGCGGATCTCGAAATATCCGTACTTCTGCGAGAACCAGCCCTGCGTGGTCAGGATGCCCGAGATATAGGCATTGTTGAACAGCACCGGCTTCAGCTCGGGCGGCGTGCGGCTTGCGACGATCGACAGCACGCCGTTGCGGACTCGAAACGGATTGAGCCCGAGCGGCTTTTTTGCAAGCCCCGCATAGCGGGGATCGACATAAATCTGCTGCTCGCCGTTGGGCTTGGTCTGGCGCCTGAGCTGCGAGGTGCTGCCGCCCCAGTATTGCGCCTCGGGCCACATCGCGCCGCCGGCGTAATGCGGCACCCACCGTCCGTGCGCGAGCGGATGCACGTTGAAATCATCATTGAAGGTGCGGCGCAGGACGACGGGAGCAAGGTTTGAGGGACCGGCGTTCTCGACCCGGCGGCATTGGGCACTGACCGGTTCGCGCGTTGCTGCAAGCGAAAGTTTTCGCGGCGCGTCCGCCAGAGGGTCTTGCGCGAAAGTGGGCGGCGCGGACACCAGGCAGCCGATCAGGACAAGAAGCTTCAGTCTCAACGCTGCTTCTCTTGCTGGATATCTTGCCATCCCGGCATCACACTATTCTCCGGCCGCTGCGACGTCTTGGATGAAATAATCACAAATAAGGCGTGGCCAAGTCACGCGGCTTTGATGGCGTGATAGACGCCGCGCTCGAAGGCGCGATAAAGCTTCAGCGCGGGTGCATCGGCGAAGGGCAACACCTGCATCATGATGACGCCGGCGATGCCGGAGGCGGGATCGATCCAGTAGTAGGTGTTGAGCAGGCCGGCCCAGGTCAGGCTGCCCGCCTTGCGGCCGCCAGCCACTGGATCGAGCGTCATCATGTGGCCGAAACTCCAGCGCTTGCGCACGTGTGGAAAGAAATCGACGTCGCTAGAGAGTGCCGGATTGGTGGTCTTCATGATGCCGGCTTCGAGGTCGCCGATCTGGTTCTCCGACATCAGCGCCACCGTCTCGGGCTTGAGCAGCGTGGTGCCGCGCAGGCTTCCGCCATTGAGCAGCGCCTGGAGCAGGGTCAGATAATCGGGCGCGGTGGAATAGATGCCGCCGCCGCCCGTGAACGAGGTGACGACCGTAGGCTTCTCCTGCGGCTCGGCCTTGAAGCTGCCGTTAGCGTTGCGCCTGTGCACGCTGGCCTCGCGCGCACGCTGGCTGGCCGAGAGATTGACGGTGGTGTCGTGCATGCCGAGCGGGCCGGTGATGTTTTCATGGAAATAGCGCTCGAGCGGCATGCCGCTTGCGATCTCCACCAACCGGCCGACATTGTCGATGCTGCTGCCATAGGCCCATTTCGTGTCGGGATCGAAGGTCAGCGGCCTGTGCGGGAGCGTCTTGTCGGTCCGGCAGCATTTCAGGTAGCGGACGACCTCGGCGTCCCAGAGAGGATAGCTGAAGCCGGAGGTATGCGTGAGCAGGTTGCGCAGCGTGAGCGGCTTTCGGGGCGGGCGCATTTGAGGCACGCCCTTGTTGTCGAAGCCATTGAGCACAGGAACAGAGCCAAGCTCCGGATCGATCGTCTCAGCCGGTCCATCGAGCTTGAGCTTGTTGCGCTCGACAAGCTGCATCGCGGCGACCGATGTGAGCAGCTTCACCATCGAGGCGATGCGGAACACGGTGTCGGGCGACATCTTTGCCGCAGTGCCGACAGAGCGCGGTCCGAACGCACCTTGGTAGATGATGGAGTTCTCGGTCGCGGCCATGGCAACGACGCCCGGCACGTCCCTCGCGTCGACGCCGTGCTTCAGGATCACGTCGAGCGCATGGTTGCGAACGGGTGCGGCAGCAGCGAGGCTGGGCGAGGGCGCGCCGAGCATTGCGCCCGCACCGGCCAAGGCCATTGTTTGCAAGGCACCGCGGCGGCTGAGCGTCCCCGTCATTGGCATGGGCTCAAGAGGCTGGTGATGCTCCGGCGCGAATATAAGGCGATTTGGCTGCCGTTGTCTAATGCGCGCCGGCGCCCGCCGCCGTGGCCTTCGCCTTCCGCGTCAGCAGGATGGCCGCCGCGGAGAGCAAAAGCACCACGCCGAGCACCATGAAGGTGTCGCCAAAGCCCAGCACCAGGGCCTGGCGCTTGACCACCTTGCCCAGTGCGATGATGGCCTGCTGGTGGGCGGCGGCCGGATCGGCCACGCCATGGCTCAGGAAATAGTTGGTCATCTGGGCGATCCGGTTGCGCACTTCCTCGCGGCCGAGATCGACCGACTGGCCGATGATGTTGGAGTGGAACTGCTCGCGCTTGGTCACGATGGTGGCGAGCACGGCGGTTCCGATCGCACCGCCCAGATTGCGCATCATGTTGGAAATGCCGGACGCGGCCGCCGCGTCCTGCGGCGCGACGCTGCCGAGCGAGACGTTGCTCAAGGGCGCCAAGGTCAGCGCCTGGCCGACGGCGCGGACGATATTGGGAATCCAGAACTGGTCGCCGGAATAGTCCAGCGACATGGTGGTGTTCATGAAGGAAGAGGTGGCGAACAGCAGGATGCCGAAGGCCGCGAGATAGCGCGCATCGATCCGCTGCATCAGCTTCGGCACCAGCGGAATCAGGACGAGCTGCGGCAGGCCTGTCCAGGCGAGAACCTGGCCGATCTGCTCCGCATTATAGCCCTGCACCTGGCCGAGATAGGCCGGCAGCAGATAGATCGAGCCGAACAGTCCGAAGCCGAGGAAGGTCGCCGCAGTCGTGCCCATGCCGAAATTGCGGTTGGCGAGAAGCCGTAGGCGCAGCAGCGGCTTTTCGACGATAAGCTCGTTGGCAACGAACAGCGACAGGCTGATCGCGGCAGTGACGGCGAGCTTGACGATGAAAGGCGAGCCGAACCAATCGTCCTTGTTGCCTTCCTCCAGCACCGCCTGCAGCGCCGAGAGGCCGACCGCCATCGTGGCAATGCCGAACCAGTCGCCTTCGCGGAGCAGGCCAAGCTGCATCGGCTGACGTTCCAGCGTGAAATAGAGCATCGTCACCATGACAGCGGTCGGAATGACGTTGACGAAGAAGATGGTCTGCCAGCCGTAATTCTCGGTGAGATAGCCGCCGATGGTCGGCCCGATCGCGGGCGCAAACGTGACGGCGATCGAGAACATGGCCAAGCCGATCGGCTGCTGCGCTTTCGGCAGCTTGGTGAAGACCAGCGTGAAAGCCATCGGGATCAGCACGCCGCCGAAATAGCCCTGCAGGCCGCGCATCGCGATCATCGACGGCAGATCGTGGGTGAAGGCGCAGGCGATCGAGAAGACCGCAAACAGCGTGGCATGGGCGAGCATGATCTTGCGGAAGGAGAACACGCGGCTGAGATAGTCGGTGAGCGGAATCACCACGATCTCGCCGATCAGATACGAGGTCGAGATCCAGGAGCCGTTGTCGACGCCGGTGCCGATGCCGCCCTCGATATTGAGCAGCGAGGCGTTGGTGATCTGGATATTCAGGATCGCCATGAAGGCGCCGATCATCGCCGCGAGAATGGCGATCCACACCGCAGCGCTGGCGCGGTCCGGGTTTTGTCGCGACGCTTGTGCAGCGGCTCGCGGGACAGGCGCGGGGGATGAAAGGGCGAGGGCACTCATGGCGTCACCTCTGCGGGCTGGCGTAGGCGATCTTTGGAGACGCAGGCGTCTTGGCCGGATTTTGCTGCGCTTTCGTTTCGATGGTCGGGATGACCGACATGCCCGGCCGCAGCTCGATCGGCGTGCCGCCTTCGAGCGCTATCTTCACGGGGATGCGCTGCACCACCTTGGTGAAGTTGCCGGTGGCATTATCCGGCGGCAGCAGCGCGAACTCCTGGCCGCTGGCTGGCGCGAGGCTGTCGACATGGCCGTGCACGATCTGGCCCGGGAACATGTCGACCTTGACGTCGACCTTCTGCCCCTGCTGAACGTGGGTGAGCTGGGTCTCCTTGAAGTTCGCGATGATGTAGGCGCCGCTCGCCGGCACCAGGGACATCAATTGCGTGCCGGCCTGCACGAACTGGCCGGTGCGCAGCGTGCGGTTGCCGACCACGCCATCGATCGGCGCGGTGATCGTGGTGTAGCTCAAATTGAGCTCGGCCTGGCGCTGCAGAGCGGCAGCGCGTGCGGAGGCCGCCACCGCCTGCGCCAGCTCGGCCTTGAGGAGGTCGACCTGCTTTTCGGCGGACTTGAGATTGGCAGTGTCGCGCTGGATCGCGGCTTCCGCACCGGCGTTGCGCGATTGCGCGGCCTGTGCGTTCTGCACACTGCCGAAACCCGTAGCGGCGAGATCGGTGTAGCGCTTGTTCTCCTGGTTCGCGAAGGTCTTGGTCGCGGTGTCGACCTCGATTGTTGCCTTCGCCGCTGATATCACGGCCTGCTGTACGTCGAGCTGCGCCTGCTTGGAGGCAACGGTCGCCTTCGCCGCCGCGACGTCAGCTTTGGTCTGATCGAGCGCCACGCTGAAGTCGCGGTCATCGATCCGCGCCAGCACCTCGCCCGCCCTGACGCGCTCGTTGTCGCCGACCAGCACCTCGGTCAGATAGCCCGAAACCTTCGGTGCGATGGTGGTGTTGTCAGCCTTTATATAGGCGTCGTCGGTCGAGACGAGAAAGCGGCCGACGGTCCAGTAATCCCAGCCGTACCAGGCGGCGCCCGACAACACGGCGACCGCGGCGCCGGCCATCAACAGCCGCCGCAATTGTCCCTTGATGTCGCGGGCCTTTGGCGCCGCGGCCACGACCACATTGTTGTGATCCTCGGCGCGCAGGCCTTCGACGGCTGCAGCGGCGACCTCCTGTTCGGCCTCGAAGGCGGTGGAATGACGGCTCATGATAGCCCTCCTTTTGGATCATCCCCTTGCAAATAAACGGAAATTTGGTTCCGTTGAACACAAGGATTAATTTGGAAACTTGACGTTTTCCAAAATAGAGCGCATATTCGGACTGTCAATAGGATGACAGACATCATGCAAAAGCATGGCTCGATGGCATGACAATTCCGAAGGCGGACCATGACAAATGTGAAGGCGGATGCTGGTGACGTGAGCGAGGCGGCCGACGAGCCGCGGCGCGGCCGCGGACGGCCGCAGCTACGCTCCGACGATGAAACGCGTGCGCTGATCCTCGAGGCTGCGCGGCACGAATTTGCCCATAGCGGCTATGCGGCGACCAGCATGGAGAATGTGGCGCGGCGCGCCGGCGTCTCGACCAAGACGCTCTATCGCCTGCTGCCCAACAAGGCCGCCTTGTTCGAAGCAATGGTGACGCAGCGGATCGACGACTTCGTCTCGGTCGTGAGATTGCGCGCCTGCGACGGCAGCGACGTCGAGGCACAGCTTACGGAGGCGCTGACCGTTTTCGCTGATCTGATACTCGATGCTGAGGTGATGGCGATACAGCGGCTTATTCTCGCCGACAGCGACAAGTTTCCCGATATCGCCGAGACATTTTTCCGCAAGGCGATCACGCGCACACAGGAGACGCTGGCGAGTTGGCTTCGGTCCCAGCAGAAACGCGGCGCGATCGTGCTTGACGATGCGGATTCCGCTGCCGGCATGCTGCTCGGCATGCTTGTCTTCCAGCCGCAGCGCTCGGTCATGTACGGCCACCAGCCGGCGCCGACCGCGGAGGAGCGCAAGCGGCGCGCACAAGCCTGCGCCAGGCTGTTCTTGCAGGGCTGCCGGCGCTGATCGCTTTCAGACAAGCGCACGAGAACGAGGCCGACGGCCTCGAGCGGGTCGCCGTTCAGAATCGTGATGCCGCGACCACCAGCACGACGATTTCCGCGATCTGCTCCATTGCCCCCAGCACGTCGCCGGTCTGTCCGCCGAACTGCCGGATCGCGAGTCGCGCAAGCACGAGCGCGGCCAGAAGCAGCATCAATAGCGTGACCACCGTTCCGGTCGGCCCGAATGCGAACAGGAGGCAGACGATGCCGAGCAAGAGTGCTGCGATCACGCTGGGAAATGGCGGCTGCCCGGCGCTGCCCGAAAGGCCGTCCGCGCGCGCCGGTGGAACGAGGTACATGAAGGCCGGCAGGCAGGCCCGCGCTGCCACATGGGCCGAAATCAGCGCGGTCGCGACAAAGCGCGGCTCGGCAATGTCGGCGATCGTGCTCCAGCGCAGCAACAGCGAGATCGCAAGCGCACAGGCGCCGAAGGTGCCGATCCGGCTATCGCGCATGATCTCGAGCTTCCGCTCGCGCGTCTTGCCGCCGAATCCATCGGCGGTGTCGGCAAGCCCGTCCTCGTGCATCGCGCCGGTGAGGAGCAGGATTGCGGCGAGCGTCAGCGCCGCGGCCGGCTGCGGCGCGGTGTTGGTGCGCACGGCGATCCAATAGACCAGCGTGCCGACGAGTCCGACCAGAAGTCCCGCGATCGGGAAGGTCCAACTCGCGCTTGCGATGTCCCCTTCGCCAACTGCCTCGGAGGGGCCGACCGGCAGGCGCGTGCATAGAGAAAGACCGATCCGCAAATCGGCGACCAGGTTCTGCAGGTTCTCCTTGTAGTCAGTCATCGTCTACTTCACCCGCATCGGAAAACCCGCGACCACAAGCTCGACTTCGTCGGCTGCGCGCGCGACCGCCTGGTTCAGGATTCCGGCCGCATCGCGGAAACGCCGCGCCAGCGCGTTTTCGGGCACAATACCGAGCCCGACCTCGTTGGTGACCAGCACGACCGGGCTTTGCTGGCGGCCCAGCGCGTCCACAAGGCGCGAGCCCTCTTTTTCCCAATCGCGCTCCGCGTGCATCAAATTGGAGAGCCAAAGCGTCAGGCAATCGACCAAACGCGCGCCGGCGCCATCGGTTTCGTCAAGCGCCGCGACCAGCTCGAGCGGGGTCTCGCGCTCCAGCCAATCGTTGCCGCGGCGCGCGCGGTGACACGCAATCCGCTCGCGCATCTCGGCATCGAGCGTTTCGGCGGTTGCGATGTAGACCGGTTGGCCTACAAATTCGCGCGCCCGCGCCTCGGCCCGCGTGCTCTTGCCCGATCGTGCACCTCCGGTCACGAGGATGATGGCCATGGCTACTCCGTCTACCATCCCGCACTAATCACCAAATGCGGGCGATGACAAACGGCTAAATTTGTCGCGTGAGGGCTTGCGCCGGACCGACAATCTTCGCATCACGGGAGGGTAAAGGGAGGTTTGCGTGGGATTTGCGGGCGCGATGGTGGTGGCGATGGCGACGGACGCCCTGCTGGGCTGGCCCGATCGCCTGTTCGCGCGCATCGATCATCCCGTGGTCTGGATCGGCAAAGCCATTGCTGCGTTGGATGCCTACGCCAACCGGGAATCCGATTCGCCCGCGACGCGGCGGAGTGCCGGTCTTGCCGCCGCACTGATTGTTATCATGCTGGCGGCAGCGGCCGGTTGGGCCATGCAGCGCCTGATGCCCTCCGGGCTGCGAGGTGCAGTGCTATCTGGCATTCTGGCCTGGCCCTTTGTCGCGTTCCGCTCGCTCTATGATCATGTCGCGGCGGTTCGCGATCCGCTCCGGTCGGCTAATGTCGAGGCGGCACGGAAGGCGGTGTCGATGATCGTAGGGCGCGATCCCGACACGCTCGATGAAGCCGGCATTGCCCGCGCCGCGATCGAAAGCCTCGCCGAAAATGCTTCCGACGGCATCGTCGCACCCATCTTCTGGGGCGTCCTGTTCGGGTTGCCCGGCATCGTCGGCTACAAGGCCGTCAACACGCTCGATTCCATGATCGGCCATCGCAGCCCGCGGCATGAAGCCTTCGGTTGGGCCGCCGCGCGCATCGACGACGCCGCGAATTTCGTCCCGGCGCGTCTTACGGGATTCCTCTTCGCGCTTCTGGCGGGAAACGAGCGGTCGCAGGCGATGGCGTGCATGCAGAAGGACGCGCGGCAGCACCGCTCCATCAATGCCGGCTGGCCCGAAGCCGCGATGGCGGGCGCGCTCGGAATCCGCTTGTGCGGGCCGCGCTCCTACAATGGCGCGATGGCCAATGAGCCGTGGCTCAATGGCAGCGCGCGCGATCCCGCCGCCGTCGACATCACGCGAGGGCTGGAGCTCTATGTCGGCGCGATGTTCGCGCTCGCCGTGGTTCTCGCCGTGATCGCCCTCGTCTAGGATCAAGAGATGCTGGACCACGGTGGAAATCTCGATGTGGCCTGCCAGCGCTTCGGCGGACGCGTCGAAGACTGGATCGACCTTTCTACCGGCATCAACCGGCAACCCTATCCGATCGGCGCGTTACCGCAGCGATCCTGGACTGCACTGCCGTCGCGCGCGGAGATCGAGGCGCTGCATGAGGCGGCGCGCCAAGCGTATGCGACGAAAGCGCCGCTGCTGGCAGTTGCCGGTGCGCAGGCCGCGATCCAGATGCTGCCGCAGCTCGCGCCGCCTGGCCGCGCTTGCGTTCTCGCGCCGACATATAACGAGTATGCGCCGGTGCTTGTCTCCGCGGGCTGGCAGGTTGAAGAGGCAGATGATCTCGACGCGCTCGCAGGCGCCGATCTCGCCGTCGTCGTCAATCCGAACAATCCCGACGGCCGAGAGTATGATCCGAAAGCGCTGCTCACGCTGGCGTCGCGTGTAAAGCGTCTCGTCGTCGACGAAAGCTTTGCCGATGCCGCGCCCGACGTGTCGCTGGCGGCAGAGGCGGGAAGGCCGGGCTTCCTCATTCTGCGTTCCTTCGGCAAGTTCTACGGGCTCGCAGGACTGCGACTCGGCTTTGTGCTGGGCGGCGCGGATGTTGCGGCTCTGGCTGCGATGGCCGGTCCGTGGCCGATCTCGGGTGCCGCGATCGAGATCGGACGGCGCGCGCTGCTCGACCGCGATTGGGCGGACGCCACGCGGGCGCGGCTCTCACGTGATGCCGAGCGGCTCGACGCGCTGGTGCTGACGGCAGGCTGGCAACTCAACGGCGGCACGCCGCTGTTTCGTCTCTATGAGACCGGCGATGCCGTCGCCGCGCAAAAGCAGCTCGCGCGCGCAAAAATCTGGTCGCGGGTTTTCAGCGGCAAACCCGGATGGCTGCGGCTGGGCTTGCCCGGCGACGAACCGGAATGGCAGCGTCTCGCGTCCGCGCTGTCAGCGCGCTAGCGAGAGAATTCCATCGACGTCGAGATGCTGCTCGATGTGATCGGCCAGCGCATCGAGTGCGCTCTCAACACGCGCGCCATGGCTCTCGTTGGCCGCGGACACGCCGAGGCGGGCCAGATAATCGCGCCGGAATTCATCCGATGTGAACAGCCCGTGCAGATAGCTGCCTTGCACGCGTCCGTCCGCCGAGATCGCGCCTTCCGGCGCGCCGCCGACAAACGCGAAGGGACGGGCGCGGTCTTCTCCTTCGGTGCAGCCGATGTGGATTTCATAGGCGTCGATCGCCTGCGTCGTCTCGGCATGAATTGCGGTGACGCGTGTGAGGCTCTTTTCCGGTGTCATCACCGTTGTTACGTCGAGCAACTCTAGCCCGCGCGTCTCGCCGGCCGGCCCTTCGATGCCGTCGGGGTCTAAAACGCTCCGGCCCAGCATCTGATAGCCGCCGCAAAGCCCGAGCACATGGCCGCCGCGTCTGACATGGGCGAGGAGATCGACGTCCCAGCCTTGGCTCCGCAGGAAATCGAGATCGCCGCGGGTCGATTTCGAGCCGGGGATGATCACGAGCGTGGTATCGCCGGGAATGGCTTCGCCGGGCCGCACCATCACGAGGTCGACGTCCGGCTCGAGCTTCAACGGATCGAGATCGTCGAAATTGGCAATCCGCGATAGCGCGAGGAACACGATCTTTGTCCGTCCCGGCTTGCGCGCTTCGCCAAGTCCGAGCGCGTCTTCCGCCGGAAGTTCGCGCGCGCGATCGAAATAGGGCAGCACGCCAAAGCCGCGCCAGCCGGTGCGCTCCGCGATCATCCTGTAGCCATCGTCGAACAGCGAAGGATCGCCGCGGAATTTGTTGATGATGAAGCCGGCAATAACGGCGTCATCCCCGGGATCGATCACGGACCTGATCCCGACCATCTGCGCGATCACCCCGCCGCGTTCGATGTCGCCGACCAGGATTACCGGCACATCGGCGCGCCGCGCAAAGCCCATGTTTGCGATGTCATTGGCACGCAGGTTCACTTCCGCCGGGCTGCCGGCACCCTCGACCAGCACCAGATCGGACTTCGCCTTGAGCCGCTCGAAACTCTCCAGCACCGCGGGCATCAGCGACGGCTTCAGCGCCGCATAGTCGCGTGCGCGCAAGGTGGCGACGCGCTTGCCCTGCACGATCACCTGCGCGCCGACATCGGTCTCAGGTTTGAGCAGGATCGGATTCATGTCGGTGTGCGGTTCGACGCCCGCGGCGAGCGCCTGCAGCGCCTGCGCACGACCGATCTCGCCGCCGTCGACGGTGACCGCTGCATTGTTCGACATGTTCTGCGGCTTGAAGGGGAGTACGTGAAGCCCCCGCCGCTTTGCGGCGCGCGCAAGCCCGGCGACGACGAGCGACTTGCCCACGTCCGAGCCCGCTCCCTGGATCATGATCGCGCGCGCCATCGTGACCGAGTTAGAACTCGACGCCAGGCTGCGCCTTGATGCCGGAGCGGAACGGGTGCTTCACCAGCGTCATCTCGGTGACGAGATCGGCCGCGTCGATCAGCTCCTTCTTGGCGTTGCGTCCAGTGAGCACGACATGCATCAGCGGCGGCTTCGACGTCTGCAGAAATTCGACGACCTCGTTGACGTCGAGATAGTCGTAGCGCAGCGCGATGTTGATCTCGTCGAGCACCACCATGTGAAGATTGGGGTCGGCGATCAGCTCCTTCGCCTTTTCCCAGCCGGCTCGGGCTGCGGCGATGTCACGGGCGCGGTCCTGCGTCTCCCAGGTAAAGCCTTCGCCCATGGCGTGGAATTGGCAGAGCCCGCCGAAATGCGTGGTGAACAGCCGCCGCTCGCCGGTATCCCAGGCGCCCTTGATGAATTGCACCACGGCGCAGGGGAAACCATGCGCGACACAGCGCACGATCATGCCGAAGGCGGAGGACGATTTCCCCTTGCCCGCGCCGGTATGCACGATGATGAGGCCCTTCTCGCCACTCTTCTCGGCCATCATCCGGTCGCGGACGGCCTTCTTCTTGGCCATTTTGGTGGCGTGGCGGGCGTCTTCCGCCAGTTCCTGTTCGGAAGCCATCTGCTTCGCTCCTCCGGCTTGACAAGCCCAGCGCTTGGGCAAATGGTGCATTAAGCGCTGGTTCCTGTCCTACGACAGGCGAAGAGGGAATGCGATAGGGCTCCGGGACCTTCAAAATAGGGATCGGGCTCGAAGCAGCCGCCCCCGCGACCGTGACCGGAGAGATCCTCAATGTGCCACTGACCCCTGGGGTCGGGAAGGCGGGGATCGGAGGAGAAAATCCTGCTCCGCAAGCCGGGAGACCTGCCAGCGCATTGTGTGTTGAACCGGCGGACGGGGTGTTCCGCGACGGGGAGCGGGCCGCGCTACCTGCCCGTTGGCCTCATCGCCTCTTCCCACTGCCACATGTCAAGGAAGGGCGATGGCCGTCACGCTTCATGTCTGCATCACCTGCAAAGCAGGACAGGCGATCCCCGAAGGCCAGCCCACGCCGGGCAAATTGCTGCATCAGGCGATCGCGGACATCGGCGCGCCGGACGACGTCACCATTGTGCCGGTCGAGTGCCTGTCGGCCTGCAATAATGGCTGTTCGGTCGCGCTGAGCGCGCCGGGCCGATGGTCCTACGTTTATGGCCGGATGTCGCGGGAAAACGCGAGGGACATCTTGGCCGGCGCCGCGGCCTATGCGGCCGCGCCCGATGGCCTCGTGCCCTGGCGCTCGCGCCCGGAAATCTTCCGCAAGCAGTCGCTGGCGCGGATTCCCCCCATTTCATCCTTGTCGGAGGCTGCAGAGTGAGTTCGCTTGCCAAAATTCCGGTCACGGTCATCACGGGCTTCCTCGGCTCAGGCAAGACCACGCTGATCCGCCATCTGATGACCAATGCCAACGGCAGGAAGCTCGCCGTGCTGGTCAATGAGTTCGGCAGCGAAGGCGTCGATGGCGAAATCCTGAAATCCTGCGCCGACGCCAATTGCCCCGAGGAAAACATCGTCGAGCTGGCGAACGGCTGCATCTGCTGCACGGTCGCCGATGATTTCATCCCGACCATGCAGACGCTCTTGGCGCGAAAGACGCGTCCGGATCACATTCTGATCGAGACGTCGGGCCTGGCGTTGCCGAAGCCGCTGTTGAAGGCGTTCGGCTGGCCGGAGATCCGCTCGCGCATCACTGTGGATGGCGTGATCGCGCTTGCCGACGCCGAGGCCGTCGCCGCCGGCCGCTTCGCACCAAATCCGGAAGCTGTCGCAGCGCAGCGCGCGGCTGATGCGAGCATCGATCACGAGACGCCGCTGTCCGAGGTGTTCGAAGACCAGATCTGCTGCGCCGATATCGTGCTTCTGACCAAGGCTGACCTCGCGGGGCGGGCCGGCCTTGAAGCGGCGAAGCAACTAATCGCAGCCGAGACGCTGCGGCCGGTGCCAATGCTGGCGGTGACCGATGGCGCGATCGATCCGCAGGTGATCCTGGGGCTCAACGCAGCGGCCGAAGATGATCTCACCGCACGGCCCTCGCATCATGACGGCGAGGAGGAGCATGAGCACGACGATTTTGCGTCGGTCGTGGTTGATCTTCCGGAAGTCCACGACATCGACGCGCTGGTTGCTTCGATCGCGCGGCTCGCCCGCGAGCAGAATGTACTGCGCGCCAAGGGCTACCTCGCGGTGAAGGGCAAGCCGATGCGGCTTCTGGTGCAATCGGTCGGTGAGCGCGTGCGCCACCAGTTCGACAAGCCCTGGGGCGTCGCGCCACGGCAATCGAAGCTCGTCGTCATCGGCGAGCAGGGCGATATCGACGAGAACGCGATCAGGGCGGGATTGGGAGTCTGATGCACGTCGTCTTCCGCGAGAGCCATGGCCTGGAGGAGACCGCGACACCTGTCGATCTCGGTCAGGATCCGGCAGATCTCGTGGTGCTCTCGTTTTCCGACAGCGACCTCGCGGCCTTTGCCGCCGGCTGGCGGCGCGGACGCAAGAGCCTGCCGTCGCTGCGGCTTGCCAATCTCGTCGCGCTTCGCCATCCGCTCTCGGTCGACACTTACATCGAGCGCACGCTAGCGCAGGCGCGCGGCATTCTGGTCCGCCTGATCGGCGGCGAATCCTACTGGCACTACGGCATCAATGCGCTGCACGGATTCGCAAAGCAACGCGGCATCGCGCTCGCGGTCTTGCCGGCCGACGGCCGCGACGACGCACGGCTCGATGCGCTCTCGACCGTGCCGGTCTCGACCTTGCGGCGGCTGCGCGCGCTATGCGACGCCGGCGGTGCCGTGGCGGCGCAGGTTGCGATCGCGCAGTTGGCGCTGGCGTCCGGCCTTTATGCCGGGCCGGTGTTCGGTGAGACTGAAATCCCCGACATGGGTTTTTATGACCCCGCGAAGGGAGCGCTGGTGTCGTTGCCGCCGGCTGACGGAAGGCCGCATGCGCTGGTCACCTTCTATCGCTCCTATCTCACCTCCGCCGACACCGGTCCGGTTGATGCACTGATCGTTGGCTTGCGCGAGAGGGGCTTTGACGCCTGTGGCGCGTTCGCGACCTCATTGAAGGCGCCCAGCGTGGCGGAGTGGCTGAAGGCGCATTTCGCCGAGCATCCTCCGGCTGCGCTCGTCAACGCGACCGCGTTCTCCGCGCTGGCCGATGACGGCGCGACGCCATTCGATGCGGCATCCTGCCCGGTGTTCCAGGTCGCGCTGTCGACCGCGCGCAAGGAGGATTGGGCATCTTCGTTGCGCGGTCTGTCGCCCGCCGATCTTGCGATGCATGTGGTGCTGCCCGAAGTTGACGGGCGGCTCTTCGCCGGTGTCGTCAGCTTCAAGTCGCCGGGCGAACGCGACCCGGACCTGCAATTCGCGCATCTCGCGCATCAGCCGGATCGCGAGCGCATTCGCGCAGTGGTGGAACGCGTCTGTGCCTGGCATCGGCTCGCGGCGGTCCCAGCGCGCGACAAGCAGTTCGCCATCATCCTCTCCAGCTATCCCGGGCGTCCGCATCAGATCGCCCATGCTGTCGGGCTTGATGCGCTGGCTTCAACCGAGATGCTGCTCGGTGATCTCCGTGCTGCCGGCTTCGACGTCGAGGCCGTGGATTCGTTGGGGCAGGCGCTGGGTGCGGAGGGATTAAGGTGGAGCGTCGCTGACTATCGCGCTGCCCTGGCGACCCTCCCGCAGATTTTGGAGGACAATCTCCACGCCGCCTGGGGCGTTCCCGAGGATGATCCTCAGGTCCGCGACGGCGACTTTCATTTCGCGGCAATTCAGCGCGGCAAGGCGATCATTGCCGTGCAGCCCGAGCGCGGCGACGTCACCACTCGCGATGTCGACTATCACGACCTCTCGCGTATTCCTCGTCATTCCTATGTCGCGTTCTATCTCTGGCTTCGCGCACAAGCCGTTCACGCGCTGATCCATATGGGCGCGCATGGCACGCTGGAATGGCTGCCCGGCAAGTCGGTGGCGCTGTCGGAAGCCTGCTGGCCGGAGGCGCTGACGGGCGAATTGCCCGTGATCTATCCCTTCATCGTCAATGATCCCGGCGAGGCCGCGCAGGCCAAGCGGCGGATCGGCGCCGTCACGCTCGGCCATCTGCCGCCGCCGCTCGCGTCTAGCACGCTGCCGCCGAACCTGGTGCAGCTCGAGCAATTGCTCGACGAATATTCCACCGCCGACGGCCTCGACCCGTCGCGGCGCCAGCGGCTGATTGCTACCATCCGCGACGAGGCGCGCGCGGCCGGCGTCGAAGCCGATCTTGGACTGGCTGCGTCGGCAGCGCCTGCCGAGGCGATCCCGCGTATCGATCGCTTCGTCTGCGATTTGAAGGAAAGCCAGTTCGGCGACGGCCTGCATGTATTTGGCCGCGGCGCCTGCGGCGAGGCCGAGCGCGACGCGCTGATCGCGACGCTGTCGGGCCAGCGCGTCGCGCCGGGACCGGCGGGCTCGCCGCATCGCGGGCGCGGCGACGTGCTGCCGACAGGGCGCAACCTCTTTGCGGTCGATCCGCGCGCGGTGCCGACCCGCGCCGCTCATGCGCAGGGCATCAGGCTTGCGGAGGAATTGTTGCGCCGGCATCTGCAGGATCACGGCGATTGGCCGAAGGGGCTCGTCGTCGATCTCTGGGGCTCCGCGACCATGCGCACTGCGGGTGAGGAGTTTGCGATGGCGCTGCAACTCGCCGGCATCGCGCCACGCTGGGATGGCGCGTCGGGACGGCTCACCGGTTTCGAGATCCTTCCGCTCGCCGCGCTTGGCCGCCCGCGCATCGACGTCACCTTGCGCATCTCGGGCCTGTTCCGCGACGTCTTCACGCCGCTCGCGCAACTATTCGAAGCTGCCTCGGACGCGCTATCGCAGCGCGATTTCGAGGGTGACGAGAATCCCTATCTCATGCGCGCCGCGCGTGTGTTCGGTCCGCGCCCCGGGCAATATGGTGTCGGCATAACGCCGATGCTTGATGTCTTCACCAGGCAGTCGCGCAAAGCCGCGGGCGAAGCCTGGCTTGTGGCATCGTCCTGGTCGATTGGATCGGATGGCACGGCGAAGCCCGACCGCCGAGGCATCGAGACGCGATTAACCGCCGCCGATGCTTTCGTGCATGTGCAGGACCTGCCCGAGACCGACTTGCTGCTTGCCTCCGACTATGCCGCGCACGAAGCCGGCGTGGCGGCGGCTGCGTCGAGCCTCGGCGTACGAATCAAATCGCTCTATCATCTCGACGCGACTCGGCTCGAGACGCCGCGCGCAAGATCGCTGACCGAGGAAATCTCCCGCGTCGTTCGTGCGCGCGCCGCCAATCCAAGATGGATCGCCGGCATGATGCGCCATGGCTTTCGCGGCGCCGCCGAGATCGCGGCGACGCTGGAGCACATGGCCGCGTTTGCGCATCTGGCTGACGCCGTGCCGTCGCACCTGTTCGATCTCTATTATGACGCGACGCTCGGCGACGACGACATCCGCGCATTCATGGCCAACAAAAACCCTCAAGCGCTCGCCGCAATCGAAGACTGCTTCCGGCGTCTCGACGAAGCCGCGCTCTGGGTGACGCGGCGCAATTCCATCCTGGCATCGCTTCGGGGGGCGTCATGAGCGCCTTCGCGATCAAGGGCTGGTGTCCCTCTGCGTTGCGCCCGATGCCATCGGGCGATGGCCTTGTGGTGCGCCTGCGTCCGCGCGGCGGCCGGCTTTCTGCCGAACAGGCCGCCGGCATTGCCGAACTCTCGCAACGCCACGGCAACGGCGTTCTTGATCTGACCGGCCGCGCCAATCTGCAAATCCGCGGCGTGTCCGAAGCGAGCCACGTGCCGCTGATCGAAGGTCTCGATCGGCTCGGCCTGGTGGATGCGGAATTGCAATCGGAAACCCAGCGCAATGTCCTGGTCGCGCCGTTCTGGCGCGAGGGCGACGACACGCAGTCGCTCGGGGCGGAGCTTGAACAGGCGCTGGCGCGGCGGCCGCTCGGGCTGCCCGAAAAATTCGGCTTTGCGGTGGATTGCGGCGAGAGCCGCGTGCTCGCGCAGGCGCCGGCTGATATCCGCATCGAGCGCGGCGCGGACGGCAGCTTGATCCTGCGTGCCGATGGTGCCTCGCGCGGCCGAAAGCTGGTGAGGGAAGGGGTGGTTCCGGGCGCGCTCGCGCTTGCCGAATGGTTCGTTGCATCGGGCGGCGCGAGGAATGGGCGAGGACGGATGGCCGCGCACATCGCAAACGTCGCAAAGTTCCCGCCAGCATTCGCGGGCGAGACGCTGCCGGCCGCCTCGCTTGCCGCACCAGGGCCTGGATTGTACGCGGCCGGCGCGCTCGTGGGCCTCGCGCTCGGTCAACTGCAGAGTGCGACGCTGGCCTATCTTTCCAGCCTCGAGCCGGGTTTGCGCCTGACCCCATGGCGGATGCTGCTGGTCGAAAGCCTGCGCGCGATGCCGCAGCACGACGGACTCGTCACTCATGCCGACGATCCGCTGCTGCGGGTCGTCGCCTGCACCGGCGCGCCGATCTGTCCGCAGGCGTTTGCGGAGACCCGCGGATTGGCGGCCACCCTTGGGCCGCATGTGCCGCCGGATATCAGACTCCACGTTTCCGGATGCGCCAAGGGCTGCGCGCATCCTGCGACGTCCGCGGTCACGCTGGTCGGAACGCCGGACGGCTTCGACATCGTTCGTGACGGTAGCGCCCGCGACGTTCCGATGATGCGCGGGATCGACCCTGGTGAGATTCTCGCCGACCCCTCCGCCTGGTTCGGAGGCCGCTGATGCCCTACGCTTTCGAAACTGACGGCGCCGCAATCTATCGCCAATCTTTCGCGACCATCCGCCGCGAGGCAGACCTTGCGCGCTTCTCGCTCGACGAGGAGCCGGTGGTGGTCCGTATGATCCACGCCGCCGGCATGGTCGGTCTCGAGTCGCACATCCGCTTCTCGCCAGCCATGGCGACCGCCGCCCGAGCAGCGCTGCAGAAGGGTGCGCCGATCCTGTGCGACGCGCGGATGGTCTCCGAAGGCATCACCCGCGCCCGGCTACCTGCGAACAACCGCGTGATCTGTACCCTCGACGATGCGAGCGTTCCAAAGCTCGCCGCGTCGATGCAAACGACGCGCTCCGCCGCGGCGCTCGAGCTCTGGCGGCCTCATCTCGACGGCGCAATCGTCGCGATCGGCAATGCGCCGACCGCGCTGTTCCATTTGCTCAACATGCTCGAAGACGAAAGCTGCCCGCGGCCGGCCGCCATCATCGGCTGCCCGGTTGGCTTCGTCGGCGCCGCCGAATCCAAGGCGGCGCTGATAGCGTCACCTCCGGCGCCGGCGCTCACTGTGCTCGGCCGCCTCGGCGGTTCGGCGATCACGGTGGCGGCCGTCAACGCGCTGGCAAGCAGGAGCGAATGACCATGGGGCGGATCATCTGCTGTGGGCTGGGGCCCGGCGATCCCGATCTGATGAGCGTGCGCGCGAACCGCGAGGTGCGCGCGGCGACGCATGTCGCCTATTTCCGCAAGACAGGCCGCGCCGGTCAGGCGCGCGCCATCGTCGAGGGGATGCTGGCCGCGGGCGTCCACGAATATCCGATGGAATATCCGGTCACGACCGAGCTTGCCGTCAACAGCGAGGAATATGCCCGGCTGCTCGGAGGCTTCCACGACGAATGGGCCGATCGTCTGGTGGAGCTGTCGCGCACCACCGATATCGTCGTGCTCTGCGAGGGCGATCCCTTCTTCTACGGCTCCTTCATGCATCTCTATACGCGGCTCCAGGGACGCGCCGAGGTCGAGGTGATCGCCGGCATTCCCGGCATGGCCGGCTGCTGGAATGTCGCTGGTCTTCCGATGGCGCTCGGCGATGACGTGATGACGGTCTTGATGGGCACGCTGCCGGAAGCCGAGCTCGAACGGCGCGCGCAAAGTTCTGACGCGCTCGTCATCATGAAGACCGGCCGCAATCTGGCAAAGATCCGCCGCGCGCTGGAGCGTGCCGGGCGCGTCGATGCAGCCTGGCTGATTGAACGCGGCACCATGCCGGGCGAACGTGTCGCGCGCCTCTGCGACGTCGATGCCGCGGATTGCCCGTATTTTGCGATCGTGCTGGTGCATGGGCGCGGCGGAAGGCGGCAGGAAGCGGCGGAATGACGGGCACGCTCACCATCGCAGGGCTAGGGCCGGGCGATGCCGCGCTGGTGACGCCGGAAGTATCGGCCGCGCTTGCCGATGCCACCGACGTGCTCGGCTACGCGCCTTACGTGGCGCGCGTGCCGGCGCGCGAGGGCTTGCGGCTACATCCTTCCGACAATCGCCAGGAATTGCAGCGCGCCGGCGAGGCGCTGAAGCTTGCCGCGGAGGGACGCAGCGTCGTCATCGTTTCTTCCGGCGATCCCGGCGTGTTCGCGATGGCAGCCGCCGTGTTCGAGGCGCTGGAAGCCGCACCTGAAATGCAGGACCTGACCATCCGCGTGCTGCCCGGTGTCACCGCGATGCTGGCGGCTGCGGCACGGGCCGGCGCGCCGCTCGGCCATGATTTCTGTGCGATCAACCTCTCCGACAATCTGAAACCGTGGGAGCTGATCGAAAAGCGGCTGCGGCTCGCCACCGAGGCCGACTTTGCGATCGCGATCTACAATCCGCGCTCCGCCAGCCGGCCCGAGGGCTTCGCCCGCGCGCTCGATGTTTTGAAAGAAGCAGGCTGCGGCGACCGCGCCATCATCTTCGCGCACGCGGTGACGACGCCGAAGGAACGGATCGAGACGCTGCGGCTTGCGGACGCGCGTCCCGAGATGGCCGACATGGCAACCCTTGTTATCATCGGCAATTCGGCAACCCGCCGCGTCGGCCGCTGGGTCTATGCCCCGAGGCGCGCCTCATGACCAAGCCATGCCAGCGCCGCTTCGACGCTTTCGACCCGCTTCCGTTCGGGCAACGCCGGGCGCGCGATCATGATTACGGGGAGCCCAAGCTCGCGCGCGGCGTCGATCTTGGCGCGCGCACCGTAGCCTCCGGAATTGCGCGCCACCAGCCATTCGATTCCGCGGCCGCGCATCAGCTCGCGGTCGCTTTGAAGCGTGAATGGACCCCGCGAGACGATGATCTCGGCATCAGGCAACGGCAATTCGCGATCAGGAGCATCGACGAAGCGCAGCATATATGCGTGCTGCGGTTTGGCAGCGAACGGCGCGATATGCTGTCTGCCGATGGCAAGAAAGACGCGCGCGCGCCGTTCAGGGAGGACGGCAACGGCGGCGTTGATATCCGTAACCTCGATCCAGTTATCGCCGTCCATGCGCGTCCAGGGCGCACGCTCCAGCGCGACCAGGGGGACGCCGGTCAGCGTACAGGCCTCGACTGCATGTCGGCTCATCTCGACGGCAAATGGATGCGTTGCGTCGATCACATGCGTGATGCGCTCCTTGAGGAGAAAATCCGCAAGTCCCGCAGCGCCGCCAAATCCGCCGATCCGCATCGGCAGCGAATGCCCAAGCGGAATCTGCGTCCGTCCCGCGTAGGAATAGATCGCGTCGATCTTTTCGCACGCGAGCGCGTCCGCGAGCTGGTTGGCGTCGCCTGTTCCGCCCAGAATGAGGGCGCGCATGGTTGATCCTTGCACCATTCCTTGGTTGACCATCATCGGCATCGGCGAGGATGGCCTTGCCGGGCTCTCGGAAGCAAGCCGAAAGGCGCTTGCGGAGGCCGAGACCGTGTTTGGCGGCGAGCGGCACCTGAAGCTTGCCGGCGTCGATGGCCGTGGCAAGTCGTGGCCGGTGCCGTTCGACGCGGCCTGCGTGCTCGCCCGTCGCGGTCGTCCGACGGCGGTGCTCGCCTCCGGCGATCCCTTCTGGCATGGCGCCGGCGGCAGCCTCGCGGCGCACCTGTCGCCGCACGAATGGATCGCGCATCCTTCGCCTTCGACCTTCTCGCTCGCGGCCTCACGGCTCGGCTGGACGCTGGAAACAACGATCTGCATCGGGCTGCATGCGGCGCCGTTCGAGCGGCTGGTGCCGTTGCTCTCGCGCGGTGCGCGGATCATCTGCCTCGTGCGAGATGCGACGGCCGCGATCGATCTTGCGCGATGGCTTGATGCGCGCGGGTGGGGCGCTTCAAAACTCTGGACCTTGTCGGCGCTCGGTGGTCCGCGTGAACGGATCATCGAAAGCCGTGCGAATAGTTACGAGGCGGAGTCTGCCGTAAGCCCGCTCGCGGTCGCGATCGAGGCCGACGGCCGAACCGGATTGCCGCGCGCGTCTGGGCTGGCCGACGATCTCTTCCGGCATGACGGCCAAATCACCAAGCGACCGATGCGCGCGCTGGCAATGTCGGCACTGGCGCCGCGACCGGGCGAGACATTGTGGGACGTCGGCGCGGGCTCCGGCTCTATCTCGGTGGAGTGGGCGCTTGCGGGCGGCACGGCGATCGCGATTGAAGCGCGCGAGGATCGCGCGTCGAATATCCGAACCAATGCCGAAGCTTTTGGTCTCGCGCACAAGGTCAGCGTTGTCACGGGGAGTGTACCCGAGGCGCTTGCATCTCTTGAGAGCCCGAATGCGGTCTTCATTGGCGGCGGCCTCGATGCGGCATTGTTCGACGTGGTCTGGTCGCAGGTCCCCTCAGGAACGCGCCTCGTCGCGCACAGCGTGACGCTGGAGACCGAAGCGCTTCTGTCCGGGCTGCAGCAGAAGCACGGCGGCGATCTCATGCGGATCGAGATAGCTCATGCAGCAGCACTCGGCCGCTACCGATCCTGGGAGGCCGCGCGCGCCGTGGTGCAATGGAGTGCAGTGAGATGACCGTGCATTTCATTGGCGCCGGCCCCGGCGCGCCTGATCTCCTCACGCTGCGCGGCCGCGACTTGATCGCGTCCTGCCCGGTCTGCCTGTACGCCGGCTCGCTGGTGCCGAAGGAAATCCTGGCGCATTGTCCGCCCGGGGCCCGCATCGTCAACACGGCGCCGCTGTCGCTCGACGAAATCATCGACGAGATCGCCGCCGCGCATGCCGCGGGCAAGGACGTGGCGCGGCTGCATTCCGGCGATCTTTCGGTATGGTCGGCGATGGGCGAGCAGCTCCGCCGCCTGCGCGAGCTTGGCATTCCCTATTCCGTCACGCCGGGCGTGCCGTCGTTCGCCGCAGTGGCCGCCGCGCTCGAAGCGGAACTGACCCTGCCGGGTCTTGCGCAATCGGTGGTGCTGACGCGTACCTCCGGCCGTGCCAGCGCCATGCCGAAGGGCGAGACGCTGTCCGCTTTCGCCGCGACCGGAGCGGTGCTGGCGATTCATCTTTCCGTGCACGTGCTCGACAAGGTCGTTGCCGAGCTGACGCCGCATTATGGCGCCGATTGCCCGGTGGCCGTAGTCTGGCGGGCGAGCTGGCCCGACGAACGGATCGTTCGCGCGACGCTCGGCACGCTGCAAGCCTCGCTTGGCGCCGAGCTCGAGCGCACCGCGATCATCCTGGTCGGCCGGACGATCGCGGCTGAGGATTTCGACGAGAGCCGGCTCTACGCCGCCGACTATGACCGCCGCTACCGGCCGGTCGGCACCGCGCCGCGCTTTCCGGAGGCGACCTGATGGCGCGTTGCCTCGTTATCTCTGCGCCCGCATCGGGCACCGGCAAGACCACGCTGACGCTTGCGCTGGCGCGCGCGTTCCGCGACCGCGGGCTCGCCGTGCAGTGCTTCAAGAGCGGCCCCGATTATATCGATCCGGCCTTTCACACTGCGGCGACCGGGCGCGCCTCCGTCAACATCGATAGCTGGGCAATGACGCACGAGTTGATCGATATGCTCACCGCGCGCGGCGGCGATGCCGACCTTGTTCTGGCCGAGGGCTCGATGGGCCTGTTCGACGGCGTTGCGACGCCGGGCATGTCCGGCACCGGCGCGAGCGCCGATCTCGCCGAGATGATGGGCTGGCCGGTATTGCTGGTGCTCGATCCCTCCGGACAGGCGCAGACCGCGGCGGCGGTTGCCACTGGCCTGCGTGATTTTCGCAAGGGCGTGCGCATTGCGGGCGTCGTGCTCAATCGCGTCGCTAGCCCGCGCCATGAAGATCTCGTGCGCCGCGCAATGGAAGGCGTTGATATCCCTGTCCTTGGCGCGCTGCCACGCCATGCGCCGATCGCGCTGCCCGAGCGGCACCTTGGCCTCGTTCAGGCCGAGGAACTGACCCGCCTGAACGATCTCATCTCCGAGGCCGCACGTCTCGTTGCCGAGCGTATCGATCTCGACGCAGTGCTGCAGTTGGCGAAATGCGATTGGACCACCTCCGGGACCACTGCGCCGGCGCACGTGAACCCGCCCGGCCAGCGCATTGCGCTCGCGCGGGATGCGGCGTTCTCCTTCATCTATCCGCACATCCTCGAAGGTTGGCGCGCCGCCGGCGCCGAAATCCTGCCGTTCTCGCCGCTGGCCGACGAGGGGCCGGATCATGGTGCCGACGTCTGCTGGTTGCCCGGCGGCTATCCCGAACTGCACGCAGGCCAGATCGCCACCAATGGGCGCTTCCGCCATGCCCTGCGCTCGTTTGCGGAGACGCGGCCGGTGCACGGCGAATGCGGCGGCTACATGGTGCTGGGCGAGGGGCTCACCGACGCCAAGGGCGCGCGGCATGAAATGACCGGGCTGCTCGGCCTCGAGACCAGCTTTGCCAAGCGGCGCATGCATCTCGGCTATCGGCGGGCGGAGCTCACCGCCGGCATGCCCGGACATCCACAAGGCACACGCTTGCGTGGTCACGAATTTCACTACGCCTCGATCCTGGCGCAACCCGATCCCCCGCTCGCGGCTGTCCGAGACGCCAATGGCGCCGAGGTCGCCGAGACCGGCTCGCGCCGCGGACATGTCACCGGTACTTTCTTTCATCTGATCGCGGAGGAGCGATGAGCGGCTTCGTCTCCTTTGTCTCGGCGGGCCCCGGCGATCCCGAGCTGCTGACGCTCAAGGCGGTCGCGCGGCTGCGGGCTGCCGATGTCGTGCTCTATGACGACCTCGCGGCCGGCGCCATTCTCGATCATGCGCGCAAGGGCGCAACCCTGGTGTCGGTGGGAAAACGCGCTGGCCAGCCCTCGGCGAGGCAGGAGCATGTCAGCCGGCTGCTCGTCGACTATGCGGCAACGGGCGCTGGTGTCGTGCGGCTGAAGTCGGGCGACGCCGGCGTGTTCAGCCGGCTGGAAGAGGAGGTCGAGGCGGTGCGCGCGGCCGGTATCGGCTATGAGATCGTCCCGGGCGTGACCGCGGCCTGCGCCGCAGGTGCAGCCACCGGCATTCCGCTCACCCGCCGCCACACCGCACGCCGCGTCCAGTTCATCACCGGCGCCGACGCGAACGGCGAGCTGCCGGAAGACCTGTATTGGGCGGCGCTTGCCGACCCGCATGCGATGACTGCAGTCTATATGGGCAAGCGGACCTTTCCGAAGCTTGCGGCGAAATTGATCGCGCAGGGCCTGTCGCCGGACACCCCGGCGCTGCTTGCCGAATCCGTCGGCCAAATCAACCAGCGGCTCGTTCGCACCACCATCCAGAAACTTGCTGAGCAGCTTGCTGCGGAAAACGTCACGGCGACCGCCGTGATCCTGTATGGTGCGCTGGCAGCGGACCATTCGGTATGATCACGCTTTCACTGATCGGCATCGGCTGCGGGGATCCCGAGCAGCTTACGCTCGCCGCGGTCCGTGCCGTCAATGCTGCCGATCTTATCCTCATTCCGCGCAAGGGCGAGGAGAAGTCCGATCTTGCTGCGCTCCGGCGCGAGATTTGCGCGCGGGTCCTGACTAACGGCAAGACGCGGCTGGTGGAATTCGATCTGCCGGTACGGGATGCCGAGCGCGAGGATTATCGCGGCGGGGTCGATGATTGGCACAATGCCGTTGCCGCCGCGTGGTCGCGCGAGATCAAGACGCATCTTGGCGGCGATGGGCGCGCGGCGTTCCTGATCTGGGGCGATCCATCGCTGTTCGACTCCAGTCTTCGCATCGCGCACCGGCTTGAGCCGTCGCCTGAAATCCAGGTGATCCCCGGCGTCACCGCCATCCAGGCGCTTTGCGCCGCGCATGCGATCCCGCTCAACGACATCGGCGCGCCCTTCCTTGTGACCACAGGACGGCGCCTGCGCGAAGGCGGCTGGCCGGCCGGTGCGGAGACGGTTGTCGTGATGCTCGATGGCGGCGCGGCATTCCAGTCGCTCGATCCCGCCGGGATTCGCATCTGGTGGGGCGCCTTTCTCGGCATGCCGCATCAGCTCACGTTCTCCGGGCCGCTCGCCGAGATCGGAGCAACCATCGTGGACGCGCGCGCGAAGGCGAGGGCGCGGCACGGCTGGATCATGGACAGCTACATCCTCAAACGCGTCACCATCTGAAGCGAGAACCGCATGTTTCCCGAATGGATCACTAAGCCATGCCCGGATATCTCCGCCGTCCATCGCGACGCGGCGGCAGCGCGACAAGCCCAGCTCACCAAGCCGACGGGCGCGCTTGGCCGTCTCGAGGCGCTGGCGATCGAGTTGGCGTCCGTCCAGCACACCGATCGCCCTCGCGCCGAGCGCGCGCCGATCATCGTCTTTGCCGGCGATCACGGCATCGCCGCCCAGGGCGTCTCCGCCTATCCGCAAGAGGTGACGATCGCGATGATGGCGAATTTCGCCGCCGGCGGCGCCGCGATCTCGGTGCTGGCGAAGGAACTCGGCTCGTCGCTCGAAGTTGTCGATGCGGGCACGCTGGCGGCGCAACCCATGCCGGGCATTGTCACCGACAAGCCGCGCCGCGCCAGCCGCGACTTCTCCAAGGAGGCCGCGCTCGACGTAGCGGATCTTGCGTTCGCCCTCGAATGCGGCGAGCGGGCGGTTGCGCGCGCCGCGGTGTCCGACCCTGATCTCGTCATTCTCGGGGAGATGGGCATCGGCAACACGACCTCGGCGGCCGCCATCGCGGCGGCGCTGCTTGGCCTCAGCGCCGAAGCGATCTCTGGCCTTGGCACCGGGCTCGACGCCGCCGGCCGCGACCGCAAGGCGCGCCTCGTCGACGCCGCGCTTGCCCAACATGGCCTGGCCGGTGCTTCCGCCGGGCAAACCCTGTGCGCCGTCGGGGGGCTCGAAATTGCGGCGATCTGCGGCGCGATCATCGCGTCCGCCCAGCGCCGTATTCCGATACTGATCGATGGCTTCATCGTCTCCGTTGCCGCGTTGGCGGCATCGCGCGCCAATCCCTCCTGTCGTCCCTATCTCATCTTCTCCCATCGTTCAGCCGAGCAGGGGCATCGGCTGGTGCTGGAGGCACTTGAGGCGCGGCCATTGCTCGACCTCGATTTGCGGCTTGGCGAAGGCTCGGGTGCGGCGCTGGCCTTGCCCATCTTGCGGCTTGCCTGCGCGCTCCATAACCGTATGGCGACCTTTGCCGAGGCGGCCGTCCCGGACCGTCCGGGCTGATTTTTGGGCACCCATTAACCCCGCTCTGCCAACATCTTAACTGCGACTTGACCCGCGGCACTTTGCCCCCTTATCTGCGTTATGGGCCTCGCATCTGCAGGTGCTTCGGGGCCCGGGCTCGCAACATGGCCGCCGTGGTTGCCGAAGCACGACTCGAAAACGTCCGCCTGAAACTGGCGGGTTATGGTTACGCCGATGCTTGATACGGGAAAGACATCGCCGGCGCGGTCGCAGATCCGAACGATCGTCGGACGCCGCCGCGCGTCAAACCGCGGCTTGACCGCGCTGCGCGCGCTCTTGCGCAGCAACGAATTCTACCTGATTCCGCTTGCGCTCGTGATCGGCGTCGTCGCCGGCGCCATCGTGACGCTGATGAGCGAGATCGCTCAGGTCGCGCACGTCATGATCTACGGTATTCCGATCGACGTGCGGCTCAGCGCCAACACCTATGTCAATCCGATCGTCGCGTTTGTGGCGCCGGCCATCGGCGGGCTGTCGCTCGGCATCATGGAGTGGTCGCGGCGGCGGTTGAAAATCTCGAATGCGGTCGACCCGATCGAAGCGAATGCCCTGCGCGGCGGCAGGCTCTCGTTGCGCGACAGCGTGGTGGTGAGCGGGCAGACCCTGATTTCCAATGGTTGCGGCGCCTCGGTCGGCCTCGAAGCCGGCTATACCCAGATCGGCGCGGGAGCGGCCTCCCTGATCGGCCAATTCCTCAACCTTCGCCGCAACGATTTGCGGCTGATCGTCGGCTGCGGCGCGGCGGCGGCGATCGCGGCCGCCTTCGGCGCGCCGATCACCGGCGCATTCTACGCCTGTGAGCTGATCGTCGGCGTCTACGCGGTCGGAAGCGCCGCCCCGATCCTCGCCGCGTCGCTTGCGGGCGCGCTCACCGCGCAAAATCTCGGCGGCGCGCCCTATTCGCTGGAAATCGCCCATGTCGGCAGCGTCGGCCTCGAGCAGTATCTGGCACTCGTGGGACTTGCGCTGATCGTCGCCATCATCGGCATCCTGGTGATGCGCAGCTCCTCGCTGTTCGAGCGTGTGTTCAAGCAAAAATGGTTTCCGGTCTGGCTCAGGCCGGTCGTCGGCGGCGTCTGCGTCGGCGGGCTTGCCATCGTCACCCCGCAGGTGCTCGCCGCCGGTCACGGCGCGATGGTGCTCGACCTGCATCGCGAGATGGCCATCGACATCATTGTGACCGTCATCGCCCTGAAGCTGATCGCCTGCCTGGTCTCGCTCGCCTCGGGATTCCGCGGCGGCCTGTTCTTCTGTTCGCTGTTCGTCGGCAGCCTGCTCGGGAAATTCTTCGCGGCCGTGGTTGCTCTGCTCGGCTTCAGCTTCACCGTCGACCCTGTGGTGAGCATGCTGACGGGCATGGCGACGCTCGGGGTCGCCATTGTCGGCGGTCCGCTCACCATGTCGTTCCTCGTGCTGGAGATGACGCGCAGCGTCGACGTCACCGCCGTGGTGCTGGCAGGCTGCATCGTGACCAGCATCTTCGTACGCTTCATGTTCGGTCACTCGTTCTCGACCTGGCGCTTGCATCTGCGCGGCGAGACCATCCGCAGCGCCAACGACGTCGGCTGGCTGCGCAATCTCACGGTCGAGCGCATGATGCGGACCGACGTCGGCAAGGTGCCGTCCACAACGACAATCGCCGCTTGCCGCCGCGAATTCGTGCTGGGCTCGCGCCAGGCGGTCGTCGTGGTCAACAATAACGACGACTATTGCGGACTGCTGCTGCTGCCGGAGCTGTTTTCGCCCGAGCTCGATACCATCGCCGACGAGATCCAGGTGGTTGAGCTCGCGCGCTATACCGACGTGGCGCTCCTGCCCGAGATGAACGTCAAGACCGCCATGAAGCTGTTCGACGATGCCGAAGCCGAAGTGCTGGCGGTACTGGAATCGGCCGACAGCCGCAAGGTGATTGGCCTCTTGAGCGAAACCTTCGCCCGCCGCCGCTACGTCGAAGAGATCGACCAGGCCACGCGCGGCGTGCTGGGGGCGCTGTCGTAAATCGAGATCCGGGGCGGGCCGTTCTGCGTCGCGGTCGCCCATGATGGCGCGCTGTTGATTGCTGAGGACGCAAACGGAACGATCTGGCGAACAACTCACTAGGCCGGTTGTTCCAGGGTTCGGTTGCCGAGCTCCTCGACCAGCACGCGCATATTCTCGCTGTAGTCGATCGGTACGGCGACGAGATGCACGCCGCCCTGGCTGAAGGCCGCCTCCAGCGTCGGGACCAAGTCGGACGCCGCCGCGATCAGATGTCCATGCGCGCCATAGGAGGTCGCGTAGCGCACGAAGTCGGGATTGCCGAAGGTCATGCCGAAATCGGCGAAGTGGTCGACCGCCTGCTTCCAGCGGATCATGCCGTAGGCGAAGTCTTCGACGATCAGCACGACCAGGTCGAGCTTCAGCCGCACGGCCGTCTCCAGCTCCTGGCTGTTCATCATGAAGCCGCCATCGCCGCAGACCGCGAGTACGCGTTTTCCCGGATTGAGGCATTTCGCGGTGATAGCCGAGGGCAGGCCGGCGCCCATGGTGGCGAGCGCATTGTCGAGCAACAGCGTGTTGGCAACCGTGGTGCGGTAGTTTCGCGCGAACCAGATCTTGTACATGCCGTTGTCGAGGCAGACGATGCCGTCCTCGGGCATGACCTTGCGGACATCGTGAACCAGGCGCTGCGGGATGACGGGAAAGCGTTCGTCCTCGGCGCGTTCACCGAGATGCCCGCGGATGTCGTCACGCAGCGTCATGAACTCTGCCGGTGCGTTGACGCGCTGATGCAGCGCGTCGGCCAGCGCCGTCACGGTCGCGCCGATGTCGCCGATCACCTCCGCATCGGGATGGAATACCTGCTCCACGGTCGCGGAGGCATAGCCGACATAGACCACCTTGGGGCCGCCACTGGCGCCCATCAGGAAGGGTGGCTTCTCGATCGTGTCGTGCCCGATCGCGATGATGAGGTCGGCGTGCTCGATCGCCCCGTGGATATAGTCGCGCTCGGAGAGGGCCGCAGTGCCGAGATAGAGCTCGGAGTTGCCGGTCACCGCACCCTTGCCCATCTGCGTGTTGAAGAAGGGGATCTGCGTGCGGCGGACGAAATCGGACAGCGCCTCGACGAGGCGCGGCCGATTGCCGGCGGCGCCGATCATGATCAGCGGACGCCTGGCGGCGAGGATCAGCTCGACCGCACTTTTGACCGCGACGGGCGAGGGGATCGGCCGCAGGATCGGATGCGGCGCGATCAGTGAAGCGCTGGCCTCTTCCGCGGCGATATCCTCGGGCAGCTCCAGGTGGACCGGCCCCGGCCGCTCCTCGGTCGCGACGCGGAAGGCGTCGCGGACCATCGAAGGGATGGCATCGGCCGAAACGATCTGCCGGGTCAGCTTGGTGATCGGCCGCATGGCGCCGACGATATCGACGAGCTGGAACCGCGCCTGACGCGCGCTCTTGATCGCCTTCTGGCCGGTGATCATGACCATCGGCATGGCGCCGAGATAGGCATAGGCCGCGCCGGTGGTGAAATTCAGGGCGCCAGGGCCGAGCGTGGACAGGCAGACGCCGGGCGCGCCGGTCAGCCGGCCCTGGGTCGCCGCCATGAAGGATGCCGCCTGTTCGTGGCGCGTCAGGATCAGCTCGATCTTCGATGCGCGCAGGGCTTCCACGACCGCGAGATTTTCTTCGCCCGGCAGTCCGAAAATGCGCTCAACGCCTTCGTTTTCGAGCGCGGCGACCAGAAGGTCGGATCCCTTGGTGCGCATCTGACTCGCCTCCCTGTGGTGCCACCGAGCGCTCTTCCTGCCAGAAATCGCAGGCCAACGCCACTTTGCCGGGATGCTCCGTCTTAGCCCCTCCGCACGCTCGAGCCGCCGTCGACCGGCAGCGTTACGCCGGTGATGAAATTGGCTTCATCGGAAGCGAGGAACAGCGCGGCATTGGCGACGTCCCAGCCGGTGCCCATCTTCCTTCGCAGCGGCACCTGACGATCGCGCTCGGCCTCGACCTCGGCGCGGGTCTTGTGCCACTCGCGGGCACGGGTATCGACCGCCATCGGCGTGTTCATCAGGCCCGGCAGAATGACGTTGGCGCGGATGCCGTATTCGGCGTTCTGGTAGGCGAGCTGCTCGGTGAAGGCGATCATCGCCGTCTTGGTCGCCTTGTAGGCGACATAGGGATAGGTGGTGATCGCCGCCATCGACGAGATGTTGATGATGGCGCCGCTCTTTTGTTGCCTCATGATCGGAATCACATGCTTGGCGGCTAGGATGCAGCTCTTGAGGTTGATTGCAACGCAGCGGTCGAAGGCTTCCTCGGTGATCGAAAGCAGCTCGGCATCGCCGCCGGAAAGACTGACGCCGACATTGTTGTGCAGCACATCGATCTTGCCCCAGCGCTTCATCGCATCCGCCACCATCGCCTTGATCTCGGCATCTTTGGTGACGTCGGCTTTGAAGGCTGCGGCGGTGCCCTGCTTCTCCGCGATCATGTCGACCGTTTCCTGCGCGGAGGCGAGGTTGTAATCGACGCACAACACCTTGGCGCCTTCACGCGCGAAAGTCAGCGCAGTGGCGCGGCCGTTGCCCATGCCTTCGCCGGGGCTCTGGCCGGCGCCGACGACGATGGCGACCTTGTCTTTGAGACGCATCTTATTCCACTCCCGGGATCGGGTACTGCTGCAGTACCTCTTTATAATAAGGTTCGTTGTCGATCTTCATGGTGGCGAGCACGCGCACCACGGCGCAATAGAAGGCGATCGTGAGCACGAGATCGACCATCTCCTCGTTGGAAAGATGGCGCTTGATCTCGGCAAAGGTCGTCATCGACATTTCGAGGTCGCGCACCATTTCGCGCGCGCCTTTCAGAATCGCTCTCGCGAGCGGCTCGAGCCGGGACTGAATGCCTTCGGTTTCGACCATGATCGCGGCGATGTCCTCGTCGGTGACGCCGAACTCCTTGCCGATCTTGACGTGATGCGTGAATTCATATTCCGACTTCTCCAGCCAGCCGACCTGCAGGATGGCGAGCTCCCGCAGGCGCGGATTGAGCTTGCTCTTGAAGCGGATGTAGCTGCCGACGCCGTTGAAGGCGCGCGCCATGTCCGGCGAGTTGACGAGCAGCTTGTGCAGGTTGGTGTTGCGCTTGAGCATATCGCGATATTCGGGCGCGACCTGGTCGGCCTCGAGATAGGGCAGGCGGGCCATTGGTTTTTTCCTTCTTCTCAGCGTTCCTCTGATTCTCGTTCCGGCGCCTGCAGGGTCACGCCGCCGTCGACCACCAGCACCTGGCCGGTGATGTAGCGCGCGTGATTGCTGAGCAGGAATTTCACCGCGTGGCCGACGTCCCAGCCGGTACCCTCAAGCTTCAGCACGGAGGCCCTGGCGCGGTTTGAGCGGGCAGTCTCGCTCATGCCGCGGGCATAGACCATCGGCGTATACATCGGCCCCGGGCAGATGCAGTTGACACGGATGTTGTCGCGGCCGTGATCGACCGCCATGGCGCGGGTCAACCCGATCACCGCGGCCTTCGAGGTGGTGTAGGCGGTGAGTCCGCGCGGGCGCAGCGCCGAGATCGACGAGATGTTGACGATCGCGCCGCCGCCAGCGGTCCTGATCATCGCGGGGATCGCGTATTTCGAGAGCAGGAACATGCTCTCGACATTGATCTGCATGACCCGCCGATATTGCTCGGGCTTCTCCTCGACGACGCTGCCGCGGCTGCCGATGCCCACATTGTTGTCGAGAAAGTCAAGCCGGCCGAAGCGATCGACGGTCGCTTCCACCAGCTTCCTGCAATCGTCCTCATCGGTGACGTCGGAGGCGATTGCCGTGGCCGTGCCGCGTTCGTCCTTGATCATCTCGACGGTGCGCTCGGCCAGCTTCAGCTCGCGGTCGGCGACCATGACCTTGGTCCCGGCGCGCGCCAAAAGGATCGCCGCCGCCCGCCCATTGCCGATGCCGTCACCGGCCGCGCCGCCGCCGGAGATCAATGCGACCTTGCCCTCGAGCCCAGCGTCTTCCTCGGGTCCCCTCATGATTTTTCTTCCTTGCTATGGGCGGACGATAGCAACGACATTCGGGGGAGAGAAGGGCGCCGGGAGCACAGCTGCCACGCGCACCCTTTCCGCGAGGTGGGATATCGCCACTCAGCCGACGCGCACCGGGTTTGCCGGCCGATCTTCCTTTACCGTGGCCGGCGAACGGCTCTCACCTTTCCTCCGCCGTTGCTTCCGCTGCCGCAGAAGAAAGTGTCACCGCCATCCGACTCGAGCCCGGACACGCCAGTGCCGGGCGGCATCTCGATCCGCTCCAGCACCTTGCCCGTCGTGGGATCGACACGCCTCACGTCGCTCTCCTCGCCTTCCCAGGTGCCGTGCCAGAGTTCGCCATCGACCCAGCTCACGCCAGTTACGAAGCGGTTGGACTCGATGGTGCGGAGGATCGCGCCGGTCTCGGGATCGATCTCATGGATCTTGCGGTCGCGATCCTGCCCGACCCAAAGCGTTCCTTCGGCCCAGGCCAATCCGGAATCGCGTCCGCCGCCCGGCGCCGGAATGGTAGAGAGCACGCGGCCGGTCTTCGGATCGATCTTCTGGATGCGATCCTCGGCGATCTGGAACAGGTACCGCCCGTCGAAAGCCGTTCCGGCATGGGCTGCGACCTCGATGCTGCGCACCGTCTTGCCGCTTGAGGGGTCAAAGGCGAGCATCCTGTCGCCGGCGGCAAACCAGACGCGCTCGCCGTCATAGGTGACGCCATGCACGCTGTCGACACCGGTAAAAGGACCATATTCGCGGACGATCTCAGCCGATGATCTCTTCATGTGTCGCTCCTCTCTTCCTAGCGGCTGCGATCCTAGCCGCTCGGCAGCGGAGCAGGGAGTAACAAGGTCGTCGTGAATCCCGACAGCGGCGGCGTCATCCAGCGACGCGCCCGCGCGCGGCCGACCGATTGCACCTTGCCGGAAGCCGCAAGCTCATCGAGCGCCCGCTGCACGGTGCGCTGGCTCGCGCCGAGCGCCAGCGCCAACGCCGAGCTCGACCACGACTCGCCGTCGGCGAGGAAGGCGAGCACGTCCGCGTGCTCGTCCTCGAATGGCCGCGCCAGCACGACGACCGCCGTCCCGCGGCGCGTCGTCAGCGCGAATCCGCGCTTGGTCGCACTCACGCCGGCGAGCGAGCGCAGCGCCGATCGCAGCCGCCCGACCTCGACCCGCAAGCGGGCACGGTGCGATTCGTCGACCGACTTGCCGCGGAAAGCCCTGGCGATGAGCGCGTCGCGTGTGACGTCGTCGGGCCACGCTTCGCCCAACGCGCGGACGATCGCAAACAACACCGGACGCGTCGCCAGCGAGACCGCTGCGGTGAGGTCGCGCACGACATGGCGGCAGGCGTCCACGACGATCGCTTTCGAGGCCTGCAACGCCTCGACCTCCTCGAGCAGGAGGAGACGCTCCGCGCCGCCTGCGATCAGGCGGGCGGCGGGCGTCTTCAGCGCAAGCGAGGCGCTTTCGACCTCAGCCGTCAGCGCCGGAATGCCGGCCGCACGTGCTGCGCGCTCGGCGCGGGCCAGTGCTGCGCGCGCCGTCTCGGTGCGAAGCCGCCGCATGGCGAGCCCAGCGACCACGAGCTCATGCGCGGCGCGCGAGGCGGGTGGAAACGGCGCTGGATCAAGAGACGCGAGCCTGCGCTCGGCCTCGTCGAGGCGGCCGATCAGGAGCAGGCGCCGGACCTCCAGATGCGCCGCGTGCGCGGCATTGAGCAAGTCGCCGTGCGCTTGAAGCGTGGCATGTGCCGCGTCGAGCGCCTTCGCCGGCCAGGCGAGGTCGCGCGACACCAGCGCGATTTCGGCTTCCGCGACGACGCATCGCGCCCGCGCCACGGCCTCTCGCGGTCCGAACGCGCGTGTCGCTCTGCGCAGCAAAACCTTCGCCCGGTCGAAATCACCAAGCCGCGCCATCGCGATGCCGCGCAGCGCAAGCGCCGGCGCATCGTCGCGCAAGGCGACGCGCTTCAAGGCTCCGAGCGGGTCACCGTGAGCGAGCGCGCGGGCCGCGGCCGTGATCAGCGAGTCCATGGCAATCCCGACACACTTGTCACTCCCGGCGTTCTTCCGTGCTGTCCTAGTCTACCAGCATGCATCAGGCGAGGAGGCCGCCATGGTCGACTGGAACATGCTTTCCCCCACCTATCTTACGGCGGTGGCCGAGTGGGCCGGCGCGGTCGTGACGGTGCTTGCCATTGGCCCGGGCGATGCGAGGGACAGCCGGGGCAGAAACGAACCGTGACGACGCGCATTGCACTCGCAAGCGACGGCATTTCAACAGATCAGGAGACTAGGCATGCCAAATCAAGTGGTCTCGCACGAGCAATGGCTGAAGGCGCGCCTCGAATTGCTCGCTGCCGAGAAGGAATTCACCCGCCAGCGCGACGCGCTGACACGCCGCCGCATGGCCATGCCCTGGGAGCGCGTGGAAAAGCCCTATCGTTTCGAAGGACCGAACGGCGCGCTGTCGCTGGCCGATCTCTTCGATGGCCGCTCCCAGCTCATCGTCTATCACTTCATGTTCGGTCCGGATTGGAAGGAGGGCTGCAAGTCCTGCTCGTTCTGGGCCGACAATTTCGACGGCATCGCCATCCATCTCAATCACCGCGACGTGACGTTCACCGCGGTCTCGCGGGCGCCGTTCGCGAAGCTCGACGCCTACCGCAAGCGCATGGGCTGGAGCTTTCCATGGGTGTCGTCGGAAGGAAACGACTTCAACTTCGACTACCACGTGTCGTTCACGCCAGAGGAGATCGCTGCGGGTAGAGCGTACTACAACTACGTGGTTCAGCCGATCTCGGCGTTGGACGAGCAGGGGATCAGCGTGTTCGTGAGGAATGAGTCCGGTGAGGTGTTTCACACCTATTCCTGCCACGGTCGCGGCATCGACATGGTCAATGGCGCCTATCATTTCCTCGACCTCGTGCCGAAAGGGCGCGACGAGGCCGCGTTCGATTTCCCGATGCGATGGGTGCGCCGGCACGATCAGTATTGAGCTTGTAGAACCGTAGGGCGGATTAGTCTTACTGCGTCATGGGCGTCTACGTCTGTTCGATGCTGCGCGGGCGCCGCAGCACGGACATTGCGGCAAGGTTTTGATGAGGGCTTTGATCAGGCGGGCGCGCATGGTTGCGATCGAGCTCGGGA
>NZ_DATGFH010000160.1:0-28076 GCF_035309285.1 Bradyrhizobium sp. | reverse complement strand
AATGACCTGCCCAAGGTCGAGAACCTCAAGAAGCTGTTTGCGGAAAGCTACATCGAGAAGCCGACGCTGGTGGCCAACGCGAGCGTTTCCAACTGAGGGCGGCTTCTCTAAAGCGTGATGATCATCATCGCGCTTTAGCCTGCTGTTTGCGCGTGATCTTTTCGGATCACGCGCCCAAAGGGAGCATCCATGTCCGACACCAAAACCACCGACAAGGTCGTCAAGAGCGAAGCCGAGTGGCGCAAGGAATTGACGCCGATGCAATATGCGATCCTGCGCGAAAAGGCGACCGAGCGCCCGTTCTCGGGCGAGTATGAATATGAGACCAAGCCCGGGACCTATGTCTGCGCCGGCTGCGGGCAGACGCTGTTCGAGTCCGATGCCAAGTTCGATTCCGGCTGCGGCTGGCCGAGCTTCACGAGCCCCGTGGTCGACAGCAATGTCGACGAGAAGCATGACTCTTCCCACGGCATGATCCGCACCGAGGTACTGTGCTCGAAATGCTCGGGACACCTCGGCCATGTCTTCAACGATGGCCCAGGGCCAACGGGCCTGCGCTATTGCATCAACTCCGCGGCGCTGAAGCTGAAGGCCAAATAGACGACGCCTCGCATCCTGGGCGATCAAAGATCCCCCGCGCGATCAAGGCTGGTCGCGCGGGGTTTGCCTGGGTCGGAGGTTCCTCCGGTCACGATTGCGACGACAACCAGAAGTTGCCTTCAGGCAACACTGCAGTGCAGTGTTCGCATGCGCCACCTTCCCGCTGGCCCTGATGGCCAGGAATGTGCTTTGCTGAGCCGGCGGTATTCGGATTTTTCGCCGCCTGCCCGTGTCTCGTGGAGGGTGCCATGTCGTTGGGGATGATCCTGATCATCGTCCTGATCGTTTTGATGCTCGGTAGCATCAGCGGCCGGTTCGGCGGCCACGGCTACGGCTTGGGCCATTCCGGAACCGGCCTGCTCGGCGTTATTCTTGTCGTCGTGCTGGTTCTGGTGCTGCTTAACAAGATATGAACCAATTAAGCTATTGAAATAAAACACTTATCTTCTTCACTCGAAATCAGTTCCAGATTCACGTTTTGATCCGAGGGGATTCGCATTTCTGTCAAACAGGCCTATATTAAGGGTCGAAATGACGTGCACGGCGGCCGCCGGTTGCGGCTTTCCCGCCGTCTTAGACCCCCAACCCGCTCGCGCTAGCGCCAATAAGACATGAGGCCCTTGACCATGCGTCCTATGCGTCCGTTCAACTTCAACACCGCCGCCGAACTTTTCCCCGCCGCGATCCGCAAGAAGAAGCGGGCGGGATTCGCCTATCGGCGTTTTGGCACCGCGGCCGAAGCAGTTCGCTTCGCGATCGAGGAATTGCCGGCGGATTCGCTGAACGGCGCCTATTTGCAGGTCGAGGAGGCCCGCTTCGACCAGAGCGGCATCCGTTCACTTTATGAGAGCGAGGCGTTCCCGCTGCCGCGCCGTCCGCGCAAGATCGAGGCCGCGCCTGCCGCCAGCGACAAGGACGCCGCATAAGGTTTTTGTTTTGTGCAATGCGCCCTCGGACGAAGGTCCGGGGGCGTTTTTCTTTTGAAGCTTGCTCGCGCTAGTGCGGCTGCTTTTCCAGCCAGGCCCGCAACAAGCGGGCGTTGCGCATATTGGCGCGGAACAGCACGTCGATGGCGTCGCCCGCGACCGGCACCGTTCCGACGACGCCCTGGAACGCGACATTGGCGAGCATGCGCGCCGTGACATGCCAGGGCGCGCCGAGTGCGCGGGCTTCGCGCACCACCCACAGCGACAATCCGGTCGCGATGATATCGCCGATGACCGGGATCAAGCCGATGATCCCGTCGATGCCGTAGCGGATATTGGTGCCCGGCAGCACGAAGGCGATATCGAGCAGCTTGGCGATCGCCTCGAGACGTCTCAGGCGCTGCTCCCGCGTGAGCTGGCCGAACGGACTGGCGGTCGAATAACGGAAGTCGAAATGAAGTCCGCCAAACGGCGGCGTAGTTGCCTGCGGGATTTCCCGCCCTTCCTGATCGATGATTTTCGCGCGCGCCTCGGCTGCGCCGAAACTGGCGCGGGACGCACGGTCTGCCTTTGGTTCACGAAAAGCGTAGTCGTCTGCCATGGCCATCAGATGGTGACGCGCGGCGCCAACGCAAGTTGCCTCATTTGCCGCGCGCGGCCGTTGGCGTCAGCCCGAACCGGCGGCGGAAACTGCGGTTGAAATAGGAGAGATCGTTGAAGCCGCATTCGAAGGCGATGTCACTGACGCGCCCGTCCCCGCGCGCGAGCAGCTCGGCGGCCTTGCGCATTCGCAGTTCATTGAGGCGCGTGGTGAAGCCGGCGCCGGCCTCAAACAACAGCTCATTGACATAGCGCTCGGAGAGGCCCGCCGCCGACGCGAGTTTTTGCGCGGAGAAATCGGGCTCCGCGAAGCGCCGCTCCAGGATCATCAGCACCGCCTTGAGCCGCACCGCACGCAAGCCGCCGCGCTGCGCCGTGGTTGCAAGGTCGCCGCGGGCGCCGAGGCCGATCGCCGCGAGATCCAAAAGATGGGCAGCGGCCGCCATGCCGGCTTCGTCGACCGCATCCGGATGTTTTATCAGCATGTCGCCGTAGTCCATCGCGAGCGACAACGCACCGCCCGGCTCGAGCTCGCGACCGACCATGTCGTCGACGCCGGGCACCATCGCCCGCAGCGCCGCTGCGGGCAAATAGACACAGCCGAATTGCGTGTGGCTTGATCTTTCCGCGCTGTGGAACGGCTCATCGAGCTTGAACAGAGTGAGCGCGCCCGGACGCAGGTTGAACTCGGAGCCGAGATGAACCACTTGCCCGTCGAGGTTGCCGGCATTACGCGTCAGGCAATAGCGATCGTCCTTGCTCGCCAGGACATGGCTGCGTTCGCGCCGCACACCCGTGAAGGTGCCGTTGCAATTGCCGATGATGGTCGAGCCGATATAGAGGGAATTCATCGTAGCGCGAAACTGCACGTCCATCGCGGGATCGAAATCCGCGCTGTCGGAGAAGTGCCTGACCAGGTCGGCAAATTGACGGATCCGCCGGCGCTCATCGAGGCCCGGCGACAGCATCTCGGTCGACACGATCTTCCTGATGACATTCATCTAGGATGTACCTTGGACGATGCGATGAATCGCCTCATGATCCTCTGGCCGCGGTCGGCGTGAGCCCGAAGCGACGGCGGAAGCAGCGATTGAAATAGGAGAGATCGTTGAAGCCGCATTCGAAGGCGATATCGCTGATGCGGCCCTGCTTGCGCGCAAGCAGGTCGGCAGCTTTGCGCATTCTCAATTCGTTGAGCCGCGTGGTGAAGCTGGCGCCGGATTCGTACAACAGCTCGTTGACATAACGCTCGGAGAGGCCGGCTGCGGCCGCGAGCTTCTGCGCGGAGAAGTCGGGCTCGGCAAAGCGTTGCTCCAGGATCATCAGCACCGCCTTGAGCCGCACCGCGCGCAGACCGCCGCGCTGCGCGGCGGCGGCCAGGTCGCTGCGCACGCCGAGCCCAATCGCTGCAAGATCAAGCAGGTGGCTTGCGATCGCCATACCGGCTTCATCGGCCGCTTCCGGATGTTGCAGCAATAGCTCGCTGTAATCCATCGCCAGCGACAACGCGCCGCCCGGCTCCAGCTCGCGCCCGACCAGGTTCTCGACATCAGTCACCATCGTGCGCAGCGTCGCCGTCGGCAGGTGTACGTTGGTGAACTGCTTACGGTTGGTGCCGTCGGCGGCGAAGAACGGCTCGTCGAGCTTGAGCAGCGCGAGCGAGCCCGGCCGCAGCGTGAACTCGCGGCCGCGATGGATGATGGTCGAAGCGCGCGCGCCCTTGTTGCGCACCAGGCAGTAGCGGTCGTCATTGGTCTCGAGCACCTGGCGGAGCTCGCGGCGCACCGTGGTGAAGGTGCCGTCGCAGCGGCCGAGCATGGTGGTGCCGATATGGATGGAATTCATGTCGGCGCGGAACGGCACGTCGGCGGCCGGGTCGAGCTCGCCGGTATTGGAAAAATGCTCGAACAGCTCGGCAAACCGCAGGAAGCGCTGCCGGTCGTCAAGTCCCCGCGGCAGGATGCTGGTCGAGAGCGATTTCCGGATGATGGGCATTGCAGTCCAGGAGCTCTGGCCACCCTGGCAGGCCGGCCATGAATAGGGCTTGAACGCTGAAAGCCGCAGGCTAGCAGGCCGGATCGCGTTGAACCAGCGCCGGACAGTCCAAATCCGCGTGACTTGCACGCCAGTCAGTCCAAGACGGCGACGTAACGCCGTCTTATCCATCCGCTCCGACAGCCGACGTCCGCCGCATCGGATCAGGGCTGTCGGTCCTGGCGAGCGAATTACCGCGGTCCCGGAAAATGACCTTCAAGGAGAACGAGATGCGCACTCATTTTGGACGCAGGCTGCTGCTCGGCGCCGTGATCGCCAGCAGTGTAGGCATCGGTTACGCGATCGGCGCGCAACCGCATATGGCCGCGACCGTCACCATGCTGCAATCCGCCCACGCGGAGCTCGTCAAGGCGTCGCCGAACAAGGGCGGCCATCGCGCGCGGGCGCTGGCTCTGATCGACCAGGCCATCGGCGAGGTCCGCGCCGGCATGGCCTTCGCCGCCCGCTGACCCTCTTTGCCAATCGTTTATTCACCCCAAGGAGACCACATCATGCGGAAACTGACAGCGGTTGCTTTTTTCCTCGGTTCGATCGCCAGCGCACAGGCGATGCCGCTGGCGCCCGTCGCCACGGCGCCGAATGCCAATGTCATCCAGGTCGCCGGCGGCTGCGGCATTGGCTGGCACCGCGGCCCCTATGGCGGCTGCCTGCGCAACTACGCCAACCCGGGCGCACATGCCTGCCCGCGTGGCTACCACATCGGCCCTTATGGCGGCTGCCGCGGCAACGGCCGCTAACTTTTTTCCATCACCTAACGCTACTTACCCGGCGGGCACATTCTGCCCGCCGCTTTCATGTGACGATGCCGAAGCTGCTGGTTGCGGCTGCTCCTCGGCAAAGCGATGCACCAGATAGGCGCTGACGGTGGCGGGAATGAAGCCGACGAGCCCGTACATGATGAACTGAAACACTCCCGAATCCTGGCCGCGCGAGCCATAGAGCAATTCGGCCGCGACGAAGGCGATCGCGCCGACCAGCAGGATGCGCAAGGCCGCCCCGATCCGCTTGACGTGAAACAGGATATCCTCGACCGCGCCGATCATCAGCGCCGGCAACACGCCGAAGAGATAGCTGTACTGCAGCGTCGTCACGAAAACCGTCAGCAGCCGTCCAACCTCGGCGGCATTCGGCGGCTTGCTCCAGTAGCCCGACATCGTCGTGGTCGTGAGCAACAACCAGAACCCGCCCAGGAGCGGCCCGACCGCGGCAAAAATCAGATAGCGCTTCATGCCTCCGTCCTCCGGGTGACGGGCAATTTATAGCAGCCACACATGAAGGCTGAACAATTAAATGATCGAAAGCTATTCGCCCCTATTCGCCCCAGGCCGCAAACGCATCGTTGAAGGCGCGCTCACCCGGTGGGCCCTTTTCGATCGCGATGATGGCGCGGCGCTGGTTGGTGTAGACCAGCGGCACGTCGAACCACGACCGTTCCTTCAGGAGCTGAATGTTGCGCGAGCGGTCGGCATCCACGTTGGAGAGCCCGACCAGGAAGAAGCCGTCGGTGACCTTCACCGCAAGGCCCGCGAGCGGCGTGCCGCGCGCCTGCTCGTTGGACTTCATCAGGATGCCGGGTACGTTGGCGATGCCGCCGCCGGAGAAGTCCGGCGGCAGGATGAAGGTGAGCTCCGCGGTGTGGCTCGCCGGCAGCGACGTGTCGGTGTTGCGGCGGAACGACATCGTCATCTTGAACTTGCGGTCGGGAATGTCGATGTCGGCGCGTACGGCGATGTCGGCCTTCTCGTTGCCGGATGCCTTGATGGGTTCAGTGCGCCAGACCACCGAGCCGACATACTGCTTGCCCTTCGGATCGGACGGATCCTCGTCATAGAGCACCACGCGCTGCGCGACCGGGGCCACCGGCTCCTCGGTCGTCGACGACGGCTGGCCGACGCGATCGGGGATCTTCGGCTTGTTAAGCGGGTTCGAGGCATCTTTCGGCTGCTCGATCACCGGCGCGGACTTGAACAGCCCGTTTACGGTGGAGATCACGGTCTTGCCCCACAGAATCGCTGCGCCCACCAAAATCAGAACGATGCCGATGGCGATCGCGCTCTTGAAGGGAAACACCGCGCCGGCACGGGCACGCTTGGGCTCGCGCTCGCGATCGGAGCCGATCCGCGTGCGCGGCACAGGAGGCGGCGGGCTATAGCGCTCGGCCTCGTCGATCGAATCGTCCCACGAATAGGGCGCATCGCCGTCGGCACCGCGGCCGTCCAGATCTGGCTCGATGCGGTCGAACTCCGGCGAAGGCGACGGCACGTTGGCATAGGTCCGGCGCGCGGCGCGGTTGGCCTGGGCGGCGGCACGGCCGAGATCGTCGGCATCGGCGGCGATATCGCGGAAACCGCGCACGCCCGGCGCCTGCGCCCCGCCGTTATCGGGACCGCGGCGCTGCGAGGGAAGCGACGGGGGACCTGCGCGGTCGCGCGATGGCGGCAGTTGCGGCTCCTGCATCGAGACCTGCGGCTGCGGCGGGACGGGGGGCGGTTGCCGCGATGGCGGCGCGGGCGGACCTGCCGACGAGCCATCGGCTCGTCCGGAATTGCGGGGCGGGCGCTGATCCGCCGGCCGGTCTTCCTGTCCAAATGGCGGTCGGTCGTTGCGCGGCGGCGGAGGCGGTGCGGACGGACGGCTCCGCGCAGCGCCACCTTGCCCACCAGACGGCGCGGTGGCGTCACCAGGACGCGGAGTGGAGCGGCGGAAGGCATCGCCAGCGCGCGCGGCGCCGCCGCCGGAGCGGGCTTCGCGGGCGCGCTGCGCGGCTTCCGATTCGACCTTGCGCACGGCTTCTTCCAGCGCCAGCCGCTCGCGCGTGATCTCGGATTCGGAAAGCGGCGGCTGGACGCTGCGCAACTGGGAAATCAGCGCAGCCCGCGCCCGCTCATAGAGCGCGCGGCGGCTCTCGCCGGGGGCGCTGGGGTCCAATCCGGCAATAGCGCGAGCGATCAGCGGGTAGTAGTCAGCCATATCAACTCAACTGTGCGCGCTTTCCAGTAATATCCCGTTAAGCCTCAAACGGGTTCTGCACCAGAATAGTATCCTCTCGTTCCGGGCTGGTGGAAAGCAAGGCGATAGGACAACCCACCAACTCCTCCACCCGCCGGACATATTTGATCGCCTGGGCCGGCAAGTCCGCCCACGAGCGGGCGTTGGCGGTGGGCTGCTTCCAGCCCTCGATGGTCTCATAGATCGGCTCGACCCGGGCCTGCGCGCCCTCGCCGGCCGGCAGATGATCGATTTCCTTGCCGTCCAGTCGATAGCCGGTGCAGACCTCGACCGAATCGAAGCCATCGAGAATATCGAGCTTGGTCAGCGCGAGTCCGTTAATTCCACAAGTGCGGACAGTCTGCCGCACCAGCATCGCGTCGAACCAACCGCAGCGCCGCTTGCGCCCGGTATTGACGCCAAACTCCCGGCCACGGCGGCCGATCTCCTCGCCGATTTCGTTCTGCAGCTCGGTCGGAAACGGGCCCTGGCCCACCCTTGTGGTGTAAGCCTTGCAGATGCCGAGCACATAACCGACCGCGCTCGGGCCCATGCCGGTTCCCGTCGCGGCCTGCGCCGCAACCGTATTAGACGAAGTGACGTAGGGATAAGTGCCGTGATCCACATCGAGCAGCGCGCCCTGCGCGCCCTCGAACAGGATGCGCTTGCCCTCGCGCCGCTTCAGGTCGAGCAGCCGCCACACCGTCTCGGCATAGGGCAACAATTTGGGCGCCATATCGCTGAGCTCGCGCAGGATGCTTTTGCCGTCGATCTCTTCCAGGTTAAGCCCGCGCCGCAGCGCGTTATGGTGCGCCAGCAGGCGGTTGATCTTGTGCGGCAGCGTGTCGAGGTCAGCAAGGTCCATCAGCCGGATCGCGCGGCGGCCGACCTTGTCCTCATAGGCCGGCCCGATGCCGCGGCGCGTGGTGCCGATCGCGGTGACCGCATTCGAGCTTTCGCGCAACGCATCGAGCTCACGATGCAACGGCAGGATCAGCGTGACGTTTTCGGCGATCCTCAAATTATCGGGGCTGACCGCAACACCCTGCCCCTTCAGCTTCGCCACCTCGTCGAGGAAGGCTTGGGGATCGAACACCACGCCATTGCCGATCACCGCGAGCTTCGACGGACGCAGCACGCCCGAGGGCAACAGCGCAAGCTTGTAGGTCTCGCCATTGATGACGAGGGTATGGCCGGCATTGTGGCCGCCCTGAAAGCGCACAACGATATCGGCCTGTTCCGACAACCAGTCGACGATCTTGCCCTTTCCTTCGTCGCCCCATTGGGCGCCGACGACGACAACGTTGGCCATTCCTGGACTAATCCCTCTGCAATCCTTCACTCACACGAGCACGAACCCTCACGGAAACCGCTTCCACACCCCACAATTCAACTTTGGAGCTCGCTTTTTCCGGGTTCATGCGCCCAGCTCAAAATCACGGCCGGGGCCGCTCGCATGCGAGGCGCTTAACCGGATAAAGGAAGCGGCTGATCTAGGCAAGCAAGAAGGGCCTCCCGTACGACCCTGGAACCGTCCCCAACCCCTTGATATCCCCTGTAAAATCTCGCCCCTCGCGTCACTTCGAACTGCCATAAGGCGGCTATGGGGCCTTTCCGGGGCAGACAACGTCGCGATCGGCCTGCCACAGCGAAATCCGCTCATCCTTTGGTAGATACATGGCCTCGCCCGGCTTGACCTCAAAGGCCATCACGACCGAACTCTGGTTACGCAAGGTGCCGTCGGCACCCGGCATTGTTGGCGACGTTCTCCCCTAACGTCAGCGCGCCGTTCACGTGATAGCCGGGCAGCGAGCTATAGGCGTCATATGCGCAATTCCGCGCATGGTCGCGATGCATCCGGCCCCATTGAACGGCGCACGGAATCCGTGTCTGTGGGAAAGCCGGGCACAGGCCGGCCCGGAGCAGGCGCCCGGGCGGGTGCCGAGGCGCATTGGAAGCCTGATCGCAAATCCGCTCACGATGTCCGCCTCCGACCAAACCGCGCACGCGCGCTCCTTCGCCTCCCCCTACTGGATCGCCAACCAGCCGCGTCTTCTCTTGTGCATCACCGCGCTGTGCTGGGCCGGCAATGCGATCGTGGGAAAGTTCGCCGCCGGTCACATTCCGCCGGTGACATTGGCGTTCCTGCGCTGGAGCGTCGCGTTCCTGCTGCTGCTTCCCTTTGCCTGGAAGCATCTGGTGCGCGACTGGCCCGCGATCCGCGGCAAGCTCGGTGTCATGATCCTGGTCTCGATCACCGGCATCGGCATCTTCAACACGCTGCAATACTGGGCGCTCGAGTACACCCAGGCGCTGAACACGCTGCTCCTGCAATCCGCCGGTCCCCTCGTGGTCGCGGTGTGGTCGCTGATCCTGCTCGGCGTGCGGCTGACGCTGGCGCAGGCGATCGGCATCCTGCTCTCGCTTGCCGGCGTGCTGGTGATCGTGACACATGGCGATCTCACCACGCTGTCGAACATTCGGTTCAACAAGGGCGACCTGATCTTCCTGGTCGCGATGGTGATCTTTTCGCTCTATTCGGTGCTGACCTTGAAGCGGCCGGCCATTCATGGCCTGTCCTTTGCGACTTTCACCTTTGGCGCCGGCGCGGCCTGCCTGATCCCGCTCCTGATCCTTGAATTGATGACGCGTCCGGTGATGGCGCTCGATGCGCCGAACCTGCTCTCGATCTTCTACGTCTCGGTATTTCCCTCGATCGTCGCCTATCTCTGCTTCAATCGCGGCGTGCAGCTCATCGGCGCCAACCGCGCCGCGCCGTTCTTCCACGTCGTGCCGGTCTTCGGCTCGGTGATGGCGATCGTCTTTCTCGGCGAGCATCCGCAGCTCTCCCATCTGATCGGCTTTGCCCTGGTGCTGGCCGGCGTCTACGTCGCTTCGCGCAGGTAGAGGCGAGATCTCGCGATCGGGTCCACAGAAGTCGTAGCGTGATTTGAATTGCAAACGGCTTGCTCGGTATCGTCGCCCGGCTCGACCGGGCGATGCAGTATTCCAGCGACCGGCCATGCTCACATGGGACGCCTCTGGAATACTGGATGCCCGCTTTGGCGGGGCATGACAGCGATGATTATTGGCGCATGGCAGCAATACACGACGAACCCTTGTCGCGCACGGCATTTCAGGCACAACGGCATCATTGCTTCAAAGCCACGAACCGTCCCGCATTGTCGGAAAAATCCAAAACTCATTCGCCGCTCGGCTGGCTCAACAACCAGCCCTATCTGCTGCTCAGCCTGACCTCGCTGATCTGGGCCGGCAATATCGTGCTGGCGCGCTATGTGGCGGGCCATGTGCCGCCGATGACGCTGTCCTGCGTGCGCTGGATCGGCTCGTTCATCCTGCTCTGGCCGTTCGCGAAGGATCATCTGAAACGCGACTGGCCGACGATGCGGGCGCGACTACCGTTGCTGCTCATGCTGTCGGCGACCGGCTTTGCCTTCAACAACGCGCTGTCCTACTGGTCGCTGGAATACACAACTGCGCTGAACGCGCTCTTGATCCAGTCGTCCGGGCCGCTGTTCGTCGCGCTGTGGGCGCTGGTCTTGTTCGGCGTGCGGCTCACTCTGGCGCAGCTCGCCGGCATCGTGATCTCGCTTCTCGGCGTGCTCACCATCATCCTGCGCGGCGATGTGACCGCGCTCGCTGCGATCCGACTGAACCGCGGCGATCTGATGTTTGCCGGCGCGGTCGCGTCGTTCGGGCTCTATTCCGCGCTGGTGACGCGCCGGCCGGTGATCCATCAATTGTCGCTGGTCACCTTCACCATGGGCTGCGGCGCGGTGATGCTGATCCCGTTCGCGATCTGGGAATATGTGAGCGGCTTTCCGCCCAAGGCCGACCTGCTCACGGCCGCGACGCTGAGCTATGTCGTGGTGTTCGCGTCAACCCTCGCCTATACCTTCTTCAACCGCGGCGTTGCGCTGATCGGCCCGAATCGCGCAGCGCCGTTCCTGCATCTGGTGCCGGTGTTCGGCTCGGTGATGGCGATCGTGTTGCTCGGCGAGGAGCTGAAGCCGTTTCACGTCATCGGCTATGTGCTGGTGCTCGCCGGCGTGATCATCGCCTCGCGCCAGGGTTCGGGGAAGTCGTAGGTGGGTTAGAAATCGTAGGGTGGGTTACGCCGCCCTCACCTTGGTGAGGAAGCCGTCGACGGCGCTGCGCAGCATGCCGGACTGATTGTCCAGCTCGCGCGCATTGGACAGCACTTCGCCCGCCGCCTTGCCGGTGGCCTCTGCGGCGGTGGTGACGCCGCCGATATGGGCGTTGATCTCGCTCGAGCCGGCCGCGACCGACTGGATGTTGCGGGCGATCTCGCGGGTCGCCTCGCCCTGCTGCTCGATCGAGGTCGAGATGCTCGAGGTGATCTCGCTCATCTGGGCAATCGTCTGCGTGATGCCGTTGATGGCGGCGACCGCATCGCTGGTCGACTGCTGCATGGCGGCGACCTGACCGGAGATTTCCTCGGTCGCCTTCGCGGTCTGGTTGGCGAGTGCCTTCACCTCGGAGGCGACCACGGCGAAACCGCGGCCGGACTCGCCGGCGCGGGCCGCTTCGATGGTGGCGTTGAGCGCAAGCAGGTTGGTCTGCGCTGCAATCGAATGGATCAGCTTCACCACTTCGCCGATCTTCTCGGCGCCGGTGGACAGCACCTGGACGGTGGCGTTGGTGCGCTCGGCGTCGCCGACCGCCTTGCTCGCGATCTCGCTGGAGCGCGCCACCTGTCGTGCAATCTCCGAGACCGAGCTCGATAGCTCTTCGGCCGCGGCGGCAACCGTGCCAACATTGCTGGAGGCGCTCTGCGAGGCAGCGCTGACATTGGCCGCGCGGGCGCTGGCATCGCTTGCGGTCGAGGTCATCGACTGCGCCGTGGTCTGCATGCCGGCGGCGGCCGTCGACACCGTGCGGACGATGCCGTTGACGCTGCGCTCGAAATCGCCGGCAAGGTTTTCCATGGCCGTGCGGCGATCTGCCGCCGCGCGGGCCTGCGTCTCGGCCTCGGATTTCTCCAGCTCGCGCATGCGCACCAGCTTGTCCTTGAAGACCTGAACGGTGGCGGCCATCTTGCCGACCTCATCGCCGCGACCGACGCCTGCGATCTCGCCTTCCAGCTTGCCGTCGGCCAGGTCCTGCATGCGGGCGCCAAGCAGCGCAAGGGGCCTGGAAATGCTGCGACCGATGAACCAGGCGATGCCGCCGGAAACCGCGGCGATGCCGAGGATGGCGAGCCCGAGCACCCAGGCGATCGGCCGAAGCTTGGCGTCGAGGTCGTCGAGATAGGCGCCGGTGCCCATATACATGTCGAAGCCCGGAACGGCGACCGCATAGCCGATCTTGCGGATCGGCGTGCTCTGGCCCGGCTTCACATATTCATAGCGCAGCAGGATCTCGCCATTGGCCTTTACGCCGTCCATGATTTCCCGCGACAGCTTGCGGCCGTTGGTCACCACATCCATGCGATTGGTGCCGACCTGCTTCGGGTCGGGCGACATCTGGGTGATGCCGTCATAGGTGGTGCCGTAGATATAGCCCGAGCCCTTGTCGTAGGTCATCGCGTTGCCGAGCTTGCGAAGCTCGGCGAGCGCCTGCTCCTTGGTGAGCTTGCCGGCATCGACCTCTTTCTTGAGCTCACCCGCCATATTGCGAACCATCTCGACAATCGCCTTGGTCTGATCGATGCGGGCGTTCAGCATCTCCTGTTGCATCAGGTAGCCCGCAAGACCTCCGGCGATGCAGAGGCCGATCAGCGTGACGCCGAGCAGGATGCCGAGTTTCGGCGCAATCGTCAGATTGTTGAGCTTCACAGGGATACTCCGGGAGTTCAGACCGTAGGCGGGGCGATTAACGCATGATTCAGCTCACGATAGAGTGAATTCCCTTCCGGTTTGTTACAGCCCGATCCGTAAAAGTTCGCACCCGGCAGACCGCCATGGGCGGATTTCGCTACCACTCTGATTCACCCGAGCTCGGCGCAATCCTTGATTGCGTTCCGGGCCTAGCCGAGCGGCGTGCGGCCATGCTTTGATGGATGAGACCGGCAGGATGGCCGCGCGAGACGGCCAAAAAGAGGGTCCAACAGACCTTAAGAAAATCGGGAGCGATGAATGGCGAAGTTCAGGGTGGTGACGCCGAAGGGCGCGAGTTTCACGGTGGCGGGCGGCGGCTACGCCTATGAGAAGGAGGCGCTCGATGCGATAGGTGCCGAGATCATCGAGGCGCCGGCCAACGAGGCCGAGTTCATCGCCGCTGCAAAGAGTGCGGACGCGATCTACGCCAAGGGCATGCGGATCACGAAAGCGGTCATCGACGCGCTGGAGAACTGCAAGGTGATCACGCTTGGCAGCGTCGGTGTCGACTCGGTCGACGTCAAGGCCGCGACCGCGCGCGGCATTCCCGTCACCAACATCCCCGATACCTTCATCGAGGAAGTCGCCGACCATGCCATGATGCTGCTGCTCTCCGGTTTCCGCCGGCTGGTCGAGCAGGACAAGATGGTGCGCGAGGGCCGCTGGAGCGAGGGCCGGCCAGCGCTCCTGAAGATTCCACGGCTGATGGGCCAGACGCTCGGCCTCATCTCCTTCGGCCGCGTCGCGCGCGCGGTGGCGAAACGCGCGGCGCCATTCGGGCTCCGCCTGATGGCCTACGACCCCTTCATCCAGGAAACGCTGATGTATGACCATGGCGTGATGCCGGCGACGTTATCGGAGGTGCTGTCGCAATCGGATTTCGTGTCGATGCACGCGCCGGCGCGGCCCGAAGTGCATCACATGCTGGGCGAAGCCCATTTCAGGCAGATGAAGAAGACCGCGATCTTCATCAATACCGGACGCGGCGCGACCGTGAACGAGGAAGCGCTGATCAAGGCGCTGCAGGAAGGCTGGATCGCGCACGCCGCGCTCGACGTCCTGGAGACGGAGCCGCCCTCGCACAACAATCCGATGCTGCGCATGGAAAACACGACGCTGACCGCGCATGTCGCTTCCGCTTCCGCACGCTTCGACGAAGCGCGCAAGCGGCGGGTCGGCTACGAATTGTCACTGGTGCTGCAGGGGATGTGGCCAGTGAGCTGCGTCAATCCGTCGGTGCTGCAGAACACCAAGTTGAAGCGCTGGCAGCCGGTCAGCATGGATCGCGGGCCGAACAGCTAGTGCGGGATGAGTCTTGGTCGAATCGACGAGCCGCGAGTTCGCGTACGCCGGTGCGTTATTTGCTATCCAGCGAAGCGACCGGCTCCCAATCGCTATCGGGCGGGCGCTTCGTTAGTTCGTTCGCCCGCTTCAGGAACAATGCGGCCGGCTTGTCGTACTCCGCCACGCGCGAAAAGCTTGTCACAGCGGCATCGAACTCGCGCGCCCGCCAGTGCTTCAGACCTGTCGCATAGGCGCTTGCCGCTTCCTGCTGTGCCGAAGTCTCCTGCCCCGCCTCCGCGACCAACTCGTAGATTTTCAGCGGCGTGACGCGTCCCTTGACCCGCACCGCATCGAGCTCGCGCCAGGTGAAGGCGGCAGAGGTCGCCGCAACCGTCGTCTCCGAGGCGATGATGGTCGTGCCGTAAAACTTGTTGGCGCCCTCGAGCCTCGAAGCGACATTCACCGCATCGCTCATCACGGAATAATTGAAACGCCGGCGAGAGCCGATGTTGCCGACCAGCGCGGCGCCCGAATTAAGCCCCATGCGATGGGCGACGTTCAGGCCGCGAAAGGCGGGCGAGGTGCGGTTGAGCTCCTTGAGCCGGACACGGCAGCGGAGCGCGGCGCTAGCCGCATGGTGCGCGTGATCGGCGTCATCGACCGGCGCACCGAACACCGCGACGATGGAATCGGCGATGTATTTCTCGACATAGCCGCCCTCGGTCTCGATGATGTCGGTCATCGCGGAAAGATATTCGTTCATGAAGGCGACGAGTTCGGTCGGCGTCATCTTCTCGGAGATCGAGGAGAAGCCTTCGAGGTCGGAGAAGAACACCGTGACCTCGCGCGTCTCGCCGCCGAGCGCGGGCAATTTGTTCGACGCCAGCATCTGATCGATCACCTGCGGCGCGAGGTAGAGCGCAAAGCTCCGGCGCAACAGCCGCTGGCCGCGATCGGTGACGACCAGGCGATAGGCGATCATCAGAAGCAGCGCGGCGAGCCCTGCCGCAAAAGGCTCGGTCAGCGGCAGCACCCACGTCCTCGAAAACGCGAAGATGGCAGCCGCGGTCCAGATCGCGGCAATGCCCAAATAGACCGCGCCTGCGGCAAGCGGCACCAACCATCGCGCCGCAAGAGCGGCGAGCAGCGCAAAGCCGATCGCGATCACGATGGTCGGCCATTCGCCGAGCTCAACGAGCGCGTCGCGACCGATCAGATTGTCGATCGCGGTTGCATGGATATATACGCCTGCGATCTTGTCGGTGCTGAACTTCGCCGCAACGGGCTTGACCTGCGGCAGCACGCAGCGCGGGCCGTTGGCCTGGTCAGGGGCGGTCGCGAAGCGTTTGGAGGTCAGCTTGCGGTCCTCGATATCAGTCAGCGTGCCGAAGATGACGATCTTGCCGGCAAAGTGCCGGCGGAAAAAATCCTTGTCGTCGCGTTCGACGCAGGCGCGCAGGTCCGCGAGCGAGTAGGTCGGGATGTCGTCGGCGCCGCCGTTGAAATTCAGCGTCATCGTGTTCGCGACGGATCCGGGAATCCGGTAACCGGCGAGCCCGAGACTGCCGTCTTTGTCGAGCACCGGCTGGGCCTTGAGGGCGCGCGAGGCGAGCTCCAGCGCCATCGACCGGATCGGCTTCTGCTTGCCGGCAAAGGTGAGCTGCACGCGGCGGACGACATCGTCGGGGTCGGTATAGACGTTGAGCGGCCTAATGTTCTCTTGCTGGCGGACGGCGATGCGTTGCCCGGGCGCCGGCAAGATATCGCCATCGGGGCGCAGCCACTCGCCGAGGAGGACCTTGCCGGCGGCCGCACCTGACCGCAGCGACAACAGGAACGGACGATCGAAGCCCCGCAGCTTCGCACCCAGGATGTCGTCGCCAAAGGGCATTTCGGACTGCTCGATCGAATTGACGAAGACGATGTCGAAGCCCGCGACCTCGGCGCCGCCATCGAGCACGGCGTTCAGCACGCGGCCGATCTCGGTGGTCCAGGCCGATGTCGGCGTGCTCTTGAAGGGCGGCGTGTCGTAGGTCTCTTCGTCGATCGCGATCACCGCGACCGGCGCCGCTGCGGGATCGCGGCGCGCGCCCATGAGCTTCCAGCGCAGGGCGGTGAGGATGTCGATCGACCAGCCATGCACCAGGCTGACCGGCGGCAGCGCCGATAGAGTACCGCTCAGCAAGGCAATGAGCAGAACAGCGACAGCATCGCGCCTGACGGCCTTCATGCGCTATTGCAGCGTCACCAGCCGGCCGATCACCGGGCCAGAGCCGGGCGTGGCGCTGCCGTCGACCACGATGGCAGTGTGCTTCGCGTTCAGCGTCATCGCATAGGAGCCGCCGGGCTTCAGCACGATGTTGTTTCTGGCGAGATCATAGAACCTGCCGCGCACCGGCCGCGCTTTGGCGAGGTCGATCTCGTAGCGCTCGCCCTTCACGTCCGTCCGCTCGACCACGAGCTTGCCGCGTTCAGAGGTGGCCACGATCGGCGACTGACCATGAAGCACCAGCGGCGGCGGCCCTGCCTCCAGGCCGCGCACCACGGTTGCTGCGCTTTCACTGGTTTCCTTGCCGATGCGCTCGGCCTGGCTCGAATCGCAGGGCACCTTGCCGGCCTTGAACTCTGCAAGGTGCACCGCGCTCGCTTCGGTGCCGATGATCACGGTGCCGATGCCGGAAATGGTCTCGTGCCAGCAGGATTTCATGTAGCCGATGGTGATCGAGCCGCCCGCGCCAAGCTTGATGACCTGTCCGGGAACGACATAGTCCATGAGCTCGGCGCCGGTGACTTTCCCTTGCACGTCCTCGACGACGGCAACCGGCGCCTGCCCGGCGCCAGCGACGCCGGTCAGGCCGATCAGGGCGACAACAGCGGAGAAAAGTCGTTTCATTGGCAGGACCCCAATTGAACAGGCCAAGTGTAGTGCCGGCCAACCCCGGCTAACACCCCTCTTTGGAACGAGTGATAGCCTCACGGCGGCGCTAGCTGCGTGAGCAATATCACATTCGACGTATTTATCCGCGGCGGGGTTTCCGAAAGCGGGCGGCCGTCAGCGCATGATCCGGAAAAGTGTGTAGCGGTTTTCCGAAAAGCATGCCCTCGGGCTCGACCCGAGGGATCATGCGCCAACAAAATGCGGCCGCCCTGTGTTTGCCGACCGCCATCAGCCCGCGGGCACCATCACGACGCCCTTGTCCTTGGGCCAGCGTACGCGCCAGGCGAAGTTGATCTCTCTGACCTCGGCGGGCTTGGCTTCGAAGGCCCATTCCAGCACACCACGCTTGTCGCGGACATTGGTCCGGGTCGGCGGCGTCGTCGATGGCAGCATCTCCACCGCGATCTCCTCGTTCTCGCTGACCGGCAATTGATCCTCGATCGCAACCTTGATTGCGAAATCGTGGCCGTTGCGGATCGTGGTCTTGAACGCGCGCTGGTCGGTCCTGGAGGTGACGATCAGCCCGGCCGAGCCCTCGTTACGCCTGAGCACCGCGCGCTCGATCTTGACCTTGCCGTCGGCGCCGAAGCCCAGCCGCACAGTCTCGTCCTTGCCGGCGGCGACAATCGTGCCGCGCCCCACGAACATACCGTCCCGGTAGATCGAGACCTTGCCCGGCAGCAGCGGCGCCGTGTCACCCTGTACGAAGCTCGCTTCGAGGAAGGCGGTCGGATCGAGCACCGGGGTCGAGCGGATCACGAGATCGGGCGTGACCGTCATGCTGGCGATACGCAAGCTTTTTGTGCCTTCGCTGGCGCCGACGCTGACGCGTCCGGGAATCTTGAACGCGGCCTGGAAGCTGGCGACCTCGGCGGAGGCTTCCTGCTCCTCGGCGCGCTTCTCGCCGGCAGGCTCGGGCGGCGGAGGCGGCGAGTATTGCAGCGCCCTCAGCGCATCTTCCCTCGGAGCACCGGGCGCCCTCCGATCCGCAAGGCCGCCGGCAGGGGCGGAACGCGGGGCTTGCGGATATTGCACCACGAGCGTGCCAAGATCGGGTGCATCGCCGCCGCGCGCGGTGCGAACGGTGGAGACGCCGAGCACGACGTTCGACCAGTCTTCGCCGGTCGACTGGATGATTTCGGCGCGGCGGACCAGCTCAAGCGACGGCTTGCGGTCCTTCGAACCGGTGTCGAGGCGAACATCGTAGATCGGCGTCCAGCGCGCATTCGGAATCGAGTAGGTGACCCGCAGCGTCGCCTTGGTGGCCGCTGCCGCGGCAAGGTCGATCCGGACCTCGAGCTTTTCCGGCGGCGTGACGTCGCGGTCCGACTTCAGCCGCGCGATCTGGCGATCGATCTCGCGCTGCTTGCGCTGCGCCTCGCGAACGGCGGTGTCGGCGTTCGCGACCTCTTCCGCCACGGCCGCGAAGGCCGCGCGCCATTCGGCGAGCGGACGCGCCTCGCCCTTTTCGCCCAGTCCGGCCGGCGAGTCCTGAGCAAAGCGCTCCGCAAATTTTTTCCGCGCTACGGCTGCGGCAATGGCGCCGCTGAGATCGGCGCGCTGGTCCTTCAGCGCCTCGATGCGCTTGTCGATCTCGGCCTGCTCGACCGGCGGCACGGGCTTTGGCGGCCGCGCATCGATGGCGCCGATCGTGAGCTTCGCGCCCGCCTCGCCCTCGACCCGCAGCGAGGACTTGTCCAAGAGCGGCGGGAAATCCTTCGCCACCAGCGTATTGTCGCCCGACGGCAGGTCGAGCGTGATGACGCGCGTGACGCTGGCGCCGTCCGGATAGACGGTGACGGCGTCGACGGTCGATGTCGCGTCGAGATCGGCGGCCCTGACCGGCGCGGCGGCAAAGGCCGTCACCAGCACGAGACCCGATGTGGTAAGGCAATTGGTAATCAGACGCATCTATCCCTCCTGCAGGGTGCTCGCGGCTGCGCAAGCGCCCTCACCCGCGCTGGCGATGCCAGCCGGCTGAAGTCACACCCCCATTAATGGCTTAGACGGACAGGAAGTGAGTTGGTTCGAATCAGATTTCCGTGCGGCCGAGCACGGACGGAAACGGGCGGAGGTGGCGGCTCGCGTCTCTGCCGTCATTGCGAGCGCAGCGAAGCAATCCACGGTCAACCCGAATCGCGGGAAAATGGATTTGCTTCGTCGCGGAGCCTGTCATCGGGCCGCGCATTCGCGCGGACCCGTTGGCTCCTCGCAATGACGAAAGACTTTGGGTTACGCGCGAGAATCGTAGGTGGTAAAGTTCGTAGGGCGGGTTGAGCGCACGCGAAACCCATCGACGCTGAAGCGGTGGGTTTCGCTTTCGCTCAACCCACCCTACGCATTCTCAATAAATCTCGAACAAGCCCGCGCCGCCCTGGCCGCCGCCGATGCACATGGTCACGACGCCCCACTTGGCCTTGCGGCGGTGGCCTTCCTGCAGGATATGGCCGGTGAGGCGCGCGCCGGTCATGCCGAAGGGATGACCGATCGCGATCGAGCCGCCATTGACATTGTACTTGGCGGGATCGATGCCGAGCCGGTCGCGGCAATAGAGGCACTGGCTGGCGAAGGCCTCGTTCAATTCCCAGATGTCGATGTCGTCGATCTTCAGGCCCTGGCGCTTGAGAAGCTTCGGCACGGCGAAGACCGGGCCGATGCCCATCTCATCGGGCTCACAGCCCGCGATCGCCCAGGACACGAAGCGGCCCATCGGTTCGAGCCCGCGCTTCTCGGCATCCTTGGCTTCCATCAGCACGACTGCGGCGGCGCCGTCGGAGAGCTGACTGGCATTGCCGGCCGTGATGTACTTGCCCGGCCCCTTCACCGGCTCGAGCTTGGAAAGGCCTTCCATCGTCGTGTCGGGACGGTTGCACTCGTCGCGCGTGACCACGTAGTCGACGATGCTCTCGGCCTTCGTCACCTTGTCGACGACCTTCATCCTGGTCTTCATCGGGACGATCTCGTCCTTGAACTTGTTGGCCTGCTGCGCGGCGGCCATGCGGCGCTGCGACTCCAGCGAAAACTCGTCCTGATATTCGCGGCTAAGCTTGTAGCGCTCGGCGACGATGTCGGCGGTGTCGATCATCGCCATGTAGATGTCGGGCGCGTATTTCAGGAGCTCGGCATCCTGCGCTTCCTTCGGCATGCCGCCGGCGGGCGCGGAGATGCTCTCGACGCCGCCGGCGACGATGCAGTCGGCGCCGTCCGCGCGGATGTGGTTCGCCGCCATCGCGATGGTCTGCAGGCCCGACGAGCAGAAGCGGTTGACGGAGACGCCGGCGGTGCTCTTCGGCATTCCGGCAAGCAATGCCGCCTCGCGGCCGATGTTGCGGGCGCCATGGGCGCAATTGCCGAGATAGCAATCTTCGACATAGTCCTTGTCGACACCGGCGCGTTCCACCGCATGCTTGATGGCGTGCGCCGCGATGGTCATCGGCGGGGTGATGTTGAATCCGCCGCGGGCGGATTTTGCGAGCCCGGTGCGCGCATAGGAAACGATTACGGCGTCACGCATGTTTCTCTCCCTTCTCGGATAGCCAGTTGTGGCGTGTCATGAGGGTCACCGTACACACATTTTGCCGCAAGCGACAACAAAACGACGTGCGCCGCCCCGGTTTTGCCGGAGGCGGCGCGCTGTAGTTCCGCAGATCGGAATATGATGGGCGTCATGCGCTATGGCCCCGTCATTCCGGGGCGATGCGAAGCATCGAACCCGGAATGACCGCGGAGAGCGTTAGAACACCAGCGCCTTGGCCTGGCGGACCTGGGGCAGCGCCTGCACCTTGGCGAGCACCGCCGGCGGCACCGCGCCGTCGACCTCGACCAGCGCGATGGCATCGCCGCCCTGCTTGACGCGGCCGAGATGGAAGGTCGCAATGTTGATCTTGGCGTCGCCGAGCAGACCCGCGAAGGCGCCGATGAAGCCCGGCTTGTCCTCGTTGGTCACATAGATCATCGACTTGCCGAACTCGGCATCGACCCGGATGCCCTTGACGTCGACCAGCCGCGGCTTGCCGTCATGATACACGGTGCCCGAGACCGAGCGCTCCTGACGCTCGGTCGTCACCGTCACGGTGATCAGGCTTTCATAGTCGCTCTGCGCGGCGCGCGTCACCTCGTCCACGACCATGCCGCGCTCCTTGGCGACGACCGGGGCGGACACGACATTGACGTCGCCGAGCATGGGACGCAGCAGGCCCGACAGCACCGCCGAGGTCAGCGCCTTGATCTTCATCTCGGCGACATGCCCCTCATAGGTAATCTGCACTTTGACGATGCCGGTCTCGGTGAGCTGGCCGGCAAACGAGCCGAGCTTTTCGGCAAGCTGAATGAACGGCTTCAGCTTCGGCGCTTCTTCCGCGGTGATCGACGGGAAGTTGACGGCGTTCGAGATCGCGCCCTGCAACAGATAATCCGACATCTGCTCGGCGACCTGCAGCGCGACATTCTCCTGCGCCTCGGTGGTGGCGGCGCCGAGATGCGGCGTGCAGATCACGTTGGGATGGCCGAACAGCACGTTCGAGGTCGCCGGCTCCTCGGTGAACACGTCGAAGGCCGCACCAGCGACATGCTTGGCATTGAGCGCATCGACCAGCGCCTGCTCGTCGACGAGGCCGCCGCGGGCGCAATTGATCAGGCGGACGCCCTTCTTCATCTTGGCGATCGCCGCCGCATCGATGATGTTTCTGGTCTTCTCGGTGAGCGGCGTGTGCAGGGTGATGAAGTCGGAGCGCTTGAGCAAGTCGTCAAGCTCGACCTTCTCCACGCCGATGTCCTTGGCGCGCTCCGGCGACAGGAAGGGATCGAAGGCGATCACGCGCATGCGCAAGCCCTGCGCACGGTCAGCAACGATCGAGCCGATATTGCCACAGCCGATCACGCCCAGGACCTTGCCGGTGATCTCGACGCCCATGAAGCGGTTCTTCTCCCACTTGCCGGCCTGCGTGGAGGCATCGGCCTGCGGGATCTCGCGCGCCAAGGCGAGCATCAGCGTGACCGCATGTTCGGCGGTCGTGATCGAATTGCCGAACGGCGTGTTCATCACGATGATGCCCTTGGCCGTCGCGGCCGGTATTTCCACATTGTCGACGCCGATGCCGGCGCGGCCGATCACCTTCAGCTTCGTCGCCTTTTCGATGATCTTGGCCGTCGCCTTCGTCGCGGAGCGGATCGCAAGTCCATCGTATTTGCCGATGATCTCGGCAAGCTTGTCCTTGTCTTTGCCGAGATTGGGCTGGAAATCGACCTCGACGCCGCGATCCTTGAAGATCTGCACGGCAGCCGGCGAAAGGGCGTCGGAAATGAGAACTTTGGGTTTGGTCATGGGAGCGATCCCTGATGAAGATTGGTTTCAAATCGTCACCCGCGGGCTCGATCCGCGGGTCCATCTTCCTGGATGGATGGCCGGGTCAAGCCCGGCCATGACGAGGAATGACGATGAGACCGATCAAGCCGCCCTCGGCAGCGCTGCCTTGGTCTCGGCGAAGGCCCAGTCGATCCATTGCGTCAATAGCTCGACATCTTTCGCCTCGACCGTCGCACCGCACCAGATGCGCAGGCCCGCCGGCGCATCGCGATAATGCGCGAAGTCGAAGCCGGCATTCTCCTTCTCGACCAGCGCGACGAGTTTCTTGCAGAAATCTCCCTGCAGGTCGGGCGTGAGCGAGGTGATCGCCGGATCGATGATCTTCAGGCACACCGAAGTGTTGGAGCGGATCGCGGGATCCTTGGCCAGGAAATCGATCCAGGGCGTCCGCGCCTTCCAGTCCGCCAGCACCTTGGTGTTGGCGTCGGCGCGCGCCATCAGCGCTTTCAAGCCGCCGATCGACTTGCCCCAGTTCAGCGCGTCGAGATAGTCCTCGACGCACAGCATCGACGGCGTGTTGATCGTCTCGCCCTCGAAGATGCCGGCGTTGAGCTTGCCGCCCTTGGTCATGCGGAAGATCTTTGGCAGCGGCCAGGCGGGCTTATACGTTTCAAGCCGCTCCACAGCGCGTGGGCTGAGCACCAGCATCCCGTGAGCCGCTTCGCCGCCGAGCGCCTTCTGCCAGGAGAAGGTGATGACATCGAGCTTCTTCCAGTCGAGGGCTTGCGCGAATGCGGCGGAGGTGGCGTCGCAAATCGTGAGCCCCTTGCGATCGGCCTTGATCCAGTCGGCATCGGGCACGCGCACGCCCGAGGTCGTGCCGTTCCAGGTGAAGATGATGTCGGTGTCGCAATCGACCTTCGACAGATCAGGGATGTCGCCATAGCCCGCGTGGAGCTGGGTGACCTCCTTGAGCTTCAATTCCTTGATGATGTCGGAAACCCAGCCCTCGCCGAAGGATTCCCAGGCGATGGTGGTGACGGGGCGTGCGCCGAGCAGCGACCACAGCGCCATCTCGACCGCGCCGGTATCGGACGCCGGCACGATGCCGACCTTGTAGTCGGCCGGCACTCCCAGCACTTCGCGCGTGAGCTCGATCGCCTGCTTGAGGCGAGCCTTGCCAACCTTGGCGCGATGCGAGCGGCCGAGGAGAGCGTCCTTGAGGTTTTGGGGATTCCAGCCGGGGCGCTTGGCACAGGGGCCGGAAGAAAAATGCGGCACGGTCGGCCGCTGAGCGGGCTTCGCTGCAGGCATTGTCTACCCTTCCAGATAGTAAGCCTCCCGTTGGGGGGAGGTGTCCCGCCGCTGCCAATATGGGAATCGCAAGCCTGCGTCAAGGAGCTTTGTGGGACTCACAGCGCGTTGATGCGCAATCAGCAGGTTCTTTCCGAGAAACGACGCGCGCGAGGAATAAACTTGCGCGTCGTCACTCCGGCGAGGCGCCGAGCGGCGTCCCGCCGCCGGGCGGCCGGTGCAGGAAGGTCATCGACGCATAGGCGCCGATCCAGGAGCCGATGGCGGCAAAGGCTACGTAGACCCAGTTCTCGGTGTAGCTGATGACCGCAAAGGAGGAGAGCAGATACCAGACGCTGCTCCAGGTCGCCGCCGGCACGCGTTTGCGCGCCACGACCGCAGAGGTAAACATCACGTAAACGGCGTCGGTCGCGGCCGTCGCCAGCACCACGGCAATCGCCGTCAAAGGATTGATGGCCGACATCGTCGTTCTCCCTGCTCCAAAGCTAGAATCGGATCGTCATGCCGATGTGGCTCTTCGCAAAGCCAAGGCGCTCGTAGAAGCGTTGCGCGTCGACGCGGGTGTGATGCGTGAGCAGCTCGGCGAGCTTGCAGCCCCTCGCCTTCGCCTCACCGAGCGCCCATTGCACGAGCTGCTCTCCGATGCCGCGGCTGCGGCGGTCGGAGGCCACGCGCACGTCCTCGATCAGGCCGCGCGAGGTGCCCTGCGAGCTCAGGCCCGGCAGGATGCAGAGTTGCAGGCAGCCGACCACGCGGCCGCCCTCCTCCGCCACCACGAGGTTGATGTTGGGATCGCGGCTCAGCCGCTCGAACGCCTCGCAATAAGAGGCCGGCAGCGGATCCTCGAGCCGTTCGCGGGCGCGGCCGAGATGATCGTCGGCGAGCATCGCGATGATGGCGGCAACGTCATCGAGGCGGGCGGGACGGATGGTGACGGGAGAAGTTGCGGTCATCTTCACGTTTGTTGATGCGTGATGGATGGCAAGCCGAGGCTGGCCTCGACCTCGCCGATCCAGCGCCGGATCGCAACATAGCGATCCATGTCAAATCCGCCTTCATGCGCAACGCGCGTGTAGGCCGCGAGCGCGACATCGGCGAGCGAGAAGGCGCCGCCGACAAGGAAGCGGCCCTGGCCGAGATGGCGTTCAAGATGATCGAGCGCCGCATAGCCGCGCTTCACCTTCTCCGGATCGAGCTCGGATGCCTTCTTGCCGAGATAGGCCATTTGAAAGCGGCAGACCGCAACGTAGGGCTCGTGGCTGTACTGCTCCCAGAACAGCCATTCATCCATCTTGGCGGCCGCAAAGTCTTCCTGGGGGATGAGATCGCTGCCGCGCGCGAGATAGCGGATGATGGCATTGGATTGCATGAGCGTCCGGCCGTCGTCGAGTTCGACCGTCGGCACCTGACCCCAGGGGTTGCGCTTGAGGAATTCAGGGGTGCGGCTGCCCCCTTTCAGGGTATCGATCTCGATCCACTGGTAGGAGAGCCCAAGACGGTCCGAGACCCATTTCACCTTGAGGCAATTGCCGGACTTGCCGTCGCCGTAGATCTTCATGCCTGCCGTCGCTCCGTCGATGCGACAGAGCAACAGGCAGGCGCGAAGCTGTCAACAGGGCGGCGCGGCGCGCCGACCTGCGCGATCAGAACTTGTAGCCGAGGCCGACACGGACGGTATTGACGTTGGTATCGATGGGAGACGTGAAGCGCACATATTCCCACTCCGCGCGCAGGAACAGGCAGGACATCAGCATCACATCCATGCCGAGGCCGCCGGAATAGCCGTAGATGAAATGGCTGTTCTTGGCATCGGTGGCGGAGAGATCGAACGGGATGTTGGTAAAGCCGGGCGCCGCGTTCGCGTTGACCTGATTGCCAAAAATATGCGCGGTGCGGATGATGTCGGCCTGGCCGAGCGCAACGCCGCCGAACACGTAAGGAAGGAACGAGCCGACAGAATAGCCGGCGCGGAGCCGCGCCGTGGCCATGTCGGAAATATTCATGCTCGCCGTCGATTCGTAGGTCACGCTGTCGGTGTAACCGCCGCTGGCGCCGAAGACTCGCGACATGCTGTCGGTTGACGTGCCGCCGAACTTGCCGTGCATGTAGCTGAGCTCAGCGCCGATCACGATGTCGTCCCACTGCTCGTTGTAGCCGGCGAATCCACCGAACCCGTTGCCATGCACGGACACCTTGCCACCGAGCGGCCATTCGGCGACGCCGCCGCCCGCCTCGACCGCGGTATTGACAAGCAGATGCGCAGCCACGCTCCGGGTTGCGCCGGTGAAATTCATGTCGGACGTGCCGAGCCCGCCCTGGCCGCCGATATAGAAGCCCTCCCAGTTCACCCTGGTGTGGGAGAAGCCGTCGGTGAAGCTGCCGCGCAGAAAATCAGGCATGTCGGCTGCGTGCGCGCTCGATAGCACGCCCAACATCACCGCCGCCAACAACAACCTGCGCATCGCAACGCTCCTAATCGAACACCGACTATGAAGGCGATCATCGCTCGTTAACCCTAACCAATCGTTATCGCACGGACTTCATCGGCGCCTTCGCGCAGGAAATCCGAATCATGCGCGCAAACGAAAACGGCGCGGGAAGCTCCCGCGCCGTTAATCGGTGTTAAGAGGTGAGAGGCCGGATCAACCCTTGCGCATCAGCGGCGGCGGCGGCAGCATCGGCGCGGGCTGATCGAAGTTCCAGCGCAGGCCGAGCGACACGTCGTTCGAGGTGATGTTGTGGAAGTTGAAGACGTGTCCGCCGGACGAACCATCAAAGGTCGAGACGACGCCGGTGACGCCGTCACCGAGATTGACGTAGTGATAGGCCATTTCAAGCGTCAGGTTCGGTGTGACCTGGTAGGCGAGGCCTGCGTGGATTGCCCAGGCGAAATTCCACTTCGAACCCGCCGCGGCGCTCGCAAAGCTCGCCACCGGAGGTCCGCTCACGACGGGGACGCCGAGGGGGGTGAAGTTCGCATTGTTGGCGCCGGTGTCGGTGAAGTTGTTGATCGACACCCGTGCGGTACCGATACCGGCACCGATGAACGGCGTCACGCACCACCATGTCCCGAGATCAGCATAGGCGTTGGCCAGGAATAGCAATTCGGACTTGCTGGCGTTGTAGTTGTCGATACCGCTTGCGGTCTTGCCACCCCACGGAAAGGTGAAGAGATCGGTACCCTTGAAGTTGGCATTGCCGCGCCATTGACCGGTGATGTCGGCGCGAAACCAGTTGTTGAACCGATAGCCGACGCCGACCTGATAGGTGCCCGCGGTGTCAAAGTCGGTTGTCTCGTTGAAACTGGTGAGCCCCGAATAGGCCGTCGGGTCCGACAGCCTGACATCATTGACCCTCTGATTGCTGAAGCCGATATCGCCGCGCAGATACCAGCCGCCAAAATCGACGGGCGGCGGGGCGTACATGGCGGGCGGCGGGGGCATGATCGAGGGCATGTCGGCGGCAAGAGCCGCGGTCGACATCAGCGAGGCCGCACCCGCGGCCATAAAATACTTAACGCTACGCATTGGCTTCATCCTTTTGGCCGGTGAGGCGAATAGGAAAAGCCTCACATTCAAGAAACCCACGCGTGGACCTTGCCACCAAATTCTTAAGCGGCACTTAACCCTAATTTTTAAGGTTGATTTTCTCTGAGCGAGGCGACCGCGGGCGCGGGAATGTGGCGTCCTCGGCTCAATTGCTAACAAGTGGTTGAGAAAAGGCGAATGGCGAGTGGCGAATAGTAAATGGATTGCCGACCACCCTATTCGCTACTCCCTATTCGCCATTCACGACCCGTTCGCCTGCCGCATATTCGGCAAAAACACCGCGAGCAAACCGATCGCCGGCAGGAACGCGCAGACCTGATAGACGAACTCTATCGACGTGTAGTCGGCGAGCTTGCCGAGCGCGGCCGCGCCGAGGCCGCCGATGCCGAACGCGACGCCGAAGAACACGCCGGAGATCATGCCGAAGCGATGCGGCACCAGTTCCTGCGCGAACACGATGATCGACGACGTCGTCGAGGAGATGATGAGGCCGATGAATATCGTGAGCACGGCGCTGGCCGAGAGCCCCGCATAGGGCAGCGCCAGCGTGAACGGAAGTGCGCCGAGGATCGAGAACCAGATCACGATCTTGCGGCCGAAACGATCGCCGATCGGACCGCCGAAGAAGGCGCCGACCGCGTTCGCAGCGAGGAAGAT
>NZ_DATGFH010000159.1:0-5245 GCF_035309285.1 Bradyrhizobium sp. | reverse complement strand
TTAAATCTCAATCCTTGTTGGGATGAAGTGCCGCACGAGCTTCGCGTGCAGTCTGCGCATTCCGAGATTGCAGATGAGGTGTCGCCACTTAGAATTTGAAATGCCGAGGCTTTTCGCACCCGAGAATTCAGGCGAAGCGCTTCAGATCAAGAATGTGGTTGATGTCTCATTTCTTCGTTCCGGATGCAAAGACCGGACGTCGCGAAGAAACTGAATGAACGAGCAATGCTTCGATCGAAATAAAAGGCGAGACCGCGTTTTCGCGATCTCGCCTTTGTATAAGGACAAGCCTTAAGAATTTGTGTCGCAAGTGCGAAGTGAGTTTGAAGCAAGCGCGACGGACACATCTCTCACCCTCTCCCCTTGTTGTGGGAGAGGATAAACAGCATCAGTTCTTGCTCTTGTCCACCAGCGCGCCCTTCTTGATCCACGGCATCATGTCGCGCAGTTTCTCGCCGACCTGCTCGATCGGGTGCGCGGCGAGCTTGGCGCGGGTCGCCTTGAACGAGGTCTGGTTGACCTTGTTCTCCAGCATCCAGTCGCGGGCGAAGCGGCCGGACTGGATGTCGGCGAGCACCTTGCGCATTTCCTTCTTCGTCTCGTCGGTGATGATGCGGGGGCCGGTGACGTATTCGCCGTATTCGGCGGTGTTGGAGATCGAATAGTTCATGTTGGCGATGCCGCCTTCATAAATCAGGTCGACGATCAGCTTCACCTCGTGCAGGCACTCGAAATAGGCCATCTCCGGGGCGTAGCCGGCCTCCACCAGGGTCTCGTAGCCGCCCTTGATCAGTTCGACCAGGCCGCCGCAGAGCACCACCTGCTCGCCGAACAGGTCGGTCTCGCATTCCTCCTTGAAGGTGGTCTCGATGATGCCGGCGCGGCCACCGCCGATGGCCGAGGCATAGCTGAGCCCCAGGTCATGGGCGTTGCCGGAGACGTCCTTCGCGATCGCGATCAGGCAGGGCACGCCGCCGCCGCGCTGATATTCCGAGCGCACGGTGTGGCCAGGGCCTTTCGGCGCGATCATCAGGACGTCGAGATCGGCGCGCGGATCGAGCAGGTTGAAATGGACGTTGAGGCCGTGAGCGAACACCAGGGCCGCGCCCTTCTTCATGTTGTCGTGGAGATGCTCGCGGTAGATGTCGCCCTGCAGTTCGTCCGGGGTCAGCATCATCACGAGGTCGGCCCATTTCGCGGCCTCGGCGACCTCCATCACCTTGAAGCCGGCGCCTTCCGCCTTCCTGGCCGAGGCCGAGCCCTTGCGGAGCGCAATCCCCACCTCCTTCACACCGGAGTCGCGTAGGTTCAGCGCATGGGCATGGCCCTGGCTGCCATAACCGACGATGGCGACCTTCTTGCCCTTGATCAGGTTCAGGTCGGCGTCGCGATCGTAATAAACACGCATGGTCGTTTCCTTGAGTAGGCCGAAAATCGGCTGGTTAATCAGGCTGTTAGATGAATGGCAGCGGAGGCGCCGTAAACTTTCCGGCGCTGTCTAGAACATTTTCGCCAGGACTGGAAACCCGTTTATGCATGGCGCGATGCGGCATCACGATTCCATAAAGACCGGAATGAGCGAGGCAAGCAGCAGGGTCGCCATGATGATGTTGAACGTCCGCACCATTCTGCGGGAGGACAACAGCGGCCGCAGCGCACTGCCGAACATCGCCCAGGTCAAGCAGGAGAAGGTGCCCAGGATCAGGCTGATCGCGACCTGCAGCGCAATGTTCCAGGGAAAGGCGGCAATCGCGGCATAGGCGGTGATGGTCGAGATCACCATCACCCAGCCCTTGGCGTTGATCCACTGGAACATCGCTGCGCCCCAAAAGGTCATCGGCCCCTTGCGGCGGACGCCGCCCTCCTCCGGCTTGACCGGCTCGGCCATGGCAATCGCGGCGGCGAGATAGACGAGGTAAGCGACGCCGCCCCACTTCAGGATGGTCTGCAGGATCGGATAGGCGAGAAAGACGGTACCGAGCCCCACGCCCACCGCGCCGACCATGAAGGCGAAGCCGATGGTGATCCCCGCGATATGCGGCAAGGTCGGGCGGAAACCGTAGGTCAGGCCCGAGGACAGGAGCATGATGTTGTTCGGTCCGGGCGTGAAGAACATCACGATCGCGAACACGACAAAGGCGAGCAGGAGCTGATGCGACATGGCTTGTCCTCACGCGGTCTTCACGACCGTCTTCTGCGGACGCTTGGCGAACAGCATGATGGCGATGCCGCCGATCACGGTGAGCATGCCGGCGAGCCGGAGCGTCCCGAATTTTTCGCCGAACACGATGCTCGAAGCGCCGGAACCGACAAACGGCACCAGCAGCGCGAACGGCACCACCTGGGCCGCCGGATGGTCGCGCAGGAGCCGGCCCCAGAGCCAATAGGCGATCGAGGTCGAGAGGCCGCCGACGAACAGCATGCAGGCGATGCCGAGCGGCGACAGATGGATGAGCGCCTGAAACGTCCCGCGCGGCCCCACGGTCATCAGCGTGAGTGCGAACAGGGGAATGGCGGAGCAGAGGCACAGCCAGGCGAACAGGTCGAACATCGCTGCCCCCCTCGCCGGCCGCAGCAAGAGGTTGCCGATCGCGAACGTGATCGGCGAGATCATCAGCACGGCGAAGGCGCCAACGGAAAAATCATAGCCGACGGTGCCGCAGATCATCAAAAGGCCGATGGTGGCGATCGCAATGCCCGCGCCTTGCATCGGCGTCGGTATCTCGCGGAAGATGATTGCGGCGAAGGCGATGGTGAACAGCGCCTGGCTCTGCACGATCACGCTGGAGAGGCCGACCGGAACGCCACGCGCGATCGCGATCGATTGGGCGAGGAACTGGCCGAGAAACAGGGTGAAGCTGATCGCGATCAGAAGCGGCCATGACACGTTCGGCTTGCGTACGAACAGGCACGGCGTTGCGGCGATGGCAAAGCGCAGCGCGGTCATGAGCTCCGGCGGCAATTCGTCGAGCGCGATGCGGCTCGCGACAAAGGCAAGCCCCCAGATGACCGCCACGAGGACGGCGATGCAGACGTCGGCCGGCTTCATTTTCTTGTTCTAGTTGTTCCAGCCTCTCCTAGCCCTGGCCACCCGGTTTCTGGAGCAGGTAGGTGCCGTGCATGGGCGCGTGATAATCCGCCGAGACGAGCGTAAAGCCGACCTCGGTCAGCATGCGCTCCATCACCCAGCCGAAGGTGGAATACTCGTCGCGCATATGGGTGACGACGCTGTCGCGGACGAAATCGTGATTCTTGATGTGGAAGTCGGCCCATTGCTCGACGCTGCGCTCGCTTCCATCGGGCATGCTGACGAACACGATGTCGCGCAGATAGAAATTGGCGCCCGGCTTCAACGCGGCATGGATGCGCGACATCGCGACCGCCTTCCAGAAGTCCGGCAGGTGGTGCAGCGTGAACTCGCTGACGATCAGGTCATAGGAATTGGGCTGGTAGGCGAAGCTCAGGAGCCCCGCCGATTGCATGCGCACCGGCGCGCGGCGGTCGCGCGCATACACTTCGGCGAGCCTGAGCATCGCCGGCGAAATATCGACCGCGTCGACCTCGGCGCCCATCAGCGCGGCTTCGGTCGCAAGCACGGCATTGCCACAGCCGATGTCAGCGACGCGCCAGCCCTTCTGAACACCCAGCATGGTCAGCGCGGCGCGGGCGCGCCGGTCGCTGTCGTCATGGCGGTCATAGATCGAGGCGACCACGGGCTCGAGCCCGATCCGACCGCGTTCGTTGTAGTACCAGTCGCGCGCCAGCATGGTTCACATCCCTTCGGGCCCGCGCCCGATCGCGGCAACGCCGGTGCGGGACACCTCGACCAGGCCAAGCGGGCGCATCAGGTCGATAAACTGGTTGATTTTCGCGGTATTGCCTGTGATCTCGAACACAAAACTCTCGGTGGTCGCGTCGATCACCCGCGCCCGGAATGCATCGGCCAACCTCAGCGCCTCGACCCGGTTGTCACCCTTTCCCTTCACCTTCACCATCGCAAGCTCCCGTTCCATGGAGCGGCCGGTGAGCGTCATGTCGACCACGCGGTAGACCGGCACCATGCGGTCGAGCTGATGCTTGATCTGATCGATCACCATCGGGGTCCCCGTGGTGACGATGGTGATGCGCGAGAGATGCTTCTGGCTCTCGGTCTCCGAGACCGTGAGGCTGTCGATGTTGTAGCCGCGGCCGGAGAACAGGCCGATCACGCGCGCGAGCACGCCGGGCTCGTTCTGCACGAGCACCGACAGCGTATGCGTTTCGTTCGGATCGTGGCGATCTTCGAGGAAATAGGCGGATGCGGGCTGGTTCATTCTGGTCCCCCTGGAGCTCTTACGCCGCCCGCTCTTGCGAGCCGGCTGTCGCTTCCGACCCGACCCAGCGGCGAAACAGTTCGAAATCGATATTGCCGCCGGACAGGATCAGCCCGACGCGCTTGCCGCGCAGTCGGCTCTTCTCCTGCAGCGCGGCCGCAAGGGCCGCGGCGCCCGCACCTTCGGCAAGGTTGTGCGTGTCGGTCCACAGCGCGCGGATCGCGGATGCGACCTCCGCGTCGGTGACCTGCACGATGCGGGAAGCGCGCTTGCGGATGATCGCCAGCGCGTCCGGCTCCGGAATGCGGGTCGCCATGCCGTCGGCGAGCGTGTTGGAGGTTTCCGTCGTCACGACCGAGCTTGCTGCAAACGACAGCGCATAGGATGGCGCCAGCGTCGATTGCACGCCGACGATCTCGGTGCGCAGGCCCAACAGATCCCTCACCCGAATGCAGCCGCAGATGCCCGAGCCGAGCCCGATCGGCACATAGAGCACGTCGAGATCACGTTCCACGTTCAGCAATTCGAGCGCATAGGTTGCGACGCCCAGCACAAGGTCCGCATGGAATGACGGCACCATATGCAGGCCGGAGAGCTGCGCCCGCCGTTCGGCCTCCTCCCGTGCGGCCTGGAAATCCTCGCCATGCTCGACGAGCTCGGCGCCGAAGGCCTTCATCGCCCGGTTCTTCTCGACTGAATTGCCATGCGGCACATAGATCACCGCAGGCACACCGTGCCGGCTCGCCGCGAAGGCAAGGCTTTGCCCATGATTGCCGCGGGTGGCCGAGATGATGCCCGGCACATTCGGCTGCTCGCGCTTGAGCCGGTCGAGATAGACGAGCCCGCCGCGCACCTTGAAGGCGCCGACCGGCGTGTGGTTCTCATGCTTGACGACGACCTCGGTCCCGAGCCGCTCCGCGAGCAGCGGCCAG
>NZ_DATGFH010000158.1:0-4398 GCF_035309285.1 Bradyrhizobium sp. | reverse complement strand
CGCCAGTTCAGAAGCGTCGCGGGACATCACGAGACCTCCCGCAGCGCACTGACATTATGTTGCGTAGAAGCCGTCGATCGTCTGGGGGAAAGCGCCCAATCGCGGGGGCGCAACATAACTCTCGGCGCAACATATTCGGTCCATTTTCCGGCAACGCCTCTGCCAGACTGCTGCCCGGTGAGACGGACGAACAGGGAGCGACCCGGCGTGTTGTTGACGTCACCGACCAGCCAGTAATTGCCTGAACGGCGTCCATTGGAAAGATAGTGCCGACACACCATCTCGGCTCGCTCGGCCAAGCGGCGAGCAAGATCGGAAACTTGCGTGGACATGGGAACTCCAAGGCGTAGAAAGGCCCGCCGTCGCCGGCGGGCCTCAAGGAGGTCATGCTGCCTCGGCTACTCGGCCGCGATGATGCGCGGCTCGATCGCAGCGGGCTCATCTTCGCCCAACGTCGCCACGTCTCCCATAGCCACATCGCATCCGGCCGCCGCCGATTCTACGCCGGGTGGTTCGGTCGACGACTGGTCGTGAGCACCCAGCGCCTGGGATGGGGTGCCGAGCGGCAGATTGGGCGTGCGCAATGGTTCCGGCAGCCAGCGAGAGTCCTCAAGCAGGCGCTCGGCTTCCTTGGCCATCTCGGTCTTCTTGAGATGGTCGATCAGTTGCGCGGAGCTCTCGCCCTTCGCCTCGCGGACGGCTTCAAGGATACGACTCTTGGTGACGCGGCCGAGATAGTTGTCGACCGTCGGCCGCCAGCCAATCTCCGCCATGTCAAGATTGACGGCCCGCGCCAGGCGGTCCGCCTGATCGAGACGGCGCCGCAAGCCATTGGCGGTCACGCCGGAACCGCCATAGCGATCGACTTTCTCGGACAGCGCATTGATGCCGCCGGAAACGCAATGGGCGAGCAGCGCCAACCGGCTGGCATCGTCAAGCACGACGAGCCAATCCCACAGTGCCTGCTCATCGGTGGGTAGATCGGCCCTCCAGGCCTCATGCCGATCCGTGATAGACTTCGCAGACGCACTCTCCTTCATATCCGGTGCCTGCACCGGAAGCTGCACGAGGCGAACACCCGCTTCAAGGCATCCCGGCGTGTAGGTCTGGTAAAAGGCATCTACACAGAGCTTGTGCAGAAGCGTAGTCATCGCGACCTGCGGATGGGAAGCAACCGCATCGCGCAAAGCCAACGTGCGGTGCGCGGTCAGCTCGGTGATGAGCCGGTCGGGCAACGGCCGGATGACATCGTCTTCTTCCTCCTCTGGGCCCACCTGCCCGCTGACGGTGATCGTAGCACGCGGGGCCGCCGGTGGGTCCTGGTCCCCACGATCGGTGTCCAGCATTGCTGCACCGGGATCGGGCTCGGCGGTCGCCGCGACGAATGCGGCCTCGTCCTCACGGCGGACATAGCCACGCGCAACCTGCAACGCACCCTCGGCATCGATGCTGACGAAGGCGCCAGCGTGGACCATCTCGGCCGGCTTGAAGATATCCGGCCGGTTCTCGAAAGCTTCGAGCGCCTCCTCGAGCTCGCCGAGCCGCGCATCTACCTCGTCGGGCAGTTCGTCGGCATCTTCATATTTCTCCTGAAGCGCGGTGTACTCGGCCTGGAGCGCGTCGGCGCTTGCCTGCTCCTCGGCGGTGAGATCCGCCGGGATGCCCTCGAGCCGGCGGAGCCCATGGTCGTGGCCGTAGGGAAAACTGGCGGCGACCTCGATCCACTTCCATCCCTCCGCGGCGATCGTCCCGGCTTCGGCGCGCAGCTTCTCGGCCACCAGACGCTCCAACAATGCAACGTCCTCGAGCCAGCCGCCGTCGTCGGCTTCGAAGAGATCGCGCAGCACATTGCCGCCGGCGGACTCGTAGGCGTCGAGACCGACGAACCGCGCGCGCTTGTCGGAGCCACGCACCGCGCGCTCGGTCAAAAGGCGCCTGATCTGATACGACTCGTCGTAGCCCGACTTGTTGACGGTCTCCCAGACCTGTTCCTGCCTGACGTGATCGTCGGTGACAGAAAACGCCATCAACTGCTCTAGCGACATGCCGTCGTCGGCATAGACGTCGAGCAGCTTCGGGGAGACCGCGGCGAGACGGAGCCGCTGCTTCACCACCTGCGGGGAGACGAAGAAGATGGCCGCGATATCCTCCTCCGACAGCTTCTGCTCGCGCAAGGTCTGGAAGGCGCGAAACTGGTCGAGGGGATGAAGCGCGACGCGATGCACGTTCTCGGCGAGAGAGTCCTCTTCCGCGGAAATTTCGCCACCAGTTTCGCAGACGATGCAGGGGACCGGCGCGGTCTTCGCGAGCCGCTTCTGCTTCACCAGCAATTCGAGCGCACGATAGCGGCGGCCCCCGGCCGGCACCTCGAACATGCCGGTCTCCTGTCCGTCGGCGTCGAGGATGGGCCGCACATAGAGACTCTGCAACAGCTTCTCGCGATGGGCTATGTCCTCGGCGAGATCCTCGATCGAGATGCCGGCCTTCACACGCCGGACGTTGGACTGGCTGAGCACCAGCTTGTTGAAGGGGATGTCGCGTGAGGGCGACAGCTTGATCTTCTGAACGGCCTTTGCCATGTCAGTTTTCTCCGGAACGGGCGGCCGAGACCCTCTCTCGGCCTCCAACCCATTCGCCAACACGCCCGCCCTCCTCTCCCTCTCGCCGCGCGTCGGACGCATGACATCGCAACGCTTACGGAGCGCGGCGGCTCAACCGCCACGCCCCGGCGAAGCGCGCCGAGGTCACCGATCTTCCCGTTGCAAGACCGCGGCCGCGGCACGCAGCGAACGGTCGTCAATCACGATCCGGCCCGCCGCGCGAGCGGCCTGCGCGTAAACCGATAGAGGGAACGCGCCCTCGAACAGGATGTCGCGCTCAATCCCCAAGCCGAAGGGCAGCTCGACGGACTCCATCTCCACGAGGCTAAACGCGCCGAGCTCCGGTTCGCCGAGATCAGCGAGACCGAACAGCGTGTCGCCATCCTCATCGAGCTCGCTCGCGAGCCAGGAGCCGACGCCGAGCGGATTGAAGAACTTCACGACCGGCACATGGTCGAGGCCGCGGCGGCGGCCGTTGGCGAGCAGGCGCTCGCGTAAGTCTTGCGGGAGCAGGATCATGCCACCCTCCTCTCGTCGGCGGTCTCATGGTCGGACGGCTGTGAATCCGGCAGGAAGCCGAGGATGTAGTCGGCGGCTTTGCTGGCCTGGGACGCAGCGCGCACGATGGCGCGGTTGTCCTCGCGCATAACTTCCAACCACGAGCCGATGTAATCGGCATGGCGCACGGTCGGCACGATGCCGAGCGAGGCGCAGCAGAAGGCGGCATTCAATTCCGCGATCAGTTCTTCGAAGGCATATTTCTTCGTGCCAAAAGAACCGCTGAGATCGCGGTTGAGACGCGAGGCATGGCCGCTGGCGTGGCCGAGCTCATGGAGCGCGGTGCGGTGCCAGTTGATTGGTTCGCCATAGGCATGCGGCGGCGGCACCTGCACATAATCTGCTGAATGCATATAGAAGGCGCGGTTGCCGCCGATGCGAAAGTCGATGCCGGTCGCCTTGATCAACGCTTCGACCGTCGGCTCGATCAGAGCGGGCAGCGGAGGCGGCGCAGCCGTGGCGATCCCGTCAGGGAGCTCGTCGCACTGATCGCTATTGAAGACGGTGAAGCGTTTCAGAAACGGGATCGCCTGCGCTTCGTCGCCAGTCTCGTCCGCGCGACGCTTCTCGTCCTGCGGCACGAAGCGGTCGGCATAGACGACAGTCGTGCCGCGCTCGCCCTTGCGGACGTGACCGCCGAGCGACAGCGCTTGGCGAAACGTCAACCAGCTCTGGCCTGCAAAACCGTGTTCGATCACGGCGCCCCAGAGGATCAGAACATTCACGCCGCTATACTGGCGGCCGGTCGATGCGTTCTTCGGCATCGCCAGCGGCGCCTTCGCGGCCGCCGTCCCCCAGGGCTGCACCCAGGGCACGCGGCCGGCTTCCAGCTCGGCGATGATCTTGTCGGTGATTTCGTCATAAAGGCTCGCCCGGTTCTCGCCGACGCGCGCCCGATTAGCATGTCTGGACATCTTGAGGTCTCCGCAACGGGCACCGCGGGACTCTCCCGCGAGCTTCCAACCCGTCACGGCAACCCGGCCCGCACTCTCCCTCTCCTGCTCCGGCGTCTGCCGCCGGCACGGTGTCGCGCAAGATCACCGATCTCGTCGCGGGCTCCGCGTCAGGGATGGAGCCTTATGCCGTGCTCGGCATAAGCTTCCTTATGCCGAGTGCTCGATTATGCCGAGCACCCGGCTTTATCGCGTCGATTCGTTCGGTGAATGGAGCAATTTCCTGTGCACGACTCGGGATAATCCAGGGCCTTTCTCGAATAATCTAAGAGCTTTCCCGGTTGGCC
>NZ_DATGFH010000157.1:0-5286 GCF_035309285.1 Bradyrhizobium sp. | reverse complement strand
CGATGTTGTTCAGCATGGCCGGTACCCGGCCGCTTCCCGCGGTATCGGTGCCGAGCGCCAGCGGCACCAATCCGCTCGACACCGCGACCGCCGAGCCCGAACTCGATCCGCCGGGAATCAGATCGGCGCGCATCGGATTTTTGGGAATGCCATAGGGCGAGCGCACGCCGACCAGGCCGGTGGCGAACTGGTCGAGATTGGTCTTGCCGATCGGAATCGCGCCGGCGGCGCGCAGCCGCGCCACCACGGTGGCGTCGAATGACGGCAGGTAAGAATAAGCCGGGCAGGCCGCCGTGGTGGGCATCCCGGCGACGTCGATATTGTCCTTTATCGCGACGGGAATGCCATAGAGCGGCAACTGCGCGGCATCTTTCGCGCTCAGCGCTTCGGCTTCCGCCACCGCGTCTTTTTCATCGCGCAGACTGATGAAGATGGCCGGATCGTTGTGGTCGCGAATCCGCTGAAAGCTTCGCGCCACGGTTTGCGCGGGCGACAGGTCGCCGGCGCGATGCGCAGCGACGATCGCAGCGATGGTCTCAGTCACGCGCCGCCCCAGTTCAGCAAGGAAACAGGCGCGCCGCTGGCGGCGCCTCTTGAGTGCGAAACGGGAAGGTGAGTTGTGTCCGCCATGCTCGCCGCACTCCGAAGTGGCCGAATTCCACCGGGATCGAAGCAATCGGTGTGCCATATGTACACCGAAATCGCCGGACCGGCTTACGGAGATGGCGCCGTATTATCAAGTGCTTGCGCACATTTCACGCCCGGATTTTTCCGCGTGCAAGCGCGCTTTGCTGCTCATTTTATGTGCAGGGTTTCTTCTCCACCCGACGTGGCTAGTTTGGGGCGGTGGCCGGGTGCCGAGCCAATCCGGGATGCGGTGCAGCAGGTTTGATGGGCGCCCCGCCGGGAGCGGCGTTAGGAGCTGCGTTGGTCGCCGCACCTGTCCCTGCGGACTGCTTCTGCGCGACTAAATGCTCGGCGATCAGTTCGGCCGAGAAGCGGCTGACCGTGTCAGGATCGGTAATGATCGACTGGGTGTTGTTCTGTGCCTTGTAACTGGCGCCGCCGGGCTTTCCCTTGACGACGAAGGTCCCCTCTCCAGAGTCCGACCAATTGGTCGATCCCTCGCCACCGACCCGGCCATCCGCCACGAACCCCTTGGTGTGGCTGATCTGGTGGGTTGCCGACTGGCCGATGGCAAACTCCTGCACATGGGTTTTCGTGACAAAATGGGTATTGAACAGCGCAAGATTATTCTTTCTGTCGGCGTCCAACAGCGCCTTCTCATGCTTTCCGCCGGCCTGACTCTTGTCCAGGGTGACCAGCATGGTGATCGATGCATCGAGCGCGATCTTCATCAGGATGTCATTGAGTTCGTTGTCATCGAACCCGAACATATTCAGGTAAAGTGAAACGCTAACCCGCGACAACACGTGCTTGAGGATATCGTGGACATCGTCGCGCCCGACGTAAAACAGGTGGAAGTCCTTGCTCGCCGTGGTCGCGTAGATCCTCTCCTGAGTGTATTGCTGCAGATCGAGCAGGTCGAAGGTCTGCAGACTCTGCGTCGGATCGTTGATGACGTTGGTTGCGGTCGATTTGGCTGGTGTCGTCGCGCCAGCTGTCGGCGCTGCCGTCGCGGCCGCTGACGTCGGGCTTCTCGTCGATGTTTTTTTTGCCGATTTCTTTGTGGCAGTTGCTTTTTTCGCCATCGCGCGAGCCCTCCCAAAGGCTTCCTACGCTAACCACGGCTTCCTACGCTACAGCCGTGAGTTTATCTCGTCAATCTATGATTGCAAGGCGAGGTCAGCGCACTAGGCCTCGGAAAATCACCGCGCCACCTTGCTGCTGCCTTGCGTAATCAGCCGGGCGGCGCGCTGGTCACGGGCGTGAATCCACAGCCAGCTGATGGCGACGCTGAGCCGATTGCGCAGCCCGATCAGGAAGTAGATGTGCGCGATGCCCCAGATCCACCACGCGATCGTGCCGCGCAACTTGATCGCGCCAAAATCGATCACCGCCTTGCGCTTGCCGATCTGCGCCAGGCTGCCGGCGTGGCGATAGTGGAACGGCGCCGGTACTTGGCCAGCCAGGCGCGCTTTGACAGATGCGGCGACATGGCGTCCTTGCTGCTTGGCTGCGGGCGCAATGCCGGGGACCGGCTTTCCTTCGGGGTCGGCGACGACGACGGTATCGCCGATCGCGAAGATGTCGGGATGGCCCGGCACGGTGAGGTCGGAAAGAACCTGCAAGCGGCCGGCGCGGTCGGCTGACGCACCCAGCCATTCGGCGGCGGGCGAAGCGCGCACGCCGGCGGCCCAGATCAACGTCCTCGATTGCAGGCGCTGGCCACCATAGACCACACCGTCGGCCGAACATTCGGTGACGGCCTGCCCCAAAATCACTTCGACGCCGAGGCCTTCCAGCGAGCGTTGTGCGTAGGCCGACAGATCGTCGGCAAAGCCCGCCAGCACCCGAGGCCCGGCCTCGATCAGCACGACACGCGCCTTGTGGGTGTCGATGTTGCGGAAGTCGGGCGGCAGCGTGTCGCGTGCCAATTCTGCGATGGTGCCGGCCAGTTCGACGCCGGTCGGGCCGGCGCCGACGATCACGAAGGTCAACAACGCCGCGCGCCGCTCCTCGTCGGTTTCGCGCTCGGCGCGTTCGAAGGCGACCAGAATGCGGCGCCGCAGCGTGGTGGCGTCCTCGAGCGTCTTCAGCCCGGGTGCGAACGGCTCCCATTCGTCATGGCCGAAATAAGCGTGCCGCGCGCCGGTGGCGAGGACCAGCGTGTCATACGGCAGAGCGTCGCCGTCATCGAGCAATACGCGTTTATTCTGTGCGTCCACGCCATTCACGGTGGCAAACAGGGTGGTGACCTCCGGCCGGTCGCGCAAGAGATAGCGGATCGGCCATGCGATTTCCGAAGTCGCCAGCGAAGCGGTTGCGACCTGGTACAACAGCGGCTGAAACAGATGGTGGTTGCGGCGGTCCACCAGCGTGATCGAGACCGGCGCACCTTTGAGCCGATGTGCACATTCCAGCCCACCGAAGCCGGCGCCGACGATCACCACGCGATGGGTCGTCGGCTGCGGTGCTGCTGGCGTCATGGATGGCGACCTCTCGGTTCGAAAAAAACGCTGCCTCTTTATAAATGTAAGCGTTTGGCCGTTGCGGTCCAAGGCCCGGTTCGCGATCGGTCCAGGCCGTGTGGAAACGTTTTCCGTACCCCAATAACTGCAAGCAACCGGGCGTGATGGACCTCGACGCGACCGTCTGAGCCTATTTTTGCTGTATCGAGTCTGGAGTCAATCCGTGCGCAGCCTCAGGCCATGCTGAGCGACCCTAACGGTCTCACGGCGGGCACCATGCCGCGCGCCTCAAGCCCGGATCGCCGCGAGGAACGGTTTGATACCGATGATGTTCATCACGCGCGTGAGGTTGTAGGCAAGCACGTGCAGCGCCATCTCGGTCGCCACCTTCGGCAGCGTCTTCATCATAAAGTGCGTCGCCCCCATCCGCATCTTCAGCGTGGCGAACGGATGCTCGACGGTTTCGCGGCGCACACGCATGGCTTGCGGGTTCTGATCGAGCCGCGTCTGTGCGGCCTCGACGACGTGTTCGTGTTCCCAGCGTTTGATGCGGCGCTCGTTGGCCGTTGTGCACTGATCCTTGAGCGGGCATGTCCGGCACGCCTTCGTCAGGTAAATCCGCATTTTCTGGCCATCTTCATCAGCAGTGAAGTGGTGCGCCAGCTTCTCGCCGGCCGGGCAGCGATAGACATCGTCCTTGGCCAAATAAACAAAATCAGGCTTCCCAAAGCGGCCTGCCGACTTGGCGCCCGAGGTTTGCGGCTTGGGCAGCGTAACCGCGACCCCGGCTTGTTCGCATGCCAGGATTTCCTCACCTTTAAAGTAGCCCCGATCCGCAACGACGTCCAAGTTATCGCTGCGCAGCGCAGCTTTCGCCGCTTGCGCCATCGTCGCCAGTTGCGATCTATCGGTGCCGACGTTGGTGACCTCGTGCGCGACAATCAGATGGTTCGTGGTGTCGACCGCACTTTGTACGTTGTAGGCGACCATACCTGAGCCGCGCCCGCTCGTTGCCATCGAGCGGCAATCGGGGTCGGTCAGCGATATCTGCTTGTCGGGCGAGGCCAGCAACGCCTTTTCAATCGCGGCCAGCCGTTTCACTTCTGCTTCGAGCTTCGCCAGCTTTTCCTTAAGCCGCGTCTTGATCAGCAGCACCGTTTCCGACGGATCTTCTCCTGCGGCAGTCTGGCGGTCGGCGGTGTCGAGTTGGCTCATGTAGCGCGTCACACTCTCTTCGATCTGCTTCTGGCGGCGCTGGATCTTGCCCTGCGTGAAGTTGTTGTCGCGACTGTTCACGGCCTTGAACTTGCTGCCGTCGATGGCAACGCTGGCCTTCGCCAGCAGGCCCATCTTGCGGCACAACTCGACAAATCGCGCGCAAACCTTCCTGATCGCGGGACCATTGTCCTTGCGGAAGTCGGCGATGGTTTTGTGATCCGGCGCGAGCCGTCCCGTCAGCCACATCACCTCGAGATTGCGGCCGGCCTCGCTCTCGAGACGACGGCTCGATTGCACGCGGTTCAAATAGCCGTAGATGTAGAGTTTGAGCAGCACACCAGGCCGATACGAGGGCCGGCCGATCCCTGCCGCATCGACCCCTTCAAAACCGATATCGCGCAGATCCAGTGCCTCAACGAACACATCGACCGCGCGAACAGAATTGTTTTCGTCGACCCAATCCTCAAGGCATTCTGGCAGCAACGTCGCCTGCCCACGATCCAGCCCTGCCACGAAGCCCGCCATCAAATCCCCCGCCGATTCAGGAAGGGAATCATAGCATGGGTGGAGTTTTCACACAGGCTGGACCCTTAACGGATCTCGGCTAGTCTGCTGGCAGTCGCCGAAGAGGGTGACCGAGTAAAACCAAACCCAATCGACATTTCCAAATAGTGGAAATGTTGCACGCGAATCCTGAACAGGCGTAAAATGAACAAAAATATATTTGGGCGCAGTCTAGGGAAAGTCGTCATGCGTTTCCGTCGCATTGAAAGAATTGCGATCGTCTTCTGCGCTTTGCTCGCGCTCACGAACGGAGCAGTTGCCGACGAGATCACGGTCCTGACTACAGGGATCATGAAAGGCTCGTTCCCACAGATCGCCGCGCAATTCGAGCGCGAAACCGGTCATAAGGTCATGATGTCATGGGGACCGTCTTCGGGAAATTCTCCTGAGGCGGCCCAGGTGCGCGTGAAGA
>NZ_DATGFH010000156.1:0-22028 GCF_035309285.1 Bradyrhizobium sp. | reverse complement strand
CCCGTCGCCGGCGTTGCCAGGATCATCGAGTATGTGGCCGAGCCGGGCGCGGTGCTCTATTCAACGCTGACGCAGCCGGACGATTTCGAGCGGCAGGGCCTGTCCTGGTGGTATGTCGGCCCGCGAAGCGGCCACATCTCGATCTTCTCCAAGCAGGCGCTTGCGATGGCATGGTCCCGTCACGGCTACCGGACGGTGTCGTTCAATCCCGGCACGCATCTGGCGTTCCGTAAGCTGCCGCCGGAATGGGGACTCACAGCGCTGCAGGGCTGAGTGGTCGCGTTCGAGACGCAGACGCCCTTGTCGGAATGCGCGATCGCGTTCGTTCTGAAGAAGCTCTGAGATAGTCCGGCGTCTTGTCGGAAATCGGGTGGACCAACGCCGAGACGAGAACGACCTCGCGTGCTCGTGAGCACAAATCTTTCAGGCGCGTGACAGGCCTTGTCGGAAATCGGGTGGGATCGCCCGTCTTCACCTCACATGTTGCAGAGAACAACACGTGGGAGTCTTCCGATGTCCGTTTCCGAACTGCCTCATCTGCCGCCGACCTTCAACCGGCTGGCCTGGTCCAATCTTGCTGCGCAATCCGCCGAACAGATTGCGCTTGCCGCGGCGCCCATCGTTGCCGTGCTCATGCTCGGTGTCGCCGAGGGCGAAACCGGCCTGTTGCAGACCGCGCTGACGCTGCCCTTCATCCTGTTCGCAATTCCTGCCGGTCTTCTCACCGACCGCATCTCGCGGCGGAAATTGATGGCGGGCGCCGAAGCGCTGCGCGCGGCCTCGCTGGCAGCGATCCTCGTGCTGATTGCATTCGGCGGGCTGACCTTGCCCCTGCTCTGTCTGCTCGGCTTTATCGCCGTGTGCGGAACGGTGGCCTACAGCGTCGCAGCACCCGCACTGGTACCCTCGCTGGTGACACCTGAGCTACTCCCGGCCGCCAATGCCCGCATCGAGCTCGCCCGCACGGTTGCGTTCGCGAGCGGGCCTGCGCTCGGCGGCGTGCTGGTCGGCTGGGTGGGCGCAGCACCCGCATTCGGCTTTGCCGCGGCACTTTCGGTTGTCGCTGTCGTCCTGCTGTCGGGGCTCTATGAGCCGGCGCGCGAGGCTGCGCCACGCCGCCATCCGCTGCAGGACACCAAGGAAGGCGCTTCCTTCGTCTTGCATCACGCGCTGCTGCGGCCGGTGTTCATCACGCAGTTCATCTTCAACACCGGCTCGTTCCTGGTGCTCGCGGTGTTCGTCCCGTATGCCGTGCGCCGGTTTGGCGTCTCAGCGATCGGCGTCGGCACGACGCTTGCGATGTATGGTGTCGGCATGGTGGTCGGCGCGCTGCTCGCGACGCGAGTGTTGAAGCGGTTCGCCTTCGGCACCGTGATCGGCCTCGGCCCGGTCACCGGCTTCGTCGCCGCTGCGGTGATGGCGCTCACCACGGTTTTCCCGACGCCCCTGCTCGCCGGCCTGAGCTTCTTCCTGCTCGGTGTCGGCCCGATCCTGTGGGTGATCTCGACGACGACGCTGCGGCAATCGGTGACGCCGGCGCGCCTGCTCGGCCGGGTCTCGGCGATCAACATCCTGAGCTACGGCGCGCGCCCGCTCGGCTCGGCGCTGGGCGCTGTGGTCGGCGGCCTCTACGGGGCGGAAGCCTGCCTCTACCTCGCCGTCGCGATCTTCGGCGCGCAGGCGCTGGTGATCCTGCTCTCGCCCGCTGTCGCGCTGTCGCGGCAGCCGGAGATGGTTGCAGAGGCCTGCAGCGCCTAGACCGGGATCGGTCCGATGGATCGTGCCTGGAGAAAAGACTGAAGCGCGATGGTGAAAACCATCGCGCTCTTAGCGTGCCCGGGTCAGCTCTTCAAATAGCGCTCATAGCTTCCGGTCATCGCTTCATTGGCGGCGATATCGGGATCGAGCGTGTAGAGGTCCTGGGCGCGGCCTATGCCGCGCAGCGCGTAACGGCCGGTCGAGACCAGATAGCGCCGCCCGGCGGCATCGAGTCCCTTGGAGAACTCCGACGAGGCCAGGAATTCGCGGTCGATCGAGTTGCACATCGAGGCGATGCGGCTGACCTCGTTGACCGCCGGGCCCACCACGGTGAAATCGAGTCGATCCTCGCTGCCGATATTGCCATAAAAGACCTCCCCGACATGCAGGCCGACATAGGCCGTGGTCACCGGTCGGTCATCCTGCGTCCGGCGCTCATTGAGCGCCTTGATATTGAGGCGGAAGCTGTGCTCGGCCGAAAGCGCGGCACGACGCGCTACCGCCATGTCCTCGCCGGTGAAGATCGCGAGCACGCCATCGCCGATCAGCTTCAATACGTCACCGCCGGCTTCGTGGATCGCCTCGATCGAGGCGTCGGCATAGTCGTTAAGGAATGGGATAATTTCGTCGGGCCCGATGCTTTCGGAAATCCTCGTCGAGCCGCGCAGGTCGGAAAACCACAGCACCGCATTGATGCGCTCGGTGACGCCGCGGGTGATGCGCCCGCGGAGCACTTGCTCGGAGGCGTCGCGGCCGAGATAGACGCGTCCGAGCGTGCGCGCGATATCCATCTGCTGCGCGGACTTGATCGCAAGCCCAAGCACCGGCACCAGGTCGCGGAGCGCTTCCAGCTCACTTTCGCTGAAGGCCCGCTCGCGCCGCGTCGTGAAGTAGGAATAGAAACAGTCCATCTGGCCGAGCGTGCCGGCATCGCCGAAGCGATGGATGAAGGCCAGAAAATGCCGATGCCCCTTGTCGACGAGATCGCCGATCATGGAGAAATTGAGCGAGGCACTGTCGGCGAGGTCGAGCTGAAGCTCGTCGTGGCCGTTTTCCAGCATGTGATGGAAGGCGGAGCGCCGCCAGTTCTTGGCCGCATCGCCATCGGCGGATGACCTGTATTCGAACGTATCGCCCTCGTTGGTGGGCCTGTCATTCCAGCGGAATCCCCGCCCCTCATAGATCGGGTGCAGCGTGTCGATGAAAGCAAGGACGCGCGAGAGCGGAAGTCCGCTGGCACGGCAGCGCTCGGAAAAGCCCCGGATCAGATCGGGTTCGGGAAGACCGGTGAGGCCCTGGCCGACGAGCCAGTTCATCAGGTCGATGCGGGAGGAGAGTTCCATGCGGCCATTATGCCGTGCAATGCGGCAAAGCGAAAGCAGCGAGGCTCGCTGCTTGACGTTGAGAGTTTCGTGCGCGCAAATGCTGCAGAAATGCGACAAGCAAGCACAAGGGCGTCGCTGACATGAGCGGGCGCCGCCTCCCCGTCATCCTGGCACTCGGCACCGCGCAGACGCTGGCCTGGGCCTCGAGCGTCTATCTGCCGGCTATCCTGGCCGATCCGATCGCGCATGATCTCAAAATATCCGCGAACTGGATCTTTGGCGCCTACTCCGGCGCGCTTGTGATCGCGGGCCTGCTCGGGCCGCGTATCGGCCGCCAGATCGACCGCGTCGGCGGCCGACCGGTGTTGTCGCTCTCCAACCTGATGCTCGCCGGGGGTCTTGCGCTGCTCGGCTTTGCCAACTCGGTTTCCATGCTGATGATCGCGTGGCTCCTGCTCGGGATCGGCATGGGCTACGGCCTCTACGATGCGGCCTTCGGCGCGCTTGGCCGCGCCTATGGCGAGGCTGCGCGCGGGCCCATCACCGGCATCACGCTGATCGCAGGCTTTGCCTCGACCGTGGGCTGGCCGCTCACAGCCTACGGACTGGCGCATATCGGCTGGCGCGACACCTGCTTTGCCTGGGCGGCGGCGCATATCGTGATCGGCCTGCCGCTCAATCTTTTGATGCTACCGCCGGTGCAAACGACAAGCGCGGCGGCGGAGGCCATGGCCAAACCGCACATCCCGATCGATCGCACCATGGTGCTGCTGGCACTGGCCTTCGCGCTGGTCTGGATCGTGACGGGGGCGATGGCGGCGCAATTTCCCCGCATCCTGGAAGCGGCGGGCGCTTCGCATGTCGAGGCGATCGCGGCCGGCGCGCTGATCGGGCCTGCACAGGTGCTCGCCCGGATTTTCGAGGTCAGTTTCCTGAGCCGCTATCACCCGATCGTCTCGGCGCGCCTTGCCTTCGCGATGCATCCGCTCGGCGCGCTGATCGTGGCGCTGACGGGAGGCACAGCCGGTGCGACCGTGTTCGCGATCTTTCATGGCGCGGGCAATGGCGTGATCACGATCGCGCGCGGGACATTGCCGCTCGCGATCTTCGGCCCGAAGAATTACGGCTATCGGCTCGGCATCCTGGGCGCGCCGGCCCGCATGGCGCAGGCCCCGGCGCCCCTGATTTTCGGCTTTTTGATCGACTGGATGGGAGGCGGCGTCCTGATCGTCTCGTCCGCGCTCAGCCTGGTGGCGCTGGGGGCGCTGTTCCTGCTGAACGTACGATCTCGACTGTCCGAGAACTAGGCGGCCCTTCCCTTCGCCAACGATTTCGCGCACAACCATCCCATGAACGACAACAGCACCCAAGATCGCAGCCTCCGGGGCTTGTGGAAATGGGCGACCACGCCGCCACAGGCCTATGTGGTCTATGTGCTCGCGCTGATCCTGGTCTGGGGAATCTCGTTCCTTGCGGGCACGCTGAATCCGAAAAGAACCCCCGGCCCGCACCCGCCGCCTCTTTCGACACAGCAGCGTTAGCACTCGGGCTTACGGATTCCTGACCTCGGAGGTCGCGACCCAGATGCCCGCGAACACCGCGATCAGCCCGAGCACCAGATTGGGCGTGATCGGCTCGCCGACAAGCTGGGTCGCCAGCAACGCCGCCGCTATCGGGTTGGCGGTCATGGTGTTGGCCACGCGTGTGGGGCTCGCCCGCTCCAGCGCCAACACCCAGAAAATGAAAGCGGCCGCCCCGCCGCCGACGCCGAGATAGATGCCGGCGATCCATTGCGGTGTAGCGAAGCCCTTCAGCGACGCGATGCTGCCTGTGAGGGTGCCGATGACGATCAGCGCGGCAGCGCCCGCCCCCATGCCGACGGTCAGGAAGCCGAGCGCGCTGGAGCGCCGCATCAACGGGCGCGACAGTACGGTGTAGACGGCATTGCAGAGCACCGCGGCCAGCATGATCAGCTCGCCGCGCCAGGCGCCTTGCGGCGCGGCCGACAGCCCCGCCGCGAGCGCGGCAGCCACGCCAAGCACGGCAATCAGGACGCCGAGTGTTTTGCGCCACGTCAGCGTCTCGAAGCCGAGCAGCGCCGCCATCACCATGGTGGAGAGCGGCAACGTCGCCAGCGCAAGCGAGGCGCGGGCCGCGGTCGTGAACGAGATCGCGAGGTTGTAGAGGATGAAGAACAGCCCGAAGAAACAGACGCCGAGAAACGCGACCGCCGGCCAGTCACTGCGCGCCGGCCAGCGCACCTTTAGCAACAGCGCAGCCGGAAGCACGCAGGCAAAGCCGATGCCCCAGCGCAGGATCGCCAGCGAGATCGGATCGGCGCCGGTGACGAGATAGCGCGTGATCGCGGCAGCCGTGCCGCCGAGGCCGCTCGACAACAGCGCAATCGCGACACCGATCCACTCCTCCACGGGATTCCCTTGCTGCATGACGGCGATCATATCCGCGCCCGGGACAGAACCTGTCAGCAGCGACGCCGTCCAAACTGGCAGCAGACTGGCAGCAGCTTCGATCGATCGCGCATCAATGCGCCTACGGAGAATCGCCCCAGATGGTGGCCTCGGTCCAGCCGAGCTCTTCGAATTCACCCGCCCGCAGCGGCGCCTCGCCAACCGCGAAGAACTCGTCGAGCTGCGGCGGCTTGATGGTGGTACCGGCCAGCATGGCGTGCGCCTGGCCGCGGTGATGAATCTGGTGCTGGAACAGATGCATCAAGAGGCGGTCCCGCCGCTCCGTCTGGACCGCGGTGTCGCGATTGATCCGCACGATGGTGTCGAGGCGTTCCGGCGTAAGCGCCTCGCAATGGGCAATCAGCCGCCGGTCGATCGCCGCCTGCGCGGACTTCAGCTCGGCGAGGCGCGGATATGGAATCTGATTCGCCCACGCCTTCGGTCCGAGCCAGCCGCCCTCGAGCGCGTCAACGTAGAAGAGGTCGATGATGTAGATGTGGTTCAGCGTCGCCTGCAGGCTTGGAAAGAAGCCGGTACGCTCGGTTTCGAGTTCCGCCTGTTCGAGCCCGGCGCAGGCTGCAAGCAAGCGGTGATTGGCCCAGGCATTGTTGTAGGCGAAAGCGCGATAGGTCTGGACGAGATCGGCGGCCATGCGGGTCCTCACGGTGCGAGACCCTATGCTATCACATCCAAAGCCAAGGCGGCGGCGCTCAGCGAAGGTCATGATGACTTCGCACCAGCGGGCTGCTCTCTCGCCAGCAGGCATCAGCTTTGCAGCCATCGAACAGATCCTCTATGCTGCGTGGACATGAGCTTGGGAAGCGCAACATGACCAAGTATCGATATCTGCCGGTAAGGCGCTAGCCGCCAAACGGGATGCAAAGCGATCGCGACGGGATCACGAGGTCTCTGGACCCTGAAATGCAATAACGCGACCTGCCGCGTCAGCCGACATCCCGACATGGGAGCGAAGGTCGAGCAATTGCGCTGACGTCCGCATTTCGTCTCAGCTTGCCGATCGCAAAAGCCGAGGGGATTGCAATGGCTGTGCTTCGCAGCGCGACACCGGAGCGGTTGAGTACATTTTCCGACGGCGTATTCGCCGTGCTCATCACTGTGCTTGTGCTGGAATTGCGACCGCCGGAGATTCCCACCTTCAAGGCGCTGCTGCAGCTCTGGCCGACCTGGCTAAGCTACGCCGTAAGCTATTTGTTCATTGCGATCGTCTGGACCAATCATCATTATCTCTTGCGTTATGCCGACGAGGCGACCCCACGTCTGCTCTGGTTCAATTTCGCGCATCTGTTCTCAATGTCGCTTTTGCCGCTCTCCACCGCGTGGATGGCCGTCAGCCGGCTGGCCCCGCAACCGGTTGCCTTCTATGCGACGGTCTTCTTCCTGGTCAACGCGACCTATATCTGCCTGATCTGGGAGCTGATCGAGACGGACCCGACCGAAGAGGCGTCGCGCAAGGTGGCCCGGATCATGCGATACCGTTCGATGGCGACGCTGTTCCTGTTTGCGCTGGCGGCAATCGTGGCGCTGAAATATCCGGTGGCCGGGCTCGGGATCTGCATCTGTTGCCTGATCGTCTATCTGAGACCCGATCCGCCAGGAGTAGCGCAAGGAACAGAAACTGAGATTGCCACCAAGGAGTGATGCTGCGCGTGGCTCGCTATCGCGACGACTCACGCAGCGGCAGCGGATAGTCGACCGGCTGGTCTGCGAATTTGGGCGGCCGCGTGAGCAGCCGCTTCAGCAGCGCCACCATTCCACGGCGGTCGAAGTCGACGATCACCTCGTGGTGCTTCATGCCCTTGCCGCCTTTGACAAGGCCGAGATCGCGGACGACGCAGTAGTGACCATCGCTCATACGAGCCAGTCGGCAATTCCTGAACATCATTGGAGAATGCACGGGCCCGCGATTTCGTCAAATCTTGACTGCGAACGACTCGTGAACCTTTGAAGCCCCGATGAAACTTTAATGATGCGGACAGCGCTCGACTTCGACGGTGACGTGGCTCAGGCCCTTCAGTCCGTGCAGCCGTTCCTTGTAAGTCGCGGGCTCAAGCGGCGCGTCCGAGACGAGCGAGATCACCGCCGCGCAATGGCCGGGGCCGACCTGCCAGACATGCAAATCGGTGATGCGGTCTTCGCCGGCTTCCAGCCGCGCCCGAATGCCGCGTTCCAGTCTCTGGTCGGCGCTGACATCGAGCAGCACGCTCCCGGCATCCCGGATCAGTGTATAAGCCCAGCTCGCGATCACGACGCTGCCAATGAGGCCGACGGCTGCGTCCGCCCTCGCCCATCCCGTGTACATCCCGAGCGTCAGCGCTGCGATCGCCAGCACCGAGGTTGCGGCATCCGCCAGCACGTGCACATAAGCCGCGCGAAAATTGTTGTCGCGCTGATGGCGGTCGTGGCCATGATTGTGATCATGATGGTCATGGGGGTGGTCATGATCGTGATCATGATCATGCGCATGGCCATGATGATGGTGATCATGGTCGTCACGCAACAACCAGGCGCTGACGAGGTTGACGGCAAGCCCGAGACAGGCCACCGCAATCGCCTCTGCATAGGCGATCGACGCCGGCGAAACCAGCCTGAGCACGCTCTCATAGGCGATCTGGATCGCGATGATGCCGAGGATCAGCGCGCTGGAGAAGGCGGCAAGATCGCCGAATTTTCCGGTGCCGAAGGAAAAGCGCGCATTGCCGGTATGACGGCGCGCGAACATGTAGGCGGCGCCGGCAATGCCGAGCGCGGCGGCATGGGTGCCCATGTGCCAGCCGTCGGCGAGCAGCGCCATCGAGCCGAAGAACGAGCCGGCCGTGATTTCCGCGACCATCATGACCACCGTCAGCGCCACCACAAACCAGGTGCGGCGCTCATTTTGCGCATGCTTCTCGCCAAGGAAGACGTGATCATGCGTCCAGTTGTTCAGGGAATGGGAGTGCATCGGCCGGCCCTCTAAATGGGTCAGGATCTTCCCGACGATATAACGCGCCTGGAAACGAATACTATCACATCGCGCGGCGGTCTCAGAGCCCGACCGCAACCAGTTCCTCCGGGATTGGGCCGCCGCCAACCGGAAATACGATGAGCTGCTTGCCGCCGGCCATGTAGGTCATCGGCGCGCCGGTCGCGTTCGACGGCAACTCGATTTCTGCCAGCTTTTCGCCGGTCGTCTTGTCGTACACCCACAAATGAGGATCGAGATTGTGGAGATCATAGATCGGCCGGTTCTTGCTGGGCTCGAAGTGCGGCGCGCTCAGATATCCTTGCGGCCGATTTTATTCCACCGGCTTGCCGAACTTGTTCGACTTCGGCAGGCCATGCGCGAGGCGGCCGGCATCGGCGCGATTGCCGCGCCAGTCCGCCAGGTCTTTCATGGACATGCTCTGGTCGCGGCCGGCGCCGTCCTTCCAGGCGAGCCCCACCTTGGAATCGAAGGTGGTGACGTCGGACAGCTCAGCCTTCAAGTATTTCTGCAACCTCACGCCGCGCCCGCGCGCCATCTCCGGCACCTGGTCGATGCCGAACACCACCATCTTGTGGTTGGTGCCGATCGCCGCAACCATGTCGCCTGCGACCACCGCGATCGCCCTCGCCTCCGCCGGCGTCTTCACATTCATCACCTGCTTGCCCTTGCGGGTGTTGCCGACGCAATCGTCCTCGGTGACGACAAAACCCTGGCCATCGGTGCTCGCGATCAGGAATTTGCGGCCGCCCTTGTTGACGAACAGCGAGACGATCGCCGCGTCCTGGTCGAGGTCGACAAACATGCGGATCGGCTCGCCATGGCCGCGCCCGCCCGGCAGCTTCGCGACATCGAGCGAATAGAATTTGCCGTTGGTGGCGAACAGCAGCAGCTTCGAGGTGCTCTCGGCGAAGAAGGCCTGATCGAGCTTGTCGTCGGTCTTGAAGGCAAGGCCGGAGAGATCGGCCATCTGGCCCTTCATCGTGCGCACCCAGCCCTTTTCGGAGACCACGACGGTCACCGGCTCGCGCTCGACAAAGGCTTCCTCGATCGCGGCAAGGTCGTGCTCGGGCGCATCGGCAAAGGTGGTGCGCCGCTTGCCGAGCGACGTCTTCGGTCCGAACATGTCGCGGACCTTCTTCACCTGCTCGCCGACTTTGGCCCACTGCTCGGTTTCCGACCCGAGCAGGCCCTTGATGCCCTTCAATTCGGCGCGGAGGTTCTTGTCCTCCGTCTTGATCTCCATCTCCTCGAGCTTGCGCAAATTGCGCAGGCGCATGTTGAGGATGGAATCGGCCTGGATGTCCGTGAGCTTGAAGGTCTTGATCAGGACCGGCTTCGGCTCGTCCTCGGTGCGGATGATCCTGATCACCTTGTCGATGTTCAGATAGGCGATCAGATAGCCGCCCAGCACTTCCAGCCGATGTTCGATCTGGGTCTTGCGGTAGTTGGTGCGACGGATCAGCACATCGCGCAGATGGTCGAGCCATTCGCGCAAGCACTCGGCGAGGCCAACCACCTTGGGTACCTTGCCCTTGATCAGCACGTTGAGGTTCAACGGCACGCGGCTTTCCAGCTCGGTCAGCCGGAACAGCGATTCCATCATCAATTCGGGATCGACGGTGCGCGACTTCGGCTCGATCACGAGGCGAACATCTTCCGCCGATTCATCGCGGACGTCGCCAACGAGTGGGAGCTTCTTCTCGTTAAGCAATTCGGCGATCTTCTCGACCAGCCGCGATTTCTGCACCAGCCACGGGATTTCGGTGATGACGACCACCCAGGTGCCGCGCGCGCCTTCTTCCTGCGTCCATCGCGCGCGGGTGCGGAACGCGCCGCGGCCGGTGACATAGGCCTCCGCAATGGCTTCCTTGGAATCGACGATAATGCCGCCGGTCGGGAAGTCCGGGCCCTTGACCCATTTCAGCAGCGATTTCGACTTGGCTTCGGGCTTGTCGATCAGGTGCAGCGCGGCGTCGCACAGTTCGGCGGCGTTGTGCGGCGGGATCGAAGTCGCCATGCCGACGGCGATACCCTGCGCGCCGTTGGCGAGCAGGTTCGGGAAGCCGCCCGGGAGAACCGCGGGTTCCTTGCCGCTGTTGTCGTAGGTGGGCTTGAGCTCGACCGCGTCCTCGTCGATGCCCTCCAGCATCAAGCGCGCGACATCGGTCAGCCGCGCCTCGGTGTAACGCATCGCGGCAGGGTTATCGCCGTCGATATTGCCGAAATTGCCCTGGCCCTCGACCAGCGGATAACGCGAGTTGAAATCCTGCGCCAGACGCACCATGGCGTCATAGATCGCCTGGTCGCCATGCGGATGGTACGAGCCCATCACTTCGCCGACGATCTTGGCCGATTTCTTCGGAATGGTGCCGGGATTGAGGTTGAGCAGGCGCATGCCATAGAGGATGCGCCGGTGCACCGGCTTCAGGCCGTCGCGTGCGTCAGGCAGTGCGCGATGCATGATGGTCGAGAGCGCGTACTGGAGATAACGCTCCTCCAGCGCCTCGCGCAGCGGAACCTCGTGAATCTCGGGCGGTTCAGGCGGAATCAGTGGTTTTCCCATGGGACCGGGTTAACCCCTCCATGCGAATCGGACAAGCCGCGAATCAGGGCCGTTCACCGCGAGAAATGCAGTGCCATTGCAATATATCTGACGTGATCGACATGGGCGGCTTCAGACCGCGGCCTTGCTCGGCCGGCCCTCGATCCCGCTAGCGCTCGATGAAGTGATCGGACAGAGGAGCAGCGCGGCTATGGGCTAGCCGTTTCGCCTTTCCACAACCAGCCTGAAATCAGTAGCCAGTCCGCCATAGTAGCCAGCGAGCACCTCGTACATGGCCCGCTGGGAGCCGTTGGTCGCCTGCTGTGCCGCCTCTTTGCATTTGGCCGCCTTGGCCTCGTATTTCTCCACCTTGGTCCGGAGATCCGTGTCCATGGCGTTGTCCCCTACGCAAAACTACACTCAAGAGGGAGCCTGACACGTCCGCCCGCTCGAAAAGATGGCGCGTGTGGGGAGATTTTGTAGCGTCGCGCGCGGGCCAGCGACTGGCGCCGCGGTCACGGTGCCGATCTCGGTTCTGCAGCGAGCGGACGAAATGCCGGTGGTTGCTACTCGGAGAACCAGCGCGTTTGCGTTGTTTGCGCTGACTCATCCCTCAGGCAGCGCCGCGCCGCCTCGATCTGCGCGTCGGTGGCGCCATGGCTGCGCGCCCACATCTCGGCGGTCGATGCCGAATATTTCGCCACATAGTAGCGAACAACGTTGCACGACATCCGATGCACAATGCCGTGCCGACTGCTCGCCAGAGCGTTCGACGCGGGAGATGAAAGAGCAAGACCCAACGCCGCGACGCCAACCACACGCATCACCATAGTGCCCCCCGTAATGACAATCACGTGAGCACAGAATCAGACTCGACTCACTTCGGCAAATTAATTCGTCTGGATGACGGAAAGAGCTGTCGGCAACTATGCAGCGCGGACACACATGGTTCCATTGCTGCGGAACTCTTGTCTACAATGATGCGATCAGGACGAGATGGCACCCAGCTTCGCGCGCTTCTTGATCACCGCATTGATAAAGCCTTCGCGCGCGTCGGAATGGCCTTGGCCACGCGGCTCCAGCACGTGGCGCAGCAGGAACAACCCGGTGAGCTGGAAACCGTCCTGCAAATCCTGGTCCGACCAATCGTTGGCGCCCTCTTCGCCTTGACGCAGGAATGGCGGCAAACGCAGCAGGCGGTCGCGCCACGGCTCCCCGGCCGTGCGCGATACCGCGCCGCCGGATTTCGGCGAGACATAGACGAGGTCGGTGGTCTCGCCGGTCGCCGCGCAATTGTGCAGATCGAGCCCGAAGCCCAATTCGCTCAGCATCGCGAGCTCAAAGCGCACCAGGTGCACCGCAGCGCCGCCCGCATCGTCAAAGTCGTCGAGTGTGCGCTCCAGCATCTCGTAGATGTCCTCGTGCGGATCGCGCTCGGGCAACAGCCGCGCCAGAGCCGCCAGATGCGTCACGCCATAGACCGCGTGCGGCGACGCCAAGAGGCCGGCTGCGCGCAGCCGCGTGCCGCCCTCGATCGCATAGGTGCCGAGATGCTCGTCCAGGCGCGCACGCCACACCGCGCGCACGCCGTTGCCGGGCTGCAGCAACGGGCGCATCCGCGAGGAGACACCGCCGCGCACAAGCCCGAGGTGCCGGCCATGCCCGCGCGTGAGAAGCTCCGCAATGGCGGAGGTTTCGCCATGCCGCCGCACGCCCAAAACGATGCCGTCGTCGGTCCATTCCATGGATGCAGATTACAGCATGTAGGGCAGATTAGCGCAGCGTAATCCGCCAATTCACCGCAAGTTGCGGCGGGTTACGCTGACGCTAACCTGCCCTACGCCGTCGCGTCACGCGTTGAACCAACCCTGCGCGTCGCCAGTGTAGGAGTAGTAGAGGCCGGCTGCGGTCAGCGCGCAGGACACGATCTCGATCAGGCTGTCGAGCTCAAGGCCGCTGTCGCCGATCACTATGATCAGCGAGAGCACCGAGAGCGCCAGCGCGGCCGCCAGCACCCAGCGCGGCCAGTTCTTGCGCTGCCGCGCGGCGAGCCACACGAAATAGAGCAGAAGCAGGATCTCGCCGCCCGCCAGAATGGTGTTGGCCGTGATCACCTGCTCGCTCATGTCGGCGGTCGGCGTGCGGTCCTGCACCGCGACCGACAGCGAGTCCAGCATCAGGGACGCGTAGAGCAGCACTTCGAACAGAAACACGTTTCTGGGCAGGTTCATGGCATGTTTTATGTCTTATTCCTTGGGGAACTCCAGACCCATCTGACGGTAGCGGTCGGGATCGTCGCCCCAATTCTCGCGCACTTTCACGAACAGGAACAGATGCACGGGAACGCCCAGAATGTCAGCGATCTCTTTTCGCGAATCCGCGCCGATCGCCTTGATCGTGGCGCCGCCCTTGCCGAGCACGATCTTACGCTGGCTTTCGCGCTCGACAAAGATGGTCTGCTCGATGCGGACCGAATTGTCCTTGCGCTCGGTCCAGCTATCGGTCTCGACTGTGGATTGATACGGCAATTCCTGGTGCAGTTTCTGATAGATCTTTTCCCGGGTGATTTCGGCCGCAAGCTGACGCATCGGCGCGTCTGACATCTGGTCTTCGGGATAGAGGAACGGTCCCGCTGGCACCATCTCGCCGAGCGCGGCGCGAAGGTCTTCGACGCCGTCGCCGGACAGCGCCGAGACCATGAAGGTTTTCGCGAAAGGAAGACGGTCGTTCGCTGCCTTCGCCAGCGCCAGCAGCTTTTCGCGCGGCACGAGATCGATCTTGTTCAGCACCAGGATCTTCTCGTGATCCACGCCGGCGAGCCGGGTCAGGATGCTGTCCGCCTCCTCGTCCAACCCGGCCTTGGCGTCGAGCAGCACGCAGACGAGGTCGGCATCATGAGCGCCACTCCAGGCGGTCGAGACCATGGCGCGGTCGAGCCGGCGCTTGGGCTGGAAGATGCCGGGCGTGTCGACCAGGATGATTTGCGCGTTGTGATCGATGACGATGCCGCGGATCAGCGCCCGGGTGGTCTGCACCTTGCGCGAGACGATCGTGACCTTGGAGCCGACCAGCGCATTGACGAGGGTGGACTTGCCGACATTGGGCGCGCCGATCAATGCGACAAAGCCGCAGCGCGTTGCAGCCCTCGCCTCAGCCGTCATTGCTGCCGCCGGCGACGCCTTCGCGCTCGATCATCACGCTCGCCGCAACCTTCTCCGCCGCACGCTTGCTGCCGCCGACGCCTTCGGCAGGCGCCAGCCCCGGCAAATCGACCGCGACGCGGAATTGCGGATCGTGATGCGGTCCGGTGCGCTCGACCTCGCGATAGACCGGCGTCGGCAGGCCCTTGCCCTGCGCCCATTCCTGCAACACCGTCTTGGGATCGCGCAGCGGCTGCCGCGGCTTCTTCATCCGTTCGGTCCAGTTGCGCTCGACAAACTCTTTCGCCGCCGCATAACCGCCGTCAAGGAACACCGCGCCGATCACGGCCTCGCAGATGTCGCCCAGCACGGATTTGCGCAGCCGCGCGCCTGCGCCTGCTCCGACGGCGCCGAGCTTGATGTCGTCGGCGAGCCCGAGCGATTTCGCGACATCGGCGCAGCTCTCCTTGCGCACGAGATCGGCGAGCCGTTTGGACAGCTCCCCCTCATCGGCGTTGGGAAAGCTGCGATAGAGCATGTCGGAGACGATCAGCCCGAGCACGTGATCGCCCAGGAATTCCAGGCGCTGATAGCTCTCGCCGCGTTTGCGCGAGGGTTTGAGCGCGGACACATGCGTCATCGCCGTCACCAGGAGGCCCGCGTCGGCGAATTTGTGCCCGATACGCGTCTCGATCGCCGACGTCGCGGCGCCGGCTGTCGCCTTGGCGCGCTTCTTCCGCGCCTTCTTGCGCACAGGCGCGGGCCCTTCCGCGCCCGCCTCGGCGGCGACGGTGACGGTCCGGATGTCGGCGGTATCGTCGTTCATCGCACGAGTTTGAACAAACGGTTCCAGCGTATCGTCCACGGCCAGCGCCAGACCGCCCAGACGTGCTCGCCTTCGGCAACGGAGAAGAAGATGATCTGGGCACGGCCGATGATATTCTGCAGCGGCACATAGCCGACCGCCGATTGCACGCGGCTGTCGGTGGAGTTGTCGCGGTTGTCGCCCATCATGAAGAAATGGCCGGGCGGCACGACATATTCGATGGTGTTGTCGTAGAAGCCGTTGTCGACGCAGTCGAGCGTCTCATAGCTGACGCCGTTTGGCAGCGTCTCCTTCCAGCGCTTCACCCGCGCTGTCGCCTCCGACCCGCAAGGATCCTCGCCGATGTAGTCGCTCAGCCGCTCGCGCTCGATCGGCTTGCCGTTGATGTAGAGCAGCCCGTCCTTCATCTGGATGTGGTCGCCGGGCAACCCGATCACGCGCTTGATGTAGTCGGTCGAGACATCCTTGGGCAGGCGGAATACGACGACATCGCCGCGGTTCGGCTCGGAGCCGAAGATGCGGCCCGAGAATAACCCCGGCAGCGGCGGCGTCAGCGGGATCGAGTACGGGCTGTAGCCGTAGGAATATTTCGAGACGAAGAGATAATCGCCGACGAGCAGCGTCGCCTTCATCGAGCCCGAGGGGATGTTGAAGGGCTGGAACAGGAAGGTCCGGATCACCAGCGCGATCAAGAGAGCGTGGATGACGACGCGATAGCCCTCCGAGGAGGTGTTGATCTTTTCCCGGGATGTCACGCTCATTGCTTTCTCAATTTCAGGCCTCTGCGATCCTGCCGCAAAACAATCTTCCGCACGCGGGCAGCACTCGGCCTCGCCGCGGTCCCCGTGAATCGGTTCTGATTATTCTGATAGTGAAAGCCAATTCCGGCGCAAACCAGAATTCGCTCGTGCTGGATCAAACTTGCAAGCGCTTTTAGACGTTTGTTCTCGGCAGCGCAACAAACTGCCGCATGAAAACTTCTCAACTAATTGATATATCTTAAGTTTTTTGTTTTAGGCCAGATCGAACGCGACGTCGGTCAGGATTGCGCCGGAGCGACGGCGGAAATGATTACAAAGGCCTGCGCCAACGGCCAGTCATCGGTGATGGTGAGGTCGATCCGCGCCTCCAGTCCCTCCGGTGTCAGCGCCTTGAGCCGGGCGAGCGCTCCACCTGTCAGCAACATGCTCGGGCGTCCTCCGGGCAAGTTGACCACCCCCATGTCGCGCCACCAGACGCCGCGCCGGATTCCGGTGCCAAGCGCCTTCGAACAGGCCTCCTTGGCGGCGAAGCGCTTGGCATAGGTCGCAACCACCATCTTCTCGTTCTTGGCGCGGCGCTCGGCCTTGGCACGCTCGGTCTCGGTGAAGATACGGTCGAGGAAGCGCTCGCCGTGGCGCTCGATCACCTTGGCGACGCGGCGAATGTCGATCAGGTCGCTGCCGATGCCGATGATCATGCGATGACCCGCGCCCTGCCCCGATCCATCGCCGCCCGCATGGTGCGGACGGTTTCGGCAAGACCTACGAAGATCGCTTCGCCAATCATGTAATAGCCGATGTTGAGCTCGACGATCTCGGGTAGCCCCGCGATCGTCTCGGCGGTCGCGTAATCGAGGCCATGGCCCGCATGGACCTCAAGGCCCGCAGAGCGCGCCAATTTGGCCCCGGCCACGATGCGCTGCCATTCGGCTGCCGCCTTGTCCCTGTGGCCGTCGACCACGGCGTCGCACCAGGCGCCGGTGTGGATCTCGATCACGGGAGCGCGCAACCGCGCCGCCATCTCAATCTGCTTCTCATCGGCGGCGATGAACAACGACACCCGGATTCCGGCGTCGTTCAATTTGGCAATGAACGGCGCCAGCGCATTGTGCTGGCCGACCACATCGAGCCCGCCTTCGGTCGTCAGCTCGGCGCGCCGCTCCGGCACTAGGCACACCGCATGCGGCTTGGTCGCAAGAGAAATCCGCAGCATGTCGGCGGTCGCCGCCATCTCGAAATTCAGCGGTTTGGAAATTTCGGCCTTCAGCCGCGCCATGTCCTCGTCGCGGATATGACGACGGTCCTCGCGCAAATGCGCGGTGATGCCGTCGGCGCCGGCCTCTATCGCTGTGAGCGCGGCGCGCACCGGATCGGGCGTCGGCCCGCTGCGGGCATTGCGCAGGGTCGCGACATGGTCGACGTTAACGCCGAGGCGCAGCGGGGGAGGTTTTGACATCGAAAACTCGCGGGAATTCAGGACGGGCAGACGTTACCCATTGACACGTTCGACCTTCGCGACGACGGCCTTGGCGCGCAACTGGGCGATAATAGCGCTGAGGTGTTTCAGGTCATAGACCTCAAGGTCGATGGTGAGTTCGGTGAAATCGGGCGAGCGGCGCGACATGCTGATATTGTCGATATTGCCGTCGTGCTCGGCGATCACGGTCGCGACCTGGGCGAGGCTGCCGGGTTCGTTGACGTTGTCGACCAGGATGCGCGCCGGGAAGCGCTGCGGCGTTGTCTCGTCCACGTCCCAGCGCACGTCGACCCAGCGCTCCGGCTCCTCCTCGAAATCCTTCAGCGCCGGCGACTGGATCGGGTAGATCGTGATCCCCTCGCCCGGCGTAACGATGCCGACGATCCGGTCACCGGGCACCGCGCCGCCATTCGGCGCGAATTTCACCGGAAGGTCGGGATTGATGCCGCGAATCGGGATGGCGTGCGGGCTGCTCGCGGGATCGGGCGGCGGCGATTTGAGCTTCAGCTTGACCGCCAGGCTCTTCTTGGCGCCGGCATAGCGCGCCGCGCGCTCCTCCTTGTAGTCGGGATACATCGCGCGCGCGACGTCGGAGGCCTTCATCTCGCCACGGCCAACGGCGGCCATGACGTCATCGATCGAGCCCCGCGCGAGCCGCGGCAACGCGCCCTTGAGCTTGTCGTCGGCATAGTCGATCTTGGCGCGCTCGAACAGGCGCTCGACGATGCGGCGGCCGAGGCCGGCATATTGGTCGCGCACGGCGGTGCGGGTGGCGCGCCGGATCGCCGCCCGCGCCTTGCCGGTGACCGCAAGCGATTCCCAGGCCGACGGCGGCGCGGATTGAGCCTCGGAGGTCAAGACCTCGACCTCGTCGCCGTTCTGCAACTCAGAGGATAGCGGCGCGAACTTGCCGTTGATCTTGCAGCCGACCGCGCTGTTGCCGACGTCGGTGTGCACCGCATAGGCGAAGTCGATCACGTTGGCGTGGCGCGGCAGCGCGATCAACTTTCCCTTCGGGGTGAAGCAGAACACCTGGTCGTGGAACAGCTCGAGCTTGGTGTGCTCCAGAAACTCTTCCGGATTGGCGCTCTCGGAGAGGATGCCGACGGTACGGCGGAGCCAGGCAAAGGCGTTGGACTCGCGATTCAGGATGTCGGTCGGCGAGCCCAAATTGTCCTTGTAGAAGGCGTGCGCCGCGATGCCGAACTCGGCGATCTGGTGCATCTCCTCGGTGCGGATCTGCAGCTCGACGCGCTGCTGGCCGGGTCCGATCACCGTGGTGTGGATCGAGCGGTAGTCGTTCTGCTTCGGCGTCGAGATGTAGTCCTTGAAGCGGCCCGGCACCACCGGCCAGGTCGTATGCACGATACCGAGCGCACGGTAGCAAGATTCGAGGTCGGCAACGATCAGGCGGAATGCGAAGATATCCGACAATTGCTCGAAGCCGATCGATTTGCGCTCCATCTTGGTCCAGATCGAAAATGGTCGCTTGCGCCGGCCGTAGACCCCTGCGGTCAGCCCGTTGTTGCGCAGGTTCTTCGAGAGCTGACTTTCGATCTCGCTGATCAGATTGCGGTTGCGCTCGGCGAGCGCATCGAGCCGCTGCTTGACCACGCCATAGGCTTCGGGATCGAGGGTGCGGAAGGACAGGTCCTCCAGCTCCTCGCGCATCTCCTGCATACCCATGCGGCCGGCCAGCGGCGCATAGATGTCGAGCGTCTCTTCGGCGATGCGCTGCCGCGAGGCCTCGGGCACGAACTCGAGGGTCCGCATGTTATGCAACCGATCCGCGAGCTTGACGAGAAGCACACGCACGTCGTCGGAGACGGCGAGCAGCAGTTTTCTCAGGTTCTCGGCCTGCTTGGCCTCGCGCGACACGAGCTCCAGCCGTTTCAGCTTGGTCAGGCCCTCGACCAGCGCGCCGATCTCGGGTCCGAAAACCTGATCGATTTCGGCCCTGGTCGCCTCGGTATCCTCGATGGTGTCGTGCAGCAGGGCTGCGACGATGGTGGCGTCGTCGAGCTTGAGGTCGGTCAGGATCGCGGCGACCTCGAGCGGATGCGAGAAATAGGGATCGCCGGAGGCCCGCGTCTGCGACCCGTGCGCCTTCATGGCATAGACGTAGGCGCGGTTGAGCAGGTCCTCGTTGGTATCGGGGTTATAGGAGCGGACGCGTTCGACGAGGTCATATTGTCGCATCATCCGCGAGCGGGGCGACTTCGCCGACTTGTTTGGAGCGGAATTGGCCGGCGCAGACCCGGCCACGGCGACCGGTTCGGCCGCGGCCTGCATCTGGGGTGGGCTCCGGCGTCGAACCGCCATCGAATCACAACCTTCCGCCTCAGGGACCTCGCTCGGGAGACTTGAGTGTAGCGCCAATCCGGCGGTCCTCCGACAAATTCGAAGGCAGCTTTGGCCGCGAACGTCCGGACCAAGTCACCGCGAATGCGAGAAGCGTCAGGTAACCACAAAAATGGCTTTGAAAGCAAAGGCCCGGACGATTGTCCGGGCCTTTGGTAAATTAAATCGCGCCTAAGGCTATTCGTCCTCTTCGGGCTGCTCTTCCGGCGGCGCCAGGCCCTCGAGACCTTTCAGGAGTTCCTCTTCGGTCATACGCTCCACGGCAATCTCGGTGTCGTCGGCATCGACGCTGGCGCCGGCCGAGCCGATCAAAGGCACGGTATCGGGCTCAGGCTCGTCAACCTCGACGAACTTCTGGAGGGAATGGACCAGTTCCTCTCGCAAATCTTCGGGAGAAATCGTGGATTCGGCAATCTCACGCAGCGAAACCACCGGATTTTTGTCGTTATCCCGATCAATCGTAAGTTGAGAACCGGAGGAGATCATCCGGGCGCGGTGCGCCGCCAAAAGGACCAGATCGAACCGGTTGTCGACCTTGTCAATGCAATCTTCCACGGTGACGCGTGCCATCGACTGTCACTCCGAATGTAGGGCTGGAAATGATGATTATGGGCGCTAGTTATAGGGGTATAGAGGTTTGCGCAAGGCTAAATTTGTGATTTGGCGTGAGGAGGTGCCTCTGCTAACCCGCGACCATGGGACACAATTGGATGGGGTTCGGGAGGCCACGAGGCTGCTCGACAACAAAACGCTTCATTGCGTTGTAAGAAAATACCTTTTTTGCCCCTATCTCTTCAAATTTGCGGTACCGTCTGTCCGGGACCAATCCGCTTCAGCACTTTGGCAGTGATTTGAAATGCGCGAGCCACTGCCGCCGCGCCAAGAAAAGCAGATGCCAACATAACGCGAGCAACGAATGTCATCTTCCACCACCAACAAAATTGCGCTCTTCATCGATGGTGCGAATCTCTACGCGACCGCCAAGACGCTGGGCTTCGACATCGACTACAAGCGCCTGCTTAAGGAATTCCAGAGCCGCGGAACGCTGCTCCGTGCGTTCTACTACACGGCGATTATCGAAGATCAGGAGTATTCCTCGATCCGTCCCCTGATCGACTGGCTCGATTACAACGGTTACACCGTGGTCACCAAGGCGACGAAAGAGTTCATCGACGCCTCCGGCCGCCGCAAGGTGAAGGGCAATATGGACATCGAGCTTGCGGTCGACGCGATGGAGCTCGCCGAGCATGTCGACCAGATGGTGCTGTTCTCCGGCGACGGCGATTTTCGCTCGCTGGTAGAAGCCGTGCAGCGTCGCGGCGTGCGCGTCACCGTGATCTCGACGATCTCGAGCCAGCCGCCGATGATCGCCGACGAGCTCAGGCGCCAGGCCGACGTGTTCACCGATCTCGTCGAGCTGCAATCCAAGCTCGGGCGCGATCCGTCCGAACGTCCGGCCCCGCGTGAGCCACGCGAGCGTCATCATGCGCCGCAATTCCTGCAGCGCGCGACCACGATGGCACCACGGGGCGCAGACGACGATTTCGACGATTAGCAACGAGCCGGCGCCAGTCAAATCCGGCGCCGCCCTGTCCGCCACCGAGCCCGATCGCGATTGCCCGCTCTGTCCGCGGCTTGCGGAATTTCGCACGCAGGCGCGCAGGAAGGAACCTGAATGGTTCAACGCGCCCGTCCCGTCCTTTGGCGACGCCGACGCCAGACTGCTGATCGTCGGGCTCGCCCCGGGGTTGCAGGGCGCCAACCGGACTGGGCGTCCCTTCACCGGCGATTATGCCGGCGAGCTGCTCTACGGCACGCTGCTCGACTATGGCTTTGCCAGTGGCCATTACGAGGCGCGGCCCGATGACGGCTTGAAACTGGTCGACTGCCGGATCAGCAACGCCGTGCGCTGCGTGCCGCCACAGAACAAGCCGCTGCCCACCGAGATCGGCACATGCCGCACGTTCCTGGCCGCGACCATCACGGCGATGCCACGCCTGCGCGCGATCGTGGCGCTCGGCCGCATCGCGCATGAGACGCTCTTGAAGACGCTGAAGCTGCGCAGCACGGCAGCGCCATTCGCGCATGGCGCCGTGCATCAGGCAGGACAGCTAAAACTCTACGACAGCTATCACTGCTCGCGCTACAACACCAACACCGGCGTGCTGACGCCGGAGATGTTTCGCGCCGTGTTCGCGAAGGTGAAGGCGGATTTGGATTAGCTCGAGCTTTGTAGAGTAGCCGTAGGGTGGGTTAGTCCTACTGAGTCATTCGGTCGCGTCCACGGGTGCCAAGGAATCAAGTAATTGAAGAGATTCATAATTTGGCAGGCGGAGGGCCGGATGGATCTCAGGGAAGGTGGGGATAGCGAAAGGCGGTTTGAG
>NZ_DATGFH010000155.1:0-9960 GCF_035309285.1 Bradyrhizobium sp. | reverse complement strand
CAATCGCCGCAGCCTTCGCAGACGAGATCGTTGATGAAGGCGAATTTCGGCGGGTCGGCGGCCTGCCCGCGCTTGCGCCGCCGCCGCCGCTCCGTGGCGCATTCCTGCTCGTAGATGAGAACTGAGACGCCCGGCACCTCGCGCAGCTCGCGTTGCACGGCGTCGAGATGCTCGCGTCCATGGAGCGTCGTGCCATGCGGAAAGTCGCGCATATCGAACTTGCCGGGGTCATCAGTGATGACCGCGATGCGTACCACCCCATTGGCGCGGACCTCGTGCGCAATCGCCTGCACGCTGATGGGCCCATCGACGGGTTGTCCGCCAGTCATGGCGACCGCGTCGTTGAACAAAATCTTGTAGGTGATGTTGGTGTTGGCGGCGATCGCCTGGCGGATGGCCATCGAGCCCGAGTGGTAATAAGTTCCCTCACCAAGATTCTGGAACACGTGCGGGCGGCCCGTGAACAGCGAGGACGCCGCCCAATTGACGCCTTCGCCGCCCATCTGGATCAGCGATGTCGTGTCGCGATCCATCCAGCTCGCCATGAAATGGCAGCCGATCCCGGCCAGCGCCTGCGATCCCTCCGGTACTTTCGTGGACGTGTTGTGCGGGCAGCCTGAGCAGAAGTAGGGCGTGCGCGCCGCGCCCGCTACGTCGATGAGGCGCGCGGCCTGTGGCTGTAGTGCCGCCGCGCGTGCCTGTAAATGAAAGCCGGGAAATATCTGATCCAGCCGCTTTGCGATGATGGGCGCCAACAGACGCGGCGAGAGCTCGCCGATCCAGGGCACCAGCGGTGCGTTGTTCTCGTCGGTCTTGCCGACCATGTGCTCGGGCTTGTGACCGGGATAATCGTAGAAATATTCCTTGAACTGGCTCTCGATGATGCCGCGCTTCTCCTCGATCACAAGGATCTCGCGTTTCTCGCGCACGAATGCGAGCGCATCATGATGCGCAAGCGGCCAAACCATGCCGACCTTGTAGATGTCGATGCCAAGCCGCCGGCATTCGCGTTCGGTGAGGCCAAGGAGCTGGAGCGCCTCCATCACGTCGAGATGGCCCTTTCCCGTCGTGATAATGCCGAAGGTGGCATTGGCGATGTCGTAGATGCGGCGGTCGATCGGATTGGCGGCAGCAAAAGCCGATACGGCATTCTTCTTGGCCTCCAGGCGCTGCTCGATCTGGGGGCCGGGCAGGTCCGGCCAGCGATAGTGCAGGCCGCCGCCGGGCACCACGAAATCGGGTTTGATGAAACGCCGACGTAGCGGCAACTCCACCGAGGCGCAGGACTCGACCGTCTCCGAGATCGCCTTGAAGCCGACCCACATGCCGGAAAAGCGGCTGAGCGCATAGCCATATTCGCCAAAGCTCAGATACTCGGCGACATCGGACGGATTGAGCGTCGGCATGAACCACGCCATGAAGGCGACGTCCGACTGGTGCGGCATCGAGGACGACACGCAGCCATGGTCGTCGCCGGCCACGACCAGCACGCCGCCATGCTGCGATGATCCGTAGGCGTTGCCGTGCTTCAGCGCATCGCCGGAGCGGTCGACGCCGGGACCCTTGCCGTACCAGAGGCTGAACACGCCATCGACCTCGCGCTTCGGGTGGGTCTCGACCTGCTGCGAGCCAAGCACGGCGGTGGCGGCGAGATCCTCGTTGACGGCGGGCAGGAATTCGATGCGCCGCTCCTCCAGGAACCGCTTGGCGCGCCACAGCTCGAGGTCGAAGCCGCCGAGTGGCGAGCCGCGATAGCCCGACACGAAGCCGGCCGTATCGAGACCATCGGCCCGGTCGCGATCGCGCTGATCGAGCAGGATGCGCACCAGCGCTTGCGTTCCCGTAAGCAGCACGCGGCCCGTTTGTCGCGTGTAGCGATCGAGCAGGGAATAGGTTTCGAGATCATTGCGGGGAGCGGCGATCGCCTGTGTCATGGCCAATCCTCCTGAGAGGAGACGGCTGATTGTCGATCCGATTGAATGGTCAGATTATTCATTTTATCCGTATTTTGACGGAACTTTGGTATAATTATCCAAAATCGCCTCATAGTGAGGATAAGTTGTCCAAGGAGGATCACATGCTTGACCCGCAAGACCGGCGCCTTTTGCTGCGCCTCCAGAAGGACAGCCGCCTCAGCAATCAGCAACTGGCGGATGAGGTCGGGATGTCGGCTTCGGCATGCTGGCGGCGGGTGGATTCGCTCGAGAAGTCCGGTGTGATCGCGCGCTACACCGCGCTGGTCGATCGCGAACAAGCGGGCTTTGCGATGTCGGCGATCCTGCATGTGGCGCTCGAACGCCACGACCAGACCTTCGTCACCCAATTCGTTGCGCGGGTGAAGAAGCGCCCCGAAGTGCTGGAATGCTTTGCGACGACCGGCGATGCCGACTACCATCTTCGCGTGGTCGTCAGCGACATGGCGGCGTACAACCGGTTCCTCGATGATTTCATGTTCAAGATTCCCGGTCTTCGTCACGTGCGGACCAACGTGATCCTCAAGGAGATCAAGTACGAGGTCGCACTGCCGTTCTGACCGCGATCAGCCCGTCAGCGCGACGCGGATGTCCGGGAACGGCACAGCCGGCGCCTCGTGATGTCCCGCCGTGAGACGCGGCGGTCCACCGTTGGCATGCACCATCCCAGCGTGGAGCCGGTGCGCGTCGTTCGGCTGGTCGAATGCTCGACGCGCGCTGCGAGCGGCGCATCAGCCGAAGTTCCGCGCTGATCACCCTTTGAAGTGAGCCAGCTCTTGAGAGTGAGCCAGCTCCTGGTTCAGGCCGCGCTCTTCGGAACGTATTTGCCAAAAACGCATTTGTAGCTCTGCAGCTTCCACGACCGGTACGGTCCGTTTTGTAGCCACTCGGCGATGCCTGCTTGTGCATGCATCTCGCAATCCATCATCGTGATGCTGGACAGATCGCTGTTGGTAACGACTTTTTCCAAACAGACTTCGCCGTTGCAGAGCAAGGCAACAAGGGTAATGAGCATGGAATCTCCATTAAATGAATGATTCGGTAAAAGCTTAACATGCAGCGTTTATGCCAAACTAATGTCGCTTCGCAGCGCCGCTCCGTAAGAATACGGAAAACGCGGAAAAATCCCCAGAATTCGTCGCTTCGAAGCGTCGATGCTGGGACACCAGGAACGTAGCGGACGAGGCTGGTGCCGCATTTGCGATCTTGAGCGCTGCGCCACGGCGTTGCGTGCCGGGAGCATCGCTGTGCACATTCAACTCCTGCGCGTTCGCACGACGTGGCACGCTCGCGGTGCAGTGACGCATCGTCCCGCGGACGACGCCGACTGCATTCGCGACGCACTTGTTGCATTGCAGCCAGCATCAAGACAATCAAAAGCCGCTGCCGCCCTCATTTTGTCGGAGTTGCGTGACGTGATGGCGTATGCCTGACGTTGAGCCACGAATTGAGTGCGACGAAGCAGAAGGCGGCGTCCTCTCGGCCTATGCGCGTTGGACGCGGCGGTCGCTGCTTGCAACGACACTTGCCGCGGGCGCTTGCCTTGCCGCGAGCCGGGACGTCCGCGCGCAGGACGATCAACCCGGGAGCGACGAGCGCCCGCAGAAGGACGATCTGCTCGTGGCCTCCGAAGGACCGCAATCGGGTCAGGTCATCAAGCCGTCGGATCTCAAGCTCGGCGGGCCGCCGGTCCATGCCTGGCCGAAGGACCCCAAGACCTCAGTGGTTCGTGACGGCTCGCGGCTCAACGAAATCCTCGTCATCAAGCTCGATCCTGCGCAGCTCGACGACGACACGCGCGCGCATGCGGCCGACGGCATCGTCGCCTATTCCGCGATCTGCTCGCATGCCGGATGCTCCGTCACCGGCTGGGTGAAGGGCGAGCAAACCGACAAGACCGTCTTCAAGTGTTTCTGCCACAATTCCGAGTATGACCCCCGCGCCGACGCGCAGGTGGTGTTCGGGCCGGCGCCACGGCGTCTTGCCGCGTTGCCGCTGGCGATATCGGGCGAGTCGCTTGTCGTGGCTGCGCCCTTTGCCGGAAAGGTAGGTGTTCAGCAACCAGGATGATGACGACGGCGTCGTCGTTTGGACCTCTGCACGACCATAACCATACAAACAGGGAGGTAGTGACCGTGACCATCAAGCAATGTCTGCTATCAAGCGCCGTAGCTTTCACCTGCGTGATCGCGACCGCAGCAACCGCGGGGCCGATCGAAAACTACAGTCCGGTGACCGCCAGTCGCCTGGAAAATCCCGAGCCCGGCAACTGGATGCTTTACCGCCGGACTTACGACGGGCAGGGCTATAGCCCCCTCGACCAGATCAATGCATCGAACGTCAAGAACCTGACGCCGGTCTGGACCTTCTCCACGGGCGTGCTGGAAGGTCACCAGGCGCCTCCCATCGTCAACAACGGTGTCATGTTCGTCGCAACGCCGATGGGCCAGGTGATCGCGCTGAATGCGAAGACCGGCGAGGAATATTGGCGCTACAAGCGCCAGCTTCCCGAAGATCTCTTCCAACTGCATCCGACCAGCCGCGGCGTAGGCCTTTGGCAGGACAAACTCTATCTCGCGACGACGGATGACCATGTCGTGGCGCTCGACGCCAAGACGGGCAAGGTAGTTTGGGACAAGAAGGTCCAGGACTACAAGAAGGGGCAGTACATGACCCTGATGCCATTGATCGTCGACGGCAAGGTGATCGTCGGCGGCTCAGGCGGCGAGTTCGGCGTTCGCGGCTATGTCGTCGCCTTCGATGCCAACGACGGCAAGGAGTTGTGGCGGACCTTCACCATTCCGGGCGAGGGTGAGCCGGGCCACGACACCTGGCAGGGTGATGACTGGAAATCCGGCGGCGGCTCCGCCTGGATGACCGGCACCTACGACAAGGATACCAAGACCATCTATTGGGGCGTCGGCAACGCCGCACCATGGCCGGGCGAAATGCATCCGGGTGACAACCTCTATACCAGTTCGGTGTTGGGGCTTGATCTCGACACCGGCAAGATCAAGGCATACCACCAATATCATCAGAATGACTCATGGGATTGGGACGAGGTCGACGCGCCCATGCTGGTCGACCTGCAGCGGGACGGAAAGCAGATCAAGAGCCTGATCCATCCCGGACGCGACGCGATCTTCTGGGTGCTGGAGCGGCAACCCGACCGCATCAACTATGTCGCGGGCTGGCCGTTCGTTCACACCGACGTCTGGAAGGGTATCGAGCCCGGGACCGGCAAGCCGATCGTCGATCCCGCGCACAAGCCGGTCATTGGCAAGCGGGTCGACTTCTGTCCATCGTTGTGGGGCGGCAAGGATTGGCCGTCGGCGGCGTATAGCCAGAAGACTCATCTCGTTTATGTTCCCGCCAACGAGAATTTCTGCGGCGGATTCACCGGCGAGAAGGTGCCGCTCAAGCCCGGCCAGCTCTGGCTCGGAACCAAGCCCGAAGACATCGGCCTGACGGTACGCCCGGGCGCCGATCATTTCGGCGAATTGCAGGCATGGGATCCCGCCACCGGCAAGAAGGTGTGGGCGCACAATTTCGCCAAGTCGCAACTGTTTGGCTCGGTGACGGCGACCGCCGGCGATCTCGTGTTCGCCGGTGGCACCAACGACCGCAATTTCCGCGCGTTCGATGCCAAGACCGGTGACGTGCTCTGGGAACAGAAGACCAATTCCGGCATCATGGGCATGCCGGTCGCCTACGAGGTCGACGGCACAGAGTATATCGCCGTGCAGTCTGGCTGGGGCGTCGATGCCGAGCGCATCCAGGAAGCACTGGCCGGCGACCATGTCGGCGTCGAAGCCAACGTGCCGCAGGGCGGGGTTGTCTGGGTGTTCGCGCTCAAGAAATAGCCACCGGCGTCACACTATATATCTCCATATATAAAGAATGCGGCGGAGATGATCTCCGCCGCATTCGTTTTGCTTTCGTTTGACGACGCCAGCGCAGGGCGCCGCCTCACGTCTCCAGTTGCTTGCCGATCGGCAGCGTCCGGATGCGCTTGCCGGTCGCCGCAAAGATGGCGTTGAGCAGGGCCGGCGCAAACGGCGGGACGCCAGGCTCACCGACGCCGCTTGGCGGCGTATCGGCGGCCGGTGGCACGATGTGGACATTGGTCACCAGCGGCGCCTCGTCCATCCGGATCACCGGGAAGTCGTCAAAGTTCTTCTGCTGCACCTTGCCGTCCTTGAAGGTGATCTCGCCATATTTGGCAAGGCTGAGCCCCATGATCGCCGCACCCTCGATTTGCGACTGGATGCGCTCGGGATTGACATAGGTGCCGCAATCGATCGCGGTATCGACCCGCGGTACCGTCAGCTTGCCTTTGTCATCGACGGCCACTTCGACGATGGTCGCGATGTAGCTGACGAAGCTGCGGTGCACGGCAATGCCAAGGCCGCCGCCTTTCGGCACCGAACGTCCCCATTGGCCCTTGTCCGCGACCGTCTCGACGACGCGCCTTAGACGCGCGGTGTCGATCGGGTAGCTGTCATAGGGCTCGCCGTAGTCCCAGAGGTTCTTGACGAAATCGAGATTGATGATCCGCGGCGAGCCGATCAGCTCGAGCAGTGTCTCCTTCTGGTCGCGGCCCGTCGCATGCGCGATTTCGCCGACCATCGACTGGATCGCAAAGGCGCGCGGAATATTCGAGACCGAACGGAACCAGCCGATGCGGGTGTGCGCGACCGCCTCGGGATTTTCGCATTGGACATTCGCGATCTCGAACGGCATGTCGACGAGGCCCATGCCGAGCTCGAAGGAGGCCTCGTGCACGGCCTTGGCCGCGAAGGTCGAGCCGATGCTTGGCGCAACACTGCGATGACGCCAGGCGATCACCTTGCCACTCTTGTCGAGACCGGCCTCGATCCGCTCCACCGAAACCGTGTGGAGGAAGTCATGCTAGACGTCGTCTTCGCGCGTCCATTGCACCTTGACCGGCGCGCCCAGCTCCTTCGAGAGCAAAGCCGCTTCCAGCGCATAGTCGCACTTCGACTTGCGCCCGAAGCCGCCGCCGAGCAGCGTGACATTGACGGTCACGTTGTCCACGGAGATGCCGAGCGTCTTGGCGACATCCTCGCGCGTGCCGCCCGGGCTCTGCACCGGCGCCCAGATCTCGGCCTTGCCATCCTTGACATCGGCGACCGCGACCGGCGGCTCCATGCTGACATGGGCGAGATGCGGCGCATAATATTCGCCGACGATCACCTTGTCGGCGCTCTTCAAGGCGGTGTCGACGTCGCCTTCCTTGCGCACGACGAGGCCGGGCTTGCGTGCAGCCTCCTCAAGCTCGGTGCGATAGGCGGCGGACTCGTATTTGGCGTTAGCGCCGTCATCCCACACGACCTTGAGCGCATCGCGGCCCTTGATCGCGGCACCCGTGTTGCGCGCGATCACGGCAACACCGCCGAGCGGCTGGAATTTTGACGGCCATGGCCAGCCCTTGACCTCCATGACCTTCTCGACGCCCGAGACCTTCATCGCGTCCGCCCCATCGAAGGATACGAGCTTGCCGCCGGTCACCGGCGGCCGCGCGATGACGGCATATTTCATGCCGGGCAGGCGGACGTCGGCACCGTATTGCGCGGCGCCTGTCGTGATGTCGCGCAGGTCGACGATCGAGATCTCGCCCTTGCCGAGATAGCGGAAGTCCTTCGGGTCCTTCAGCTTCAGGCTTGCGATCGCCGGCACTGATTCTTTCGCCGCGTCGGCGGCGAGATCGCCGAAGCCGATCTTGCGGCCGCTTGCGGCGTGCACCACTTCGTGGTTGGCGGCCTTCACCTCCGTCACCGGCACGCCCCAGCGCTTGGCCGCGGCGTTTTCAAGCATCGCGCGAGCCGACGCGCCGATCTGACGCATCGGCATCAGATAGTGCCGCGTGCTGCGTGATCCATCGGTGTCCTGGTTGCCGTATTTGACTTCATCGCCATGCGCCTGCTGCACCTTCACTTTGGTCCAGTCGGCTTCCATCTCTTCGGCGACCACCAGCGGCAGGCTGGTGCGCACGCCCGTGCCCATCTCGGAGCGGTGCGCCACGATGGTGACGATCCCGTCCGGGGCGATCGCCACGAAGACGCGCGGGTCGACCACGACGCCATGCGGCATCTTGCCGGCGCCGGTTTCATAAGCGAAGGCAGGGCGTGACGACAGCACCGGTGCCGCGAGCACGAAGCCACCGGCGATGCCGAGCCCTTTCAGCACGCTTCGGCGCGAGACGTTCTCGACCTTGACGACGTGGCGCTCAAAGCCGCGGAGTTTTTTGGGGTCAGTGATGATGTTCATGATCAGACTCCCGTGGAAGCGAGATGCACGGCGTTCTCGATGCGCTGGTAACAGCCGCAGCGGCAGATGTTGCCAGCCATCGCTTCGCGTATCTGGTCATGGGATGGTTTTGGATTGTCGGCCAGGAGAGCGGCCGCCTGCATGATTTGTCCGGCCTGGCAGAAGCCGCATTGCGGGACGTTGACCTGCCGCCACGCCTTCTGAACCGCATGGTCGCCGGTCGGATGCAGGCCTTCGATGGTGGTGACTTCGCGGCCTGATGCGTCGGAGACGGAGGTGATGCAGGAGCGGATCGCCTGCTTGTCCATCATCACGGTGCACGCACCGCAGAGTGCCTGGCCGCACCCGAATTTGGTGCCGGTCAATCCGGCCTCGTCGCGGATAAACCAGAGCAGCGGAAGGTCCGGATCGCCGTCCCAGCTTTGCTCCTTGCCGTTGATTTTCAGCTTGATCATGATCGTGCCTCGCTCTTCTTAAGCTGTTGACGTCCTCCGGGTGCAAGCCAGAACATATTTCATTTGCTCGCAGCCGCCGCTCGCGCTCGCGTCAGCCGCGAGGTGCGAGGCGGACAGACCTCGGTTCTCGACCAATGATGATTCGAGCTCGTCCCCGTTTGAGATGCCGTGCTGTGCGCTAGCGCTGTGATGCTATCAGAAGCGAGCGCCATGAACGCTTCACAGAGAAGTGTTCTGCATTTATGGCTAAAAACGGCCTCGCGGCGGAACGCGGCGAGGCCGATGGTTCCGCGGTTCAGGGGAGGAACGCAGAACGAAGACGAACTGGATGCATGCTTCCCGCGATTGACGCCGGCCGCCTGCCGGTTTTCACCGACCGCTTTCACGCAACATCAAACATCTCTCGCGCGGGATCGAGATGCCGCGCGAGATGAAGCTGTTGCCGGCTTCGCTGCCCGCTCAGGCGGCCATCTTGGACTTCGCCACATGGGTGGCGATGGCGTCCATCAAGGCTGGCGACAGGCAGTCATAGGGCTCCAGCCCAAGTTCTTTCAGCCGGCCGCGAACTTCGTCCATCTGCCCCGGGTTGACGCCGGATTCGATCACCGAGGAAACAAAGGCCGCAAAGCCCGGGGCCGCGGATCCGGATTCCTGGAACAGTTCGGGATGGATGAAGTCGAGGCCATAGAAGGGATGGCCCTTGTTCTCGATGCGGCCATACATATGCGTGCCGCAGACCTTGCAGGCATAGCGCTGGATCACCGCGGACGGATCGACGATCTGCAGCTTGTCGCCGTTCTCGAGCACCGTCACGTTCTGACGGGGTACCACGGCGACGACCGAGAACATCGCGCCTTGTGGCTTCCAGCATTTGGTGCAACCGCAGGCGTGATTATGCGCCACGTCGCCCTTGATGCCGACCTTGACCGGCTTGTCCTTGCATTTGCAGACCAGGGTGCCGCCGCTGAAGCTGCCCGAGCCTTTCTTCACGCCGCTGTCGATCGATGGGTGGAGTTGAACGCTCATGAGTCTTTCCTCCTAGTGTTTTGCGTTGTGATTCGATGTTTGCGCATGATCTCGCCGGAAAACCGCTGCACGCTTTTCCGGATCATGCGCTAGTAAACGACAACCGAACGGATCGACTTGCCTTCGTGCATCAGGTCGAACCCCTTGTTGATCTCCTCCAGCTTGAGAACGTGGGTGATCATCGGATCGATCTGAATCTTCTTGTCCATGTACCA
>NZ_DATGFH010000154.1:0-7307 GCF_035309285.1 Bradyrhizobium sp. | reverse complement strand
GAGGATACGCCGCGCGACCTTACGAATAACGCTGGAGTCGTCGACAACAAGACATGTTCTCATGACAGCCTCTCACTTCGATATCCCCTGAAGGGACATTTTCAATTTCAAATGCGCCTTTGTCTGGCGCGTCACGCCGCTTTCGCATCCGGCGCCAATTCGAGCACGCGATCGACATCGAGGACGACCATGAGCTGGCCGTCGAGGCGGTGGACGCCGCCGGCGAGCTTGGCCATGCGGGGGTCGAGATTGACGGGGTTGTCTTCTTTGCCGTCCTCGGGCAGGCGCAGGACCTCGCCGATCTGGTCGATCAGGAGGCCATAGGATTCGCCGCGCAGATCGACGCCGACCGCCATCGGCGGCTTGCCGTCATCGGCCTTGGGCAGGCCGAGCCGGGCGCGCATGTTGACCACGGTGACGATGCGGCCGCGCAAATTGAGGACGCCGGCGATCTCCTGGGACGACAGCGGCACGCGGGTCAGGCGCTCCGGCATGAACACGTCCTGGACGCGGGAGATCGGCAGGCCAAACAGCTGCCCGCCGATCACGGCGGTGACGTATTCGGCGACGACGCCTTCGGTGACTTGCGTCTTGCTCATGAGACTTTCTCCTTAACGTTTGCGCATGATCTTTTCGGAAAACCGCTGCACACTTTTCCGGATCATGCGCTAGGCGGCCTGGCCCAGTTCGGCGGTCTGCTCCTTCAGCGCCGCGATCAGGCCGGGCCGGTCGAACTTGCCGACATAGTCGTGGAAGCCAGCCTGCCGCCCGCGCTCGATCGCGGCGGGAGAGACCAGCGAGGAGAGACCGATGATCGGCACCTGGCTCAGATGCTGGTCGGCGCGGATCACCTCGGCGAACTCGAACCCGTTCATGTCGGGCATCTCGATGTCGGTCAGCACCACGTCGAAACTCTGCCCCGAGCGCAGCACGGACAACCCCTCCTGGGCATTTGGCGCGGTGCGCACGCGATAGCCGGCGGCCTTGAGCACGGGGGCCAGCATGTTGCGGAAGAAGGCGCTGTCGTCGACCAGGAGCACCGACTGCGCGCTCGCAGACGCCTTCATCTCCTTGCGGGTGAACCAGTCGGCAAACGCCATCGGCAGGAAGTGGCCGACGTCGATCACCTCGGTGGCCTGGCCCTTGATCACGGCCGAGCCCAGGATGCCGACCTGGGAGCCTGCGACCTCGATGTTGAGCCGCTCCTCGACGATGTCGATGATCTCGTCGACCACAAGGCCCATCGAGCGCTTGTCGTCGGCGAACACCAAGATCGGCTGCGAGCCCTGGCTCCTGATCTCGACGCTCGCCATCTGCACCAGCGGCATGAGCTGCTCGCGGTACTGCACCATGTAGCGGCCGTTGCTAAGCTCGATCTTGTCGGCGGCGATCTCTTCCAGGCGGGTGACCAGCGCGAGCGGCACGGCCTTGGGCTGGCTGGTGCCGGCGCGGAACACCAGGAGCGAGGTCATCTGCTCGGCCATGGAGGCATGGCCAGCGGCATGGTCCTCGGCCATCGCTTGCGCCGCATTGCCGGAGGCGCCCAGCGCCTTGGCGATCCCGTTGGGGTCGATGATCATGATCACCGCGCCATCGCCCAAGATGGTGTTGCCGGAGAACATGTCGATGTGGCGCAATTTCGTGGACATCGGCTTCACCACGATCTCTTCGGTGTGGAACACGCCGTCGACCACGATGCCAAAGGTCTGGCTGCCCACTTGCGTGACCACGATGAAGCCGTTCTCGGGATCGGAGGTCGAGCCGTCGTCGATCTTCAGGAGCTTCTTCAGGTGGATCAGCGGCAACAGCTTGTTGCGCAACCGCAAGACCGCGGTGTCCTTGATGCGCTCGATGCGGTGCTCAGAGTTGGCGCGCGCCCGGACCAGTTCGACCACGGAGAGCTGGGGAATGGCAAAGCGGTCTCCGGCGGCTTCCACGATCAGCGCCGAGACGATGGCCAAGGTCAGCGGGATCTTGATGGTGACCGAGCAGCCTTCGCCGGCGACCGACTTGATGTCGATGGTGCCGCCGATCTGGTCGATATTGGTGCGGACCACGTCCATGCCGACGCCCCGGCCCGAGACCGAGGTGATCTGGGCTGCGGTGGAGAAGCCCGGGGCGAAGATGAACTTGTGGATCTGGGCTTCCGTCATCTTCTCGAGCTCAGCCTCGCTGACGAGGCCATTCTGCAGCGCTTTGGCCTTGATCCGCTCGGTGTTCAGCCCACGGCCGTTGTCGGCGATGCAGATGATGATATGGCCGCCCTCGTGATAGGCGGACAGCCGAATGGTGCCGGTGTCCGGCTTGCCGCTAGCGGCGCGCTCGGCCGGGGTCTCCAACCCATGGTCGGCGGAGTTGCGCACCATGTGCGTCAACGGGTCCTTGATCAGGTCGAGCACCTGGCGGTCGAGCTCGGTGTCGGCGCCGTGCATCTCCAATTCGATCTGCTTGCCGAGTTCGCCGGAGAGGTCGCGGACGATGCGGGGCAGCTTCTGCCAGGCATTGCCGATCGGCTGCATGCGCGTCTTCATGACGCCCTCCTGCAGCTCCGCGGTGACGTTGGAGAGCCGCTGCAGCGGCACCTTGAACTCGGTGTCCTCGTTGCGTCGGGAGATTTCCAGGAGCTGGTTGCGGGTCAACACCAGCTCGGAGACCATGGTCATGAGGTGCTCGAGGGTATCGACATTGACCCGGATCGACTGGTTGGCGACCTTGTCGCCCTCAGGCATGTCGATCTCGCTTGCGACCCTGCCGGCAGGCTTGGCAATGGCGAGCTTTTCGTCCTTCACCTTGACCTCCTGCTGAGGTTTGGCGGCCTTCTCGGCCTTGCCCCCGCCCTTGGGCGCGATGGGCGGCGCGGCCACCTCGGGGGCGGGCGCCATCTCGATTTCGGTCTCGCGGAAAGCGCGCTCGAGCTCGTCGAGCGAGACCTCGCCCGGACGCAGCGGCCGCTCCAGGGTCTGCGCGACCAGCGTGCCTTGCGTGAATTTTGGCGCGGCAGGGGTGGCTTCGGGTGCAGGCGCTTCGGCGGCAGGTGCGGCAGCTTCTTCCGCCATCGCGGCCATGCCGCGCTCGACCATCGCCTCGAGCTGGCTGATCAGGTCGTGGTCGTTGCCCTCGGGCTCGGCCTCGGTCGCCTCCAGCCCCGCCAGGATCTCCTTGACGCGGTCGAGGCTCGACAGGATCAGCGTCACCGCCTCCGCCTTCACCGGCATGCCGTCGCGGAACTTGCCCATCAAGGTCTCGCCGGCATGCGCCAGCGCTTCCAGCCGCGGCAGCCCCAGAAAGCCGCAAGTGCCCTTGATGGTGTGAACCAGCCGGAAGATGTTATCCAGGATCTTGGCGTTGTTCGGCTCCTGCTCGAACTTCACCAACTGGTTGTCGACGGTGTCCAGGCTCTCGCTCGTCTCCGTCAAAAACTCCCGCAACAGATCATCCATGAAACAGGCCCACACCTATGGCGGCGCGCGACGTCGACGCGCCTCTCAAAGTCTGGCCAGCTTCTCTGCAAACCGTTTAAACTTGGTTGAGTAAACGGAAATGAATGGGCTCAACAAAGACATAAGGCGGCGCGACGCGATCCGGCCCCGCTCTTCAACCTTTGGTTAACCACGTTTGTTAGGGGAGCATTTACGAAGCGCTCACGACCACGGCTTCGCCTTCGGCCTTGAGTCCCACTTTCAGGCCGCAGGCTTCCGCAAGCAGGCGGGTGTAATGCGGCTGCACCGCATGGGCGTCGATGCCGGAGGCCGGCGCCGCGTTCAGAATATCGGCGATGTTCTGCGGCAGCCTTGCGTTAAGGCCGGTCGCGGCGACGCGAAAGCTCATGGTCTCGCCCTCGCCGATCGGATCGACCGTGAGCGTGCCGCCGCGCGGGATCGTCTGCTGCGCGATCACCAGCATGTTGAGCAACAGCTTCACGCGATTCTTCGGCAAGAGCAGGCGCGGCAGATTCCACGTGATCGTGCACTTGCCGTCCTCGATGTGTCCCTTCGCCATGTTGAGCGCATCGCCGAGATCGATCTGCGCGCCGGCAGAGCCGGCCGCACCGAAAGCGAGCCGGCAGAACTGCAGGCGGGCGGACGCGGTTCTGGCGCTCTTGCGGATCAGCTCCAGCGCGAAGTCGCGATCTTCCGGCTTCGGATTGTCGTCAAGCACCTCGAGCCCGTTGACGATCGCCCCGACCGGGCTGATGAGGTCGTGACAGACCCGCGAGCACAACAGCGCCGCGAGTTCGAGGGTATCGGGAGCGGAACCTGACGACGTGCCGGACATAGGATTTTCCCAACAATCCGCCCGCACCTCATCGGCGCAGCGCGAACTCAAGCGAATCACGAGGGTCTTTCGGGCTTGATACACTGCGGCGCAGCAAACTGCCACCGGTCGCGACCATTTGCGAACAGCCGTCGCAACTCGCGCCGATGGCTTATTGCGCGAGCGTCTCTTCCAGTTCCGGCCAGCGTTGCCTGGCCTCGGAGAGGTAGCGTCCAGGATCCGCCGCAAAGGCGTTGCGGTGCGCCTCGACGCCGAACAGATAGAGGCGCTCGCCCGCCACCACGAAGAAACGCGGATTACCGGCTAGCGTCACGCCACGGGCGAGGCCGACCGGATCATAGCCGCCGAACTGAGGGCCATACACTTCCGGATGAGCCACAAACGAGGCGCGATTGCCCTCGTTGTGGAAGCGCCAGACTGCGCCTGCCTCCTGCGCCTCGAAATCCGGCAGTCCCAGCACCGGCCGGTTCTGGACAAAATAGGCCACCGGGTCGAATCCGTAGATCGCGAGCCCGCTGAAGCGGGCTGCCACCACCCGCTCGGTGGTCGTAGCGCGGGCAGCGGGGATGAGGCCAGCCGCCCAAAGGCCGGTCAGGGCGGCGAGCACCGGAACGATCAAGGCGATTTGGCGGCTCCGACCGTATCTTTCTTGCCGTTGTGCCGTCATAGTTCCTGCCGATAACATCCGAGTCGATGGGGACATTGGACGCTACGCTAGAACCTCGGTTGTTGGCGTCAGGTTAAAGGGCGGCGGCCAAATCGCGATATCAGGGGTAGTTTTCATGACATTCGTTTCACGGCTTGCCGCGGTGGCACTGGCCGCGCTGGTGTGCTGGACCGTGCCCGTTTCCGCGCAGCAGGCGCCCCCGCCCAATATGCCGCCGGCACAGCGCGAACAGGGCCCGAATAACTACGGACCGGACGAGCTCGTAGGCGCCGGCCACCGCTTCTTCGGCAATGTCTCGCGCGGGCTTGCCTCGATCATCGAGCGCGCGGTCAGCCAGTGGGGCCTGCCCAACGGATACATCCTGGGCGAGGAAGGCTCGGGCGCTTTCGTCGCCGGCCTGCGCTATGGCGAGGGCACGCTCTACACCAAGAACGCCGGTGACTTGAGGGTCTACTGGCAGGGGCCGTCCGTCGGCTTCGACTGGGGCGGCGACGGCGCCCGCACCATGACGCTGGTCTACAACCTGCCGGCCACCAGCGCGATCTACCAGCGCTTCGCCGGCATCGACGGCTCGGCCTATATCATCGGCGGCTTCGGCATGAACGCCCTCACCGCCAACAACATCGTGCTGGTGCCGATCCGCTCCGGCATCGGGCTCAGGCTCGGCGCCAATATCGGCTATCTGAAATACACCCCGCGGGCGACCTGGAACCCGTTCTGAACGGCATCGGGCAAACCGGGGCCGATCGGCAACCATCCGGTGTTTTGCGGATTCACGTTAACGCTGCAATGGGCTGGCCTTTTGCCTCCGCTCCGTGGCATTGTCGTTAACGATTTCTTTCCAGTGCGGAGTAACCAATGATCGAACCGATCATGTATCTGGCGATCGGTTTCCTGGTCTCGATGCTGTGCGGCTTGATGATCGTGCCGCTGGTGCATAACCGCGCGGTGCGGCTCACCACGCGCCGGCTCGAAGCCGCGACGCCCCTGTCGATGGCCGAGATCCAGGCCGACAAGGACCAGTTGCGCGCCGAGTTTGCGATGTCGGCGCGACGGCTGGAGATGAGCGTGGAGCAGCTCAAGAGCCGCACGACCAGCCAGCTCGCCGAGCTCGGCAAGAAGACAGACGCGATCAACCGCATGAAGATCGAGCTTGGCGAGAAGAACGCCACGATCTTCGCGCTGGAGGCGCGCGAGAAGGCGGTGAAGGAGCAGCTTCGCGCGACCGAAGAGGAGTTTGCCACCAAGACCGAGTCGCTCCGACTCGCCGAGCAGGCGCTGACCGACAAGCAGAAGGAGCTGACCGGGCTCAATGCCGAGCTCAATGACCGCTCGATAGTGGCCGACAGCCGCCAGGTCGAGCTCGTCGCGGTGCGCACGCAGATCGAGGAGCTGAGGCGCAGGGTCAACGACGCCGAGAAGGATTTTGCGGCGACCCAGGCGCGGCTCACGCAGGAGCGCGGCGAGTCGGAAGTCGCAACGCGCGATCTTGTCGACGCTCGTTCGCGGGTGGAAAACCTGAGCCAGCGCGTTACCGATCTCGACCGGCAGCTCATCGTGCAGGTCAAGGAAGCCGAGATGCTCGGCAACCGCGTCAACGACCTTGAGGCGCGGCTCGCGACGCAAGGCAAGCTGCTCGCCGAGCGCGACTTCGAGAACAACCAGCTTCGCCAGGTCAACGCCGCGGCCGAGCGGACGATGAAGGAATTGCGCGACCAGATCGAGCTGACCAACAGCGGCAAATGGCCGGCGCTGGACAAGCTGACGAGCGAGAAGGCCGCGCTCGAGGAGCAGCTTCGCGCGACCCGCGACGAGCGCGCCAAGCTGCAGCGCGACATCAACGCGATCCAGCAGCAGGCCGAAAGCAACTGGGCGACCGAGCGGATGGAGAATGCGCTTCTGCGCGAGCGCATCAACGACATCGCGGCCGAAGTCGCGAAACTGGCGATGCAGCTCGAAGGCCCGCATTCGGCAATCGAGGCGATCCTGGGCACCGAGCAGCCGGCGGCGAAGCCTGCCGCCAGGGCCGCCAACGGCAACGCCGCCGGAGGTGGCCCAGCCGCGACCGCGCCCCAAAGCGGGACGTTGGCCGAGCGCATCCGGGCACTGCAGGCCCATGCATCGCGAGCCCGCCAGCAGGGCGCGTGAAATCGCTCTCGGTTCGAGCCGTTATTTCTGGCCCGACAGCTTGACACTGATAGGGTGTGCTTCGTAAATCCCGGGCTCTGACGGCGTGCTTCGCGCAAATGTCGGCCTGATCGCCAGGCCCTTGACGAAGCACAACATTCCCGGGCGCATAGCTCAGCGGGAGAGCGTTCCCTTCACACGGGAGAGGTCCAAGGTTCGATCCCTTGTGCGCCCACCA
>NZ_DATGFH010000153.1:0-28201 GCF_035309285.1 Bradyrhizobium sp. | reverse complement strand
GGGTGATCGGCAAGTTGCGGACTCGCACGCCGAGACAATCGAACACGGCGTTCGCAATCGCCGCGGTGACCGGGCCATGCGCCGCTTCGCCAGCACCCACCGGATCGATCTCCGAGCGCTGGATCACCTCGACATCAACCTGCGGCACCTCGGAAAAGCGTAAGATCGGATACTCCGTCCAACTGTTGCTGGTGATGCGATGGCGATCGAAGCGCACGCGCTCCTTCAGCACCCAGCTCGTGGCCTGGATCGCACCGCCCTCGATCTGGTTGATCACGCCGTCCGGATTGATGGCCTCGCCGACATCAACGGCGAGCGTCAGTTTCTTCACGCGGATCTCTTCATCGCCCTCGATCTCGGCGACAACGGCACAATAGGCCCCGGTATTTTTGTAGCGGGAATAGGCGACGCCGTAGCCGCTCCCGGGTTTTGCCGAGGGCTTCCAGTTCGCGCGCCTGGCGGCGGCGCGGATCACGTCCCTGGCGCGCTCGTCCTTCAAATGGCGTAGGCGGAAAGCGACGGGATCCTCGCCGCTCTCGGCCGCGATCTCGTCCAGAAAGCATTCGATCGCAAACACGTTCCCCTGCGCACCCAGCGTTCGCAGCGCCGAGGTGCGCACCGGCATGGTGAGCAGGCGATGGCTTTCGATCCTCCAGGCCGGAAAATCATAGAGCGGGACCGCGTTGCGGTCGCCGCCGCCGCCATTGGCCTGCGGCGGATTTCCCGAGATCGCGATCGGAAACGGATTTCCCAGTTCGTAGCCGGCGAGCAGCGTCGGCTTGGTGCCGCGGCCCGGGCGTGCCGCATGCCCATTGCTCCAGATCGAATGCCGCCATTCGACGATCTCGCCCTTCGCATCGAGATCGGCCTCGATCTCAATCGCCATCGCCGCGCCAAACGGGCCGTGCGTCAGCTCGTCCGCGCGCGACCATTGTACCCGCACCGGTCTGCCGCCGGCGGCTTTCGCCAGCAGCACCGCGTCGAGCGCGACGTCGTCGGCCGGGTTATGGCCGTAGCAGCCGGCGCCTTCCAGATGCTCGACCGTGATGTTCTCGAGCGGTAGCTTCAGCACCAGCGCGAGGTCGTTGCGCAGGAGATAGACGCCCTGGCTGTGAGTCCAGACATGGACGCGATCGCTGCCGCTCCATTGCGCCATCGCGCAGGACGGGGCGATCGAGGCATGTGCGATATAAGGGCGCGCATATTGCCGCCGCAGCGTGCGCGCCTTCGATGAGGGATTCTGCGCCGTCCGGACGTCGATGACGGTTGATTCAACGGGCTGCGCCTTCAGAAAAGCGGCAAGATCGTTCTCGTCCGGCAGCGCTTCGCCGTCAGACCAGATGGCGCCCTTGCGCAATGCGGCAAGCGTAGCGTTGGCTGCAGATTCGGTCTCGCAAACCACGCCGGCAAAGCTGCCGTTGCGCACGGTGGCCACAAAACCGGGAACGGCGCGTGCCGCATCGTCCTTCAGGCCAACCAGCTTCGCGCGCGAATTTTCCGGGCGCATCACGCGGCCATGCAGCAAGCCGGGCAGGGCGATGTCGTGGATGAACCGCCTGACACCAAAGACCTTGTCGGGAATATCGAGGCGCTCGACCGAATGGCCGGCGAGCGCGCGCCGCGCGATCGGCTTTGCCCTCGCACGCGGCGTTGCCTCGCGATCGAGCGACACGTCGTCGGCAAGCTCCCAATAGCTGGTCCTGACATTGCCGGGACCCGAGATCGTTCCGTCTTCGATCGCCAGCGCAGTCGCATCGACGCCGAGCCGATCCGCGGCCGCCGCCAGAAAGATGCTCCGGATTTCGGCACAGGCGGCGCGCACCGCGCGGCCGGATTGCTGGATCGAGAGACTGCCGGAGGTGACGCCTTCGTTCGGGCTCGCTGCGGTCGTCGCGCGCACCATTTGCACGCGGCCGAATTCGACATCGAGTTCGTCGGCCGCGATCTGCGCCAACGCGGTGACGATGCCCTGTCCGATCTCGACCTTGCCCGGCGAGACCGTCACCCGCCCATCACTTGAAAACTTCACCCATGACGACAGCCGCGGATTGGCTGCGAGGCTGACAGGTAAGGTGGGCGCGGCGCTGCTCATGTCGCGGCCTCATCGGCGGCGCGCAGGATCGCGCGCACCATGCGGTTCTGCGAGCCGCAGCGGCAGAGGTTGCGGTCGAGTGCGGTGCGCACCTCGCTCTCCGTCGGCTTCGGGTTCTGCCTCAACAGCGCTGCGGCGCTCATCAAAATGCCGGAGACGCAATAGCCGCATTGCATCGCCTGTTCGGCGATGAAGGCGCGTTGCAGCGGATGCGGCTGCGCCTCGCTTCCGAGCCCCTCGAGCGTTGTCACCTCCTTGCCTGCGATCGACCATAGCGGCGTGTCGCAGGAGGTCACCGCGTGATCGCCGACCAGCACCCGGCAGGCGCCGCATTCGCCGCTCCCGCAGCCGAAATGCGGCCCAGTCAGCCCGAGCCGACCGCGCAACAGGTCTAGCAGCGAGCCGTCAGGGTCGGCGTCAATCTCGGTCGGTGCGCCATTGAGATGAAAGCGGATGCTCGGCATGACGGGCAAGAGACAGGATCAGGACTTGTTGAATTTTTTGACGACTTCGGCCCATTTCGCAATATCGCCGCGCAGGTATTTGTCGAATTCTTCCGTCGTCATCGACATTGGCAGCGCGCCCTGCTTTTTCCAGAGACTGATGATCTCGGGTCGCCTTACGAACGCATTGATCGCTCCATTGAGCTTCTCGATGATCGGCTTCGGCGTGCCGCGAGGGGCCATCAGCCCGAGCCAGATCGTCGCTTCATAGCCGGGCACGCCGGCTTCGCTCGCGGTCGGCACGTCAGGCAATACGTTCGAACGCTTGGCGCCGGTGGTCGCGAGCGCACGCACCTGGTTTGCGGCGATGTTCGGCGCCATCGCCGGCACCGCGTCGATCATCATCTGCACCTGTCCGCTGATCACGCCCGTGCGTGCATCGCCGCTATTGCGGTAAGGCACATGGACAACGTCGATCCCGGCCATGCTTTTGAAGAGCTCGCCGGCCATGTGATAGGGCGTGCCCTGGCCCGAGGACGCATAGTTCAATTTACCCGGTTGCGATTTCGCAAGCGCAATGAACTCGGCGAGCGTCTTGGCCTGAACCGAAGGATGCACGACGATGACGAGGTCCGAATAGTTGATCGGCGCAATCGGCACGAGATCGCGCATCAGATCATATTTGCGCTGCGCCATCGGCATCAGCGATTCATTCGCCGTCTGGGTGTTCGACATCATCAGGAGCGTGTAGCCATCGGCCGGCGACTTCACGACTTCCTGTGTGCCGATCACGCCGCCCGCGCCGGTGCGGTTCTCGACCACGAAGGGCTGGCCCATGCTCTTCTGCAGGACATTGCCGATCAGCCGCGCCGCAACGTCAGCCGGGCCGCCGGGGCCGAAGGGAACGATGATCTTGATTGGCCGCGCCGGATAATCCTCGGCATGCGATGGCGAGCCGACAAATGGCACCATCGAAAGCGCGATCGCCAGGAGCCGCGCAAACCTGAAGCCCGCCATTCGCCTCTCCCGAAAGACCTTGTTTGTTTGGGCAGCAATCTAGCTGCAACATGAACCGGCTGTCGACGATAGACTATGGGGCAGCCGCTGGAATAAGACTTGAGGTTTGGTGTCGCGACATGCCCGAGCGGGAGGAACATCGCGGGCTGTGACACCGCAGGCTCAGGGCGCCAGCTGCGCGTCGAGCAGGCTACGTATCCTGGCAGCCAGGGAAGCTTGCGAAAACGGTTTTTGAATCAGGGAGACGCCCGGATCAAGACGTCCTTGATGCACGATGGCGTTGCGCGAATATCCCGTCATGAACAGCGTCTTGACCGCGGGGTGCGACTGCCTGACCATGTCGGCCAGGGCGCGTCCGTTCATGCCGGGCATGACCACATCGGTCAGCATCAAGTGAATTTCTGAGTTGGAGGCGAAAGCCGTCAGAGCCGCCTCGGCATCGCCGGCCTCTACAACGCGGTATCCGACGCCGCTGAGGGCTTCGACGACGTAGGCGCGAACATCGGGGTCATCTTCGACGACGAGGATGGTTTCGCCCGATCCCTGCTGAAGTCTTTCACCCTGGGAGGTGGGCGCAAGTTCCGGAGCGCTTGAAAGACAGCGCGGCAGGTACATCCTGACGGTCGTGCCTTCGCCAAGCTCGCTGTAGATCCGCAAATGCCCGCCGCTTTGCTTGACGAAGCCGTAGACCTGGCTGAGCCCGAGGCCAGTGCCCTCGCCGGCGGGCTTGGTCGTGAAGAAGGGCTCGGTCGCCTTGTCCGCGATCTCGCTCGGCATGCCGCAACCGGTGTCGGTGACGGAGATCATGACGTATTGCCCCGGCTTCAAGTCTTCGAAGAGGCGACAGTAGTCTTCATCGAGGAAGGCGTTGCCGGTCTCAATCGTCAGCTTCCCGCCATCGAGCATGGCGTCGCGGGCATTGATCGCAAGGTTGACGATCGCGGATTCCAACTCGGCGGTGTCGACTTCCGTCTGCCACAGACCCGCGCTCGCGACGGTCTCGATCGACACTTTTTCGCCGAGTGTCCGGTTGAGCAGGTCCGACAGTCCGGCGATCAGGCGGTCGGCATCGACGATGCTCGGGTCGAGCGGCTGGCGGCGCGAAAATGAAAGCAGGCGCTTGGTCAATGCTGCAGCCCGTTCCGCTCCGGCCAGCGCATTCGAGAGCGTCCTCTGTATTTTGGCATCGTGCTCGTGCTTCAGCGCCATCTGCAGATTGCCGATGATGATCGTCAGGAGATTGTTGAAGTCGTGGGCGATGCCGCCCGTCAGTTGGCCGACAGCGTCCATTTTCTGCGATTGGCGGAGATTAGCCTCCACGGCCTGCCGGCTTTCCGCTTCGGCGTAGAACGCCTTGGTGCGGCGCTCTGCAAGCAACACCAGCGCGATCAGCAGCACGGTAGCCGGGAGGCCGTAAACGAGCTGGCTCGCCATCGTCAGGAGCCAGCCACGGCGAATGTCATTCGTCGCTAGGCTGGCCGCGACGTAAACCGGAAATCCCGGCAATTTGCGCAAGGCGAAACGTCGTTCGATGTGATCAATCGCGGAAACGACGGTGAAGCGCCCGCCCTGCGGGGAACGTGCGATCGTGGTTGCGAAACCCGATGTCGGGTCGAGCTTGATACCGACGGTCGCGGGAAGCGGATATCGCGCCAGGATCGAGCCGTCCTTGCAAATCAGAGTGAGGCTCGCCGTGGTGCCGCGGGCAATCCCGGCAAAGAACGACTCGAACGCGGAAGGCTGGATCGAAACCTCGATGACCCCCTTGAAGTTGCCGGTCTCGTCGATGCGCCGCTTGCTGACCGGAAAGATGTTGCGGGCTGTCGCCTGGGGCGAGAAAACCGGTCCGATGAAGACCGGTGCGTGGGGATCGCGCTGCGAGGTGAAGAATTTGGTGCCCGACACGTCAAGGTCGGATGGTACCGGGATCAGCAGCGATGATGCAATCGGGCGGCCTGCGGAGTTGAACAGCCAGATCGATTCGATATCGGGAATTGCAGCGCGCATCTCCCTGAGACGCTGGTTGAGCTCGGACTCCTGCGCGCGCATGTTTTCGGCTGAGCGCCCCCGCGTGATCTGCTCGACGCTGTCGATCGTGACGAAGGTCGACTGAAATACGGCCTGGGCGTGCCCAACTGCGATGTCGAGAGAGCGTGTGATATTCTCGTCCGCGGCGGCAAAAGCCGATTTGTAACTGGCCCATGAGGCATAGGCGAACAGCAGTGCGGGCAGTGTCGCGCACGCGATCAAGATCAAGCGCAGGGACCACAGAGCTCTGTCGCGTCGAGCCTTCATGAGCTTCCTCTGTGAGAGGCTACTCAATTTTGGCCGGAACACAATCGGCCGATTGAGGTGTCACAACCGTCGCACGAATTAGGTCAGATAGATTCAAAAAGGCGAATATGATGCGGGTTCAAAGGCACCCATTGTAAGGCCGCCCCGAACCTTGAGCGCGCATACGGGCGCCCCCGGGTCGCGTCGATGTCGTGAGCGCAAAGGCGGCCCTGATCGGCTTTACCCGTGCGCTGGCGCATGACATCGGCACGACGGCATCAACGTCAATTGCGTGGTGCCAGGATTGATCGGCACGATCCGGCCCAGGGACAAGCCGGAGCCGGCGCATCACTTCACCCGCCGCATCATCACCCCCAACCGCGGCAAGCCGGACGACGTCGCCGGCATCGCGCGGTTCCTGTGCGGACCGCTGTGCGCTCCATCGCGGGATAGGCGATCCACGCCAACGGCGGGGCGTATCTCGGCGCGTAGCCCCATCCGGCTGCGGATTTCGCATGGGACTGCGGGATAAATGCACTCGGCGGTCCCAATTTTTGGTGTTACCGTCCCGTTATGAACCAGCTTCCCAGGATCGAAATCCGCCATTCCACCTGCCCGCATGACTGCCCGTCGGCTTGTGCGCTCGACGTCGAGGTGATCGGCGGCCAGTCGATCGGCCGGGTGAGGGGGTCCAAGAAGCAGACCTACACGGCTGGGGTCGTCTGCGCCAAGGTCGCGCGTTATGCCGAGCGCATCCATCATCCCGAGAGGGTGACGTTTCCGATGCGTCGGATCGGCTCGAAAGGGTCGGGCCAGTTTGCACGGATATCCTGGGACGAAGCCCTGGACGAGATCGCGGCGCGCTTTGACCAGGCCGAGCGCGAGTTCGGCGCCGAATCCGTCTGGCCCTACTACTACGCCGGCACGATGGGCGTCGTGATGCGCGACGGCATCAATCGCCTCGCCAATGTCAAGAAGTATTCTCGCTTCTATCAGACGATCTGCGCCAACATCGCCCGCGTCGGTTTCGCCATCGGCACCGGCAAGATCGCCGGCGTCGATCCGCGCGAGATGGGCGTGTCCGATCTCATCGTGATCTGGGGCACCAATCCCGTCAATACCCAGGTCAATGTGATGACCCATGCCGCGCGCGCCAAGAAGGAGCGCGGCGCGCGCATTGCCGCCGTCGATGTTTACAACAACGACACGATGAAGCAGGCCGACATCAAGATCATCCTGCGGCCCGGCACCGATGGCGCCTTCGCCTGCGGCGTGATGCACGTGCTGTTCCGAGACGGCTATGCCGATCGCGCCTATATGGAGAAATACACGGATTGCCCGGCCGAGCTTGAGGCGCATTTGAGGACACGCACGCCGGAATGGGCGTCGGCGATCTGCGGCGTGCCGGTTTCTGAGATCGAGGCCTTTGCCCGCGCGGTCGGCGAAACCAAGCGCACCTTCTTCCGCTTGGGCTATGGTTTTACCCGCAGCCGCAACGGCGCCGCCCAGATGCATGCGGCGCTCTGCATTCCCGCTGTGACCGGCGCCTGGCAGTATGAAGGGGGCGGGGCCTTCTTCAACAATTATGCGCTCTGGCACTTTAACGAGCAGATCATCGAAGGCCATGATGCGATCGACCACACCACGCGCTGGCTCGATCAGTCCAAGATCGGCCGCATCCTGACCGGCGACACCGAGGCTTTGAAAGGCGGCGGCCCGGTCAAGGCGATGCTGATCCAGAACACCAATCCGGTCACCGTCGCGCCGGAGCAGAATCTCGTGCGCAAAGGCTTTGCGCGCGAGGACCTGTTCATGGTGGTGCATGAGCAGTTCATGACCGAAACCGCGCAGATGGCCGACATCGTTTTGCCGGCGACCATGTTCATGGAGCACGACGATCTCTATTACGGCGGCGGCCATCAGTATATTTCGGTCGGCCCCAAGCTGATCGATCCGCCCGGCGAATGCCGCAGCAACCACGAGGTGCTGCAGGGCCTCGCCCGCCGCCTGAAGATCAGCCATCCCGGCTTTGAAATGACGCCGCGCGAATTGATCGACGCCACGCTGAAGCTCTCCGGCCATGGCGATATCGCGGGCCTCGAGGCGGACATCTGGCGCGACCTGCAGCCGGATTTCCGCACCTCGCATTATCTCGACGGTTTTGCCCATGCCGACAAGAAATTCCACTTCAAGGCCGACTGGGCGCATCCGCCTTTCGGCCTCGTGATGGGTGACGTCGACAAGATGCCGGGACTGCCGGACCATTGGCGGGTGATCGAGGAGGCGGACGAAGCCCATCCGTTCCGCCTTGCGACCAGCCCTTCGCGGAGCTTCCTCAATACGACCTTCAACGAGACGCCGTCGTCGCAGGCCCGCGAAGGCAACGCCTCGGTGATGATCCATCCGCTCGATGCCGCCGCGCTCGACATCGCCGACGGCGATGCCGTGACGCTCGGCAACCCCCGCGGCGAGACCACGCTGATCGCAAAACACTTCGACGGCGTTCGCCGCGGCGTCCTGATCGCGGAATCGATCCATCCGAACCGCGAGCATATCGGCGGCAAGGGCATCAATGTGCTGACCGGCGCCGAAGCGGTGGCGCCGATCGGCGGCGCGGCCTTCCACGACAACAAGGTCTGGATCAGGAAAGCCGGGGTTGCCGCCTGATTCTCTCATCTTGCGACGACGATGCCTCGCCGCGGCGTGACACGCGCGGCGTTGCATGACGGTGCGTTGTCGTGCAGGAAAGCTGAAATTCACCGGGGGTGAGTCGAAGTGGGCTCGGACCATATCTTTTTCCACGTTCGGATCGTGCTTGCGATCGTGCTCGGCCTCAGCATTACAAAGCTCCTGAACGGCATCGCCTTGCTGATCGAGCGCCGTGACTCCTGGTCGCTCATTCACATGAGCTGGGTGCTGTGGGCGCTGATGTCCGTCATGACGTTCTGGTGGTGGGAGTTCGCGCTGAGCAGGGTGCCGACATGGACCTTCTCCAGCTATCTCTTCGTCATCATCTACTGCTCGCTCTATTTCGTGCTCTCGGCGTTGCTCTTCCCCGACGACGCTGAAAAATATGGCCGGTACGAAGACTATCTCATCGAGCGGCGTTACTGGTTCTTCGGCCTGATCGCGCTTATCACGTTGATGGACATGATCGACACGTCGCTGAAGGGCGCGGCGCGGTGGCACATGCTCGGCATCGCCTATCCGATCAAGACGGGAGTGATGCTGGTGATTGCGGGTACGGGAATGATCTTCATCAACAAGCGGGCCCACCTCGTGCTTGCCCTGATCGCGCTCGTCTACCTCACAGCGTACTACAGCGTCGAGTATCTCAACGTGGCGGCTTGAACGCCGCTAGCTCACCTCCGGCTTCAAGATACCCAGCCCCTTCAGATGCGTGTCGACGAACTGCGCCACCTGCTGGCGCAGGCTTTCCGGCGGCACCGCAACCATGCGCTCCTCGAGCCCGAGCGAGATGATGCCGTGCACGGCCGAGAACATCATCCGCGACAGCAGCGCGACGTCCCTGGGATCGCGGTCCGGCATCAGCCGCACCAGCGGCTCGTGCATCAGATTGAAGGCGTCCATGACCATGATCAGGATGTCCTCGGGAAAGGGGCGATCTTCTTCCATCCGGTGCTCGAACAGCGAGCGCAAGAGATTGGCATGCTCGCTCGCAAACTCGAGATAGGTCGCTGCCAGCCCATGGAGCTGACGGATCGGGTCATCCGCAGGCACCGCGACGAGGCGGGCGGTAAGCGCCTGAACCGTCTCGCGATTGACCGTGAGAATCACCCCGTCGAAATCGCCGAACTCGTTATAGACGCTGCCGATAGAGCAGTCCGCGGCCTCGGCGACGTCGCGAACTTTCAATGATCTCAATCCCTTAGAGGCGATCAAGCGGCGGGCGATCTCCAGGACCAACACCCGCCTTTTCCCTTTTTTTTGCTCGCGCAAAGTTTCTTCTTGAACATTGTTCATTTTTTGCGTACCAATGTGAACATTGTTCAAAATAACTCGGAGACGCAGCAAATGCAACCCGTCATTGTCCAGATCGCCACCACCTTCATCGGCGATGCCGTAGCCTTCGTGAACGGTTTTGGCCGGATCGTTACTCACTTGGTGATGGCTCCAGTCGAACGCATCGCTAGCGCCTGCGACGTCGCAGGCATTCTCTCCGAACGGGCGGCGCGGGCTCTCGAGCGCGAGCAGGTGAAGCGAGCCTGGCGGTCGCTCCGCCAGTCGGGGGAGAGACCGCAACGTTCGCGCCGGCCCGGCAGGCTGTTCGGCAGCCTGCGCTTTCTCGGCGAATTGACATGAGGCGAGGGCAGTTCGATGCAAATTCCAAACAAAGGAGTCACCATGTCCCGACATCGAACCCTTGCGCGGCGCTCGCGTCGTGTACCGATAGGCTTTTGGTATTCGGCCTCGGACATCTGCACTTCACGTTCCGTCGACCTGCCGAGCCTCGAGAACCCGTAAAGCCGTAAATTCCCCGTCGCGAGTATCCCTTCATCCTTCTTCCGACACACCCTGCTGCGAAAAGCAGGTCGGCTCGGCCCAGGAATTCAGGAATGTGACCATGATCAAAGAGCTGATGTCGACGCGCCGTTTCGCGCCGCTGTTTTGGGCCCAGTTTTTCTCGGCCCTGAACGACAACGTCCTGAAGAACGCGCTGGTCATCATCCTGTTGTATGGGGCTGCGACCGCGCATGGCGATGCACTGGTCACCGTCGCCGGCGCGGTCTTCATCTTTCCCTTCTTCATCCTTTCCGGCCTCGGCGGCGAGCTCGCCGACAAATTCGTGAAGTCGGTGGTGGCACGGCGGCTGAAATTCGCCGAGATCTTTGCCGCGATCTTCGCTGCGCTCGGCTTCTTCCTGCACTCGGTGCCGCTGTTGTTCATTGCGCTGGGATTGTTCGGCATCGTCGCCGCGCTGTTCGGCCCGGTGAAATACGCCATGCTGCCCGACCAGCTCTCGGTCGGCGAACTCGCCACCGGCAACGCGCTGGTCGAAGGCGCGACCTTCATGGCGATTCTGATCGGCACCATCGCCGGCGGTCAATTCGTGTCGGGCACCACGCACATGGCGCTGGTCTCGACCGCGGTCGTGGCGCTGTCGCTGATGTCCTGGGGGTTCGCCTCGCGCATCCCGACCACGGCACCCTCGGCGCCCGATCTGCCCGTCACCGCCAATCCCTGGACCTCGACCTATTACCTCTTGAAGACGCTCTATGCCGAGCCGCGGCTGTGGGACGGTATGCTGATCGTCTCCTGGTTCTGGCTGGTCGGCGCGGTCGTGCTGTCGCTGCTGCCGGCGCTGATCAAGGATATCGTTGGCGGCAGCGAGGGTGTGGTGACGCTGTGCCTTGCGATCTTCGCCATCGGCATCGCGGCGGGCTCGCTGTTCGCCGCCCATCTCTCCCATGTGCGCCCCAATCTCGCGCTGGTGCCGATCGGCGCGGTTGTGATGGGCATTGTCGGCCTCGATCTCGCCTGGGCGATTGGCTCGACCACGGCTGGCCACGAGATCCCGCCGCTTGCTTTCGCGGGCTCGTTCTCCGGCCTCCATATGCTGATCGACTTCGCTCTGTTCGCGATCGGCGGCGGCCTGTTCGTGGTGCCGTCTTTTGCCGCCGTGCAGGCCTGGTCGGCGCCCTCCGAGCGCGCCCGCGTGATCGCAGCGGGTAACGTCCTGCAGGCCGCCTTCATGGTGGTCGGCTCGCTGTTCGTGGCGCTGTTGCAGGCCGCGGGCCTGCCGATCGCCTGGATCTTCTTCGGTCTTGCGGTTGCGAGCTTCGGCTCGGTCTGGTTCGTGCTCTCCAAATGGGGCAAGGAAGGCGTGCGCGATTTCGGCTCGCTGCTCTTCCGCGCGCTGTTCCGTGCCGAAGTGCGTGGGATCGAGAATTTGCCGCCCGCCGGCACCCGCATGCTGATTGCGCCGAACCATGTCAGCCTGGTCGACGGCCCGTTGCTGCACGCGGTGCTGCCGGTCGATGCGAGCTTTGCAGTCGACACCGGCATCGCGAAGGCCTGGTGGGCCAGACCATTCCTGAAGATGATCCGCCACTACACGGTCGATCCGACCAAGCCAATGGCGACTCGCGACCTGATCAAGCTGGTCGCGGCCGGCGAGCCCGTCGTGATCTTCCCGGAAGGGCGCGTCACCGTCACCGGTTCGCTGATGAAAGTCTATGACGGCACTGCGATGATCGCCGACAAGGCCGATGCAGTCGTCGTGCCCGTGCGCATCGAGGGCGCGCAGCGCTCGCATCTGAGCTACCTCAAGCATGGCGAGACCAAGCGCTCGTGGTTTCCGAAGGTGACGATCTCCATCCTGCCGCCGGTGAAGCTGCCGATCGATCAGTCGCTGAAGGGCAAGGCCCGCCGCAATGCCGCGGGCGCCGCGCTGCAGGACGTCATGATCGACGCCATGGTCAAGAACGCGATGCTGGACCAGACCCTGTTCGAGGGGCTCGCCCATGCCTATCGCGACCGCGACACCGGCAAGCCGATCATCGAGGACTCGCTCGGCACCAGGCTGACCTACCGCAAGCTGATCCTCGGCGCCCAGGTTCTGAGCCGCAAGCTCGAGAGCGGCACCGCGGTCAGCGAGAACATCGGCGTGATGCTGCCGAACTCGGCCGGCGTCGCCGTGGTGTTCATGGCGCTGCAGACCATCGGCCGCGTGCCGGCGATGCTCAACTTCTCCGCCGGTCCCGTCAATGTGCTGGCGGCGATGACGGCCGCGCAGGTCAAGACCGTGCTGACCTCGAAGGCTTTTGTCGAGAAGGGCAAGCTCGACAAGCTCATTGCCGCGATCGGCGAGCAGGCGAGGGTCGTCTATCTCGAGGACGTGCGCGCGACCATCACGTTCGCCGACAAGGTCAATGGCCTGCTTGCCGCTCACACGCCACGCGTCGTCCGCAACGCGAACGATCCGGCCGTGATCCTGTTCACCTCGGGCTCGGAAGGCACGCCGAAGGGCGTGGTGCTGTCCCATCGCAACATCCTCGCCAACGCCGCGCAGGCGCTGGCGCGTGTCGATGCCAATGCCAACGACAAGGTCTTCAACGTGCTGCCGGTGTTTCATTCCTTTGGTCTCACCGGCGGGATGATGATGCCGCTGCTCGCCGGCATTCCGATCTTCATGTATCCGTCGCCGCTGCATTACCGGATCGTGCCCGAGCTGATCTACCAGACTGGCGCCACCATCCTGTTCGGCACCGACACCTTCCTCACGGGCTATGCGCGCTCGGCGCATGCCTACGACTTCCGCACGCTGCGGCTCGTGCTCGCCGGCGCGGAAGCCGTGAAGGATCGCACGCGGCAGGTCTACATGGAGCGCTATGGTATCCGCATCCTCGAGGGCTACGGCGTCACCGAGACAGCGCCGGTGCTCGCCATGAACACGCCGATGGCGAACCGCCCGGGCAGCGTCGGCCGGCTCTCGCCCCTGATGGAATACCGCCTCGATCCGGTCCCCGGCATCGAGGAGGGCGGCCGTCTCTCCGTGCGCGGGCCGAACGTCATGCTCGGCTACCTTCGCGCCGAAAATCCTGGCGTGCTCGAGGCGCTCGCCGACGGCTGGCACGACACTGGCGATATCGTCAGTATCGACGCTGTCGGCTTCATCCAGATCAAGGGCCGCGCCAAGCGCTTTGCCAAGATCGCGGGCGAGATGGTCTCGCTTTCCGCGGTCGAGACGATGGCCGCTACGCTCTGGCCGCAGGCGACCTCGGTTGCGGTCTCCGTGCCCGACGCCCGCAAGGGCGAGCGCATCGTGCTGCTCACCACGCAAAAGGACGCCGACCGCAGCGCCATGCAGCGCCAGGCCAAGGCGAGCGGCGCCTCCGAGCTTGCCGTGCCCGCGACCGTGCAGGTGGTCGACAAGATCCCGCAGCTCGGCTCCGGCAAGACCGACTACGTCGCAGCGACCGCGCTCGCCAGGGAGATCGCGAGCGCGCCTGGGGAGGGCGCGCCGGTGCAGGCAACGTCGGCGCAGGATTCGCCCGCTCAGGAGGTAGCGTGAGCGCATCGCGCTCTTCGATCTCGTCTTCAAGGGCTAAGGCCGGCACTCGTTCACGCCGTAGCCCGCAAATTCGGCGGCGATGTTGTGGTCCATCGACTTTGCCTGATCGATGTCCGCCGTTCCATCGCCGCCGCTGAACTTCAGCGCAAGCCCGCGTCCGAACATCGATGACGAGGAGTGCGGATTTTGCTGCAGCGAGGCATTGTAGTCGCTGATCGCTTCCTGATAGCGCCCGAGCCTGAGATTGACGAGCCCGCGGCTGTCGAGCGCATCGTAGAGCTCCGGCTTGAGCCGCAGCGCCTGGTTGCAATCGCGCAAGGCGTTGAGGAGATCGTTGGTGGCCGCGCGCGTCCAGCAGCGGTTGTTGTAGGCTTCCGCATCCCTGACATTGAGCCGGATGGCCTGGTCGAAGTCGGTTACCGCGAGCGCGTAGGCGCGCTTGATCGCATAGAGTTGCCCGCGCTTGTAATAGGCGATCCGGTCGCCCGGATTCTGCTGGATCCGGCGGGTCAATTCCTGGATCTTTGGATCGTTGGCGAGTTCATCGGCGCTCGGCGGCGGTTCGGGAGCGGCCGCCACGCAGGCGGGAGGCTGCGGCCCTGGTCCAGGCCCAGGCCCGGGTCCAGGTAACGGGCCCGGAGTGGGGATTGGCGCCGGGCCGCCGAAAAAGGCGAAGTCGGTCGTCATCGACGACGACAGCCACGGCACCTGCTCGCCGCGCGTCACGCTGACGACGCCCGCCTGGGTGTTGCGGAACGCCTGTTCGGCGGTGGTGCCCGGCGCCCGGATCTCGCGCAAGAGCTCGCTCACGAACAGGCCGTGGTCGGTTCTTGCGCTCGATATCACCGAGCCGAGTGCCGTGGAGTAGATCACGAGCGTATTGCTCGGCGTGACCGCGGGCGCGAGCCCTGCGGAGTAGCGGCGGATGCGCCGCTCGAAGGGATTGCGCCGCGCCGCGTCGATGATCGCGATCTTGACCAGCGCGCCACGGTTGCTCATCTCCTGGATGATGCTTTCGAGATTGAAGCCATCGTGGGCAACGTCCTTTTTCTCCCAGATCGGCGCGTCGACGCCGAGCAGGTAGGTCTGCCGGGCGGTCTGAATGCCGAAGCCGTCGAAGAAGAGCAGCGCGACGCCGCCCGACTGGATCTTGGCATAGAAGCGATCAAGCGCCTGGCGCATGCCGTCGCCGGTGAGGTTGACGGCGCGCTCGACATCGAAGCCGTCGCGCTTCAGCTCGTCGGCCATGTCCTGGCTGTCGTTGGTGACGTCATTCATGACCACGTCGTTGTCGGGATATCGGGCGTTGCCGATCACCAGCGCGACCTTCGGTCGGCTGGCGGCCAAAGCGGCGGCAGGGGCAAGCGTTGCGATGAGACCTGTCAACAATAGAACGGCGATAGCCCGCATGAACGGCTCACAAGCACTGAAATTCGGCATCTCAGCATATCCGCCGTGCCGGATAATTCAATCGCGAAGGCGCCGTGCGTGGCATGCAACGCCGAGCCTCGGTGCGCGAACAGCCCTTGCACTCTTGCGTGATCCTGCCGCAAATACGACCATGGATGTAAACGTGACAAATGGGTGTTAGGCACGATGGCTGACAACGACAGCGTGATCCTCGAAAAGCGCGGGCAGGCCTACTGGATCACCATCAACCGTCCGGACAAGCGCAACGCGCTGAACGGCGATGTGATCGCAGGTCTCGTCAGGGGTTATCGCGAGGCGCATGACGACAAGGACGTGCGCGTGATCGTCGTGACCGGTGCGGGAGAGAAGGCGTTTTGCGCCGGCGCCGATCTGCAGAACGCCGGCGCGGCTTTCGCCTTCGACTTCTCGCGGCCCAACGGCGACTACGCGGACCTGCTGCGATTGTCGCAGAACGCCACCAAGCCTGCGATTGCGCGGGTAAACGGCGTCTGCATGGCCGGCGGCATGGGACTCCTGTGCATGACCGACATGGCGGTCGCCGCCGATCATGTGATCTTCGGCCTGCCGGAGGTGAAGGTCGGCGTGTTCCCGATGCAGGTGCTGAGCCTGCTGCAGGCGATCGCGCCGCCGCGGCTGATCAACGAATGGGCGCTGACCGGCGAGCCCTTCGATGTGAAGGCGGCCCTTTCCGCCGGGCTCCTTAACCACGTCGTGCCGCAGGCCGAACTCGACGCCAAGCTCGAGTGGCTGATCGGCCGCATCGTCGACAAGTCGCCGACCGCGATCCGCCGCGGCAAATACGCGATGCGCGCGATCGCCGCGATGTCGTTTGACGAGAGCATCGCCTATACCGAAAGCCAGATCGCGCTGCTTGCCATGACCGAGGACGCGAAAGAGGGATTGAAGGCGTTTGCAGAGAAGCGCAAGCCGAGCTGGACGGGGCGGTAGCAAGTCGGAGATCGTCCGAGGTTGCCGTCCGCGCGAAAGATCGTAGGGTGGGCAAAGGCGCCCCTTGCGCCGTGCCCACCATCTATCTCCGATAACACGACTGGTGGGCACGCTGCGCTTTGCCCATCCTACGCTCCGAGTCAATTTCAAACGTCCTGCCGTCATTGCGAGGAGCGACCCGTCTAGGCTCGCTGCGCGAGCTACGGAGTCCGCCGAAGCGCGTGAGCGTGAAGGTGGAAGCGACGAAGCAATCCAGGCCGTCGCCGCGGTGATAGCGTGGATTGCTTCCGCCTTCGCTCTTTGAGCCTACGGCGGACACGTCGCTTCGCTCGCAATGACGACATTGGACACACCTTTACATTCCCGCGGCGCGAATGCGTCCGGGTCTTGCGCCAGTCGTCGCCCTCGAAATCGGAGAGGGCGCAGGGAATGCCGGGTGCAGGCCGCACCCGCGTGCCTTGCGTGCAAAGAAAGTGCACTTGCGCACGCAAGCAACAACAGGGCAGCCAGATCAACCGGCATTCCCTGCGCGATGGTTTACGGCTTATACGTGGTCTCCTCGGAGTACCGGGCTTGTTAGCCTCCGTCCCCCCGGGCTCTCGGCGTGTCGGCCGCAAGGCCGACATCGCTTGACCCGGGGGTTGGCGCCAGCGTCGGGGCGTCGGGACCGCACGATTTCGCTCGTCCGCGAAGAATGCTTTCGTCGGCGCGGCAAGCGCGCTGAGCACCCTCACGTCCATCGCATCCCGCTTCCTACGTCCGTGACGATCGCGATACGCCCCTCTCAAAGGAGGCGGGACGCATCCAGACAATCATGGATTTCCGAAAAACGAAAGCGATATATTTTTGCCGGAGGGGCTTGACATTCCATCACGTGACTTCGGGTAAAGCGAATTGATTTGCCCGATGGGGCTGGAGCGGTGGAGGACTCTTCGCTAGGCCGATTTCTGTAAAGGCCGCGCAAAGCTGAGCTCGTGGCCATCGGGATCAGTGAGATGAAAATAACGCTCGCCCCATTCGGCATCGCGCGGCTTCGTCGAGGGCTGATAGCCGGCCGCCAGCGCGCGCTCGTAGAGCGCATCGACGTCGTCGACGTAGAAGATGATACGGCCCCACCAGGACCAGCGCTTCTCCTCGCCCTGCGCGATCAGGTTGAGATAACCGGGACCGGCGCGAAGGCTGGTAAACGGGGACGCCTCGCCGCCGTAGAGGGTCTCGAAGCCGAGCGAGGTGTAGAAGCGGACCGCGCGTCCCATGTCGTGAGTGGCGAGCGTGACGGCGCTTATGCTCTCGATCATGACGATGCCTCCGATGCGTCACGACGCAACGCGTAGGATGGGTTGAGCGTAAGCGAAACCCATCGCAAGGAAAATGGTGGGTTTCGCTTCGGCCTTCGCTCTACGGCGGACAAGTCGCTCAACTCACCCTACGCCGCTGCCGATCCGTCCGAGAGGCGTAATCTTTGCCGACTTCTTCAGCGCCGGCAGCAGGTGCGGTCAGAGGGCTTGTCAATCCAATTAGAGAGTGCTATCTAATTGGCATGATAAGGCCCGCTAAGCACAGCGAACACCGAATTCTCGAGGCCGCCGCGACGATTGCGGCCGCACACGGCCCATCGGCAGCGACCGTGACAGCCATCGCAAAGGCCCTCAAAGCACCCAGCGGCTCGATCTACCACCGCTTCAATTCGCGGGACGATCTCTTGGGAAGGCTTTGGCTCGCAAAGGCAGCCGTGTTTCAGGATGGATGGGCCGACGCGTTGCGACATCCAGACCCGCGGCAGGCCGGTCTCGATGCCGCGTTGTCGATCCCGCGCACAGTACGAGATGACTTTGAAGGCGCGCGCATCATGCTGCTGCACAGACGCGAGGATTTCCTCAGCGGCCCTTGGCCGGCCTCCATGAAGGGCGAGGCCGAGCGGCTGGCCGCGCAAGTCACGGACGGTCTTGCCGACATCACGCGGCGGCTGTTCGGTGCAAACACAAAGCAAATGCGGGAGATCGCAACATTTAGCATACTTGACGTGCCGGTTGCCGCGGTCCGCCGCTTCGTCGAGGCGGGCGAGCCGCCGCCTCGCAGCATCGACGCGCTGATTGCTTCCGCCTACGCGGCCGTTATCGATTCCCACGTTGGAGCCGCTTCGCGCCCGGCATCGATCCACAAGGCGCGCGATGAATGACAGCGCGAACCGCCCAAAGGACTGGAGACTGAGGTGACGTCGGACGACAACTCATACGATCTGGACACCGTGAAAGGCCTCAATTGCAGCGCGCCTTTCAACAAATGGTGTGGCCTTGATGTTCTGCGCGCCGCGAATGGCGAAGCGGAACTGCAGTTCGCCTGGAAGGAGGATTTGGGTCAGTATGCCGGTTTTCTTCATGCGGGACTGATTGCCGCCGCACTCGATACGGCATGCGGGTTCGCTGCAGTCACGACATCCGGCAGAGTGACTGCATCTCATTTCTCGATGAGCTGCTACGAGCCTGGCAAAGGAGATTTCTTTTCGGTGATTGGACGAGTCGTACGAGCCGGCAAGAGGCAGGTCTTTACCCAGGCCGAGTTGTTCGGCCACGGTAAGGGAGGCGAACGAAGGTTGATTGCGTCCGGCGAAGCGATCTTGTTGAAGATTCCGGAACAAGCGCGATGACCGCGACCTATCCAACGCCGATGACATCGTTGCGCGGACGCGATCGTCGCGAGAAACGACATCGCAACGAGTAGACCTGGTTGAGGAGTGCAAATGTCAGCAGAGCAGCGCCCAGAACGACAATCCAAGGTTGATAACGAGAAAACCTACGCGTTTATCTATGCAGCGGGGCCGCAATGGATCGTGGGCCGGCCGGTCACCGAGCAGAGCCTCAACGCGCATCGCGCCTATATTGGGAAGCTTTATGCCGAAGGTCGGGTACTGTGCGGTGGGCCCTTCCTGGACGACGGGGGTGGAGGGTTTGCTGTAGTGCGCGCCAATGGCCGCGAGGAGGCCGCAGCGCTTCTCGCCGACGACCCCGCGATCAAGGGCGGTATCTTTACCGGCGCGGTACGCCGCTGGCACGCGGTATTCGACGAGTCGGAAGATCTGCGCGCAGCCCGCGATAAGGCGCAGACCAACAAGCGCGCTGTCGAGGCCCTGTTCAGGGCTGTCGACCGCCGTGACCGCGTAAGCGTGCTCGCCGCCTACGCCGAAACCATCACCATCCACGAGGCGGACAGCCTCCCCTATGGCGGCGATTATGGTGGATCCGACGTGGCGCGCCATGGCCAGGGATTCCTCGCGGCCTGGAATCGCTTCCAGCCGAACGAATTGCGCGGTCTTGATCCGCAGATCATTGCCGAGGGCGACCACGTGGTCGTGCTGTGGCGCCATAGGCTCAAGAACACCGAGACGGGCGACAGCCTCGATCTCCCGGCCGTGAGCGTCTACCGGATGGAAGACGGGAAGATTACCGACTCGCGCATGTACCACTTCGATACCGCCGCGTTGCTGCGCTTTCTCGAACGCAATTCCGGACGGCCGGCTTCGCAAGTTTCGGAGGACGTGCGATGATTAGCCTTGCGGCTGCTGCGCTGTTCCTGGTGCTCAGCCATTTTCTGATCGCGAGTGCACCATTGCGGAGCCGATTGGTCGGCTGGCTTGGCGAATCGCGCTATTTTGCTTTCTATAGTGCGTTGACGTTGGCGGCGTTTGCCTGGCTGGTCGTGAGTTACCTGCGGGCGCCGACGCTCGTCCTGTGGGAGATGCCGCCTTGGGTTAAAGCCCTGGTGCTGCCTGTCGCGCTCGTTGGCAGCATTTTGATTGCGGCTGGTCTTTCTACGCCCAATCCAGTGATCGGGCGACAGGGCCATCTGTTTGATCAAGCGGGCATTGTGAGGGGGATCTTGCGGGTGTCGCGCAATCCGTTCTTCTGGGGGGCCGGTCTGCTTTCGCTTGCGCTCATGATCGTGCTCGGCGACATTGCGGCGCTTCTTGCCTTCGGCAGTATCGCAGTCCTCGGGATCGTCGGGTCGTTTGTGCTGGATGCCAAAAAGTCACGTCAGCATAAAGAAGCCTGGCACGCATTTGCTGCGACAACCTCGAACGTGCCGTTCGTGGCGATCATGAGCCGTCGCCAACGTTTGTCGATCCGCGAGATCGGATCACGCAGACTGGCATCAGGCTTCGGCGTGCTTCTGGTCGTACTCTCCATTCTGTTTGCGCCCACCAGTTTCCTGGTGGCAAAGATGGTGCGTTACGCCTGCGGCTAACCCACCTTACGACAGCGCAAAGCTCTACCCCGGATTGGCCTTCAGCCCCGCGGCCTCGATGCCGGCGATGGCGCAAGCTTCGTCATTGTCTGATGTGTCGCCGGAAATGCCGATGGCCCCCAGCAGGGTCGTGCCGTCCTGAATCAGTACGCCGCCCGGCACCGGCACCAGCCGCCCTTGTGCCAGCGCATTGACGGCGTCGACGAAATAGGCCTGCTCCTGCGCGCGCTGGAACAGCGCCCGCGAGCCCATGCCCATGGCGAGCGCGCCATAGGCCTTGCCGTGGGCGATCTGCTCGCGCATAAGGCTCGTACCATCCTGCGCCGCCGTGATCTTGGTGCAGCCGCGCGCATCCAGGATCGTGATGCAGAGCGGCTTCAGCTTCTTCTCGACCGCTTTGGCGAGCGCGACATCGAGAATCTTGCGGGCGACGTCGAGGGTGAGTTCAGCCATTTCTTGTTTCCTTAGGTAACGGGAGAGGCAAGTGAACCGGATTTCGCGGCATCGAGGCTCATCGCCAGCACGCGCGCGACATGCAGCGCCTCGCGCTGCGTACCATCCTTGATCTGGTGCCGGCACGAAGTGCCGTCGGCAACAACGATGGTCGTTGGCTCGGCGCGGCGCACCGCGGGCAAGAGCGACAATTCCGCCATCGCGATCGAGGCGTCATAGGTGTCCGCGCCATAGCCGAAGGCGCCCGCCATGCCGCAGCAGCTCGACTCGACGATCTCGACCTTGAGGTCAGGGATCAGCCGCAATGCCTGCTCGACCGGCTTGAACGCGCCGAACGATTTTTGGTGGCAATGGCCGTGCACCAGCGCCTTGTCGCCGATTACACCGAGCGGAAGCTGCAAGCGTCCGGCCTGCGCCTCGCGCACCAGGAATTCCTCGAATAGCAGTGCATGCGCGCTGATCGTCTTCGCAGTCTCGTCCTTGCGCAGCGACAACAGCTCATCGCGCAGCGTCAGCAGGCAGCTTGGCTCCAAACCCACGATCGGCACGCCGCGCGCGGCGAAGGGCGCATAGGTTTGCACGAGGCGATCGAGCTCGGCGCGTGCCTGGTCGACCAGGCCGGCGGAAAGGAAGGTGCGCCCGCAGCAGAGCGGGCGGCTGCCGGTGACCGGCTTCAGTAGATAGACGCGGTAGCCGCCTTCGACGAGAACGCGCAGCGCGGCGTCGAGATTCTCGCGCTCGTAGGTGCGATTGAAAGTGTCGGCAAACAGCACGACCTCGTGGCCGCCGGCGGGGCCGAACGCCTCGGCATCAACATGGAAAATGTCGCGCCGGAACGCGGGCAGGGTGCGCTTGGCGCTGATGCCAGCTATTCTCTCGAACAGCGCTCGGAGCATAGGGCTTTGGTTGCGCAAGTTCGCGAGCCACGCAAAGCGCGAGGCGAACGGCGCGTAGTGCGGGAGATAGCCGACGAGCCGGTCGCGCAGCGACAACCCAGTGCGCGCGACGCGCGCGGCAAGCACCTCGATCTTCATTTTGGCCATGTCGACGCCAACAGGGCATTCATGCCGGCAGGCTTTGCAGGACACGCACAGTTTCAGCGTCTCCGCCATCTCGTCGGAGGCGAGCGCATCGGGGCCGAGCTGGCCGGAGATCGCAAGCCGCAGCGTGTTCGCACGCCCTCGCGTGACATCCTTCTCATCGTGGGTGGCGCGATAGGAGGGGCACATCACGCCGCCCTCGAGCTTGCGGCAGGCGCCGTTGTTGTTGCACATCTCGACCGCGCCCTGGAAGCCGCCGCTCGCGCCGGGATAGGCCGACCAGTCGAGCACGGTCTTCAATTCACTGATGCGATAGTCCGGTGGGTAACGGAACAGCGTGCGGTCATCCATTTTCGGTGGATCGACAATCTTGCCGGGATTGAGCACGTTCTCCGGATCGAAGCGGTGCTTCACCTCGGCGAAATCGGCGACGATGCGCGAGCCGAACATCGCTTCGTGAAACTCCGAGCGCACGATGCCGTCGCCATGCTCGCCGGAATGCGAGCCCTTGTATTCGCGCACCATGGCGAAGGCTTCTTCCGCGATCGCCCGCATCGCCTTGACGTCTTTCTCCAGCCGCAGGTTCAGCACCGGGCGTACATGCAGGCAGCCTTCGGAGGCGTGCGCATACATGGTGCCGTGGGTGCCGTGCTTGCGAAACACCGCGTTGAGGCGCTCGGTGTAGTCGGCGAGATGCGGCAGCGGCACTGCGCAATCCTCGACAAAGGAGACCGGCTTTCCCGCCTCCTTCATGGACATCATCACATTGAGACCAGCGGCGCGGAAATCGGCGACCGCCGTCTGCAACGCGGGCTCAGTTATCTCGACCACGCCGCCCCATTTGCGTCGCGGATTGTTCCAGCCAAAGCCGAGATCGCCCATCAGTTCGGTGAGCCGCTTCAGCCGTTGCAGATTTTCGGATTGATCCTCTTCTGCGAATTCGACGACGAGAATGGCATCGGGATCGCCGCGCACGGCGGCCGCGATCACCGGCTGGAACATTGTAATCTCGCGGCCGAGCGCGATCATGGTGCGGTCGACCAGCTCGATCGCGATCGGCTTGAGTTTTACCAGATGCTGGGCGGCATCCATCGCTTCGTAAAAGCTGCCGAAATGGCAGACGCCGAGCACCTTGTTGCGGATTACGGGCCATAGCTTCAGCTCGACCTGGGTGGTGAAGGCGAGCGTGCCTTCGGAGCCAACGAGCAGATGCGCCATGTTGTTGGGCGCGTTGCGCGGCACCAGGGCATCGAGGTTATAGCCGCCGACGCGGCGCTGCACCTTCGGGAACTTGTCCGCGATCTCACTGGCCTCGCGCTCGCCGAGATCAAGCATGTCGCGAAACAGCGCAGCGCCATGGTCCGGCATCGTCACGCCCGAGAGATCGCGCGGTACCTCGCCAAAGTGCAGGCGCGTGCCGTCGGCGAGGGCAGCCTCCAGCGCGATCGTGTTGTCGCGCATGGTGCCGTAGCGCAAGCTGCGGCCGCCGCAGGAATTGTTGCCGGCCATGCCGCCGATGGTCGCTCGCGAGGCCGTCGAGACGTCGACGGGAAGCCACAACCCGTGCTTTTTCAGTTGCCGGTTGAGATCGTCGAGCACGATGCCGGGTTCGACCACGCAGGTCGCCTTCTCGACATCCAGTGCGAGGATGCGGTTCAGATGTTTCGAGACATCGACAACGATGCCGTCATTGACGGTCTGGCCGCATTGCGAGGTGCCGCCGCCGCGCGGCGTGACGACGCGCCCCTGCTCGCGGGCAATCGCCAGCGCCCGCAACGCCTCGTCCATCGTGCGCGGCACCACCACACCCGCCGGCATGATCTGGTAGAACGAGGCATCCGTCGCATAACGGCCGCGGCTGAAGCGGTCGAACAGCACCTCGCCCGTGATCTCGCGGACAAGCCGGGTCTCAAGCGGAGAGGGTGCGTGGTCGGGCATGCTTGTCCGTAGTCGGGGTCGGCAGCCAATTCAATCCCTTTGGATTGCATTGAAATTTTGCATGCAAAAGTTGGATTTGCGGAGGCCTTATAAGCCGGCCGGCGCCGGGGTGCCGTCCTGCGCCAGATGCTCCACCGCGGCTTTGCGCTTGTTGCGCAGGTGGGCGAACAGGATGTCGGCGAGTTCGCTGCCGGCGCGGCGGCGCAGCGCCTCCAGGATCGCCTCGTGCTCGCGCATGGCTTCACCCCAGCGCTCGCGCTTGCGGGCGAAATTGGCGGCATAGCGGATGCGGCGGATGCGCCCGGCGAAGCTCGCATAGGTCGCTTGCAGCGTCGCGTTGCGCGACGCTTCGACGATCTTCTGGTGGATGAGCTGGTTGACGCGGAAATAGCCGTGCATGTCGCGGTGCAGGTAGAAACCGTACATCTCGTAATGCAGCCGCTCGATCTCCGCGATCTCGGCACCGCTGATAGTCTCGCAGGCGAGCCGGCCGGCGAGCGCTTCGAGCCCGCCCATCACGTCGAATAATTCGGCGAGATCGCGCTCGCTCAATTGCCGCACGCGCGCGCCGCGGTTCGGCAACAGCTCGATCAGGCCTTCGGCGGCGAGCACCTTCAGCGCCTCGCGCAAGGGCGTGCGCGAAATGCCGAGCATCTCGCAGAGCTGCCGCTCCGGGATGCGGCCGCCGTCGGGAATGTTGCCCTCGACGATGTGGTCGCGCAGCCGCGTCAGGATCTCGTCGTGCAGCGACTGGTCCTCTCGCGCTGGCGCGGCGGCGGGAATGGTCTCGCTGGGAATCAGGGGTTTCATGGGAACAATTTATGCCCCGGTCCAAAGCTGCGGGGCAAGGAAATTGTGTGCAATTGCGAGGGTTGCGGCACCCAATATTGAATGCAATAGTCCGCGCTTCACCGCAGCGGGAGGCTCGCATGCCGCATCAGGGACGCCATTTCCTCCATATTCCCGGCCCGAGCCCCATCCCGGACCGTGTGCTGCGGGCCATGGACATGCCGATCATCGACCATCGCAGCGCGCAGTTTGCCGAGCTCGCCAAGGCCGTCTTTCGAGGCAGCCAGACAATCTTCCAGACCACTGGGCCCGTCATCATTTTCCCCTCGTCGGGCACCGGCGCGTGGGAGGCGGCGATCGTCAACACGCTTTCGCCAGGCGACAAGGTGCTGATGGTCGAGACCGGTCATTTCGCGACGCTCTGGCGGAACATGGCGGTGCGCTGGGGCATCGATGTCGAGTTCATGCCGGGCGACTGGCGCCACGGCGCCGACCCCGCAGCGATCGAGGCGCGGCTGGCGCAGGATTCCTCTCACGCGATCAAGGCCGTCATGGTGGTCCATAACGAGACCTCGACGGGCGCGACCAGCCGCGTCAACGAGATCCGCACAGCCCTCGACAAGACCGGTCATCCGGCGCTGCTGCTGGTCGACACCATCTCCTCGCTCGGCTCGATCGACTATCGCCACGATGAGTGGAAGGTCGACGTCACCGTAAGCTGCTCGCAGAAGGGCTTCATGCTGCCGCCGGGGCTTGGCTTCAACGCGATCTCGGAGAAGGCGCGCGCGGCGGCGAAGACCAGCAAGATGCCGCGCTCCTATTGGGACTGGGAGGAGATGTTAAAGCCGAATGCGAACGGCTTCTTCCCCTATACGCCGGCGACCAACCTGCTCTACGGCCTGCGCGAATCCATCACGATGCTCATGGAGGAGGGGCTGGAGAGTGTTTTTGCGCGCCACAAGCGCCTTGCAGCCGCAGCCCGCGCCGCAGTCACGCATTGGGGGTTGGAGGTGCTGTGCCAGAACCCGGCGGAATATTCGCCGGTGCTGACCGCCGTGCTGATGCCGCCGGGACACGACGCCGACCAGTTCCGGAAAGTGGTGCTGGAGACGAGCAACATGTCGCTCGGCTCGGGGCTCGGCAAGGTCGCAGGCAAGGTGTTCCGGATCGGCCATCTCGGCGAGTGCAACGAGCTGACCCTGCTCGGCGCCTTGTCCGGCGTCGAGATGGGGCTTGCGAAAGCCGGCATTCCGCATCGCTCCGGCGGCGTCGAAGTCGCGATCAAGACGCTCGAAGAACCGACGCTCGCCAATGCGCAGTCGCATTTGAAGGTGGTGAAGAACTAGGGCTTGTCTGCGGTGCTTTCGAGGACGCCGGAGAAACAGGGGAACGCAGCGCGGGCGGGCGCATTTCCGCGCCGCAGGGCCGACCTCTTATGCATTGACGCCAGCCCCCCGGCAGGGGAAAAGCCGCTCGAATGGTGCTATTCGAGCGCCTCCAAAGACTTCGCCGGGAAAGGACCCCCATGACCGTGCATACCGGAAGGCATTTCCTCCAGATTCCAGGACCGACCAACATTCCCGACCGCGTGCTGCGGGCGATGGACATGCCGGGCCTCGACCATCGCGGTCCGGAGTTTGCCGAGATCGGTTTTGCGGTGCTTTCCGGCATGCAGCGCATGTTCAAGACCAAGCAGCCGGTCATCATCTTTCCCTCGTCCGGGACCGGCGCGTGGGAAGCCGCGATCGTCAACACGCTGCAGCCCGGCGACAAGGTGTTGATGTGCGAGACCGGGCAGTTCGCCGTGCTCTGGCGCGGCATCGCCGACAAGTTCAAGCTCGACGTGGAATTCATTCCGGGCGACTGGCGCCATGGTGCTGATCTTGAACAGATCGAGGCGCGGCTTTCTGCCGACAAGGCGCACAAGATCAAGGCCGTCTGCGTGGTTCATAACGAGACCTCGACCGGCTGCGTCACCCGGCCACTCGACGTCCGCAACATCATGGACCGCCTCACACATCCGGCGCTCTTGATGGTCGACACCATCTCCGGCCTCGGCTCGATGGAGTATGAGCATGACGCCTGGGGCGTCGACGTCTCGGTCGCGGGCTCGCAGAAGGGGCTGATGCTGCCGCCGGGGCTCGGCTTCAACGCGGTGTCGGAAAAGGCGCTCGCGGTCGCCAAGGCCAATCCGGGCCTGCGCTCCTATTGGGAATGGGAAGACGTCATGGCCTTCAACAAGGTCGGCACCTTCCCCTATACGCCCGCGATCAACCTGCTGTTCGGCCTGCGCGAAGCGATCAAGATGCTCGAGGAAGAGGGCATGGAGAACGTGTTCACCCGCCACAAGCGCCACAGCGAGGCGACGCGCGCGGCGATGAAGGTCTGGGGCCTGGAGACGCAATGCCAGGAACAGGGCGCGCATTCGCCGGCCCTCACCGGCGTGCGCATGCCCGAGGGCCACGACTCCGACCATTTCCGCAAAGTGGTGCTGGAGAATTTCGACATGTCGCTCGGCACCGGCCTCAACAAGGTCAAGGGCAAGCTGTTCCGCATCGGCCATATCGGCCACTTCAACGATCTGATGCTGATGGGAACGCTGTCGGGCGTCGAGATGGGCCTTGATCTCGCCAAGGTGCCGCACCGCTCCGGCGGCGTGGTCGCCGCCATGGATGTCCTCAAGCGCCGAGAGCAGGCCGCCGTGCCGAAAGCCGCGGTCGCCTGAGATAATTCAAACCGAAAAAGGAAGAGTGCGATGAACGCCCCGGTATCAGCCAATGAAGACCTGCTCTATTCCGTCACCGACGGGATCGCGCGGCTGACCTTCAACCGACCGCAGGCGCGCAACGCGCTGACCTTTGCGATGTACGAGCGGATGGCCTCGATCTGCGAGAGCATCAATGCCGACCACTCGATCAAGGCGCTGATCCTGACCGGCGCCGGCGACAAGGCGTTCGCCTCCGGCACGGACATCTCCCAGTTCCGCGCCTTCAAGACCGCGCAGGATGCGCTCGATTACGAGGCGCGGATCGACCGCGTGCTCGGCACGCTGGAGAGTTGCCGCGTTCCCGTGATCGCGGCGATCACGGGCGCCTGCACCGGCGGCGGCGCCGGGATTGCGGCCTGCTGCGACATCCGCATCGGCACGGCATCGACCCGGATCGGCTTTCCGATCGCGCGCACGCTCGCCAACTGCCTGTCGATGTCCAACATCTCCCGCCTGGTCGCGCTGATCGGCCCGGCACGGACCAAGGACCTGATCTTCAAGGCGCGGCTCGTCGAGGCGGGCGAGGCGCTGGCGCTCGGGCTCCTCAACGAGGTGGTGCCCGATATCGAGACGCTGCAGCGCCGCGCCGACGAGACGGCGAAACTCGTGGCTTCCCACGCGCCGATCACGCTCGAAGTCACCAAGGAGGCGGTGCGCCGTATCCGCCGCACGCTGTCGCGCGACGAGGGCGAGGACCTGATCCTCAAGGCCTACATGAGCGAGGATTTCCGC
>NZ_DATGFH010000152.1:0-6709 GCF_035309285.1 Bradyrhizobium sp. | reverse complement strand
TCCTCCGGCAGATACTGCACGATCGCCGAGAGGTTGGCGAGCATGCGGACATGGCCGCGCACGCCTTGCGAATATTCCGACAGCTCGACCGCGATCTTCTCGACATTGAGCAGCGTGAGACGGGCGTGATGCAGCAGCGCTTCGCCGGCCGGCGTCAGCGCCATGCCTTTGGAGAGCCGCTTGAACAGCGTGACGCCGAAAGCAAGCTCGAAGTCGTTCATGCGCTTGGAGACGGCGGAGGCCGCGATGCCCTCGCGGCTCGCGGCACGCGTCAGATTCTGTTCCTCACAAATCGCGATGAACAGCCGCAGCGTCGTCAGATCGACCCGGCGCGACAGCGCGGTTTCGGCCGCGGACACGATGCGTGGCGCGTCGGGATCGATAGTGTCAGAGGGCATGTCGTCTTGTCGTCCGAGCCGTCATTGCGAGGAGCGTTGGCGACGAAGCAATCCAGACCGCCTCCGCGGAAAAGATTCTGGATTGCTTCGCTTCGCTCGCAATGACGGCGGAGCCTTTCACCCCGCCACCTTCGCAGTCGCGACGTCGCGCTGGCGCTTCATCACGATCTTGTTGAGCGCGCCGAGATAGGCTTTCGCTGACGCAACCAGCGTGTCGGGATCGGCCGCACGCGCCGTCATCGACCTTCCCTCATGGCTCAGCCGCACCGAGACTTCGGCCTGCGCATCGGTGCCTTCGGTCACCGCATGCACCTGATAGAGCTCGAGCTTGGCTTCATGCGGCACCAGCGCCTTGATGGCGTTGAACACCGCGTCGACCGGACCGTTGCCTTCGACCTCCTCGATCTTCACCTGGCCGTCGACATCGAGCTTCATAGTGGCGCGCTGCGGACCACGCGTGCCCGCGATCACCGTCAGCGACATCAGCTTGATGCGGTCGTGGGAAGCGGCCATCTCGCCCTCGACCAGCGCCTCGATGTCCTCGTCGTAGATGTCCTTCTTGCGATCGGCCAGGGCCTTCATCCGCGCAAAGGCATCCTCGAGCTGGTTCGGACCGAGCTTGTAGCCCAACTCCTCCAGCTTGTGGATGAAGGCGTGGCGCCCGGAATGTTTTCCCAGCACCAGCGAGGATTGCTTCAGGCCGACCATCTCCGGCCGCATGATCTCGTAGGTCGACGCATCCTTCAGCACGCCGTCCTGATGGATGCCGCTCTCATGCGCGAACGCGTTCCGGCCGACGATCGCCTTGTTGTACTGCACCGGGAACGAGGTCGCCGCCGACACCATTTTCGAGGCGCGCGTGAGCTGCGTGGTGTCGATCCTGTTCCACCACGGGAACTTGTCGTTGCGCACATTGATCGCCATCACGATCTCTTCGAGCGCCGCGTTGCCGGCGCGCTCGCCGATGCCGTTGACGGTGCATTCGACCTGCCGCGCGCCACCCGCGATGCCGGCGAGCGAATTGGCGACCGCCATGCCGAGATCGTTATGGCAGTGGACCGAGAACACCGCCTTGTCGGAGTTCGGCACCCGCTCGATCAGCGTGCGCATGAAATGGGTGTATTCCTCGGGGATCGTATAGCCGACGGTGTCGGGGATATTCACCGTGGTGGCGCCGGCCTTGATCACGGCCTCCACGATGCGGCAGAGGAAGTCCATCTCGCTGCGGGTGCCGTCTTCCGCCGACCATTCGACGTCGTCGATATGGTTGCGGGCGCGGGTGACGTTGGCAATCGAGGTCTCGATCACCTGCTCCGGCGTCATGTTCAGCTTGACGCGCATATGCAGCGGCGAGGTTGCGATCACGGTATGGACGCGGCCCCGCTTCGCAAACTTTACGGCTTCGGCGCAGCGGTCGATGTCCTTCGGATGCACGCGGGACAGGCCCGCGATGACCGCGTTCTTGGAGCGGCGGGCGATCTCGCTCACCGCCTGGAAGTCGCCTTCGGAGGTGATGGGGAAGCCGGCCTCGATGACGTCGACACCCATGTCGTCGAGCATCTCGGCGACCTCGAGCTTCTCTTCGAAGGTCATGGTGGCGCCGGGGCATTGCTCGCCGTCGCGCAGCGTGGTGTCAAAAATGATGACGCGGTCCTTCTCGGACTTTTTGGCGGTGGTCATGGCAAAGATTCCTTATGGGTCAGTGCGCTGCATCTGAAGAGCGCTGAAGGGTTTTGGTGTTCTCGCGCAACCCCTGAGTGCCCAGGCGCAAACCGCCCAGACGGCCCTCAGGGGCCGATAAGAAGCAGAAGCCCGCCAAGAAGCAGGGTGGACGCCGACGCAGCCGGAATCGCGCGTGCGGCTTGCGCCGCCCCGTCCCGATCTCCGCACAAACGCTTGCGAATCAGCATCGCCAGACCCTTTTCGGCGCACAAATCCTCGGCCAAAACCGTTGACGGTTCGTTGCCGGCGGAGGCGCCGTGCCGCTCTTCTAGACGAGAAAGCCGCATGGCCGCAACGCCAAAAACTGGTCAGGATGGGTGACCTATACGCAGCGCCCGACACGAAGCCTCGTTCCCGCGGCACGACATGCCCGAGTTTTGCATCGTCCGTCGCCCCAGAAATCAAGGGCGCAGGGAATGCCGGATGCAGGCCGCACCCGCGAGCCTTGCGTGCAAAGAAAGTGCACTTTGCGCACGCAAGCAACAACAGGGCAGCCGGAACAACCGACATTCCCTGCGCAATGGTTTTAACGGCTGCTCCGCGCTCTCCCCGGGGTACCGGGCTTGATAGCCCCCGTCGCCTGCGAGCTTTCGCCCGCAGACTTGACGCCAGCGTCGGGGCGTCAGGACCACACGGCTTGGCCGTCCATGCCGGCGCGTTCGTCTCACGCGCAAACACGTCCACCGCATCCCGCGCCCAACGTTCGTGACGATCGCGAAGCGCCCCTCTTATCGGGTGCGGGACGGCGCGAAGCAAACCATATCTTACGAAAAACGGAAGCAAAATATTTTTCGCAGGAACGCTTGACATCTTCTGATTCATGGAAATCACATTCCGATAACAAGAAATGATTTGCCCGCCGAGGCCGGGCAAGAACTTGCGCTCAGTGTGCGAAAGGCAAGGCCTGACGGCAACGGGCGAGCGGAGGCGAGTTTGGCGTCCAGAATGGGCTCAGCGCTGTGCAAATGAGGTTTAAGAGGGCTGTTGGAGCGCGCAGAGGCGGCGAGATTAGGTTTGCGATGCAGGCGATGAAGCGTTCGAGGCCGAGGATGTTGAGCACACGGCTGAGGTTGTAGCACAGCGCCATCAGGCTCCATTCGCCGCGAACCTTGTTGAAGCCGCGGACCAGAAAGTGGCGATAACCGGCGCGACACTTGATTGTGCCGAAGGGATGCTCGATGAGGGCGGATCGGCGGCGCATCAGCTCATCTGCGCCTTGCATGCGTGCGCGATGACGTTCGAGAACATCCTCGTGCTCCCAGCGATACACGATACGTTGAGAGGCATTCTCGGCAAGACAACGTGACCTTAACCGGCAAGTTTGGCAGATCGCCTTCCGGCTCGCATAGCGGATCTCGATCCGGCCGCTTGCGTTTTGCCAATGTCCCTTGACCCGACGCAGCCGTTCGCCGGCGGGGCAATGATAGGCGTCTGCACCAGCATCGTAGCTGAAGGCCCTACGGCTGAAGCGACCCTTCTTCTCGACCACCTTGTTGCCTTCTGGCACAGGTACATAGGCGACGATGCCGTCATCCTCGCACGCCTTCAGTTCGAGACTGCTGTAATAGCCTTCATCGGCCAGCACCTGCAGCGCCTTCGCTCCAAGAATGTCTTTGGCCGCCTTCGCCATCGCATGAAGCTGGCCGACATCACTGCTGTCGTTCACAACAACGCTGCCGCCGACCAGCTCCAGTTCGCGCGCCAGCAGCACAAAACTGCGGTTCGCTGCCTTTAATGCCGCCCAGTTCTCCTTGCGGAAGTTGGCGATCGTTCGATAACCGGGCTTCAGGTTCTTCAAGAGCCAGATCAGCTCCAGATTCCGGCTGGCCTCCCGCTCCAACCGACGCGAAGACCTGACCTGATTGATATAGCCATAAAGATAGAGCTTCAGCAGGTCGGCCGGATCATAGGGCGGCTGACCAGCTTCTTCCGCGCCGCGATCCGCATGGCGAAAGCCAAGCTTGGCAAGATCAAGAGCGCAAACAAAGCTCTCGATCGCCCGCACCGGATTGTCCGCTCCGACATAGTCCTCAATCCGCGCCGGCAGAAGGCTGACCTGGTCCCGGCTCTCGCCGGTCTTGAACGTGTGATTCGTCATAAAACGAATCGTACATCAGAATCCCAAACCGACCGCTTTCTTGCCCAGCCTCGCCGGGCAAAGTCAGCCTTCCCTGTCATTCCGGGGCGGCCCGCTGGCGCCGAGCGCGCAATGACGTCGCTTGTGGTCGCCAGCGTCGGGGCGCTTGCCAAGCCCCCTCGTAGGCACCGAGGACGAAGCGTTGGGACAGCGCTTCTGCCGAATTACATTGCTTGCGCTGTTAGAGGTTCGAGCGTTGAGTCCATGACCATAAAGGGTGCCGCTAGTCCTATCAAATCCTTCAAGCTGCCTTTCGGGTTCTCATCGCGCGATGGGACCAGAACGCCGCAAGCCGAGCGGATCCACCTTAGCGGATCGGAAATGGCCAAGCGTGCGGCCTAATGCGCGCAACTTGCACTGGTCCCTACCAGCAAGACTAGGGAGGAGAACGATGAGCAGTTGGCTTAGTGAACGCGAACAGCGCCTCGTTGCCGGCGCCGAAGCAGCATCGGCGGCAACGCCGATTCCTACCCAGATCGTATCAAACGGCGAGTATCTCCCGCCCCCGCAGAGCGCCATTCAGAAGAAGGTTGAAACTCGAATTAACGAGCTCGCTGATGCTAACGGCAAACGGCTGGGCCTGAGCCGCCGGCAGTTCTTGCATACGAGCTGCGGCATGGCCGCGGCCTTTCTCGCAATGAACGATATCTACGGTAACGTCTTCCAAGTTGCGCCGGCCGAGGCCCGTGAGCCCGAGCTGATGCTGGCACGCGCGCAAAGCCTCGCCGGCCAGTTCATCTTCGATGTCCAGACCCATTTCGTGCGCGACGACTTCGATCACAAGGAGCTCCTGGGGCTTGCGGACTTTGCAAGTCAGCACTGGAACCCGAGGATGAAGGATGAGGGCGTCTCTTCGCTCGCCCGCTACAAGTTCCTGAACTATGTGAAAGAGGTCTACTACGACGGGGACACCAACATAGCGCTCTTAAGCGGCGCGCCGTTCGACGACCCTAGCTGGTGGCTTTTGTCCAACGAGCAAATTGTCAAGGCGCGAGAGCTGATCAACGACTTCGCGGGCTCGCGCCGCCTCTTGGCGCACAGTGTTATCACCCCCAAGCAACCCGGCTGGATGGACGAGGTCGACAAGGCGATCGCGGTCTACAAGCCGGATTCATGGAAGTCCTACACGATCGGCGACCCGCTTGCGCCATCGAAATTCCCATGGCGGCTCGACGACGAGGCGGTGATGTATCCGTTCTACGAGAAAGCTGTGAAGGCCGGTATCAACACGCTGTGCATTCACAAGGGTCTGCTGCCGCCCGACTATGAGAAGTCGTTTTCCGGCGTGTGGGAATACGCAACGGCGTGGGACATCGGGAAGACCGCAAAGGATTGGCCGCAGATGAATTTCGTGATCTATCACTCGGCGCTGCGACCGTTCCTCGAACTGCCGGACAAGGCGTGGGCGGAGTTCGAGCAGACCGGCCGCATCCAGTGGGCCACAGATCTCGCGGAAATCCCGCAGAAGTTTGGTGTCACCAATGTCTATGCCGAGCTCGGCACGTCCTTTGCGAACTCGGCGGTGGCGCATCCAAAATTCTGCGCCGCGCTGGTCGGCACGCTGATCAAGGGCATGGGGGTCGATCACGTGATGTGGGGAACCGACTCGGTCTGGTACGGCTCACCGCAGTGGCAGATCGAGGCGCTGCGCCGCCTCGAAATCCCGGAGGACATGCAGACGAAGTACGGCTTTGCGCCGCTCGGCGACGCCAACAGCACGACCAAGCAGGCGATCTTCTCGGGCAACGCAATGAGGTTTTACAAAATCAAGCTGAAGGCGGCTGACAACAGCAAGATGCCAGCCTTTTCCGAGGACCGCCTCGCGGCGCTTAAAACCGAGTACACACAGGCGGCCAAGGAACCCTCGAACTTGCGCTACGGATACGTTCGCGCCGCCTAGAGAATGATCCGGGAAATCGGCGCGAGTGGGCCGAGGAGACCTCTGACGTTAGAGAGGGATGATTCGATCGAAATCGTCCCTCTCCAACTGAACAACGCCTGCTGCCGGAAACATTCGGGCCCGCAAGGGCCGACATCGCCATCACCCGGGGCTTGATCCCAGCGCCGGGACCACACGGCTTGGCCGCCCGTGCGACACGTTCGTCTCACGCGCAAATTCGTCCACCGCATCCCGCTCCCAACGTTTCGCGACGATCGCGAAGCGCCCTCTCGTGAAGCGTGGCAAGCATCGCAAGCTCAAGCACATCGCGCGACTTCGCGCAGAGCGCGCCAAGCGACAATCCATATGTCGCTCAGCGGGAATAGGAACTCATGCGTTGGCCTTACGGTGTTACCCATACGCATTTTGCAATTGATTCTCTCCGCACTCTTCAGGCTAGTTCTCTTGATGTTGCGGGAAGAGGAAAAATCCACGCCGTTGCTTGGCAGTATTTGGAGTCTTGTTTTTGAATTCGTCGTCAACTGAATTGAGTCTCGGCACGCCTGGAGAAAG
>NZ_DATGFH010000151.1:0-15152 GCF_035309285.1 Bradyrhizobium sp. | reverse complement strand
GTAGTTGGTGCCGGCGAGCAGGGTTTCGGCGACCGGCTCGTAGCCGCCCGACGCGATCCAGGTGGAGCGGAAATTGCCGCGGCAGACATGCGTCGTGATCACCATGTCGGCGGGCTTCTCGGCGATCGCATAGTTGATGATGCGCGCATAGATCTGCTGCAACCCTTCCGGATTGTCGCCGCGCTCGCGCGCCTTCTTCAATTCCTCCTGCGAGCAGAGATAGGCCCACACGGTGTCGTCGAATTGCAGATAGCGGCAGCCTGCGTCATAGAACGCCTTCACCGCCTTGCGGTAGGTCTTGCCGAGATCCTCATAGAAGGCGTCGAGATCGGGGTAGACGTCCTTCGAGATCAGGTTGCGGCCGCCGCGGAAGTGCAGAACGGTCGGCGAAGGGATCGTCATCTTCGCCGTCACGTGCGCCTGGTCGGCGAACTTCTTCAGGAAGCGGAAGTGATCGAGCATCGGATGGTTGTCCGGGAAGTCGATCTTGCCGATTACGCGCACCGCGTCATGGCGCGTCTGCACGCCGGTGAACTGGATGCCGATATCGGGATGAAACAGCTCACAGCCGGTGAGCTTGGCGAGAAAATCGAAATGCCACCAGGAGCGGCGGAACTCGCCGTCGGTCGCGAGCTTCAGCCCGGTCGAGGCCTGCCGGTGCACGACCTTCTCGATCTCCATGTCCTCGACCTTGCGCAGCTCGTCAGCTCCGATCTCACCCTTCTCAAGCCTGGCGCGCGCCTCCTTGATCTTCGGCGGCCGCAACAGGCTGCCAACCTCGTCGGCACGGAATGGCGGTTTGGTTCTCTGCATGGTCAAGACTCCCGTCAAACAGCTCTATCAGACATCGTCATTGCGAGCCAACGGGTCCGCGCGAAACCGCGGCCCGATGACAGGCTCCGCGAAGCAATCCATTACTCCGCTTGCTGAAACATGGATTGCTTCGTCGCTGCGCTCCTCGCAATGACGGCAAAAGTTCTGGCATCATCACGACTTTCCGGTTACGCCAAGGTAGCGTTCGAGCACTGCGGGATCGGCCTTCAGCGCGCGGCTTTCCGCATCGTGGGCGATCGTACCGCGCTCCAATATCACAACGCGGTCGGCAAGCCCCAATATCTTTTGCGCATTCTGCTCGACGATGATGGAGCAGATGCCACTGGCGCGTGTAATCGTGCCCAACGCCTTCAAGAGTTCCTCGACGATGATGGGCGCCAGCCCCTCGGTCGGCTCGTCCAGCAGCAGGACCTTCGGGTTCAGCGTCAGCGCGCGGCCGATCGCGAGCATCTGCTGCTCGCCGCCGGAAAGCTGATTGCCGAAATTGCTGCCCCGCTCCCTCAGCCGCGGGAACATTTCGTAGACCTTTTCGACCGTCCACGGCCCAGGCTGAGCCACCGCCGTCATGTTCTCTTCCACCGTCAGCGAGCGGAAGATATTGCGCTCCTGCGGCACCCAGCCGATGCCGGCCCGCGCCCGTTGGTCAGGCCGCATTGCGGTGAGGTCGACGCCTGCGAGCGCGACCGATCCGCCGAAACGGCGGGTGATGCCGACGACGGAATTGATCAGCGTGGTCTTGCCGGTGCCGTTGCGACCGAGCAGCGCGAGCACCTGGCCCTCCGGCAGCGTCAGCGACATGTTGGGCAGCACCACCGCTTCGCCATAGCCGGCGCGCAAGTCCTCCACCTTGAGCAGATCAGGCATCGGCCACCTCGCCGAGATAGACCGCCTTCACCTGGGGATCGCGCGCGACCTCTTCCGGCGGCCCTTCGACCAAAAGCGCGCCGTTGACCAGCACCGAGATGCGGTCGGCGAAGGAGAATACCAGATCCATGTCGTGCTCGATTAGGAGCACGGTGACGTCGCGCGGAAGGGCTGCGACGGCCGCGAGAATATCGTGGCGCTCGCTTTCGGGCACGCCGGCGGCGGGCTCGTCGAGGAGCAACACGCGCGGTTTTGCCGCGATCGCGACCGCAATTTCCAGCAGGCGCTGCTTGCCGTAAGGCAGGGTCGCGGTCTTTTCGTTCATGACGTCGAGGAGATGGAAGCGTGCGAGATTCTCCGCGACCTCGGCGTTGACGTCGTCGCGCGTGCCCATCCGCCGCCACCAGTCACCGCCACGGCCCATGCGCTCGGAGACCACAAGGCCAACGGTCTCGAGCGGCGTGAGGTCGGCGTAAAGCTGATTGATCTGGAAGGTCCGCGACAGCCCGCGCAGCACGCGCGTATGCACCGGCAGATCGGTGATGTCGTTCCCCTCGAGCAAAATCCGGCCGCCGTTCGGCTTGAGCACGCCGGTCAGGAGATTGATGACGGTGGTCTTGCCCGCGCCGTTCGGGCCGATCAACGCATGGCGCGCGCCCTGCACCACCTTGAGCGAAAGGTCGCGCGTCACCCGCAAGCCGCCAAAGGATTTCTCCAGCCCCCTCGTTTCCAGCGCAACCGTCATGGCGCGTCTCCTTCCGGAACGGCCACGGCCGCCCTGCGGCCGGCGAATTGCGTGATCACGAGATTGGGCAGCCACAGCGCCCAGCGGTGCAAGCGACCACGGCCGACCAGCACGATCACGACCAGCACCGCGCCGATCCAGAACTGCCAATATTGCGGGGTGATGGTGGAGAAAATCTCCTGCAGCATGCGGAACACCACCGCGCCGACGAGCCCGCCATAGAGATAGCCGGTGCCGCCGATGACAAGCACCAGCATCAGATCGGCGGAGCGCTCGAACGCGAACACGTCAAGGGAAGCGAGCGCCGTGGTCTGGGTGAACAGCGCCCCCGCAATGCCGGCATAGAAGGCGGCGACCGTATAGATCGCGATCAGGCGCCGGTTGACGGGGATGCCGATCGCGGCCGCGCGCAGCGGGTTGTTGCGGATCGCGCGCAGCGACAGGCCGAATGGCGAATGCACGATCCGCCGCGCCAGAAGGAACAGCAGGAACGTCACGGCAAGCGAATAGAAGAAGCCCGCCTTGCCGAACATGTCGAAGTGAAACAGCCCGAGGATCGGCTGCATCTCGATGCCCTGCAGCCCGTCGGTGCCGCCGGTGATATCGGAGTAGCGCTCGGCCAGCGCCTCTAGCAAGAGCGCAATCCCGAGCGTCACCATCAGGCGCGTCAGGTCGACGCCGCGGATCACCAGAAAGCTCGTGAGGAAGCCGAGCACCATGGCCGCCAGCCCCGCCACGATCAGCGCCAGCACCGGTTCGGTGATGATGCCGTGCAGCGCGAGCAGCCCCGCGCTATAGGCTCCGACGCCCAAGAACGCGGCATGCCCGAGCGAGACGATGCCGGCATAGCCGAGGATCAGGTCGAGCGAGAGCGCAAACAGCGCGAGCCGCACGATCTCGGTCATGATCAGATAGCGCGAGGGAAAGACGAAGCCGCAAGCGAGCGCCGCGATCCAGAAGATGATCTCGGCCCAGTGCCAGCGCGCGTGCGCTCTGGCATGAAATCCGACGTCAGCTTGCGCGGTCATGGCGCCTCACCGCGCGGCGCTGCGGCCGAACAATCCGTTCGGGCGCCAGATCAGGATCACGATCATGACGGTGTAGATCACGAACGGGCCCATCGTCGGCACGTAATATTTGCCGGCGACGTCGGCGATGCCGAGCAGGAGCGAGGCCAGGAACGGACCCGTGATCGAGGACGACCCGCCGACTGTTACCACGATCAGGAAGTAGATCATGAATTTCAGCGGGAAATACGGATCAAGGCCCAGCACCTCCGCGCTCAGCGCGCCGCCGAGACCGGCAAGGCCGCATCCGAACGCAAAGGTGAAGGCAAAGACCTGCGGCACGTTGATGCCGAGCCCACTGGCCGCGCGCGGATCGTCGACCGCGGCGCGCAGCCGGCTGCCGAAACGAGTGCGCGCGAGAATGAGCTGCAACAAGGCAGTGAGCAGGCCGCAGATCACGATGATCATCAGCCGGTAACGGCCAATGCCGACGCCGAACACGTCGAACTGCCCTTCAAGCGCGGAAGGAAGATTGATAAAAACGCGCTCCGAGCCCATCATGTAGTCGACCGCCGCCACCGACATGAAGACGAGCCCGATCGTGAACAGCACCTGGTCGAGATGGCTTCGTGAGTAAAGGTGACGATAAAGCAGCCGCTCCATCAGCACGCCGATGACCGCCGCGGAGATGAATGCCAGCGGCAGTCCAGCGAAGAACGGCCAGCCCATCTGGTTGACCAGCACCGCACAGACATAGCCGCCCGCCATGGCGAAGGCGCCGTGGGCGAGGTTGACGAAGTTCATCAGTCCGAGCGTGACCGCAAGGCCGCAGGCGAGCACGAACAGCAGCATGCCATAGGCAACGCCGTCGAAGAGGTTGGTGAGGATGGAGGTCATGGAATTTAGCTAGCCGAGCGTCAAACGTCATCACCTCGTCATGGCCGGGCTTGTCCCGGCCATCCACGTCTTTGCCGGCCCCCTCTGCAAGAAAGACGTGGATGCCCGGGACAAGCCCGGGCACGACGAGGTGGGGCCCGCGTCCCGGGATGACGCGCTCCGCGTCACTTCTTGGTCTTGCCCGCGTCCTTGACGTCGGGGAAGGTCTGGAACTCGACGTTGTAGAGCTCGCCGTCCTTCTTCTCGACCTTGCGGATGTAGACGTTCTGGATGATGTCGCGGGTCTCCGGATCGATCGAGATCGGGCCGCGCGGGCTCTCCCATTTCATGCCTTTCATGGCCGCGATCAGCTTGTCGCCGTTGGTGTCGCCATTGGTCTTCTTCAGCGCCTCGTAGATCAGGTGAATGCCGTCATAGCCCCCGACCGCCATGAAGCCTGGACGATTGCTGAAATCCTTCTTGTAGGCTGCGACGAAGTCCTTGTTCATCTGCGAGGGGTGCGCGGCCGAATAGATGTGCGCGGTGACAGTACCGAGCGCGGCGTCGCCCATGCCGTTGAGAAGATCGTCGTCCATGACGTCGCCGGGGCCGATCACCTTGATGCCGGCCTTGTCGAGGCCGCGCTCGGCATATTGCTTCATGAAGCTGCCGCCCTGCCCCGCCGGCACGAACACGAACATGGCGTCGGGCTTGGAATCCTTCATGCGCTGCAGAAACGGCGCGAAATCGGGATTGGCGAGCGGCACCTTGACCTCTTCGACGATCTGGCCGCCGCCGGCCGTGAAGTGCTGCTTGAAGAAGTTCAGCGCATCGTTGCCCGGCGCATAATCGGAGGTGAGCGTTGCGACCTTCTTGATGCCGTTCTTCACCGCCCAGTCGCCAATGATGGTGGAGGACTGCGCCAGCGTGAACGAGGTGCGCACGATGTAGGGCGATTTCTCGGTGATGATCGAGGTGCCCGCCGCCATCACGACTTCGGGAATCTTGGCTTCGGTCGCAAGCGGCGCTGCGGCGAGCGCGGCCGGCGTGATGCCGAACCCCGCGATGAAATTCACCTTGTCGTTGACGATCAGCTCCTGCGCCGCGGTCTTGGTCTTGTCCGGCACGGCGCCGTCGTCCTTCAGGATGATCTCGACCTTCTTGCCGGCGACAGTGTCGCCGTGCTCTTGCATGTAGAGCTTGATCGCGTTGTCGATCTGCTTGCCGGTCGAGGCCTGGCCGCCGGTCATCGGCAGGATCAGCCCGATCTTGACGCTGTCTGCGGCGCGCGCCGGGCTGGCCACGACCACGCCAGCGACGACGGCTGCGCCGGCAGCAAGCGACAGCAAATGATTGCGAACGAACATGAACGCTCCTCCCCTCTTCGGCCTGTGTCCGAGCCGAGTCCCCGGCTCTTGCTCAATCTTAACTTACGCCTGACGTCGCGGCGACATGGCGTCTTTCGCGACCCGGTTGTCAATCGGACGTTGGGCGACCTTCAGCGCGCGCTTCGGTCGCACATCGTCTGGGTATTTTAGTACCTATACCCCGAGATGCAAATCTGGCCCATCGCCCATCAGTCCACGCAGCAACCGCCGGACTTGCTCTCAGATCGTCCGATCTCATTTGTACGCTTGTACAAATAAAATGGTCCTGTCAACAAGAAAACCGTTGCGGGGAATTTCCGCGGCTCTCGCGGCACCAGTGTAGGAAACACGCGATTGGCGTGGATGGATGATTCAGCCATTCTTTTGCACGATTCAAACACGCGCGTACTCACGCTTCACTGCCGTGAATTCGGGCGCGGAAGGCACGCGGCGATAGTCCCGTGGCGCCGGCATAGACGCGGCTGAAATAAGCGGGATCGTCGAAGCCGAGCGTATAGGCAATCGTCGAGACCGGTAGGTTGGTGTAGACGAGATTGCGCCGCGCCTCGCGGATCATGCGATTGAGGATCAGATGCGAGGCGGTGTCGCCGGTCGCGGCACGCGTCACGCGGTTGAGATGGGTGGGCGTGACCGACAGGATTTTCGCATAGTCGGAGACGCTCCAGCGCTTGAGATGATTTTGCTCCAGGAGCGTCTCGAAGCGGCGAAACAGATCAGAATCGGCCGCGCCGTTACCCAAAACCCCATTGGCGAGCTCGCGCGCGACAAGACCGATCAGCGCCGCCGACAGCGCGCGCAGGATGTGGGCCCTGCCGAAATTGCGGCCCGCATGTTCAGCGAAAATCTGCTTCATGGTGGAGCGGATCGCGGGCGTGCCGCGCACCACGGCGCATTGCGACAGCACGCCGCGCAAGCCTTCGGAAGGCAGCAGCGCCTCATCCAGGATTTCGGCGGCGAGCGTCAGCACCCAGCCTTCCGTGCCCGGCGCGAAGGCAAAACCGTGCACGTCGCCGACGGGAACGTTGACGACGTGCACGGGACGCAGCGTATGGGCGCGGCCATCCAGCGTCGCCTGCCCGCCGCCGCTCTCGATCAGGAGCACCTGGTGCAGCCGCGCATGCCGATGCGCGGCCAGCCGCCAGTCGTGCAGCACCGAGCGCGACGGAATGGTCTCGCAATGCACCACGTCCGGCAGGTCGCCGGACTCGCCGAACAGATTATAGACCTGGATGGCCGACTTCGAACGCGGTGAGCGCATGTTCGAATTGTACAAGACAAAGGCCGATCCCTCCATCCGTTTCTCCCATGAGATCGGAGAATGTCCTCCCCAAGGGAGGACGCAAACATGAAAGTTCAGGTCTGCATCGTCGGCGGCGGGCCGTCGGGGCTCCTGCTGTCGCAGCTCCTGCATCTGCGCGGCATCGACACGGTTGTTCTCGAAAAATACAGCCGCGACCACGTGCTGGCGCGCATCCGCGCCGGCGTGCTGGAGCACGGTTTCGCCGAACTGATGCGCGAGGCGCAGTGCGGCGAGCGGATGGACCGCGAGGGCGAGATCCACCGCGGGTTTCATATCGCCCATGATGGCGTGCTCGACCATGTCGACCTCCATAAACATTCCGGCGGCAGCTCGGTGATGGTCTACGGCCAGACCGAGCTGACGCGTGACCTCTACGAGGCGCGCGACCGGCTTGGCGGCAGGGTCGTGCATAACGCTGCGGACGTGACGCTGCATGATCTCAAGAGCGACGCGCCCTATGTGACCTATCGCTCCGGCGACCAGACGCTCCGCGTCGATTGCGAGTTTGTCGTCGGTGCCGACGGCTTTCACGGCGTCAGCCGCAAATCGATTCCCGCCGACGTGCTGCGCGAATATGAGAAGGTCTATCCCTTCGGCTGGCTGGGCGTGTTGTCGCGGACCAAACCGGTGTCGCCGGAATTGATCTACGTGAAGCATGAACGCGGCTTTGCGCTGTGCTCGATGCGCTCTCAGGTGTTGAGCCGCTATTATATCCAGGTGCCGCTGACCGATAAGCCGGAAGACTGGTCGGACGACGCGTTCTGGAGCGAGTTGCGCCGCCGCCTGCCGCTGGATGTGGCCGCGCGGCTGATCATCGGCCCTTCCATCGAGAAAAGCATCGCGCCGCTGCGCAGCTTCGTCGCCGAGCCGATGCGCTATGGGCGCCTGTTCCTCGCCGGCGACGCCGCGCATATCGTGCCGCCCACCGGCGCGCGCGGGCTCAATACCGCCGCCTCCGACGTCTACTATCTCTATCACGCCCTGCTGGCCCACTATCAGAGGGGCGACGATTCCGGGCTCGACGGCTATTCGGAGACGGCGCTGGCGCGGGTCTGGAAGGCGCAGCGCTTCTCCTGGTGGATGACCACCTTGCTGCATCGCTTCCCGGACCGTATTTCCTATGACGACCGGCTGCAGCAGACGGAGATCTCGTACCTGTTTTCGTCCCAGACGGCACTGCGACAATTGGCGGAGAATTATGTGGGACTGCCGTTCTGAGGGTGAAGGTACGTTATTACCCTAAATCGGCCCGAAGCCGAACCCAGATAAGTCTATTTTACCGGGTTTAGGAGTAGCCTTCCGCATCACGCCGGTAGGATGAGCCCGCTACCGATTTGAAAGGCTTGATTCCCTGAGCATGCCCCTCCGCCTCCGCCAGCTTGCGACCCTGCTTGTGTCCGCGCTGCTCGTGAGCACGCTGTCGGGCTGCGGCACGATCAACGAGAAGATGTCGGACGCGATAGGCGACTACGTCCCGCAATGGGCCGGTGGCCTGCCGGCGGACGCGCCGCCGCGGCCGGGCACCGCGAAGTACGACGCGTTCATGGCAGAGCGCGAGCGGCTGCGGCAGATGCCGGCCGCGGACCGTCCCGGAGCGCAGCAGCAACAAGGCCAGCAACAGCCATCGCAGCAACAGCCGCAGCAGTCACAAAAGCAGCAGAAGCAACAGAAGCCGCAACAAGACCAAGCCAGAGCGACCCCGTCCGGCCTCGACCCGGTGCACTAATCCACGAACACCACCGTCTTGCGGCGGTGCGCGATCACACGATCTTCCAGATGATAACGGATCGCGCGCGCGAGCACGCGCCGCTCGATGTCGCGGCCCTTGCGGACGAGGTCGTCGGGCGTGTCGCGATGGCTGATGCGCTCGACGTCCTGGTCGATGATCGGCCCCTCGTCGAGATCGCTCGTGACGTAATGTGCGGTGGCGCCGATCAGCTTCACCCCGCGCTGATGCGCCTGGTGATAGGGTTTTGCGCCCTTGAATCCCGGCAGGAACGAGTGATGGATGTTGATGCAGCGTCCCGACAGCTTCGCCGAAAGATCATCCGAGAGGATCTGCATGTAGCGCGCCAGCACCACGAGATCGCTTTTGGTCTCTCCGACCAAGTCCCAGATCCTGCCTTCCTGCTCGCGCCTGGTCTCTCTCGTGACTGGCAAATGATGAAACGGAATCTCCCCGAAATCGAGGCCGGCATAGGTCTCGCGCGGGTGATTGGAGACGATCGCGGTCGGGATCATTTCGAGCTCGCCGGTGCGCCAGCGATAGAGGATGTCGACGAGGCAGTGATCGAACCTCGATACCAGCAGCATCACGCGCCGCCTGGTGGCGCGGTCGCGCATCTGCCAGGCCATGTTGAAACGTTCCGCGATGGCGGTGAACGCGGTCTGCAGCGCCGGCAGCTCGACCGCAAGGTCCGCCGCGGTGAACACCACGCGCATGAAGAACTTGTTGTCCTCGACGTCGGAGAATTGCTGGGCATCGAGGATGTTCTGCCCGTTATGGGCAAGGAACGTCGACACCGCCGACACGATGCCGGGGCGATCGGGGCAGGACAGCGTCAACACATATTGATGATCGGACTTGTGGTCGGACATTTGGGGCAGCGTGGTCGATCCTGAGCAGAAGCATTTTCGGGCCCTGCTCTATCATCTGACGTCGCCTTGCGCCAACCGTGAGTTCGGAGCAAGGATGAACAAATGACCGGCAAACAGCGTTAACATCGGACCATGGCTGACAGGCTCAATGGCTATCGCATCCTGATCCTGGAATCGCGCGAGGAAGCGCAGTTCTCCCGCCTGCTCGCTGAACAGGGCGCCGATGTCCTGCAATGTCCGATGTTCGCGATCAACGACGCGCCGGATCCCGCGCCGATCGAGGCCTGGATCAGGCGTTCGATCGAGAAGCCCCTCGACGATCTCGTGCTGCTCACCGGTGAAGGCCTGCGCCGGTTGATGACGGTGGTGCGGCGGCTCGATGCGGAAAACGATTTCGTCGCCGCACTGGCCAAGGCGCGCAAATTCGCCCGCGGCCCCAAGCCCGGCCGCGCGCTGCGCGAGATCGGGCTCGAGCCGCAGCAGACCACGGAGAAGCCGACCTCCGAAGGCGTCGCCGAGATGCTGTCGCACCTCGACTTGATCGGTCATCGCGTCGGCCTGCAGCTCTATCCCGACAAGGATCACTCTGCGCTGATCGGCGCGATCAGGGCGCAGGGCGCCGAGGTCGATCCGGTGCTGCCCTATGTCTACGACGCGAAAGCTGCGGATGCCAACATCGTCACCGCGATCGAGGAGATGGCGGCCGGCCGCATCGATGCGATCGCGCTCACCAACCTGGGCCAGGTCCGCCGCCTGATCGACACCGCGCACAAGCACGGCTGGGATGACAAGCTGCGCGAGGGATTTGCGCGCACGCCGATTGCATCGGTGGGGCCTGCGGTGTCGAATGAGCTGAAGGCGCATGGCCTACACGCAGCCATCTCGCCGACCGAGGGGGCGTACTTCATGAAGCCGCTGATTTCGGCGATGGCGGTGGAGTTGGCGAAGGGGCCGCGGAGGGTGGCGAGATAGGTGATTCTGTCCTCGTCATTGCGAGCTAAGCGAAGCAATCCATCTTGCTGCGAGGAAAGTATGGATTGCTTCGTCGCTGTCGCTCCTCGCAATGACGATGCTGACGCAGCGCAATCCTACTCCGCCGCCTGCTTGTGCTCGGCAAGATAAGCCTGATACGCCAGCCGGATGCCGTCTTCGAGCGAGGTCTGCGCGCGCCAGCCGAGCTTTGCGAGCCTCGACACATCGAGCAGCTTGCGCGGTGTGCCGTCGGGCCGCGAGGTGTCGAAGCTGATCGTGCCCTTGTAGCCGACGGTTGCCGCCACCACGCGGGCGAAATCGGCGATGGTGATGTCCTCGCCGGTGCCGATGTTGACCATCTCGATGCCGGAATAGGTCTTCATCAGGTGGACGCAGGCGTCCGCCACGTCGTCGACATAGAGGAATTCGCGCCGCGGCGTGCCGGTGCCCCAGACCACGACGTTGGGCGCCTTCGCGAGCTTCGCTTCATGGAAACGGCGGATCAGTGCGGCGACGACGTGGCTATATTCGGGATGATAGCTGTCGCCGGGACCGTAAAGGTTGGTCGGCATCACGTTGATGAAATTGCTGCCGTACTGGCTGCGATAGGCCTCCACCATCTTGATGCCCGCGATCTTGGCGATCGCATAGGGCTCGTTGGTCGGCTCGAGCGGCCCGGTCAGCATCGCGTCCTCGTGGATCGGCTGCGGCGCCATCTTGGGATAGATGCAGGAGGAGCCGAGGAACATCAGCTTCTCGGTGCGATTGAGATGCGCGGCGTGGATCACATTCGCCGCGATCGCAAGATTGTCGTAGAGAAATTCGGCGCGCAGCGTGTTGTTGGCGACGATGCCGCCGACCTTGGCGGCGGCCAGAAACACCACCTGCGGGCGCCGGCTCGCGAACCAGTCGAACACCGCCGTCTGATCGCGCAGATCGACATCGCCGCGGCCGATCGTGAGCAGCTCGACATCCTCGCGCGCGAGCCGCCGCACCAGCGCGCTGCCGACCATGCCGCGGTGACCCGCGACGAAAACGGTCTTGCCCTTCAGCTCAAACGGAAAGCTTGCCATTGGCGACCTCGCGTTTCGCGGCCTCCAGATCGCCCGCGACCATTTCCTTCACGAGCTGGGCGAAGCTCGTCTTCGGCTTCCAGCCCAGCTTCTCGCGCGCCTTGCTGGAATCGCCGATCAACAGATCGACCTCGGTCGGGCGGAAATAGGTCGGATCGACGCGCACCACGGTCTTGCCGGACTTCTTGTCGATGCCGGTCTCCTGGATGTCCTTGCCGCGCCATTCGATGCTGCGGCCGACCTCCGCGAAGGCGAGCTCGACGAATTCGCGCACCGAACGCGTCTCGCCAGTCGAGAGCACGAAATCCTCGGGCTTGTCCGCCTGCAGGATTGCATGCATGCCTTCGACATAATCCCGCGCATGGCCCCAGTCGCGCTTGGCCCCGAGATTGCCGAGATAGATAGCCTCATCGAGGCCGACCTCGATCCGGGCCACGCCACGGGTGATCTTGCGCGTGACGAAGGTCTCGCCGCGGATCGGGCTCTCGTGATTGAACAGGATGCCGTTGGAGGCGAACATGCCGTAGGCCTCGCGGTAGTTCACCGTGATCCAGTAGCCGTAAAGCTTGGCGACCGCATAAGGCGAGCGCGGATAGAACGGGGTCGTCTCCTTCTGCGGGATTTCCTGCACGAGGCCATACAGCTCGGATGTGGAGGCCTGATAGAACCGCGTCTCCTTTTCCATGCCGAGGATACGGATGGCTTCCAGAAGGCGCAGCACGCCGATGGCGTCGGCATTGGCGGTGTATTCCGGGCTTTCGAAGCTGACCGCGACGTGGCTTTGCGCTGCGAGATTGTAGATTTCGGTCGGCCGGATCTGCTGCACCAGGCGGATCAGATTGGTCGAATCCGTCATGTCGCCGTAATGCATCAGGAACGGCACATTGCCGGCGTGCGGGTCCTCGTAGAGATGATCGACGCGCTGCGTGTTGAACGAGGACGAGCGCCGCTTGATGCCGTGCACTGTGTAGCCAAGACCAAGCAGATATTCGGCGAGATAGGCGCCGTCCTGCCCGGTCACCCCGGTAATCAGCGCCACCCGCCGCTTCGAATCCTGAGCCGACATAATCTCTCCAGTTGCACGCCGGAGGCAGCCCTTAGCACCCGCCTCCTTCCAAGTCTAATGCAAAAAGGCGGTGGAAAATCAGGCTGATAGGACCTCGATGTGAGACGTTTGGTTACCCGCCATCGCTGCAGAGCCGCTCGACGGGGCGCGATGAAAGCAAAGAACTCGTCGCGGCAGGGCAGCCGCTACGGAAAGCCCTTAAAACTTGCGGACGAGATCGATCACCTCGTCCTGCTGCGCGCGCGTGATCTCCGCGAACATCGGCAGCGACACAATCCGGCTCTGGTCGGCGTGGGCGTTCGGGAATTGCTCCGGACGGTGCTTGAAGCGGCCATAGGCTTCGAGGAACGGCAGCGCGGTCGGATAATTGACGACGGTCTGCACGCCATGGGCGGCGAGATGCTTCACGAGCTCGTCGCGGCGCGGATGGCGGATGGTGTACAGGTGATAGACGTGAGTGCGGCCGGGTGCGACCTCGGGCACCACGACGTCCTCGATCTGGTTGAGGCCGGCGTCATAGACCCTGGCGGCCTCTTGGCGCGCTTCGGTCCATGCCGGAAGGTACGGCAGCTTGGCTGAAAGCACCGCCGCCTGCAGGCCGTCGAGCCGGCTGTTGATGCCCTCGATCCGGTGCTGATGTTTCACGAGGCCGCCATGGCGTGCCAGCATCGTCATATGCTCGGCAAGCGCGGCATCATTGGTGACGACGGCGCCGGCGTCGCCCATCGCTCCGAGATTCTTGCCGGGATAGAACGAATAGGTCGCGGCAACACCGAAGGTGCCGATGGACTTGTCCTTGTAGCGGGCGAGATGTGCCTGCGCGCAATCCTCGATCACCCAGAGCTTGTGCTTGTTCGCGATTCTCATGATCGCGTCCATGTCCGCCGGCTGGCCGTAGAGATGCACCGGGATGATGCCGACCGTGCGCGGGGTGATCGCCGCCTCGATTGCCGCCGGATCGATCGTGAAGGTCGCCCCGTCGGTGTCGCAAAACACCGGCGTCGCGCCGGCATGCGTGATCATGGCCGAGGTCGAGATCCAGGAGTGCGCCGTGGTGATCACCTCATCGCCCGGCTTCACCTTCAGCGCCGCCATCGCGAGATAAAGCGCATCGGTGCCGTTGGCGCAGGAGATGCAATATTTGGCGTCGGCGGCAGCCGCAAATTCGCGCTCGAATGCGTCGACATAGGGGCCGCGGATGAAGGCGCTGTCGCGGATCACGTTTGCGATCGCCCCGTCGATCTCGATCCTGATGGTCTCGTACTGGAGCTTAAGATCAGCGAACGGTACCGCCATCGCATCGTCCCTCTATTTCGCGAATTTGAGCAGGCGCGCCGGATTGCCGGCATAGGTGCCCGCCGTCACGATATCCTTGGTTACCACCGAACCCGCGCCGACGACCACATCGTCGACGATCCTGACCGGCATGATCGTGGCGTTGGAGCCGATCGAGACGCGATTGCCGATCACGGTCTCGCGCCATAGCTCCTTCTGTCCCCGCGCCGGCCCTCCGGTCGCAAACGTGTCGTTGATGAACACCACACCATGGCCGATGAAGCAATCCTCGCCGATCGTCACCAACTCGCAGACGAAGGCATGCGACTGCACGCGCGAGCGGGCGCCGATCATCGCACCCTTTTGTATCTCGGTGAAAGGACCGATGAAGCAATCATCGCCGATGGTGCAGCCATAGAGATTGCAGGGCTCGACCACCTTCACGCGCGCGCCGAACGTCACGTCGCGGATGCCGGCCTGGAGGCGCTCCGGCCCGCTCACGATGCGACACCCAGCCGGCTCAGCTTTGGCGCAAAATGCAGCGCCACTTCCTCGCCTGTCTCGATCGATTCGTAGAGCGCAGTGATCAATTCCAGGCTCTTGCGTCCTTCGAGGCCATCGACCAGCGCCGCGCTCTGATTGGTCAGGCAGTCGACCACGTGCTGATAATAGGCCTGATGGCCGAAGCCGTAGACATTGGGCGGATTGACCGAGAACTTCTCGATCACCTCCTTGTCGGCCGCCGTCTCGTCGACAAAACGCCAGTGCCGGATCTGGTTGACGGCAAAGCCTGCGATCTCGACCATGCCCTTCTCGCCGAGGATCGAGAGCGAGCCTTCGAGATCGGTCGGGCGTGCCGCCGTGGTCGCCTCGATGATGCCGAGCGCGCCGTTCCTGAATTTCAGCGTCGCGACCGCGGTGTCTTCGGTCTCGATCTTGGCCAGCGCGGTCGTCGCCCGGGCATGGACGCTGACGACGTCGCCGAAGAACCATTCCAGCATATCGACGTGATGGCTCGCCTGGTTGGACAACACGCCGCCGTCATAAGCCCAGGTTCCGCGCCAGGCATCCTGGTCGTAATAGGCCTGATCGCGGCACCAGCGCACCCGCACCGTGCCGAGGACAAGCTTGCCGAAGCGCCCCGCCTCCAGCGC
>NZ_DATGFH010000150.1:0-5393 GCF_035309285.1 Bradyrhizobium sp. | reverse complement strand
AGGACGGCATCGCCGATGTCGCTCTTGACGAACTGGATGCGGCGGTCGGCGATCAACGGCTCGAGGCTGCGGATATTGGCGGCATAGGTCATAGCGTCCACGACCACCAAGCGGTCCTCGGGACGCGCCTTGATCCATCTGTGCACCAGGTTCTGGCCGATGAAGCCGGCGCCTCCGGTGATCAGAACGCTCTGCATTCATGCCTCCTGCCGGCCGCGCGATCCTTTAAGCCGGCGCCGGTTGATAGTTTGCCGAAGGAAGGCCGTCAATGGAAGCGCGTCGGTTCAGCTTTTCGGGTCGCAGTCACGCCGCTCCGCGACGCTTGAGCCCACCGATCAGCGCAAGCATCTCGCTGGCGCGATGGCGGTAGGTATGCTGTGCCATCGTCCTTGCCTGGCCGGCGCGCGCGATCGTTTCACGCGCGCCCGCATCCTTGAGGAACCGCTCGATCGCACTGAGGCAATCGTCGATCGAGCGCCAGACCGCAACGTCGCGATCGGGCTCGAACAGCGTATGCAGATTGTCCTTGAAATCGGTCAGCAAGAACGCGCCGACACCCGTCGCCTCGAACAGGCGCATGTTGCCGGCCTCGCGGCCGGCGATGTCGATGTGAGAATTGAGCGTAATGCGCGAGCGCCGCAGCGCCTGGTACATTCCCGCACCCCACACCTCGCCCTGGAGGCAGCGATGCAGCGGCGAGGTGGCCGGCAGCAAGCGGGGAATGTTGCCCCACATTTTCAGATCGAAGCGTCGGGCGACGGCTTCCAGCAGGGCGATACGCTGGCGGTGATCCTCCGACACCGACCCGACAAAAGAGATGTCGATGTCCTGCGATGGGGTTGGCGGCAGCGCATCGAGCAATGCGGGCTCGAAGGCAAGATGAGCGACTTCGGCGCGCACTCCGGCCGCGCGGAAGGATTGCACGATCCGCGGTAGTTGCGAGAGCATCAGATCATAGATTGTCCAGTCGATGCCGCGCGACGGCTCGATGCCGACCTGTCCGATCAGGAGGGGATTGCCGATCTGCCTGATCCTGCGCATCAGCGCGACGTCGACATAGAACACATCCTGGTTCAGCACCACGTCCGGCCCGAAGGCCTCGATCTGGGCCAGAAGGATTTGCTCCGATGCAGCGTCCAGGCGCGGGCTCAAGCCCACTTTCCGTACCAGCGGCCGCAGGATCGGCTTGAACGGCGCCGCGACGCGCTGCAGCCAGCCGGGCAGCATCTGCTGCCTCGCCTGGTGGTCGGCGGGGGTTGCGACCGCGATCCCCAAGCCATGCTCGCGCGCCCAGGCCGATTGCATGAAGCGGTTGTTGACATGGACCTCGACTGCGGAATGACCGAGCGCTGCAAAATTCCGCGAGTAGAAATCAGCGAGCCCGAACAGGCTCGCGTTCCGCGCCGCCATCTGCGTGTCATAACCGGCGTGCTCGAGCCCGGCATGCTTTCGATAGAACCACGCCAGGAAACGCGGATAGTCGGCGTTCAGGATGATGATGCGCATCGGTGGTCTCAGGACCGACGGCGGTCGGTGGAGGCGTCATCGTCGATGTCGCGCGGCATGACGTACCAGAGCAAAAACAGAGCGGCTGCGCCGTTCGTGAGCAGGCTCGTCGAGAACGGGACGTTCATCATGACCTGCGCCAGCGCGCCCGCCGAGACCAGGATAAATCGCGGCGGCAGGCCCTGCGAAAGCCGATTGACGAAGGCCGTGAGCAGTCCGCACGCGAGCGCCGCCAACGGCGCTCCCTTGAGGCCGAGCGAAGCCACGCCTTCGGTTGCGAACAGCGAGGCATTCACCGCACCGAGATCATAAGTCTTCGACATGATGACCGAGAGGTACTCGCTGTAGGGACAGGAGACGAATCGCTTCAGGACGTGGATCTGACAGAAGTACGTGAGATCGTGGTGTGAGAAGAAGTCGCCATAGAGATCGAGCGCGAGCGAGGGGACGGCGATCATGCGGAAATTGATCGTGCCGAAATAGCCGATGAAGTGATCGTAGGACAGCGTGCCGTGGGCGACCAGCGGCAACAGCGCATCGCCGATCGATATCGGCAGCAGCAGCGACAGCACGACGGCGATCCGAGGCTCGACGTAGCGCGCGAGCAGCCAGAGGAACGCAAGCCAGCCGGGCGTAAACAGCGCGAGCTTCGTGAGCGTGACCGGATAAAACAGTCCGATCAGCACCAGCGCCGCCAGTGCCTTCCAGGGCTTCCCGAGCGCGAGATAACCTGCAAATGCGAACGGCAGCAGCGCGCTGACGAGATTGCCGATGGCGTAGCGGACCGGGGCCGGAAATTCAAGCTGGTTGCGGAAGGTGTATATGTCGGCGATTCCGACCAGGCGGAAATTGAAGAACGCGCCAACGACGACGATGACGAGCGACGCAAGGAGGATAAGCGCCAGCACGCGCTCAAGACCGGCTTTCGACAGCACGAACCGCTGCTTGATCGGAGCGGTGATGAACAGCGCGGGCACGAGGAAAGCGAGCAGGGAAACGAATGCCGAAATGCTGCCGAGCCTATGATCGTAATCGAGGGTCGAAGACTTCGCGAGAAAGAGATAGCCGAAGACGATCGTGTAAGAGCCGAAGCCCAGGAGATAGCCGAAGCTGAAGCGGGCGAACGCAAAGACGAAGGCCAGCGCGCCCAACGGAGCGGCCACGAGCAGCGCCGGAAAAAACTGCGCAGGATTGTAGCTCAGGACGTCATAGCCGCGATAATAGTAGGTGACATGGGTCAGCGAGACGCAGCAGGCCGCAATATACAGGTACAGCAGCGCTAGCAGCGTGATCCGGCCGCGCGGGGGCGCTTTCGAGGTAATGGGGATATCGGTCATTGCGGTCGCGTCAGGATGGCTTCCAGCCCAACGCCAGCAGCTTGTCGGGCCGGGCCACAAGCGGGCAGCCGATCCGCTGCCAGATTGCGCCCTGGCCCGCGGTCTTGAGCGCAAATTCGAGCAGGGCCTGGGGAATGGAGAACAGCCGGGGCGGCCGACCAAAGCCCGCCCGATAGCGCGCGATCAGATCGGCGACCGTGATCGGAACGGGGTCGGCGACGATGAAGGTGTCACCGCGCGCGCGCGGATCCGTCATGGCGGTTGTGATGGCGGCGTTGAGGTTCTGAACCGACAGCACCGAACGCCGCGCCTTCAATCCGCCAAAGGGCAGGGGAACGGGCAACAGTGAAATCTTGCGGATGGTGGCCAGATTTCCCTTTTCTCCCTCGCCATAGATCACGACAGGACGAAGGATCGTGAAGGAGCCTCCGGCGGCGCGAATAGCCTGCTCCGCGGCAAGCTTTGAGCGTCCGTAGGCGTTGATCGGCCGCGGCGGATCGTCTTCGGTCAATTCCTCGTCGGAAAAGGAGCCTGACTGCGCTGCGATCGAGGAGATGAAAACGAGATGCACGCCGGAAGCGTTGGCGGCGCGCGCGAGCGCAGCCGTGGCCTGGTGGTTGATGCGATCGTAGAGCTCGTCTTCGGCAAAGGTATGCGCAATGCCCGCCAGATGCACGACCGCATCGCATCCCCGGAGCAGCGACTCCCAATTGAAGCGCTGTGACAGGTCGGGAAGCCGGGCCGCCCTGATGTTCGGGCCTTCGATGACGACCGAGCGCGACGCGGCAATCACCTTGTGACCAACGGCAGCGAGATAAGGCACCAGGTGACGGCCGATAAAGCCGTCAGAGCCGGTCACGAGCACGGTCGCTTTGCTATCCATCCACCACACCAGATCGCGGAACAAGGAAGCCCGCCAGCCGGCTCATCAGAAGCCGAGGGCCGAAAACGGGGCGCAAGCTAAGCCATCACGTCGGAGCAGGCAAACTGAGCCTCGGTGAATCGCGATCCGGCCGGGGCGGTCGTTGGTTCTGCTCCTGCTGCTATGTTGATCCATTCCGCGCCGCGCAATTTGCGGGGGATATACTAAAGAATACAACCCTGGGCCATTGTAGCCGGAGTCTCTACGATGATAGTTTTGGGCTCGTGTTTGATCTTCAATATTTTGGGCTCGACCCCACTATAGACTTAAAGAAGGTTGCTATTTTGTTTGCGACCGCGTTCGCATTCGAAGGTAGCGTCTTGCTGTGGCTCCCCTTCGAGCCGGTGACGGCGGCTATCGTCTTGCGGCCGCCCTTCGAGCACTACGATTCCGAACGATATACTTATCGGGCGCGTGCGAGGCTCGCCTTTGCTTCGGTTGACACTGCAACCGAGAAGCACGCAACCGTCGAGCTCACTGAGAACGGCAAAAGGCTTGGACCCGCCAATTCTTCACGGGACGACATCGCGACGAGAGGCCATGGCCGTTACAGCTTCATGCAGGACGGCATGAGCCAAGTGCTTTTCTTCTCCACCAGCGACGACAGTGACCCGAATACGAACGGAAGAGTTTACCGCCTTTTCGATCCGAAAGCGATCGATCCATACCTTTCCAAGTCGACTGCGGCCTCTTCTGCCGGGGAAGACCGGAAATGAGGTATGTGAGGCTCGCTGGTAACATTGCGCTCCTGATCGCCATCCTGCCGGTTCTGATCGTCGGATTTGCCTGGATCGGCATTTCGGAACATTTCGAAAAACGCCGGATCAGAAAAAAGCAGCGCGCAAGCTGATTTCTTAATTCAGGCCGCCCGGCATCGACAAATGCGGCATCGACATCAACACCTGTGGCGCACGTGAGACCAGCTCACGACCGATTCGGTGTCGCCGCAGCACCTTGATTTGCAGCCGCTATTTTGAATATAGGACTGGCGGGGGATGCCGCGATCTTGCGGCTTCCCGGGATTCTTGCCGTCGCTATTTCTCGGCCCGCTCACCCGGCGGCGGTCAGCAGGGGAAGTTCGGATGATCAGATTTGGCCTGCTTGGATGCGGGCGCATCGCCAAGCGTCACTCCGATCTGTTGGGCGGCAATCATATCGAGGGGGCGAAACTCGTCGCGGTCTGCGACCCCGTTCGCGCGCGCGCCGATGCGCTGGCTTCGAAATTTGCGGTCCCCCCGCATTACGACATCGACGACTTCCTCGCGCGCAAGGATATCGACGCGGTCTCGGTACTGACCCCGAGCGGCCTGCATCCGCAGCACGTCATCGCCTGCGCCAAGGCTGCCAAGCATGTCGTGGTCGAGAAGCCGATGGCGCTCAGGCTATCGGATGCCGACGACATGATCCGCGCCTGCGACCAGGCCGGCGTCAAGCTCTTCATCGTCAAGCAGAACCGCTTCAACGTTCCCGTGGTCAAGGCGCGCGAAGCGCTGGAGGCGGGGCGCTTCGGCAAGCTTGTCCTCGGCACGGTGCGGGTGCGCTGGTGCCGCGATCAGGCCTATTACGACCAGGATGCCTGGCGCGGAACCTGGGCTTATGACGGCGGCGTGTTGTCCAACCAGGCGAGC
>NZ_DATGFH010000149.1:0-2364 GCF_035309285.1 Bradyrhizobium sp. | reverse complement strand
CCGAACTTCCTACTTGTCGAATCAATAACACACTGAACTCGCTTCTGTTTGCGGCAAGCGAGGCTGGCGTTACTGGGTACGATCGGGGTTGCTACCGAGGAGTTCGAAGGCGCGTTGCTGGGTCGGGGTGGGCCTGGTGTGAAGGGTGAAGATGTATTTCTCGTTGAGCGCGGTGGTGGCCTGGATACGGCAATAGGTTGCGAGATCGGCAAGCAGGGTTTGGAAGCTGTGCACCGGCAGGCCGTCTTCGGTGCGTCCGGTCGTTTGCTTGCGGACGGCGGCGTCGGAGCGCTCGGCCTTGGCGACGATGCTGGTGCGCTTGGCGGCGGCGGCTTCGTGATCGGTCTCGTCGTAGAGCATCGGGGCGAGCCTGGCGCGCATGTGGTGCTCGACATGATAGGCGAGCATGCAGAGCATGACGTGGGCGCGTACGCGCGATGCGGTCCAGTGGAAGATTGGCCGCAAGTGGATGTCGAGGGTCTTGAGCGAGCGGAACGCCCGTTCGACCTTTGCGAGAGATTTGTAGGCGCCGACCGTTGCGGCATCATCGAGCACGCGTTTGGGCAGATTGGTGCGCACCACATAGATGCCGTCGAGGGCGGCCTCGGCCGCGATGGCGTCGGCATTGCGATGGAACGCGAAGCTCGTCTCGCCGATGTCGAGTGCGAAGTGCTTGGCCATCTTGTAGCGGTTGATGACGGCGCCGACCTTGAGGGCGATCTCGGCCTTGCCGCGCAGCGGCCGCTTGGGGCGCGCGACGGCGGCCGCGATGTCGGCGAGATCGCGGTCGGTCGAGGCCAAAAGGTCGAGGCGCTTGCGGGTACGCTCGCGGGCAAGATCGGGATTGCGGCAGACGATCAGCCGCTCGCCCGGATAGTCGGGCGACGTAATGGCCGCGATGTCGCGCTCATCGAACAACGACATCTGCAGGGCTCCGCTCTCGGTGAGTGCCCTGATGGCTGGGGCGCGCAATGCCGTGATCCAGTCGAGGCCGGCCGGGACGATCTCGGTGTCGAGGCGCGCCTGCGTCATCATCCCGCGGTCGCCGACCAGCACCACATGCTTGAGCTCGAAGCGCGCCTTGATCTTGTCGATCTGGGTGGCGAGCGTGCGCGGGTCGGCGGTGTCGCCCTCAAACACCTCAATTGCTACCGGGCAACCGTCCGCGGCGCACAGCAAGCCGTAGACGATCTGCAACTTGCCCTTCTTGCCGTCGCGATTGTAGCCAAGTCGGGCGAGTTCGCAGCAGCGCCCCTCCAGGTAGCTCGACGACACGTCGTAGAGCACCAGCGTGCCGTCGCGCAGATGCTTGCGCCCAAGTGCCTTCTCGATTGCCTGCTGGCGCTCGCCAAGCCAGTCGATGGCGGCATAGAGCTCATCCTCGTCGACGGCTCCGAGGCCGAGAACGTCACCGAGGCTGGACGTCGCGGTGGCCGGATCGAGCATGCGGGCGGTGGCGAGCTTCGAGGCTGGCGCGATCAGACGGGCCACGATCATCGCAATGACGAGATCGCGCGGCCGGTTGCCGGCGGGGCCGAGGATGCGATCGAGACCGATGTCGCGCAGCACGCCGAGCACGGCGGCGACATGGCCGTGCGGCAGGCTGCGGCGCATGATGATGCTTTCCTGATTGGCCGGCGCCACCTTGCCGCCCTTGAGCAGCGTGCGCAGGCCTTCAACGATCTCGGTCGGCCAATCGGAGAGGTTGGCGATGGTGCGCTTCTTGATCTTGCCGCCATCGCGGTAGCTCTCGCGCAGCAGGATCGCGGGCGGCGAGTTTCGGTTGGGGACCGATTCGATATACATGTCTCATGATCTAACAATCATTAGCAAAAATCAATAACAATATCATCATTTACATGGCTACATTTTATGGCCATTTCCCGGGAAACGCCTCTAAACTCAACGGCCTACAGTTTTCCCAAAAAGGAAGTTCGGATTAGCTTGAGCGTGCGGCTCAGACCCCTGAACCGCGCGCGGCCCCGGTCCTGCGCAAGCTCCTTATCAGCGCGGGCCGGGGCGCCCACCCAATAGCTAAGCGATGCCTCTCAAAAGCCAGATTGGAGTAAGGAATGTGGACCGCAGTGGAAAATTGCCGGTTGGGGCTCGTCTTGTCTTGCGTTCGCGAAGCCCTCGCGCAGATCGTCCGCGGCATGGTGCGAACCTTGAACAACAAGTGGTTCCCGGATGCTCATAATGACCCGGAGCGGAGTAATTGGTTGATTTAAGGATTGCCGCTGTCTTGTTTGATTTGCTGCAGCTCGCGATCTCGGGGCAGGTGAGGCCGAATCAACCAGCTCGTGCTGCCGCTCTCCTCCGCGACTCAGCATCTTCGATAGCCTCCGAGAGCGAATCGAGACCGCT
>NZ_DATGFH010000148.1:0-11736 GCF_035309285.1 Bradyrhizobium sp. | reverse complement strand
GCATCGGTCCCGACGACCACGGCCATTTCGGCATCTTCGGCGGCCGCTTCGTCGCGGAAACCCTGATGCCGCTGATCCTCGATCTCGAAAGGGCCTACGCGGAAGCGAGGGCCGACGGCGCGTTCCGCGCCGAGATGGAAGGCTACCTCAAGCATTACGTTGGCCGGCCGTCGCCGCTCTACTACGCCGAACGGCTGTCGCAGCATCTCGGTGGCGCCAAGATTTACCTGAAGCGCGAGGAGCTCAATCACACCGGCTCGCACAAGGTCAACAATGTGCTGGGCCAGATCATGATGGCGCGCCGCATGGGCAAGAAGCGCATCATCGCCGAGACCGGTGCGGGCCAGCATGGCGTCGCCACCGCGACGCTTTGCGCGCGCTTCGGCCTCGAATGCGTCGTCTACATGGGCGCGGTCGACGTCGCCCGCCAGCAGCCGAACGTGATCCGCATGGAGATGTTGGGGGCAAAGGTGTTTCCGGTGCAGTCTGGCACGCGCACGCTGAAGGATGCGATGAATGAAGCGTTGCGCGACTGGGTCACCAACGTGCACAACACGTTCTACTGCATCGGCACGGTGGCGGGCCCGCATCCCTATCCGATGATGGTGCGCGACTTCCAGTCGGTGATCGGCGAGGAGACGAGGAAGCAGATGCAGGAGGCGGAAGGCCGCCTGCCGGATTCGCTCGTCGCCTGCATCGGCGGCGGCTCCAACGCGATGGGCCTGTTCCATCCTTTCCTCGACGATCCCTCAGTCGAGATCTTCGGCGTCGAAGCCGCCGGCCATGGACTCACGCAATTGCATGCGGCCTCGATCGCCGGCGGCCGTCCCGGCGTTCTGCACGGCAACCGCACCTATCTGCTGATGAACGATGACGGCCAGATCCAGGACGCGCATTCGATCTCGGCCGGCCTGGATTATCCCGGCATCGGGCCTGAGCATTCCTGGCTGCACGAGATCGGACGCGTGAATTATCTCTCCGCGACCGACGATGAGGCGCTGGAAGCCTTCCAGTTGCTGTCGCGGCTCGAAGGCATCATCCCGGCGCTCGAGCCCGCGCATGCAATTGCGAAAGTGATGGAGCTCGCGCCCGAGCGGCCGAAGGATCATCTCATGGTCGTCAACCTCTCCGGCCGCGGCGACAAGGACGTGCCGCAGGTCGGCGACATCCTGAAAGCGAGGAAGACGTGACGACCCGCATTGACGCGCGTTTTGCGCAACTCGCGAAAGAGGGCCGCTCGGCTTTCGTCACGTTCCTGATGGCGGGCGATCCCGATCCCTTAACCTCGCTTGAGATCATCAAGGCCATGCCCAAGGCCGGTGCCGATATCATCGAGATCGGCATGCCCTTCACCGATCCGATGGCCGACGGTCCGTCGATCCAGGCTGCGGGCCTGCGCGCGCTGAAGGGCGGCATGACGCTCAAAAAGACGCTGGAGATGGTCCGCGCCTTCCGCAAGGACGACAACGCCACGCCGCTGGTGCTGATGGGCTATTACAATCCGATCTACATCTATGGCGTCGATAAATTCCTTGCCGATGCCAAGACCACCGGCGTCGACGGCCTGATTATCGTCGACCTGCCGCCGGAGGAAGACACCGAGCTCTGCCTGCCGGCGTTGAAGGCCGGCCTCAATTTCATTCGGCTGGCGACGCCGACCACCGACGACAAGCGACTGCCGGCCGTGCTCGCCAACACATCGGGCTTTGTCTATTACGTCTCGATCACGGGAATCACGGGCGCTGCCGCAGCCGACTCGAAGGCCGTCGGCGAAGCCGTGGCGCGCATCAAGCGGCATACTGACCTGCCCGTCTGCGTCGGCTTCGGCATCCGCACGCCGGACGCGGCGCGCGCCATCGCCGAGCGCGCCAATGGCGCCGTGGTCGGAACCGCGCTGGTCGATGCCGTGCGCGGCAGCCTTGATCCGGAGGGGCGCGCGACCGCCAAAACCGTTAACGCGGTCGCCGAGCTTGCGGCGTCGCTAGCCAAAGGCGTGCGGGCCGCTCGCAAACAGGCGGCCGAATAAGCTAATTTAATGTCGAGGTAAGGGGCGGCAGCTTGCTGGGCATTCCTGGAGCCGCCATATATTTGGGACGATCGCCACGGAGCGAAACATGAATTGGCTCACCAACGTCGTTCGGCCGAAGATCCGCAACATGCTGCGGCGGGAGACGCCGGAGAATCTGTGGATCAAGTGCCCCGATTCCGGGCAGCTCGTGTTCTACAAGGACGTCGAGGCCAATCAGTTCGTCATCCCCGGCTCCAACTACCACATGCGCATGGGTGCGGTGGCGCGGCTGAAGTCGATCTTCGACAACGAGACCTGGTTTGACGTGGCGCTGCCGGAGGTGACCGCCGACCCCCTGAAATTCCGCGACGAGAAGCGCTACGCCGACCGCATCAAGGATGCGCGCGCGCGCACCAGCTTGAATGACGCGGTCAAGGTCGGCTACGGCAAGCTGGAAGGTGCGGCCGTCGTCATTGCCGTGCAGGATTTCGATTTCATGGGCGGTTCGCTCGGTATGGCCGCGGGTGAGGCGATCGTCCGCGGTATGGAGCTTGCCGTCGAGAAGAAATCGCCCTTCATCGTCTTTGCCGCTTCCGGCGGTGCGCGGATGCAGGAAGGCATCCTGTCGCTGATGCAGATGCCGCGCACCACGGTTGCCGTGCAGATGCTGCGCGAGGCGAAGCTGCCTTACATCGTCGTGCTGACCAATCCGACGACCGGCGGCGTCACCGCGTCCTACGCCATGCTCGGCGACATCCAGATCGCGGAGCCCGGCGCGCTGATCGGTTTTGCCGGCGCACGCGTGATCGAGCAGACCATCCGCGAGAAACTGCCCGACGGATTCCAGCGCGCCGAATATCTCAGGGATCATGGCATGGTCGACATGGTCGTGCATCGCCATGAGTTGCGTCCGACGCTGGCGCGTCTGTGCCGTCTTCTGACCAAGTCGCCCGCGATTGAGCCCGCGCCAAAGGCCGCGCCGCTCGTTCCCGAGCCAGCCCAGATCATGCCGGCCCCGGAAGCAGCGCCGGCCGCGCCCCACGCGTGAACGCTCCCGCCGCCAAACCGCTGCGCCCGCTTGACGACGTGATCGCACGGCTGGGCAGCCTGCATCCGAAGCGAATCGATCTCAGTCTTGATCGCATGCATCGCGTGCTGGAGCGGCTCGGTCACCCCGAGAAGAAGGTGCCGCCGGTGATCCACGTCGCCGGCACCAACGGCAAGGGGTCGACGATCGCATACCTGCGCGCGATCCTGGAAGCCGCGGGCTATTACGTCCACGTCTATACCTCGCCCTGGCTGGTGCGCATCAACGAATGTTTTCGACTTGCCGGCGCGCTCGTCGGTGATGAGGAATTGCGGGCCGCGCTCGAACAATGCGAGCGCGCCAATGCCGGCGAGCCGCTGACTTTCTTTGAAGCCAAGACCGCCGCGGGCTTCTGCCTGTTCGCGGAGCATCCGGCCGATGTGCTGCTGCTCGAGGTCGGCCTCGGCGGCCGGCTCGATTCCACCAATGTCGTCGAGGCGCCGCTTGCAAGCGTGATTGCGCCGATCAGTTTCGATCACATGGAATTCCTCGGTAACACGCTGACCTCGATCGCCGGCGAGAAAGCCGCAATCATCAAGCGCAACGTGCCCGTGATCTCCGCAGAGCAGCCGGGCGAGGCGATGACGGCGATCGAGCAGCAGGCGCAGCGAATGCGCGCACCGTTGCATGCCGCGGGCCAGCACTGGCATGTCGGCGTCGAGCGCGGCCGACTGGTTTATCAGGATGAGCGCGGCCTTCTGGATCTCCCAGCGCCCAGATTGTTCGGCCGGCATCAATTCGACAATGCCGGGCTTGCGATCGCGACCTTGCGCGCGGTCGACAGCCTCAAGCTCGGACACGCCCCTTTCGAGGGCATCGTCAATGCCGAATGGCCGGCACGGATGCAGCGGCTGTCGTCAGGCAGGCTGATCGAGCTTGGCCCGGCCGGCTGCGAGATCTGGCTCGATGGCGGACACAATGCGGAAGGCGGCCGCGTCGCCGCAGCGGCACTTTGCGATCTCGAGGAGCGGGTATCGCGTCCCCTGGTCGTGATCGCGGGCATGATGGGCAACAAGGATGCTCACGCGTTTCTCGCCAACTTCGCCGGCCTCACCCGCCACATCTTCACGGTGGAGATTCCAGGCCAGGACAATGCGATGCCGCAGGACCGGCTTGCGGATGCCGCCCGCGCGCTCGGCATGCGCGTCGAGATCGCAGGCACCATCGAGGCAGCGCTACGCACGCTGGCGACGCTTGCTTATGAAGTGCCACCGCGGATTCTGATTGCAGGCTCGCTCTACCTCGCCGGCCACGTGCTCGCCATCAACGGCACGCCGCCAGGTTAGGAGCGGACACGCGCTCGCGCCTTGCTTCCGATTGTCATTGCCGGGCTTGACCCGGCAATCCATCATTTTGAGAGAAGCCTTTCTTCCGATGGATGCGCGGGTCAAGCCCGCGCATGACGAGTAGAGGCCACAAACAAAAACGGCCGGCTCAGCGCCGGCCGTCATGCAAATATCTCGCTTGAAGCGGATCAGACCGCAGCGGAAATCCACTGCTGCAGCTTCTGCTTCGGTGCGGCGCCGACCTGGCGGGAAGCCATTTCGCCGCCCTTGAAGATCATCAGGGTCGGGATCGACATCACGCCATATTTCGACGCCGTCTTCGGGCTCTCGTCGACGTTGAGCTTCACGATCTTGACCTTCTCGCCCATCGCGCCGGCGATCTCGTCGAGCGCGGGAGCGATCATGCGGCAGGGGCCGCACCATTCGGCCCAGAAGTCGACCACGACAGGCCCTTGTGCCTTGAGCACTTCGGATTCGAAATCGGCGTCAGAAACCTTGCCAACGGCCATAGGATACCTCGTTCGGTTGGAGAGGAAGGCGCGCCCTAGAATCGCGCCGGGGATCATGGGATGAAACCTATGAACGGGGCGTTGCCGGGTCAAGCGCGGCCTACTCCGGCGGCGGCGGATGCCAGCTCCGCTTCCAGCGCGGGAGCGGAAATCTCCATCAAATCAGTGGTTTCGGTCCAGAGCAGGGCGGCCCGGACGCTGCGCTCTGGATAAAGCTTGCGCAAAACCGCCCGGTAGAGCGCGAGTTGTCGGACATAGGCGGCAGGCGCCTCGGCGACGGAAACAGGCGGCGCGTGGTTGGTCTTGAAATCGACGATCAAAACTTCGTTTTCCGTCACGACCAGGCGGTCGATCTGGCCGGAAACGAGCACCTCTCCGCGTCCGGGCAAGTCGAGCCGGCCGACAATAGCGACCTCGGCCCGGCTGCCATCCGCAAACACGGCCGCGAATCGCGCGTCCGCGATCAGCGCCAGCACGCTTTCAGCAAGCTGCTCCCGTCCGGCCTCGTCCCAGGCGGATGCGTTGCGCGCCAAAAATTTTTGTGCCGCCTCGCCCCGCCGCTCAATCGCGAGATCGGGCAATGATTGCAGCAGGCGATGCACCAGCGTGCCGCGCTGGAGCGCGCGGGTGCGCTCGGCGATTGATTCGCCGGATCGCGCCTTCCAAGCCGCGTGGCTTGCGGCATCGGACGGACGCAGGAATTGATCACCCGATACCGTGGCCGTGACCGGCGTACGCAGCCATTGCGGCAGCTCACGGCGGGCGGGCGCAGCTATTGCTGCTGCAACTCCCGTTGCAGGTGCCGCATCCTCCGGACGCAGGTAGCGCTTGATCGGACCATCCGCCGTATCGATGATCTCCTCCTGCAATCCGGAAGCCTGCAGGCCCTTGCCGATCAAATCGTACCAGCACAGCTTGCGCACGGTGTTCATGTTGCCCGGCATGATGCCCGCGACGATCAGCCGGTCGGCGGCGCGCGTCATCGCGACATAGAGCAGGCGGCGATATTCGTCCTCGGTATCGCCGAGCATCTTCTCGCGTGCGTCCGCGATGACCTTGGGATCGTCGGCCTTCCTGCCGGCCCAGACCACGACCTCGCCGCCATTGCCGCGCGGTACGTTGATCAGCCGCAGCCGCTGCGTATCCGAGGGTGAGGAGGTGGTGTCGACCATGAACACCACGGAGGCTTCCAAGCCCTTCGCGCCGTGCACGGTCATGACGCGGACCTCGTCGCGCGAGATTTCCATGTCGCGCTTCACCTCGGTATCGGCCGAGCGCAGCCACGCCATAAAACCCTGCAGCGAAGCGGGCGCCTTGCGCTCATAATTCAGCGCGAGCTCGAGGAACTCATCGAGCGCGTCGTTGGCCTCATGGCCGAGCCGGCGCAGGATGCGCTGCCGCCCGCCATCGCCGCCAAGCAGCCAGGCATAGAACGCAAACGGCGTTTCCTGCGCAAAGCGCCGCTCGCATTGCACGAGGCGGCCTTCGGCGCTTTTGAATTTGTCGTTGATCGCCGCCTGCTTCGACAGCGCCTCGCGCAGCGAGCCCTTGCGGTCCCACGCAAGCGCGAACAGATCGTCTTCGGAGAGACCAAACAGTGGGCTTTTCAGCGCGACCGCGAGCGCAAGATCGTCCCGCGGCAAGAGAAGCGCGTCGGCAAGGTTCATGAGATCGATGATCGCGATGTGCTCGGTCAATTTGAGCCGGTCGGCTCCGGCGACCGGAATACCCGCCTGCTTCAGCGCCTGGATGATCGCATCAAAGATATTGCCGCGACGGCGCACCAGCACCAGCACGTCGCCGTAGCGCAGCCGCCTGCGGTCGTCCCTGTGCCCGGTCATCGTGCCGCTTTCGACCAGCCGCCTGATCTCGGCCTGGATGCGCCGGGAGAGTTTGACTTCAGGGCTCGTCAGCGACACGCCGTCGAACGGCGCGCGCCAGCCCTCGATGTCTTTCTTCTCGTCGTGTTCTGCGAGAGTCCAGAACTCGATCTGGCTCGGGCCCGCGTCCGCAAGCGAGTGATGGATCGGATAGCCGATGTCGGGCGAGTGGATGCTGCGATAGATCGCTTCATCGCGGAACACGTGGTCGACCGATTGCAGGATCGCCGGCCCCGAGCGGAACGAATAGGTGAACGACACCGGATCGAATTTCAGCCCGGCGGCGGTGAATTTTCGTTCGAGCTCGCGGCGGCGCTGATCGAACTCATGGGGTGCTGCACCCTGGAACGAGAAGATCGATTGCTTCTCGTCGCCGACCGCAAAGATGGTGCGCACCACGCCGTCGCGCGCGCCGGCGCCAGCGGTGAATTCGGAGATGATGTGGTCGACGATCTCCCATTGCCGCGGGCTCGTGTCCTGCGCCTCGTCGATCAGCACATGGTCGACGCCGCGGTCGAGCTTGTAGTGCACCCAGCCCGCCGAGATGCGCTTGAGCATATCCAGCGTCTTGTCGATGAGATCGTCGTAGTCGAGCAGCCCGCGCTCCAGCTTCTCGCGCCGGTAGTTCGCCGCCGCCGCGGTCGCGATATGCAGGAGCGCCTGGGTGCGGTCGCGCGTCACGACGGCGCGGCGCCTTTCGATGAGCGGCGTGAGGCGCAGGATCTCGGCCTCAAACATCCGCGCGACCGATGGATTGGCGTCGCCGAACTTCCTGGTGATGACAGTTTTGCGCGGCGCTTTCTCATCGGTGAGGAAGACGCCGAGATATCTGTCTACCTGTTCGGCCCCGCTTGCCGTCAGCGCCTCGCGCAGACGGGCTGCCTGTTCGCCATCGGATTTGCTCCCACCGTCGAGTGCGGGGGCAATCTCTATCCACCGCCGTCGCGGCAAATAAGGGCCATCCAGAATCTCGTTCTCGACGTCTTCGACGCGATCATCCTCACTGACACCGAGCACAGTCCCCATCTGCGCAGCGGCGGCTTCCGCGCTGCCGGTCACATCGGACCAGGCCATGAAATGATCGCGGGAGAGGCACGCCTCGCGGACCACATCCTTGAAGGTGACGTCGGCTGCATTGGCCATCGCGGTCTGGAGCGCGCGGCCAAGCGCGCTGTCGGGCGCGCGCGAGGCCTCGAGAAACACCTTGAGGTTCGCGCGCTCCATCATGTCGGTCTGGTCGCGATCGTCGAGTACGGCAAAGCGCGCCGGCACGTTGGCCTCGAAGGGAAATTGCTGCAACAGCCGCGTGCAGAGCGCGTGGATGGTCTGCACCTTCAGGCCACCCGGCGTCTCCAGCGCGCGCGCGAACAATTCGCGGGCCTTCTTGCGCAGCGTCGCGCTTGCGTAGGGAATGCCGACGCCGCGGATCGCATCGTCGAGCGCGGTGTCATCGAGCGTCACCCAATGACCGAGCGTGGTGAACACGCGCTCGGCCATGTTGGCGGCAGCCGCCTTGGTGAAGGTGATGCAGAGGATTTTTTCCGGCGACACGTCAGCAAGCAACAGCCGGATCACCCGCTGCACCAGCACATGCGTCTTGCCGGAGCCGGCATTCGCCGAGACGAAAGACGAGGAGGCGGGATTCGACGCCCGCGCCTGCGTCGCGCGCACTGCGTCGGGGATGGGGCGAGCGGCCTTCACCATTCCGGAAGCCCCAATCCGCCGGCCGCCGACCATTCCTTGATCCGCGCCAGGTCATCATAAGTGCCGTAGCGGTCGCTCCACATCGACAGCACCAGCGAACGATAGGGTTCGTCCTCATTCTCGAACTTGCGGATCAAGGCCTCGAGTTGCGCCCGCGCATAATCGGCGGCAGCGTCCGGATGCTGCGGCGTGTCGCCAGGCTTGATCTTGAGTTCGAGCGAGCGCTCCTCGCCCGGTGGGTTGTTGCCACTGAGGCGAACATAAACGAGCTCGCCGACCGACGAGTTGGCGTCGATCCCCGCAAAGCCGCCCTCGCGCAGGATCGCCGCTTCCAGCGTCAGCTGCGGCGACAGGCCCATGCGCACCTGCTTGCCCGTCGGCGGCTGCCCGGTCTTGTAGTCGAGGATCGCATACGTGCCGTCGGCGCGGCGCTCGATGCGGTCGGCGCGCGCCGAGAGGGTGAAGGTTCGCTCATTGTCGAGCGGAATTGCGATCTCGCCCTTGATCTCGGCGTCGATCGCCCGAATGTTCTCGCGCCGCGCACGCTCCCATTCGGAAAACCATTTGGCGATGCGCTGGAAGCGCGGCCACCACAGCGCTTTTGCTTCGGGCCGCTCCATCAGCGGCGCAAAGTATTTCAGCCCGATCTCGCGCAAGGCGCTCATGGCGTCGTCGGGCAATTTCGCCGCCGCGTTTTTCGTGAACTCGCCGATCGCGTCGTGAATCGCCGAGCCGCGATCGGCCGCCGACAGCGGCATATCGACGGGGTCCAGTGCCTCCAACCTCAGAATATATTTCGCGTAGATCGTGTAGGGATCGCGCAGCCAGTCCTCGATCGCCGTCACCGACAATGTAAGCGGCCGCATCGCAAGCGGCGGTCTCGGCTCCGGCTGCGCGATCGGCTTGACCGCTTCAGGCCGATCAAGCTCGTGGGCGAAATGCACGTACCGCTGGCCGGCGGTCTTCGCGGCCTCCCAGTGTTCCTCGCCTGCGACCGCTTCGAGGCGATGCAGGAAGCGCGAGGCGACCGCCGGCGCGCCACCGGCCTTCGCGCTGTGGCTCAGGATCACGTCTTGGTGCCCGAGCAGTTGCGCGAAATCGTGCGCGGAAAGGCCGATGCGCCGCTCCGGCAGGTCGAGGCCGAGCTCATGCCGCATCGGCCGGCTAAGCCAGGGATCGATGCGCGGCGCCGGCGGCCACACGCCCTCGATCAGGCCGCCGACGATGACGCGGGCGGCCTGCATCAGCCGCGATTCCAGAGGGCCGTAGATGTGGAGTTTTGTCCCAGGCCTTTCAGGCCGGCGTACCGCGCGATCCGCAAAGGCGGTCTGGAACAGCTCGGGATAGTCGGTCAGTGCGACCAGGAGTCCGCTCTGCCGCTGCTCGGAGAGCAGTTCATCGAATGCAGCCGCAAGAGCGAGGCCTTCCTGCTCCTCGAAGGCGACCGAAACGCCGTCCTGGTCGCGCGACAATGCGATCAGCGCTTCGCGATGGCGGCTCGCGAGCTCGGCGAAATCATAGGGCCGCGTCGAGGACAGGCTTTCCAGCGGCTTCAGCGCCGCTTGCAGCGCTGATATCAACGCTTGCGCGCGGTCGAGTTCACGATCTCTGAGCCGCGTGCGCGGCTCGGCATGATGCAGCGAGGAAACTTCCTTCCGATTGAGCTTGTCGAGCTCGCTACGGAAGCGCGCAAAATCCTGTGCCAGCCCGGCCGTGCCCGGCTGCGGTCGCGTACCGCGCAGTAGCGCGAACTCCAGGGTCTCGATTGCAGGCGTCAGCGCGCCCTCCGCGCTGCCCAACCGGCATAGCGGATGCTTCAGCAGCGCCAGCAGCGTCGCCGGTTCCAGCCCTCCTGCGATCGCCTCCGCCGCAAGACGCGCGAAGGTGCCGACGGGCGTTTCGATCAGCGCGTCGCCGCCGGAATCCTCATAATCGAGATTCCACCGCCCGAGTGCGGCCATCACCCGCCGCGCCAGCGCGCGGTCCGGCGTGACCAACGCCGCCGACTTGCCGAGATGGTGCGCCTCGCGCAGCGCGACCGCGATCGAAAGCGCCTCCATCTCCGGATTAGGCGCCTCGATCACGGCGAGGTTCTTCATGCCGCTTGCGATATGCGCTGCGATGGCAGGTTGCTTCAGCCTGTCATGCCATTGTGCGGTCGCATTCGACGGCCGCATTGCTTCCGACAGCAGCACGTCCCGGCCGTCTGTTCCGGGCGGCTCCAAAATCTCGACATCGCGGCGCTCGATGCCGAACCGCTCCAACAGCGCATGCATTGCAAATTGCGGATGGTTCGAAGCCGGATGCTCGGTGAATTTGCCCTGCGCATCGCGCGCGCCGCCGATGCCCTGCCATGACTCCTCGTCGAGATCGGTGTCGAGCCCCGGCAGGATCACCGCGCCTTGCGGCAGTTTCGCCACCGCCGCCAGGAACTTTGCGGTGGTCGGCATCGAACCGGTCGAGCCCGCGGCGATCACGGGCCCCTTGTGATGGCTGGTCAACCGCGCGGCTTCGGCCGAGATCAAAAAGTCGCGCCGCGCTGCCGGCTCGATCTTGCCGATCTCGGCAAGGTAGTTCGGCCAGGTCTCGCGCGCGATCTTCAGGAACTCGAGCGAATGCTGCCAGTAGATGTCGAGCTGGTCCGGCACGAGGCCGTCGAGCTTGTTCCACGGCACGCCGCGCGTCACCATGTCGTCCATCAGCCGCGCGAGATCGGAGGCCAAGGCAAGCGTCGCGGCGGGGCCGCCGACCACCAGCGGTGCCAGCACCTCGCCCTTGGCCCAGGCCGCAACCAAGCGCGCCAGCGTCAACCGCCGCTCAAGCTCGCCGAGCCTTGGCGGTATCTCGAGTGGCGCGGAGCCTGCGAACTGCTCGGCTTCGTCGGCGAAGGCAAGCTCATCCTCGTCGATGTCGCCGAGCGGGACGATGCGCGGCAGCACCGCGGCGTCGCTTTTCAGTTCATCCAGGAACACCTCGCGCGCGACCCGCACCGCGCGCCGCGTCGGCAGATAGAGCGTCGCTTCCGCAAGCCTTGCCGGATGGCGGCGCGCCTCAAACCCCTCGACCAGCCGGCCATCGATCAGCGCCGAGATCACGCAGCGCAGGAACGGCACGGAAAGCGGAACGCTGAAAACGCGCATGAGGGGCCTGCTTTGAGGAATCGTGCGCGCCAATATAGAGACTCTCAATTCGTCATGCGCGGGCTTGACCCGCCTGCGGGGCCGAAGCCCCTTCGGCGCGGCGAAGGCCCGCGCATCCATCT
>NZ_DATGFH010000147.1:0-27052 GCF_035309285.1 Bradyrhizobium sp. | reverse complement strand
CCGTCATGGGCGTGCTGTTCCTCGCCGGCGTCACGGTCACCTATTGGGCCGAGGCCAACGGCACCCCCGCGCTCCACGCGCTGGGGCTCACCGGCGGCAACATGGAAGGCAAGGAAGTTCGCTTCGGCATCGTTGCCTCCTCGCTGTTCGCCGTGATCACCACGGCCGCTTCCTGCGGCGCGGTCAACGCCATGCATGACAGCTTCACCGCGCTCGGCGGCATGATTCCGCTGATCAATATTCAACTCGGTGAGATCATCGTTGGCGGCGTCGGCGCCGGTATGTACGGCATGCTGCTGTTCGTGGTGCTGGCGATCTTTGTCGCCGGCCTGATGGTCGGCCGTACACCGGAATATGTCGGCAAGAAGATCGAGGCGCGCGAGGTCAAGATGGCGATGCTCGCGATTCTGGTGCTGCCGCTGATGATACTCGGCTGGACCGCAGTCGCCGTGGTGCTGCCGTCGGCAGTGGCCTCGATGGCCAATGCGGGGCCGCACGGCTTCACCGAGGTGCTCTATGCCTTCACGTCCGCGACCGGCAACAACGGCTCGGCTTTTGCGGGGCTGTCCGGCAACACCTTCTTCTACAACCTGACGCTTGCGAGCGCGATGTTCGTCGGTCGTTTCTTCATGATCGTGCCGGCGATGGCGATCGCGGGCTCGCTTGCGGAGAAGAAGTCGATCCCAGCCTCGATGGGCACCTTCCCGACGACGGGCGGCCTGTTCGTCGGCCTCGTCGTCGGCGTCATCCTGATCATCGGCGGCCTCACCTTCTTCCCGGCGCTCGCGCTCGGTCCCATCGTCGAGCATCTCGCTGGCAACGCCAACACCCTGTTCTGATCCGGAGCGACCTCCATGGAAACCATGAAATTGCAGAAGCGCTCGTCGATGTCGACGATGCTGGATCCGAAGATCCTCAACCCCGCGATCCGGGCGTCCTTCGTCAAGCTGCATCCGCGGGCGATGATCAAGAACCCCGTGATGTTCGTGGTCGAGATCGTGGCCGCGCTGACCACAGTGATCTTCCTGCGCGACCTTGCAACCGGCGGCGAGCATCTCGGCTTTACTTTCCAGATCATCGTGTGGCTCTGGTTCACCGTGCTGTTTGCGAATTTCGCCGAGGCCGTGGCAGAGGGCCGCGGCAAGGCTCAGGCCGACTCGCTGCGTAAGACCCGCACCGAGAGCCAGGCCAAGCTGCTCTCGGGCTCGGATGGCACGATTCGCCTCGTGCCCGGCACCAGCCTGAAGGTCGGCGACATCGTGCTGGTCGAGGCCGGTGACAACATCCCCTCCGATGGCGAGGTGATCGAAGGCGTGGCCTCCGTGAACGAAGCGGCCATCACCGGTGAGTCCGCGCCGGTGATCCGCGAGTCCGGCGGCGACCGTTCGGCGGTGACAGGTGGCACGCAGGTGCTGTCCGACTGGATCAAGGTGCGCATCACGGCAGCCCAGGGCTCGACCTTCATCGACCGCATGATCAGGCTGGTCGAGGGCGCCGAGCGGCAGAAGACGCCGAACGAGATCGCGCTCAACATCCTGCTCGCGGGCCTGACCATCATCTTCGTGTTCGCGACCGTGACGATCCCGAGCTATGCGGCCTATGCCGGCGGCTCGATCTCGGTCGTGGTGCTGGTGGCGCTGTTCGTGACGTTGATCCCGACCACCATCGGCGCGCTGCTGTCTGCGATCGGTATCGCCGGTATGGACCGCCTGGTGCGCTTCAACGTGCTCGCGATGTCCGGCCGCGCCGTCGAAGCGGCCGGCGACGTCGACACGTTGCTCCTGGACAAGACCGGCACCATCACGCTCGGCAACCGCCAGGCGACCGCCTTCCGTGCGGTGCGCGGCGTGACCGAGCAGGAGCTTGCCAACGCGGCCCAGCTCGCCTCGCTCGCCGACGAGACGCCCGAGGGCCGTTCCATCGTCGTGCTGGCCAAGGAGAAATACGGCATCCGCGGCCGTGACATGGCCGAGCTTGGCGCCACCTTCATCCCGTTCACGGCGCAGACCCGCATGAGCGGCGTCGATGCCGGCGGTTCGTCGGTGCGAAAGGGCGCGGTCGAAGCAATCCTCAATTATGTGTCGGGCGGCGGCTCGCAGCCGGTGGCCAGCGGCAACACGGTGCGCTCGTTGCAGCCGCTGCTGAACTCCGATGTTGGCCGCGAACTGCAGTCGATTGCGGACGAGATCGCGAAATCCGGCGGCACGCCGCTGGCGGTCGCGAAAGACGGCCGCCTGCTTGGCGTGATCCAGCTCAAGGATATCGTCAACGGCGGCATCCGCGAGCGCTTTGCCGAGCTTCGCCGCATGGGCATCCGCACTGTCATGATCACCGGTGACAACCCGATGACGGCAGCGGCGATCGCGGCGGAAGCCGGCGTCGACGATTTCCTGGCGCAGGCCACGCCCGAGGACAAGCTGAAGCTGATCCGCGACGAGCAGGCCAAGGGCAAGCTGGTGGCGATGTGCGGCGACGGCACCAATGACGCGCCGGCGCTGGCGCAGGCCGACGTTGGTGTCGCCATGAACACCGGCACGCAGGCGGCGCGCGAGGCCGGCAACATGGTCGACCTTGATTCCAACCCGACCAAGCTGATCGAGGTGGTGGAAATCGGCAAGCAGCTCCTGATGACCCGCGGCACGCTGACGACGTTCTCGATCGCGAACGACGTAGCGAAGTATTTCGCCATCATCCCGGCGATGTTCCTGGCATTCTACCCGCAGCTCAAGGTGCTCAACATCATGAACCTGTCGAGCCCGCAGAGCGCCATCCTGTCGGCCATCATCTTCAACGCGCTGATCATCATCGCGCTGATTCCGCTGGCGCTGAAAGGCGTCGCCTATCGCGCCATCGGTGCCGGCGCGCTGCTCCGCCGCAACCTGATGATCTACGGCGTCGGTGGCATCGTCATTCCCTTTGTTGGCATCAAGGCGATCGACCTCGTCGTCGCCGCCTTGCACCTGGCTTAACGGCAACCATCCTTGCGAGCGAAGCGAAGCAATCCAGAACCATCGCCGGACCACCAATGTGGATTGCTTCGTCGCTTCGCTCCACGCAATGACGAGGAGACTTAGGAGACCAAAATGTTACGAGAAATCCGTCCCGCCATCCTCCTCCTGCTCGCGCTCACTTTGATCACGGGCCTGGCCTACCCGCTTGCTATCACCGCAGTCGCCGGCGTGATCTTTCCGAAGCAGGCCGAAGGCAGCCTGATCGAAAGGGACGGCAAGGTCGTCGGCTCTGCCCTGATCGGGCAGGAGTTCAAGAGCGACAAATATTTCCATGGTCGGCCGTCGGCGACTACGGCGCCCGATCCGAACGACTCGACCAAGACGGTGCCTGCGCCCTACAACGCAGCCAATTCCGGTGGCTCCAACCTGGGCCCGACCAGCAAGGCGCTGAACGACCGGATCAAGGAAGACGTCGCGAAACTGAAGGCGGACAATCCTTCCCAGCCCGTGCCGGTCGACCTCGTCACCACCTCGGCCAGCGGGCTTGATCCGGACATCTCGCCGGAAGCCGCCCTGTTCCAGGCGCCACGGGTCGCCAAGGCCCGCAACCTGTCGGAGGACAAGGTCCGCGAGCTCGTTACCGAGAATACCCAGGGCCGCCTTGGCGGTCTGCTCGGTGAACCCCGCGTTAACGTCCTGGCCCTGAATCTGGCGCTCGATGCGGCCTCCAAATAGGCGAGGCTAGGCCCAGCCCTCAGCCCCGCTTATATTGGCCGCATGGCAAATCAGCGCCGTGATCCCGAACAACGCCCCTCGCCGGAAGCCCTCCTGGAGGCGGTCCGGCGGGAGGAAAGTCCTCTTGGCAAGCTGAAGATCTTTGTCGGCGCCGCCCCAGGCGTCGGCAAGACCTACGAGATGCTGCAAAGCGCCCACGCCAAGCTGAAGGCGGGCGCCGATGTCGTGGTCGGCTATGTCGAGACCCATGGCCGCGCGGAAACCGAGGCGCTGCTGCGAGGGCTCGAAGTCATCCCGCGCAAGCGCATGGAGTACAAGGACCAGATCCTGGAGGAGATGGACCTGGACGCCGTGATCGCGCGGCATCCGCAGATCGCGCTCGTCGACGAGCTCGCGCACACCAACGTCGCCGGCAGCCGCCATCCCAAGCGCTATCTCGACGTGGAAGAGCTGCTCTCCCACGGCATCGACGTCTATACCGCGGTCAACGTCCAGCACATCGAGAGCCTCAACGACGTCGTCGCCCAGATCACCCATGTGCGGGTGCGCGAGACGGTGCCGGACTCGATCTTCGACCGCGCCGACGCGATCGAGCTGATCGACCTCACGCCGGATGACCTGATCCAGCGGCTGAAGGAGGGCAAGGTCTACGTCCCCAAGCAGGCCGAGCGCGCGCTGGAGCATTATTTCTCGCCGGGCAATCTGACGGCGCTGCGCGAGCTCGCGCTGCGGCGTACCGCCGATCGCGTCGACGAGCAACTCCTGAACCATATGCAGGCCAACGCCATTGCCGGGCCCTGGGCGGCGGGCGAGCGCATCCTGGTCTGCGTCAGCGAGGATCCGCGCGCGGCCGGGCTGGTGCGCTACACCAAGCGAGTGGCCGACCGCGTGCACGCGCCGTGGACGGCGATCTCGATCGAGACGCGGCGCAGCCTGCAGCTTTCCGATGAGCAGCGTGACCGTCTCGCCGATACGCTGCGACTTGCCGAAGCGCTCGGCGCCGAGGCGATCACCATTCCCGGCGTCGGACGCCGAATCGCCGACGACATCATCAGCTTCGCTCACGCCAACAACGTGACGCAGATCATCATCGGCAAGTCCACGCGCTCGCGCTGGTTCGAGATCGTGCAGGGCTCGGTGGTGCATGATCTGGTGCGGCGCGCCGGCAATATCAGCGTCAACGTCATTGCCGGCGACGAATTGCCGCCGGGGCCCGCCAGCAAGCCTGCGGTGCAGACGGCGGCGCGGATCGAGCCGTTCAATCCGCGGCCCTATCTGATAGCGCTTCTGATCACCGCGCTCAGCCTCGGCGTCGCAGCGGCGATCAAGCCGCACTTTGGCGTCGAGAACGTCGATCTCGTCTTCATCACCGCAGTGGTGATCGTTGCCGTCCGTTTTGGATTGTGGCCATCGCTGCTTGCGAGCGTCATCGCATCGCTCTGCTACAACTTCTTCTTTCTGCCGCCCATCTACACCTTCACCATTGCCGACCCAACCAACATCGCGGCGTTCTTCTTCTTTATGGTCGTTGCAATTCTGGTCTCCAACGTCGCCGGCCGGGTACGCACCCAGGCCGACACCGCGATCGGCCGCATCCGGATGACCGAACAGCTCCATGCCTTCAGCCGCAAGCTCGCCGGCACGGCGACGCTCGACGACGTGTTGTGGGCAACCGCTTATCAGATAGCGCTGATGCTGAAGGTGCGCGTGGTGCTTCTGCTGCCCGAGGACGGCATGCTGACGGTGAAAGCCGGCTATCCGCCGGAGGACGAACTTGATCAGGCCGATCTCGCTGCGGCGAACTGGGCCTGGAGCAACGACCGTTCGGCCGGGCGCGGCTCGGACACGCTGCCCGGCGCCAAGCGGCTGTTCCTGCCGATGCGCACCGGGCGCGGGTCGATCGGCGTGATCGGCATCGACGATGACCGCACCGGGCCGTTGCTGACACCGGACCAGCGCCGCCTCCTGGATGCGCTGGTCGACCAGGGCGCGCTCGCGATCGAGCGAGTGCTGCTGGTGGAGGACATGGACAAGGTGAAGCGCACGGTGGAATCGGAGCGATTGCGCTCGGCGCTGCTCACCTCGATCTCGCACGACCTCAAGACGCCGCTCGCCTCCGTGCTCGGGGCCGCCTCGACCATGCGCGATCTCGCCAGCAATCTGTCGGACATCGAGAAGCGCGACCTGCTTGCGACCGTGATCGACGAATCGGAGCGACTCAACCGTTTCATCGCCAATCTGCTCGACATGACCAAGCTGGAATCCGGCGCCATCGTGCCCAACACGGCGCTGCACGATATCGGCGAAATCGTCGGCAGCGCCTTGCACCGCGCCGGCAAGATCCTCGCACGACACAAGGTCTCGCTGGAATTGGCCGCCGACCTGCCGATGCTCGAGCTCGATGCCGTGCTGTTCGAGCAGGTGCTATTCAACCTGTTCGACAACGCCGCGAAATATTCCCCGCCGGACAGCACGATCTCGATCAGAAGCGTTCGCGAGAAGGGCTTTGTTGTGCTGCAGATAGCCGACGAGGGGGAGGGGATTCCGCCGACCGAGCTCGAAAGCGTGTTCGACAAATTCTACCGGGTGCAAAAGGGCGATCACGTCCGGCCCGGCACCGGCCTGGGGCTCGCGATCTCACGCGGCTTTGTCGAGGCGATGCGAGGACGGATCAGCGCGGCGAACCGCGGTGATCGCCGCGGCGCCGTGATCACCATCCGCCTGCCGGTGCCGGCCGGCGCCGACGCATTGGATACCGCCGCATGAACGCGCCATCGATCAAGGTGCTCGTCATCGACGACGAACCCCCGATCCGCAAGTTGCTGCGGTTGGGGCTCTCGACGCAGGGCTACGAAATCCTGGAGGCACCCAACGGCAAGACGGCGCTGGAGTTTCTGACGCAGCATCCGGCGCTGATCATCCTCGATCTCGGCCTGCCCGATATCCAGGGCCATGAGCTCCTGCGCACCATTCGCTCGCGCAACGAGGCAGTACCCATCGTGGTGCTGTCGAGCCGCGGCGACGAAGCCGGCAAGGTGCAGGCGCTCGACCTTGGCGCCGACGACTATCTGACCAAGCCGTTCGGCATGGATGAACTCCTGGCGCGCCTGCGCGCGGCGCTGCGGCATCAATTGCAGGCCCACGGCGAGCGGCCGGTGTTTCGCTCCGGCGACCTCTCGGTCGACCTGGTGCGCCGCATCGTCAAGGTCGGCGAGCGCGAGATCAAGCTGTCGCCGAAGGAATACGACTTGCTCCGCGTGCTGGTGCAGCACGCCGGCAAGGTCTTGACCCATCGCTTCCTGCTGAAGGAATTGTGGGATGAATTGACGGATGCGCAGTATTTGCGCGTCTATGTGCGGCAGCTCCGCCAGAAGATCGAGGCCGATCCGGAGCGCCCGCAGTTCGTGCTGACCGAGACCGGCATCGGCTATCGCCTTCGCGCTGCGGACTAGGCTCGCGGGATCGGAACCATCGATCGCTGGCTGGATTGGTTTCCCGTAACCGGGAGAAAATCCATGGCGAGATATTCGAAGAAGGCATCAGCCAGCGTCGAGCGCGCGATGAAGAAGCGCAAGGCGGGCACCCTGAAGAGTGGCCGCTCCGGCCGCAAGGTCAGGGGCCGGAAGCAGGCGATCGCGATCGGCCTTTCCGAGGCGCGCGAGAAGGGCGCGAAGGTGCCGAAGCGGGCCGCAAAAAAGCGCACGCGGTAGGGTGGCGGATTTGTTGCGTTCGGGACTGGCTCGGGCATCGGGTCGTGCTAGGCTCGCGCCGTTCGGCTTTAAGAGATTGCCCGTGCCCTCGCGCAAACTGTCTACCTACCGCAAAAAGCGGGATTTCGACAAAACCGCCGAGCCCTCGGGCGAGGCCAAGGTCGCGCCGTCGAAGCGGCGGCGGTTCGTGATCCAGAAGCATGCCGCAACAAGGCTGCATTACGACTTCAGGCTGGAGTTCGACGGCGTCTTCAAGTCCTGGGCAGTCACGCGCGGTCCCTCGCTCGACCCGCATGACAAGCGGCTTGCGGTCGAGGTCGAGGACCATCCGCTCGATTACGGCGACTTCGAAGGCACGATCCCGAAGGGCCAATATGGCGGCGGCACCGTGCAGCTCTGGGATCGCGGCTACTGGGATTCGGATGATCCCGAAGCCGGCTTCAGGAAAGGCGATCTCAAGTTCAACCTCTACGGCGACAAGCTGCATGGGAGCTGGGTGCTGGTGCGGATGCGCCACGACCGCACCGGCGGCAACCGCACCAACTGGCTCCTGATCAAGCACCGCGACGAATACGCAAAAGAGGGCGAGGCCAACGATATCCTCGACGAGGATCGTTCGGTGGCATCGGGGCGCTCGATCGCGGAAATCGCCGGGGGCAAGGGCAGGGCGCCAAAGCCGTTCATGATGGCGAAGAACGGCCGCGGCAAGGCCGATGCGGTCTGGCATTCCAATCGCGGCGAGGCGGCGGAGGCGCGGGCCGAGCGCAAGGCGGGCGGGCCGGCGAGACGCGTGGAGGCCAAGCGCATCGACACTATCCCCGCCTTCATCGCGCCGCAGCTTTGCAGCCCGGTCGAACGCCCGCCCGGTGGCGAGGGCTGGGGGCATGAGATCAAGTTCGACGGCTATCGCATGCAGTTGCGGGTCGAGGACGGCAGGGCATCGCTCAAGACCCGCAAGGGGCTCGACTGGACCGAAAAATTCCAGACCATCGCCAAAGAGGCGGGATCGCTGCCCGATGCACTGATCGACGGCGAGATCGTCGCGCTCGACCATAATGGCGTCCCGGGATTTTCGGCGCTGCAGGCCGCGCTGTCAGACGGCAAGACGGACAAGCTGATCTTCTTTGCCTTCGACCTGCTGTTTGTCGAAGACATGGATCTCCGCCGCCTGCCGCTGCGCGATCGAAAGGTGCGCCTGAAGGAGCTCCTGGAGGAGCACGGCAAAGGCAAGGCGATCCGCTACGTCGAGCATTTCGAGGTCGATGGCGAGGCCGTGATGGAGTCCGCGCGCGAGCTCAATCTCGAAGGCGTCATCTCCAAGAAGCTGAGTGCGCCCTATCATTCCGGCCGCAACGAAAACTGGACCAAGGCCAAGGCTCGCGCTGGACAGGAGGTCGTGGTCGGCGGCTGGAAAACCACGAACGGCAAGTTCCGCTCGCTGATGGCGGGCGTCTATCGCAACGGTCACCTTGCATTTGTCGGCATGGTCGGCACGGGCTTCGGCCAGGACAAGGTGAAACGCATCATGCCGGCGCTGAAGGCAGCGGCGTCCGACGAGAGCCCGTTCGGCGGCGCCAACGCGCCGCAGAAGGCACGTGACGTGCATTGGCTGAAGCCCGAGCTGGTCGCCGAAATCGAATTCGCCGGCTGGACCACCGACGGCAACATCCGCCAGGCCGCGTTCAAGGGCCTGCGCAGCGACAAGGATGCGCGCGAGGTCCGCGCCGAGATGCCGGCGATGACGAACGTGGCGCAACCGGCTGTGGCCAGGAGTGCGGTCAAATCCGGGAAGCCTGCCGCGTCGGGCACGAAATCCGCCGACAAGAAATCGCCCGAGGTGATGGGCGTCACCATCTCCCATCCGGACAAGGCGATGTGGCCCGACGCGGGCGATGGTGAAGCCGTCACCAAGCTCGATCTGGCGCGCTATTTCGAGGTGGTCGGCGAATGGATAATGGCGCATCTCAAGGGGCGGCCGTGCTCGATCGTACGCGCCCCCGATGGCATCAAGGGCCAGCAGTTTTTCCAGCGCCATGGCATGCAAGGCACGTCGAAGCTCTTGGAGTTGGTCAGGGTCTCCGGCGATCGCAAGCCGTACCTGCAGATCGACCGCATCGAGGGGCTGGCCGCCGTGGCTCAACTCGGCGGACTTGAGCTGCATCCCTGGAATTGCGCACCCAATCAATATGACGTGCCGGGCCGGCTGGTCTTCGATCTCGATCCAGCGCCCGACGTGACGTTCGCTGAGGTGATCGAGGCCGCGAAAACCATGCGCGAGCATCTCTCCGGTCTTGGCATGGAAAGCTTTTGCAAGACCACCGGCGGCAAGGGCATGCATGTCGTGGTGCCCTTGCTTTCCGGCGCCAAGGACAGGGTGACGTGGAAGGAGGCCAAGGCGTTCGCCATGGGTGTCTGCCAGTTGATGGCGCGCGAGACCCCCGAGCGCTACCTCCTCAACATGTCGAAGGCCAAGCGGAACGGAAAGATCTTCCTCGACTATCTGCGCAACGACCGCATGTCGACGGCAGTCGCTGTGCTCTCGCCGCGGGCGCGCGACGGCGCCACGGTCTCGATGCCGCTGACCTGGGCGCAGGTGAAGGGCGACCTCGATCCGAAGCGTTTTACAGTCCGCACCGTGCCGCCGCTGCTGGCGAAGGCGAAAGCGTGGCAGGACTATGATGATGCCGCCTCGTCGATCAAGGCGGCGATGAAGAAGTTGGGTGGTTGACCAATCGCAAGCGGTCATTCCGGGGCGCGACGAAGTCGCGAGCCCGGAATCCATAACCACGACCTGGGGTTATGGATTCCGGGCCTGCGTGCTTCGCACGCATCCCGGAATGACGAGAGTAACAATGGATTAGATCCTCCCCAGCAGGATCAGGATCAACAAGATGACGATGACGAGCCCGAGGCCGCCGCCGCCATAATAGCCGGTGCCATAAAATGGTCTGCCGCCGAGGCCGCTGAAGCCGCCAAGCAGCGCGATGATGAGAATAATCAGGATGATGGTGCCAATGGACATTTCCCTCTCCTCAGCCGCTTCAAGGGCGCGTGTTCGTTTGGTTCGGCGGAGAAAACCTGTGCCTACGACGAAAGTTCCGCCCTTTGCAGGCCGATATTCGCGATGCTCTTCCCTTCGAACGACGCGGCACTACATCAGTTGATCATCAAGAGGATTTGCCAAAGGATTTGGATGTCCGCTCCACTTGTCGTCTCCATTCCGCATCGTCTCGGCCGCGAGGAAGCGGCGCGCCGACTCAAGGGCGGGCTTTCGCGCGCCGCCGCGAACGTGCCGGTGCTGAGTGTGGATGAGGAACGCTGGGAGGGCGACCAGATGTTCTTTCGCGTGCGCGCGCTGGGTCAGGCGGCATCAGGCCATATCGACGTCGCTGATGACCACGTGCGCCTGGAGGTGATGTTGCCGTGGCTGCTGCAGCGCTTTGCCGAGATGGCGCAGCGTGTCATTCGTGAGCGCGGCACCTTGCTGCTCACCAAGCGCAACTGACGCGTCGCAATCTCGCGTTGCAACAACGAAAGTTTGTGAAAAACAGGGTGACGCAACGTTCGTCAGCTTGTTGGTAACGAATTCGGCGGACCATATTGGCATGCGGGGACGGGAACCGATCTCTGAGTCGGCACGACATCCGCCAGGGCCGCCCGGCCGCAAGATCCCGGGCGGCCTTCGCGCTTTCTCTCTGTTTGCGCATGATCTTTTCGGAAAACTGCTGCACACTTTTCCGGATCATGCGTTACGCCGCGACCCGCTTGCGCGCCGGCCTCGCCGCTGCGGTGAGTCTTGCCTTTAGCACCGTCGCCGGAAGATGCTTGAAAAGCCCCGACAGCGGCAGTTCCCCGGCACCTGCCTTCACTCCATCGACGGCATAGCCCGAGAGATTGACTGCGCCCTCGAATGCCTCGGCGCGAGGCCAGGCGCGGCCGCCGTCGGTGAATCCAGCAAAGTGCCTTGCAACAACTACAATGGCTGCGTCGCTTCCGCGCCGTCGCGCGAAGGCCACGACATGATCGTGACTGGGGCCGGAGGCTTCGAGCGGCTGGTAGTCGCCGTGCGTGAAGACGTCGGCGAGCTCGTTGCGCAATCTCAGGAGATGTGCGGTCCAGGCGAACTTGAGATAACCATTGCCCCAGTTCTCGGTCAGGGCTGCCCAGTCCGGTGCCTGCAGCGTGGGAAGCAGATGAGCACGCACGGCAAAATCGACCGGGCGACGGTTGTCGGGATCGACCAGGGACAGGTCCCAGAGTTCCGTACCCTGGTAGAAATCAGGCACGCCGGGCAGCGTCGTCTTCAGCGTGAGCTGGCTCAGTGAGTCGAGCGCGCCGAGCAGCGCGACGCGGCGCGCGATGGCCGCGACCGAGTCCAGAAACTCGCGGGAGCGGGATGGATCGAGAATCCGCTCGATGAACCCCTTCAAACCCGCTTCATAGGTCGTGTGGGGATTGAGCCAGCTCGTCTGCTCCTTGCCCTCGCGCGCAGCCTTCAGCGCATAGGCCTGGACGCGCTCAACGAAAGCCGCATCAGGGCCCTCCAGCGACCAGGCGCCCAGCAGTGTCTGGTAGAGCATGTATTCCATGGCGGCCGACGGCGCCCGCATCTCGCCGTCCAGGGCAAGATGCGGCGCATTCGTCACCTTCCAGCGCGCGACTGCGCTGGTCCATTCGCCGGGGATTTCGGACAGCGCCATCAGCCGCGCGCGGGCGTCCTCGCCGCGCTTGGTGTCGTGGGTCGCGGTCGCGGTCATGCCGTGCGGCCATTCCCGCATGCGGGTTCGCATCATCTGGTGGAAGTCCGCAACGGAAAGCGCTTTCGCCGCGGGATCGCCGCCGACCTCGTTCAACGCGAGCAGGCGGTGATAGCGATAGAACGCGGTGTCCTCCAGCGACTTGGCCATCAACGGACCGGTGAATTGCTGCAGCTTCAGCGCAAAGCGGCGCACCCGCGGCGCGCTGTGCGGCGGCCGGCCCGGCTTGATCAAATCGAGCGTCAGCGCATCGCGCAGGAAGTCGAAGATGCCTTCGTCCGCGGCGTACCATTCCGCGCGTGCTCGCGCGATGGTGATCTCGATCAGCGCGCGGTCATTCGCGGTCGGTCCGGCTGAGGTGAGATAGGTGCGATAGACGGGAAAATGCAGCACGTAGAGCTCGAGCGCCTGCCGCAGGCTGTCGGCGGAGAAATCCCGCGTCGAGTAGTGGCCGCTCGCGATGCGCGCCAGAAGACGCACGAGGACCGTGAACTCGCTGGTCAGCAGGGTTTCCAGCACGCGGCGTTTGGCGGCCTTCAGCAGGGGCTCGAGCCTCGGCGGCTGGTTGGAAACCTGCCGCCACACCTCGTCGAGCGCCTCCAGCCCCTTGCCGTCGACCAGGAGATGCGCGAGCGCATTCATCCACTCATAGCCGGTGGTGCCGTGAATGCCGGCAAAGTGGCGCAGCGTCTCGTCTGCCCCAAGGATCTTTTCGACCACGACATAGAATGGCGTCGCTTCACCGCCATGCGCCTCGCGGATCAATCGGCGCAGGCGCTGGAAATATTGCTGGGGATCGCGCAGGCCGTCGATGTGGTCGAGCCGCAGACCCTGCAGCTTTCCCTCGGCGATCAATTGCTTCACCAGCCGGTGCGCGGTTTCAAAGGTGGCGGTTTCCTCGACGCGAAGGCCGGCGAGCGAATTGATGTCGAAGAAACGGCGATAGTTGATGTCGCTGGACGCAAGCCGCCAGTGGCCGAGCCGGTAATGCTGGCGCTCCAGCAGGTGATGCAGCGCCAACGTCTCGGCGGCATGTTCGATCCCGGCGCGGTAAGCCGATAATCCCTTCCTGATGATCTCGGCGCCGCCGCCGATCGCCTTCAGCTCCGCCTTGAATTGCGGCGCTTCCTGCCGGTTCGGATGACGCAATCCCCGGTAGTGCGAGGCCAGCGCCAGGATGCGTTGGCCGGTGTCGCTGTCTTCAGCGCCGGCTTGTCTGACGATCATCCGCAACACCTCGCCATAGCGCTCTGGCGCGATCGGCAGGCGATGCTCGTAGTACCAACAGGAGAAGCTGCCTTCGCCGGCGTCGTAGCGGAGCTCGATCTCGCCGCGCTCGAGCGCCTCGCCATAGGATGAGCCGAGGATCGGCAGCAGCACGCCGCCGCGCTTGCGGTAGGGGAGCTGCTCCCAGTCGATGTCGAACGCGCTGGCATGCGGCGAGGCCGGTCCCCATTCCAGCATGTCGAGCCACCAGGGATTGTCGGCGAAATGCACGCCGACATGATTGGGAACGAAATCGAGGATCAGGCCGAGATCGTGTTTCTGCAGAGCCGCCGACAGGCGTTCGAAGCCGGCTTCGCCGCCGAGCTCCGGATTGAGCTTTGTATGGTCCACCACGTCATAACCATGAGTAGAGCCCTGGCGCGCCTTCATGAAAGGCGAAGCATAGAGATGCGTGATGCCGAGCGCTTTCAGATAGGGGACGACTTCCGCGGCCTTGTCGAAGTTGAAGTCGGCGGTCAATTGCAGGCGGTAGGTCGCGAGCGGGATCGAGGGCGGCATGGCTAGCCTCCGATGCGCCAGAACACCGACCAGGGCGGAAGCCGGTCGCCGGGCGCGCCGCCCCAGATCGGCGTGCCGGTCGTGTGCAATGATGCGTTCGCGATTTCGTTCGGAGACAAATTGGCGATCAGGGAAAGCGTCGCGCCGTCGTCCATGCGCCAGCTTGCCGTGAGCAAGCCGTTCTCGCCCGCCTGGGCTTCGCCAAAGCTGGCACCCGAAAGTCGCGGCACAATATCTCGCCGACGGACGGCCAGTAGCTCCCGCACCAGCGCAAGGCGCTTCGCGCCGGCCGGCGCCTCGCGCGTCGGCCAATCAAGCACGGCGGATCGGAACGTCCCGGGATCGAGCGGATCGGGCACCTCGTCGCCAAATTTGTCATAGGCCCATTTGTATTCCCGCTTTCGCCCCTCACGCACGGCATTGGCGAGGTCGCCCGTGAAATCGCAGAAGAATGGGAAGGGGACCTTTGAGCCCCATTCCTCGCCCATGAACAGCATCGGCACCATCGGCGCGAGCAGTGTCACGGCAAGCGCTGCCTCGATTTGTTGCGCCGAGGCGAGGCTTTCCAGCCGGTCGCCAAGCGCGCGGTTGCCGATCTGGTCATGGTTTTGCAGGAAATTGACGAAGGTCGCAGGCGGCAGCTTTCCGCTCGGTTCGCCGCGCGGCTTGTTGCCCCAGAAGGTGGAGACTTCGCCCTGGTAGACAAAGCCCGACGCCAGCGCGCGGGCGATGTCGCCACGCGGCGAGCGCTGATAGTCGCCGTAATAGCCGTTGCTTTCGCGGGTGAACAACACGTGCCAGGCGTGGTGATAATCGTCGTTCCACTGCGCGCGATATTTGCCGCGCGATGGCTCTTGCGCTACGTCGAGGAGCGAGGCGCGATTGTCGCCATTCTCAAGCACGAGATGGATGTGCCGGCCCGTGGCCGCCGCGAGCTTTCCGGCGGCGATGCTGAGATCGTGCAGCATCGATGGTCTGCCGGGCTCGGACATGATGTGATTGGCGGCGTCGAGCCGCAGCCCGTCAAAGCGGTAATCGCGCAGCCAACAGAGTGCGTTCTCGATCGCGAAGGCGCGCACCTCGCCGACACGATAGTCGATCGCGCTGCCCCAGGGCGTATGCGCCTCGGTGAAAAAGCTCGGCGCATAGCGGCCGATGAAATTCCCCTGCGGACCGAAGTGATTGTAGACGACGTCCAGAAACATCATCAGTCCGCGCCGATGCGCCTCGTCGATCAGCGACTTCAGATCCTCCGGCCGGCCATAGGCGCTGTCGGGCGCATACCAGAGCACGCCATCATAGCCCCAGCCGCGGCGACCGGCGAAATCGGCGAGTGGCATCAACTCCAGCGCAGTGATCCCGGTCTCGACGAGATGATCGAGCTTGTCGATCATCGCCCGATAGCTGCCCTCCGTCGTGAAGGCGCCGACATGCGTTTCGATCAGAACGGTGTCGGTCCACGGCCTGCCGCGCCAATCCTTCGCGCACCATTGAAAACTCGCGTGATCGATCACCTCGCTCGGGCCGAACACATCGTCGGGCTGGAAGGCAGAGGCCGGGTCGGGGACGTCGATCTCGTCATCGATGCGAAATCTGTAGCGCGCGCCGGCGCCGCAGCCTGCGACATCAGCCGAGAACCAGCCGCCGTCGCGCCGCATTTGAAACGGCTTCTTCTCCAGCACGAGCTCGACGCGTTTGGCCGCCGGCGCCCACAGCCGGAACGACGTGCCCTCCCGGGTCGGCCTGGCGCCAAACCGGGCGTTGCTCATGTCGCGCCTGCAAAGGCCAGCACCGAGCGGGACGGGGCCTTCGCGTCGGCACCGGAGGCAAACTCCGCGCTCTCCTGCTTGATCTCGGTCGTGTTCAGCACCTGTTGCCAGCTCCTGTAGCCCGGCATCTTCGGCAGCTTGAACGCGATCTCTTCGGGAGCCGCGTTCAGCACAATAAAGATCGGCGCCTGCCCTGGTTCCACCGGACCCAGCACATAGGCGAGAAACCTGCCATCCGGAAATTTCCAGTCGGCTTCCTTCATCTCTTCGGCCGCGGGCGTCAGCCAAAGGACACCGTAGGAGCCGTCGGGGCGTCGCCCGTCGAGCCAATGATGTCCGCGCATTTGCGGAAATTTTTCGCGCAAGCTCGTCATATGGCCGACGAAATCGGTGAGGTCCTCGCCCTCCTTGCCGAGATGCTCCCACTTGATCCAGCCGGTCGGATTGTCCTGGCAATAGGCGTTGTTGTTGCCGTTCTGCGAGTTGCCGACCTCATCGCCGGCGAGCAGGAGCGGCAGGCCCTGCGCCAGCAGCAGGCAGGCGAGCTGGTTCTTGCGGAGCTGGCGCCGCAGCGCGACGATCGCGACGTCATCTGTCGGGCCCTCATGGCCGCAATTGTTGCTGTGGTTGTCGCTGGAGCCGTCGCGATTGTCCTCGCCGTTGGCCTCATTGTGCTTCTGGTTGTAGCTGAAAAGGTCGGCAAGCGTGAAACCGTCATGGACGGTGATGTGGTTGACGCTGGCGCGCGGCTTGCGGCCGTCATGGTTGAACAGGTCGGAGGAGGCCGTCATGCGGCTCGATACCTCGCCGATCAGGCTTCCCTCGCCGCTCCAATAGCGACGCATCGTGCTGCGGTAGCGGTCGTTCCATTCCGACCATTGCGAGGGATAGGCGCCGACCTGGTAGCCACCCATGCCGAGGTCCCAGGGCTCGGCGACGAGCTTGACGGAAGCGAGCACCGGGTCCTGCCGGACGGCGGTGAGAAAGGCGCTGTTGCGGTCGAAGCCGTTCGGGGTGCGCGCGAGCGTGGTGGCGAGATCGAAGCGGAAGCCGTCGACATGGCAGACCTCGACCCAGTAGCGCAGCGAGTCCGTCACCATCTGCAGCACGCGGGGATGGGTGAGGTTGACCGACGAGCCGCAGCCGGTGAAGTCGTCGTAGTAGCGCCTGTTGTCGGGCTTCAGCCAATAGTAGGAAGCATTGTCGATGCCGCGGAACGACAGCGTCGGGCCCATATGGTTGCCCTCGGCGGTGTGGTTGTAGACCACGTCCAGCATCACCTCGATGCCGGCATCATGCAGCCGTGCCACCGTGGTGCGAAACGCGTCCAGCGGGTTGTCCTGGGCATAGCGCGGCTCCGGCGCGAAGTAGGACAACGTGTTGTAGCCCCAGTAATTGACGAGCTTCTTCTCGACCAGGATGCGGTCGTCGACGAAGGCGTGGATCGGCAGGAGCTCGATCGTGGTGACGCCGAGCTTCCTCAAATGCGCGATCATCGCGGGCGAGGAGAGGCCGCCATAGGTACCGCGCAGGTTCGGCGCAACGTCCTCGCGTGTTTGCGTCAGGCCCTTGACGTGGGCTTCGTAGATGATGGTGTGATCCCAGGGAATGCTCGGGCGGATTTCGCGTCGTCCCCAGTTGAAGGTCTCGTCGACCACTACTGCCTTCGGCATGCCGCGTGAATTGTCGCGGCGGTCGAAGGAGAGGTCCTCGCGCGGACTTCCGGTGCGATAGGCGAAATGCGCATCGCTCCACACCAGCCGGCCGTATAGCCGTTTGGCGTAAGGGTCTAGCAGGAGCTTGTTGGCGTTGAAGCGGTGGCCCTGCTCGGGCGCATAGGGTCCGTGAACGCGATAGCCATAGAGCTGGCCGGGCGAGACGTCGTTGAGATAGCCATGCCAGACGTCTTCGTCGCGTTCCGGCAGCTCGATGCGCTCAAGCTCGCGCCGGCCCTGATTGTCGAACAGGCAAAGCTCGACCTTCTCCGCATTCGCCGAGAACAACGCGAAATTGGTGCCGCGGCCGTCCCAACTTGCGCCGAGACGCGAAAAGGTCCCTGCGGTCAGACGCATGGATCAGCCTTCGGGTACGAGAAAGATGGCGGCGAGCGGGGGAATGGTCAGGTTGAGCTCGGGCGAGCCACTCTCGGAAGCGCGGACGGCGCCGACATTGCCGACATTGGTGCCGCCGTAGAAGGCGGAGTCGGAATTGAAGACCTCGCGCCAGAGGCCCGCGAACGGCACGCTGACGCGGTAGTTGTAATAGACATTCGGCGAAAAATTCACGACGACGACGCAGCGCGCGTGGGCATCATGGCCCTTGCGGAGCCAGGCGAAGGCGTTGTGGTTGGCGTCCTCGGTGATGATCCACTCGAAGCCCGTTGCTTCGCAATCGAGTTCGTGCAGCGCCGGCACCTTCCGGTAGAGCTGGTTGAGGTCGCGGACCAGCGCCTGGATGCCGGCATATTTCTTCTGTTCGAGCAGGTGCCAATCCAGCGAGTGATCGTGATTCCACTCGTTCTCCTGGGCGAATTCCGATCCCATGAACAACAGCTTCTTGCCGGGGTGACCGAACATGAAGCTGTAATAGGCGCGCAAATTCGCAAAGCGCTGCCAGTCGTCGCCGGGCATCCGCCCGAGGATCGAACGCTTGCCGTGCACGACCTCGTCGTGCGACAGCGGCAGTATGAAGTTCTCCGAGAAGGCGTAGTGCAGGCCGAACAGGATGTCGCCGTGATGGTATTTGCGGTGGATCGGATCCTTGCCGATATATTTCAGCGTGTCGTGCATCCAGCCCATGTTCCACTTGTAGCCGAAGCCGAGTCCGCCATATTCGACCGGCCGCGACACCTGCGCCCATGCGGTTGATTCCTCGGCCGCGGTGGTCGCATTGGGAAAGCGCGCGAACACCTCGGCGTTGAAGCGGCGCAGGAACGCAATCGCGTCGAGATTTTCCCGGCCGCCATACTTGTTCGGAATCCAGCCGCCATAGGGACGGCTGTAGTCGAGATAAAGCATGGAGGCGACCGCATCGACGCGCAGGCCATCGACGGCGTAGCGGTCGAGCCAGAACAGCGCGTTCGACACCAGGAAATTGACGATTTCGGTGCGGCCGTAGTTATAGATCAGCGTGCCCCAATCGAGGTGGCGGCCCTGCATGGGGTTGGCGTGCTCGTAGAGCGCGGTGCCGTCGAACTGGCCGAGCCCGTGCGGGTCGTCCGGAAAATGTCCGGGCACCCAGTCGAGGATCACGCCCAGCCCCTGCGCATGGCAGGCGTCGATCAGCGCGCAGAAATCCTCCGGCGAGCCGAAGCGGCTGGTCGGGGCAAACAGTCCGGTCGGCTGATAGCCCCAGGAGCCGTCGAACGGATGTTCGCTGACGGGCAGGAATTCGACGTGGGTGAAGCCGAGATCGCGTGCGTAGGTCGGCAACTGCTCCGCCAGATCGCGATAAGTCAGCCACTCATTGTTGCCCTTGCGCCGCCAGGAGCCGAGATGCACCTCGTAGATCGAGATCGGGGCGCTGCGCGAGTTGATTCTCTCCGGCGCCGGGCGCGGACGCGGCAGCCTCGCCTCGTCGAGCACGATCGAAGCGGTCTTCGGCCGCACTTCCGCGGCAAAGGCCACCGGGTCGGACTTGAGCGGCAAATGCTGGCCGTGCGGACCGATCATGTCGAACTTGTAGTGATCGCCCGCCTTGGCATGCGGAATGAACAGCTCCCAATAGCCGACGCCGCGGACACGCATCGGATGCCGCCGCGCATCCCAGAAATTGAAATCGCCGACCACGCTGACCCGCCGCGCATTCGGCGCCAGCACCACAAAGGCAACGCCCTCGACGCCGTCCATCACGCGCGGATGCGCGCCGAGCTTGTCGTAGAGCCGCTGGTCGGAGCCTTCGCCGAGCAGGTAGAGATCGTAGTCGGTCAGGATCGGAGGAAAGCGATAGGCATCCTCGATCTGGACGACATTGTCGCCGTATTGCGCGCGGAGCTGGTAGCGCTGCGAACCGTTCGGCATCGCGCCGGCAAACAGCCCGGCGTCATGGATTCGCGATAGCTTCGCCGTCTCGCCATGCTCGCCGACAGCCTCGACATTGGATGCGTCGGGCAGGAAGGCCCGCACCACCGTCTTCTCGCCCTCCTTGTGGAGGCCGAGATAGCGGAAGGGATCGGCGTGACGGCCTTCGACGATCGCATAAGCCTCGGCAGACAGTTTGTTCATCGGGCCTCTTTGGCGGACTCGGACAGAATACGGAGCAGACCGGCAACCGGCGTGCGCAGCCATTCGGGCCGGTGTTCGAGCTCATATTCGATCTCGTGAACGGCTTTTTCCAGCAAAAAGAAGCTGACCATGGCGTCGGCCGTATGCGCATCGGCGGGCCATAGTCGTGCCCTCGTCATGCTGTCGCGGTAGGCGGTCACGAAGGCTTTCATTGCGCGCTCGCGCCATTCGGAAAGGGCCGCCGCAAGCTTGTCCTGCTCTTCGGACGCCGCTCTGAGGGCGCGGTCGAACGCTGCCGTGACGGAATAATCGATCGAGCGGATCAGGCCGGCGACGTCGCGCGCCGGCGGCGCCTTGTGCCGGCGCTCCTCGAGCGTAAGTCCGGCATCGCCCTCGAAGCCGATGATGAAGATGTCGTCCTTGACGATCAGGGTCTGCTCAAGCCGGAAATCGCCGTGGACGCGGATGGCCGATCCATCGACGTCCGGCGGCAGCACGGTGGCGAGACGCTCGTGCAGGGCTTCGCGCTGCGACAGCAGCCTTTCGACCAACGGCCGATCGGCTTCCCGCACGGCATCGCGCTGGCCGAGCCTGTCGAACAGCTCGTCCGCGCGCGCGATGATGTCTCCGGTCCAGCGCCGAACGTCCGCAGGCCCGATCGGCTCCGGGGCGAATTCGGCCAGCACGGAATTGCTGGATAGCGCCATGTGCAGCTCGGCCAGGCGCCGTCCGGCCTGCGCCAGGATGCGCAAATACGGAATCTGTTCCCCGCTCGTTTTGGCGTGACCGCTGGTCGCGAGCAGGCGCTGGTCGTCGACAAAGCGGTCGAGATAGGCCGAGGTCACGGTCCAGCCGTCGCCCTGGTGCGCGATCTGGGCGTGCAGGGTCGCGACGGCGCTGCGCTGCTCACCCTCGACGAATTCGACGGTGCCGAGCAGGGCGGGCGCATTGGGAAAGCCTGCGACGTCGGTCAGAAAGCGCCCGACCTCGATGGCGGGGTTGATGCCGGCCTCTGTCTTCCGAAGCACCTTGCTGCAATAGTCGCCATCGACGAGCGCGATGCTGTTGGATTTTCCGGTCTCGACGGCGCGGACGCTTTCGGGCTGCCGCACCTGCTTATTGGCAAACTGGCTGGTCGGCCTGAATTCAAGCTGCAGATTGTTTTCCGTGACCGTCAACGACTGGCTCAGATTGCGCAGCAACAGCCCGATGAAGATCGGGTCGGTCGCAACGTCGAGCAGCGTGCCTTCGCGCGCGCCCTGGCGAACGGCCGCGAAGGCGCGCGGGTTGAAGCGCTCGCGATCGAAGCGCACCCATTCGATCTGCATCGGCAACAGGTAGCGCGCCGTCTTGCCGTGCTGCGTCGCCTCGAAAAAGGCAAGCCACGGCCGGTTGTCGCCGATGTCGCAGAACGGGATCGCCGACACCAGCATCGGATGGATCGCCTTCGGCGAATGCTCCGGATACCAGCGCGTGCGCGCCAGATGCCCCGGCAGCACGTCGCGCTCGAACACGCCGCGGGTGCGGGCGAGCGAGACCCAGGTCGAGTTGAGCGGCACCACCAGCGTCTCGAATTCGGGCACCGCGCGCGGCGTGACCGGCTCCGACTTGTCGCGCTCCTTCAGCTCGAACCAGTAGAAGCCGTAGGGCGCGAGCGTGATCATGTAGGGCAATTCGCCGATCGCGGGAAAGCGCGTGCGGCCGAGCATTTCCAGCGGGACGCGATCCTTCCACGCCGACAGATCGAGCTCGGTTGCCTGCGCCGAGCGTGACAGGTTCGCAACGCACAGGATCGCCTCGCCCTTGTATTCCCGGACATAGGAGAGCACCGCGCGGTTGGCCGGCCGGATGAAGGTCATCGAGCCGCGGCCGAAAGCGAGCGTTGATTTGCGCACCGAGATCAGCCGCTTGGTGGCGGAAAGCAGTGAAGAGTGGCTGCGCGACTGCGCTTCCACGTTTACGGCCTCATAGCCGTAGACCGGGTCCATGATCATCGGTGCATAGAGCTTTGCCGGGTCCGCGCGGGAGAAGCCGCCGTTGCGGTCCGGCGTCCATTGCATCGGCGTGCGCACGCCGTTGCGGTCGCCGAGATAGATGTTGTCGCCCATCCCGATCTCGTCGCCGTAGTAGAGGATCGGCGTGCCCGGGAAGGAGAACAACAGCGAGTTCATCAGCTCGATCTTGCGGCGGTCGTTGTCCATCAGCGGTGCGAGCCGCCGACGGATGCCGACATTGATGCGCGCGCGCGGATCGTTCGCATAGGTCGACCACAGGTAGTCGCGCTCGACGTCGGTGACCATTTCGAGCGTCAGCTCGTCGTGGTTGCGCAGGAACAGCGCCCATTGGCAATTCGCCGGGATGTCCGGCGTCTGGCGCAGGATGTCGGTGATCGGGAAGCGGTCTTCCTGCGCGATCGCCATGTAGATACGCGGCATCAGCGGGAAGTGATAGGCCATGTGGCACTCGTCGTCCTGGCCGAAATATTCCTGCACGTCCTCCGGCCATTGATTGGCCTCGGCAAGCAGCACCTTGTTCTTGGCGTAGGCGTCGAGCTCCTTGCGCAGCTTCTTGATGATCGCGTGCGTCTCCGGCAGGTTCTCGTTGTTGGTGCCGTCGCGCTCGCAGAGATAGGGGATGGCGTCGAGGCGGAAGCCGTCGACTCCGCTGTCGAGCCAGCGCTTCATCACCTGGAGGATGGCGCTCACCACGCGCGGATTGTCGAAATTCAAATCCGGCTGGTGCGAGAAGAAACGGTGCCAGTAGAACTGGCCGGCTTCGGGATCCCAGGTCCAGTTCGATTTCTCGGTATCGGTGAAGATGATCCGCGTGCCCGGGTATTTCTGGTCGGTATCGCTCCAGACATACCAGTCGCGCGCGCTCGATCCGGGATGGCTGCGGCGGGCGCGCTTGAACCAGTCGTGCTGGTCGGAGGTATGGTTAACGACGAGCTCGGTGATGACGCGCAGGCCACGCTTCTTCGCTTCCTGGATGAAGCGCTTGAAGTCCTTCATCGTCCCGAAATCGGGATTGACGGAACCGTAGTCGGCGATGTCGTAGCCGTCGTCGCGGCCGGGCGAGGGGTAGAACGGCAACAGCCACAGCGTGGTGACGCCGAGGTCCTGCAGGTACCCGAGCTTCTCGGTCAGCCCCGCGAAGTCGCCGATACCGTCATTGTTGCTGTCGGCAAAGGCCTTCACGTGAAGCTGGTAGATGATCGCATCCTTGTACCAGAGCGTCTCGGCGTCGAGATCGGTCACCGGCAGCTCGGCGGTGTCGATGGAGGACATCAGGTTCATGGCGCTACCCCCTGCGCGCCCGCGAGAACGCCAGCCTCGGTTGTCCGCCTCCCGTGCCAAAAAGGGAAACGGCGCCGAACCTGGCGCTGACGGCGGCTTGCGCTTGTCTGATCACGGTGATGCCATTGACATGGAGCCGACGTCCCGTTTCGTTAAGAGGAAAGGAGACGCTGTACCTGAGTAGAATGCCGCTCGCGCGCCATTGGTTCCCTTTGGAACCATTTGCGAGGCCACGGCGTTGGAAGATCCTATCCTCTTCTCCTATCTGGACAATTTCGCGACCTCGTCAACCCGACACCATCACCCCGACACCATCGCCGGTCGTGTGCAAGCTGCGTGCCGAATGGACCTCTTCAGCCAAGCCCAGAATCTCGGAATCCTGACCGAATTTACCGATGGCCAGGGCAAGCGTCACGTCACCGACGAAGGGGCTCTGAAAATCATTGTGAACGCCTTCCCGGCGCGGACGTCGCGCCGGCTCGTGGCTGGTCCCGTGGTGATTCGCACCGGGCTTCCAGCGCGGACGGAGCTTGGCGACGGCGCTCGCCTGCCGGTGCGCTGGAAGATCGAGGCGCGGGACAACCCCGTCGCGGAAGGCGCGACCAATGATCGCAGCCTCGTCTGGCCGGAGGACCTGGCCGCCGGCACTTACCGGCTGCAGCTCACCGACGCCGGCGGCGACAGCGAGGAGGCTTCGCTGATCGTCGCGCCAGCACGGGCCTTTGCCGGCGACTTCGATCGCGGCTGGGTGATCGCCGCGCAGCTCTATGGCGTTCGCTCGGCGCGCAATTGGGGGATGGGGGATTTCACCGATCTGGAAGACCTGATCCGGCTTGCGCACCAGCTTGGCGCCGACGGCATCGGCCTCAACCCGCTGCATGCGCTGTTCGACGACCGGCCGACGGATTGCAGTCCCTATTCGCCGAACAGTCGGCTGTTCCTGAACGGACTCTATATCGATGCGGAGAAGGCGCCGGGCTACCGGCCTATGCCGGAAGGTGACGCGCTTGCGTGGCTGCGCCAGAGCACCAATGTCGACTATGCCGGCGTCGCCGCGCTGAAATGGCGCGCCCTGCGGTCGGCTTTCGAGAGATTCAGCACCGCCCGGAACGCAACGTCGCGCAAGGATTTTGACGCATTCCGCGCCGAGCAGGGTGCGCTGTTGTCGCATTTCGCCTGCTTTGAGGTGCTGCGCCATCGTTTCAAGGCGCCTTGGTGGGAATGGCCCGAGGAATGGCGGAAGCCGGACGAGACGCGCTGTACTGCGCTCCGTGCCGGTCCCGACAAGAGCGAGGTCGAGTTCGTCGAGTATGTGCAGTGGATTGCCGACCGGCAATTGGGCGGCTGCAAGAAGCTCGCCGAACAGCTCGGGATGAAGGTCGGGCTCTATCTCGACGTTGCCGTCGGCGTGCAGCCCGATGGTTTTGATGCCTGGAACGAGCAGGTTGCGATCTCGCGGCAGCTTGGCGTCGGCGCGCCGCCCGATCCGCTCAATACGCTTGGTCAGAGCTGGGGCCTCGCCGGCTTCAATGCCACGGGCCTCGAGATAACGTTGCTGGAGCCGTTCCGTGCGATGCTGCGCGCCGCGATGCGCCATGCCGGCGCGATCCGGCTCGATCATGTGCTGGGGCTGAAACGGCTCTATCTCATACCCGACGGCTTTCCGGCCCGGCAGGGCGCCTATGTGCAGATGCCGCTGGAAGCGCTGTTTGCAGTGACGGCCCTTGAAAGCGTCGCGCATCATTGCGTCGTGATCGGCGAGGACCTCGGCACGGTGCCGGAGGGATTCCGCGAGCACATGGCCGATTGGGGCATCTGGTCCTATCTCGTCATGATGTTCGAGCGCGACGAGGGCGGCGGCTTCCGCGGCATCGACCGCTATCAGCCGAACGCGCTGATCACATTCAACACCCATGATCTTTCGACCTATGCCGGCTGGCGCTCCTTCAGCGATCTTCGGATGAAACGCTCGCTCGGGCTCGATCCGGGTGAGAGCGACGATGCGCGCTGGCATGCGCTGGGCATGCTCGACGAGGTGCTGCGGTCGCACGACATCCATCAAAACGATCTCTATTCGGTCGCGAAATTCCTGGCGCGGACGAAGTCGCGGCTGATGGTGATCTCGCTGGAGGATTTGCTGGGCGTGATCGATCAGCCCAACATTCCCGGCACCGTCAATGAGCACCCGAACTGGCGCCAGCGGCTCCCTGTGGCGGTGGAAGATATCGGCTCGAGCATCGACGTTGCCGCGCTGAAGCAGGCGACGCATGAACGGGCGCGCATTGCGGATTGAGGCCGTGAGCCAGGCGCCCGGTTGACCTCTCCCCGCCGGGGAGAGGTGACGAGCTTCCGTTGCCGCGTGAGCGAGTGAGGACCGTTGCCCTTACCGATCGAAGACTATGGCCTGATCGGCGATTGTGAGACCGCGGCGCTGGTCGGCCGCGATGGATCGATCGACTGGCTATGCTGGCCGGCCTTCGATTCCGATGCCTGCTTTGCGGCGTTGCTCGGCACCAACATGAACGGGCGCTGGCTGATCGCGCCGGCCGGCGAGATCAGGAAGACCTCCCGCCGCTATTGGGACGAAACGCTGATCCTGGAGACGAGGTTCGAGACCGCCGACGGCATCGTCGCGCTGATCGACTTCATGCCGCCGCGCGGCAAGGCTTCCGACGTCGTGCGCCTGGTGCGCGGTATCGAGGGCCGGGCCAGGATGCGGATGCAGCTTGTCATCCGCTTTGGCTTCGGCAACGACATTCCCTGGGTGAGGCGCAGCGAAGAACGCGCGGCTCTGGTTGCGATCGCAGGTCAGGACATGACCGTGCTGCGCACACCGGTCCAGACCCGCGGCGAGGACATGACGACGGTCGCCGATTTTGAGGTGAGCGCAGGCAAGACGATCCCCTTCGTGTTGACCTACGGGCCGTCGCATCTCGATCTACCCGATCCGATCGATCCCGAAATCGCGCTGAAGGAGACGGAAACTTTCTGGAAGGAGTGGTGCGGTCGCTGCAGCTATGAGGGCGAGCATCGCGCGCTCGTGTTGCGTTCGCTGATCACGCTGAAGGCGCTGACCTTCGATCCGACCGGCGGCATCGTGGCGGCACCGACGACGTCGCTGCCGGAAAAGCTCGGCGGCGCGCGCAATTGGGACTACCGCTTCTGCTGGCTGCGCGACGCCACCTTCACCCTCTATGCGTTGTTGATCTCCGGCTATCACGAAGAGGCGCTCGCCTGGCGCGAATGGCTCCTGCGCGCGATTGCCGGTAGTCCCGACGACCTCCAGATAATGTACGGTATCGCCGGCGAGCGCCGCTTGACCGAACTCGAACTCCCATGGCTGCGCGGCTACGAAGCCAGCCGCCCCGTGCGCGTTGGCAATGCCGCCCACGAACAATTCCAACTCGACGTCTACGGCGAAATCATGGACTCCGCCTATCTCGTCGGCCGTAGCGGCTTCCATTCGCCGCCGGAATCATGGCGCCTGCGCACCGCGCTGATGGAACACCTCGAACAGGTCTGGTACCAGCCCGACGAAGGTATCTGGGAGGTCCGCGGACCCCGCCGTCATTTTACCCATTCCAAGGTCATGGCATGGGTCGCGCTCGACCGCGCCGTCAAAACTATCGAAGCCCGCGATCACTCCGGACCGCTCGAGCGCTGGCGCAAACTCCGCGACCATATACATCGCGACGTCTGCGCCCACGGCTTCAACTCTCAGCGCAACGCCTTCGTCCAGTACTACGGCGCCGACGCCCTCGACGCCGCACTGCTGATGATCCCGCTGGTCGGCTTTCTCCCGCCCGATGATCCGCGCGTCGCTGGA
>NZ_DATGFH010000146.1:0-2559 GCF_035309285.1 Bradyrhizobium sp. | reverse complement strand
GTAAGCCCCCGGTGAGGGCCGCCTTCCCGGATTGTGCTCGATCATGAGATGATTTGCTCATTAATTTGCAAGCAAATGAGCAAACGTGACGACGGTTACGGTTCTGTCCGGTCCAGAGAGGCGACGGCGGTGGACGACTGCCGAGAAGCTTCGGATCGTGGAGGAGAGTCTGGTGCCTGGGGCCAGTGTTGTCGAGGTTGCTCGACGACATGATGTTCACCGCAATTTGGTTACGGCTTGGCGGCGGCAGGTCCGCACAGGCGTCCTCGCTTGCGGGCCTGAGCCGATGCCGCGGCAGGATGACGAAGTCCGTTTTGCGGCAGTCTCGATTACGCCCGACCGGCAACCGTTGACGCCGCCCTCCGGGACCTGCGGCGCGATCGAGATTGAGTTCGCGGCCGGGGCCCGGATGCGGATCACGGGCGCGGTCGATGCGGCGACGCTGAAGGCAGTTGTCGCGGCGCTGACGGATGGACGGCCACGATGATCCCGTTGCCGGCCGGCGTGCGGGTATGGCTCGCGACCGGCTATACCGACATGCGGAAGGGCTTTCCGTCGCTGGCGTTGCAGGTTCAGGAGATCTTGCATCGCGACCCGCTGGGCGGCCACCTGTTTTGCTTCCGCGGTCGTCGCGGCAATCTGCTGAAGGTGATCTGGCATGACGGCCAGGGCGCCTGCCTGTTCACAAAACGCCTGGAGCGGGGTCGCTTCATCTGGCCGAGCCCGGCTGAGGGAGTGGTGACGATCTCGTCGGCGCAGCTCGGTTATCTCTTGTCCGGGATCGACTGGAGGCACCCACAAGAGACGTGGCGGCCGACATCGGTCGGATGAGGCTTTGCGCTTCTCGGATCGTGATGGATGTGATTCCATCATCGTCGTGACCACGTCTGAATCGCTCCCCACCGATCTGGCCGCCGCGCATGCGATGATCCTCGCCGAGCGCGCCGCGCGCCTGCAAGCGGAGGCGCTTGCGGCAAGTGCGCAGGCGGATTTGTCGAGTACCGAAGCGCTGATCAGCCATCTCAAGCTCGAGATCGAGAAGCTGCGTCGCCAGCTTTATGGCAGCCGCTCGGAGCGCAAGGCGCGGCTCTTGGAGCAGATGGAGCTTCAGCTTGAAGAGTTGGAGGCAACCGCAACCGAAGACGAACTGGCGGCCGAGAGGGCGGCTGCTCAGACACAGACCGTACAATCCTTCCAGCGTAAGCGCCCGTCGCGCAAACCGTTCCCCGATCATCTGCCGCGCGAGCGGGTCGTGGTCGCCGCACCGGAGAGCTGTCCCTGCTGCGGCTCATCGAAGCTATCAAAACTGGGCGAAGATATCACCGAGACGCTGGAGGTCATTCCCCGGCAGTGGAAGGTGACCCAGACGGTGCGCGAGAAGTTCTCGTGCCGGGACTGCGAGACGATCACCCAGCCGCCGGCGCCCTTCCACGTGACGCCGCGCGGCTTTGCTGGCCCCAATCTCTTGGCCATGATCTTGTTCGAGAAGTTCGGCCAGCATCAGCCCTTGAACCGGCAGAGCGAGCGCTACGCCCGGGAGGGCATCGACCTGAGCCTGTCGACACTGGCCGACCAGGTCGGCGCCTGTGCGGCGGCCCTGCAGCCGCTTTATCGGCTGATCGAGCGCCACGTCCTCGCCGCCGAGCGGCTGCACGGCGACGACACCACGGTGCCGATCCTGGCCAAGGGCCAGACCGTCAAGGGGCATATCTGGACCTATGTCCGCGACGATCGGCCATTCGGCGGACGGGCGCCGCCTGCCGCGCTCTATTACGCCTCGCGCGACCGGCGGCAGGAGCATCCCACGCGGCATCTCCAAAGCTTTGCCGGTATCCTGCAGGCCGACGCCTATAGCGGCTACAACGAGCTGTACAACGCCTCGCGCGCACAGGGGCCGATCACGCTCGCACACTGTTGGGCCCACGCCAGGCGGCAGTTTTTCGAGCTGGCGGACATCGCCGCCAATGCGAGGCGAGACAAGAACGCCGCGGCGATCTCGCCGATCGCGCTGGAGGCGGTCAAGCGCATCGATGCACTGTTCGATATTGAGCGCGGCATCACCGGCCAAAGCCCCGAAGCGCGGCTGCGGGTGCGCCAGGAACAAAGCGCCGCGCTTTTGACGGCATTGGAAGCATGGCTGCGCGAGCAGCGCGCCCGGCTGTCGAACTCGTCTTCCGTCGCCAAGCCAATCGACTACATGCTGCGCCGCTGGGATCGATTCGCGCGCTTCATCGAAGATGGACGAATCTGCCTGACAAACAATGCGGCGGAGCGTGCGCTGCGCGGCTTTGCCTTGGGCCGCAAGTCCTGGCTCTTCGCCGGCTCCGAACGTGGTGCCGACCGCGCCGCCATCATGGTAACGCTGATTATGACGGCAAAGCTCAACGACATCGATCCGCAAGCCTGGCTCGCGGATGTGCTCGCTCGCATCGCCGGCACGCCACAAGGCCGGCTCACTGAGCTGCTGCCCTGGGAATGGAAGAAGACCCCCGTCGAGTCCGCTGCCTGATCGGACCATCGCCCCACGCGATTATCCCGCGGCCCTCACCGGACGGTTAC
>NZ_DATGFH010000145.1:0-10773 GCF_035309285.1 Bradyrhizobium sp. | reverse complement strand
CGACACCGAGGGCGCCACCACCGTGGTCAATGCCAACGGCACCACCGTCGCCCCCGGCCTGATCGACAGCCACGTCCATCCCGTCGCCGGCGACTGGACGCCGCGGCAGAACCAGGTCAACTGGATCGACAGCTATCTCCACGGCGGCGTCACCACCATGATCTCAGCGGGCGAGGTGCACATGCCGGGCCGGCCGCGCGACGTCGTGGGACTCAAGGCGATGGCGGTGTTCGCGCAGCGCGCGTTCTGGACGCTGCGCCCGGGCGGCGTGAAGGTGCATGCCGGCGCGCCCGTGATCGAGTGCGAAATGGTCGAGGAGGATTTCAAGGAGATGGCCGCTGCCGGCGTCAAGCTGCTCGGCGAAGTCGGCCTCGGCGGCGTCAAGGATGGGCCGACGGCGCGCAAGATGGTGGGCTGGGCCCGCAAATACGGCATCCAGAGCACGATCCATACCGGTGGGCCGTCGATCCCCGGCTCCGGCCTGATCGACAAGGATGTGGTGCTGGAAGCCGACACCGACGTGGTCGGTCACATCAATGGCGGTCACACCGCACTGCCCGACGACCAGATCCGCTGCATCTGCGAGGGCTGCAAGCGCGGACTCGAGCTCGTTCACAACGGCAATGAGCGCTCGGCGCTCTACACGCTGCGCACCGCGCGCGAGATGGGTGATCTCGCCCGCGTCATCCTCGGCACCGATGCACCGGCCGGCTCCGGCGTGCAACCGCTCGGGATCCTGAGGATGGTGTCGTTGTTATCCTCGCTCGGCGACCTTCCGGCCGAGCTCGCCTTTTGTCTCGCCACCGGCAACACCGCGCGCATGCGCGCGCTCGATTGCGGACTGATCGAGATCGGCCGCGCGGCCGACTTCGTGATCATGGACAAGGCGCAGCATTCGCCGGGCAAAAACCTTCTCGATAGCGTGCAGCTCGGCGATCTGCCCGGCGTGGGTATGACGATCATCGACGGCATCGTCCGCACCCAGCGCAGCCGCAACACGCCGCCGGCCACGAAGGTGCCGGAGATCGTGGGGCATTAATCCAGCGTCGCCAGGGAGGCCTGACGACGTCAGAACGTAAACAACACCGAGGCGTACCAGGAATATCGATCAGTCTCCTCGGTATTCTCGATTCCGCGCCTGACATAGCCGAGCAGGTGATAGTTGTCGTTCAGGTCGTAGCGCCAGCCGACGCCTACGCTGGATGTCGCCGGCGTGCCGTGCGAGTCGGCGGTCTGATGAAACAGCTCGGCGCCAATCTGAAGCTTCGGCAAAATCTGATAGGTCAGCACGGCGCCGGCTTCGCAAAAATCCGCGGCGCGGATCTCGCTGAAGACGCATCCACCACCGCCGAACGCGGACCATCCTCCGCTCCAGTCCTTCTGCACCCACACCGGCAACAACAGCGACGTGCGATTGTCGCCAATGATGTTTGAGCCGCTGGGAAGGAAAATGCGCAGGAAAATACTGACGTCAAGACCGAACGTTTCCTGATGCAGGAAACGATATTTCGCGGCGAGCTCGAGGTTGCTCATTGCGACATTCGTGCCGCCGATCGATTGGTCAAAGCCGGCCGGCAAGGTCGCGGTGAGCTGAAGATCAGGCGCGGCGCCGTAATTGAAATCGATGCCGCTCTCGCCGGACACGTCGGAACGCGTCGCGGTGCCGTTGTTGAACGTATAAATCTCGAAATGCCCGTAGTCGGTCGGCTCGGGATCGTCGGCAACATAGGGCGGTCCGGCGACTGCCGATCGTGTCAGCACCGTCAGCACCAAACCCGCACTCATCGCCAAGCGCGTCAGACACGCGCAATACCCAGCCATCGGTCGCACGAACGGTTTAAGTCCGATCATCCAAGTCCATGCTACATGAGGCTGAATGTACCCACAAATCTCAAAGCGAAGCGGACTGAATTTGGTGGGCACAGCCCTTTGCGCCTTTTGCCCACCCTACGGTCAACGCAATTTGTCGAGCAGCATCAGCAGCGCCTCGCGCTCCCTGGCGTCGAGCGGCGACAGCGTCTCCCTTGAGATCGCGAGCGCGTTGGGGGCGGCCTTCTCCGCCATTTGTGCGCCCGCCCGCGTGAGGCTCACGAGCAGGCGCCGGCCGTCCTCGGGATCAGGCGAGGTCTCGGTCAGTCCGCGCGCGGTAAGGCGGTCGATCACGCCTTTGATGGTCGCCACATCCATCGCCGTCAGCCGCCCGAGCTGATTCTGCGAGCACGGCCCGGTCTCGTTGAGTTTGGCCAGCGCCGCCCATTGCGTCGGCGTCAAGTTGATCCCGATGTCGCGCGCAAAGATCGCGGCATGCCGCTGCCAGACCTGGCGCAGGATGAAACCGATCTGCTCGTCGAGGATATAGCTCGGCTTCGACGGCTTGACGGTCCTTTTCAGCGTAGCGCTCCTGGCCATCGATCCCCCACCTTCTTTTATAGCGACAGATGCGCGTCGCTGATATCAGGACGCGCATCGAGCTCGGCCATGGTGCCGCCAAAGCAGATCCGGCCGCCCTCGATGATATAGGCGCGGTCGGAGATCAATCTTGCGAAATGCAGATTCTGCTCCGACACGACGATGCTGACGCCTTCCTTCTTCATGGTCAGGATGGCGTCGACCATCTGCTCCACGATTTTCGGCGACAAACCCTCCGACGGCTCGTCCAGCAGCACCAGCGATGGATTGCCCATCAGCGTGCGCGCGATCGTCAGCATTTGCTGCTCGCCGCCGCTCATCCGTCCGCCCGGACGGGAGCGCATTTCGCCGAGATTGGGAAACAGCGCGAACAGCTTTTCGCGCGTCCAGTACGGCGCGTTCGGCCGCTTTGGCTGGCGGCCGACCTCGAGATTCTCCTCCACGGTCAGCTCGGTGAAGATGCGTCGCTCCTCCGGCACGTAGCCGAGGCCGTAGCGCACGATCGCATGTGTCGGCTCGCGCGAGACGTCCCTGCCCTCGAACAGGATGCGACCCGAGCGCTGCTCGACGAGGCCAACGATGGAGCGGAAGGTCGTCGACTTGCCGGCGCCGTTCCGCCCGAGCAGCGCCACGACTTCGCCCTCGCTGACCTCGAGCGCGATGTCGAACAGGATATGCGCGGGGCCATAGTGGCTGTTGAGGTTTTCGACGGTAAGCTTCATGCCGACGACCCCTCGCGATGACGGGCGTCATAGACCAGGCCCTCGCCGAGATAGATCGCGCGCACCTGGCTGTTGCCGCGCACCTCCGCCGGCGTTCCCTCGGCAATCAGGCTGCCGCGGTTGAGCACCAGGATACGGTCGGCGTGTTCGAACACGACGTCCATATCGTGCTCGGTGAAGAGCACGCCGATCGATTGCTCGCGCGCGATCCTGGCGGTGAGCCGCATCAGCTCGATACGCTCGCGCGGCGCCATGCCCGCGGTCGGTTCGTCCATCAGGAGGAGCTTTGGCTGATTGGCAAGCGCCACCGCAAGCTCAAGCCGCTTGAGGTCGCCATAGGCGAGCTCGCCGCAGGGACGGTCGGCGTAACCGCTCATGCCGACCAGCTCGAGCAGGCGCGCCGCCTCCTCGCGCGCGAGCTTGGGTGTCGACGACCACAGGTTAAAGAGCTGCCCGCGGTGCGACACCAGCGCGACCTGCACATTCTCGCGGACCGTCATGGTCGGAAACGTCGCAGTGATCTGAAAGGTGCGTCCTACCCCGAGCCGCCAGACCTCGCGCGGCGCGCGGCCGGCGGTGTCCTCGCCGAGCAAAGTGATCCGGCCGCTATCCGGAATCCTCTGGCCGTTGAGCATATCGAAACAGGTGCTCTTGCCCGCGCCGTTCGGGCCGATCAGCGCCAGGATCTCGCCGGCGCGAAGCGCAAACGACACGCCGCGCACGGCATGAACGCCGCCATAGGATTTGGTGAGGCCTTCGACCGACAGCAGTGCGGATGCGTTGCTCATTCGGCGGACTCGATGCGCGAGGTGAGAACGGCTGGCTGTGGTGACGCGCGGCGATAGCGAAGCCGCAAGCTCTCGATCACACCGACAATGCCCTTGGGGAACGCAACCACGATCAGCACGATGAAGGCGCCGAGCACGAGTTTTGACCAGTCGGTCTGGCTGACCAGCCAGATGTTCAACGCCTTGTAGACGACCGCGCCGACGCCGGCGCCCGTGATGGTCTCGACCCCGCCGAGCAATACCATGACCAGCGCATCGACCGAGAGCGAGATGCCCACCACATCGGGGAAGACGCTGCCCTTCAGATACGCGAACAGCGCGCCGCCGACGCCCGCAACCGTGCCTGCGATGACGAAGGCGGTCCACTGGATGCGCTTGCCGTTGATGCCGATCGCTTCGCCACGGAGCGGCGAGTCGCGTGTGGCGCGAAGTGCGAAACCGAACGGCGAGAAAATCGCCATGCGCAGCGCTGCGACCATCAGCACCGCAATACCGAGCGACAGCCAATAGAAATGCGACGGGCTCGAAGCCCATCTCTCCGGCCAGACGCCAAGAATGCCGTTGTCGCCGCCGGTCACCTCCACCCACTGGAACGCGATTGACCAGATGATCTGGGCAAAGGCGAGCGTCAGCATCGCGAAGTAGACGCCGGAGAGCCGCACGGCAAAGAAGCCGAACACGACGGCGCCAAGCAGGCCGAGCAGCGGCCCGAGCAACAGGCAGGCGATCATCGGCAGTCCCGCCATCTTGGCAAGGAACGCAACGCCGTAGGCGCCAAGGCCGAAATAGGCGGCATGGCCAAAGGATGCGAGCCCGCCGACCGACATCAGGAAATGCAGGCTCGCGGCAAAGATCACGAAGATCGCGATTTCCGCCGCGACGGTGAGTGCATAATTGCCGGCGACGAGCGGCAGCGCAGCGGCGACAATGATGACTGCAAGGGCGGCAAGGCGTTCCCCCGAAGTCAGTGGCCGCCACGGATTGACGGTCAGGCCCGGCGACTTCCGCGCCGCCGCCTCCGGCTTGCCGAACAGGCCCCAGGGGCGGACGATCAGCACCACCGCCATGACCAGGAAGACCAGGATGATGGAAATCTTCGGGAAGATCAGGATGCCGAAGGCATTGAGCTCGGAGACCAGCACCGCGGCGACGAACGCACCCCAAATGCTGCCGAGGCCGCCGATCACAACCACGACGAACACATCGACGACGATGCGCAAATCCATCGCATGGTTGACGGCATCACGCGGAATCTGCAGCGCGCCGCCGAGAGCAGCAAGGAACACGCCGAGCGCAAACACGCTGGTGAACAGCCATTTCTGATTGACGCCGAGGGCAGCGACCATGTCGCGGTCCTGCGTCGCGGCGCGCACCAGCACACCCCAGCGCGTGCGCTGGAACATCAGCCAGAGGATGCCGAGCACGAGGGGGCCGAGCACGATCAGGAACAGATCGTAGCTCGGGATGTTCTGACCGAAGAAGCCGACCGCGCCCTTCAAGCCCGGTGCGCGGGGGCCGACCAGGTCGCTCGGGCCCCATTGCCATACCACGAGGTCCTCGACCATGAGCGTGAGCCCGAAGGTCGCGAGCAACTGGAACAGTTCCGGCGAGTGATAGATCCGGCGCAGCAAGATCATCTCGACGATCACGCCGATCGCAGCGACGATCAGCGCCGCGGCGAGGATACCGCCCCAGAACCCGAGCGCGCCCGAGAAGCGATCGGTCAGCGTGAAGGCGACATAGGCGCCCAGCATGTAGAAGGCGCCATGAGCGAAATTGACGATCCGCGTCACGCCGAAAATGATCGACAGGCCCGACGCAACCAGGAACAGCGACGCCGCGCTGGCAAGGCCGGTCAGGAACTGGACGATATAGAAAGCCATCGGCGGTCCGCGTTAGCGTTTAAAGTCACGTCTCCCCGCTTGCGGGGAGAGGTCGGATTGCGAAGCAATTCGGGTGAGGGGCTGTCTCCACGAGTCGCGTTCGCGGAGAGAGCCGCTCACCCCAACCCTCTCCCCGTAAGAACGGGGAGAGGGAGAAGAAGGATCACTCCTTCGGGCGCATCTTCTCGACTTCGGCATCGCTTGGCAGATAGTCCGAGCCCTTCTTGTAGGCGATGTCGACCATAATGCCCTTACCGTCCTTCAGCGCGGTCTTGCCGGTGAAAGCACCCAGCGTCGACTGGTGGTCGATCTTGCGGAAGGTGATCTGGCCGAACGGCGACGGCACGGACAATCCCTCGGCCGCCGCGATCAGCTTGTGCGGGTCGGTCGAGTTGGCTTTGGCCAGAATCGCTGCCGCCGACTTGATGGTCTGATAGCCCACGATGGAGCCGAGTCGCGGATAGTCGTTGTACTTGGCCTTGTAGGCTTTCAGGAACGCATCGTGCTCGGGGGTATGGATCGCGTACCAGGGATAGCCGGTGACGATCCAGCCTTCCGGCGTCTCGTCCTTGAGCGGATCGAGATATTCTGGCTCACCGGTGAGGAAGGACACCACGGACTTGCCCTTGAACAAGCCGCGGGTGTTGCCTTCGCGCACGAACTTCACGAGATCGGCGCCGAAGGTGACGTTGAGGATCGCATCGGGGTTGGCGGCGGCGAGCGCCTGCACGACCGGACCGGCATCGATCTTGCCGAACGGCGGCCACTGCTCGTTGACCCACTGGATGTCGGGCCGCTTCGCCGACAACAGCTTCTTGAACACGCTGACCGCGGACTGGCCGTACTCATAGTTCGGCGCGACCGTGGCCCAGCGCTTCGCCGGCAATTTCGCGGCTTCCTCCGCCAGCATCGCCGCCTGCATGTAGTTGGAGGGACGGAGCCGGAAGGTATAGCGGTTGCCCTTGGACCAGGTGATGGCATCGGTCAGAGGCTCGGCCGCGAGGAAAAACACCTTCTTCTGGTTGGCGAAGTCGCTAACGGCAAGCCCGATGTTGGACAGGAAGGTGCCGGCGAGCATCGCGACGTTCTCGTTCGACACCAGCTCGTTGGCCGCGGTCTGCGCGTCCGCCGGCTTGCCGGCGTCATCCTTGGAGACGACGACGAGCTTCTTGCCGTTGATACCGCCGGCCGCGTTGATCTCCTCGACTGCAAGCTGCCAGCCCTTGCGGTAGGGATCGGTGAAGGCGGGCAGCAGCGAGTAGCTGTTGATCTCGCCGATCTTGATCTCGCCCTGCGCCATGGCGCTGTTCGCCATGCCGGCAAATACGATCGCAAGACCTATCCCAAAAAGGCTTGCCCCTAGAAAGTGTCGTCGTCGCATCCCAAACCTCCACTGTTAAAACGCTTTTGTTTTGAGCATGATTGTCTAGCGCAAGCCGTCCTCGCCCTTGATCTCCGCGGTCGTCAGCCCGCCGACCCGCGGCAGCGGCCGGCCAGAGTCGGTGACGGCGACCGCGACCATGATCTCGTTGGCGCGCGGCGCGTCGTTGATTTGCACTTCCATGCCGTCGAAATGGCTGCGCACGAAGGCGGCATCCTTGTGCCCAAGCGGGATATCGAGCGTGGTGCCAGGCCCTGAGCGCTTCTTCGAGGACGGGATCAGCGCCGCGCCCTTGCTCAACACCTTGCGCACCGGAGCGCCCATCTTGGGGTGCAGGATCGCAGCCGCATGCTCCAGCTCGCCGTTCTCGCCGACGGCGGCAGCCTTGCCGTAGCTGTGCGCTTTCGCGCCATCGATGCCGAGCGCAGCGACGGCCTTCTTCGACAGCAACTCGCCCAATTCCTCGCCGATCGCGATCAGGGGCGAGAGATCCTCGACATAACGGCCAGCAAAGGGATTTTCGATCACGGCGATTGCAGCGGCGCGGCGCGTCGGCGGGGCGATAGTCTTGCCCATCTCGATATGGGTCTCCTCGACCACGGTGACGATCTTGCGAATGATGGCGCTCATCGGCATGTGCCTTCCCGGTCAAGTCTAACTTGCGTGTTCTAGCTGGCGTTCGTGAAGCGCTCGCGATCCGATGCGCCGTGGGCCGACAACGACGGTCTCGCCCTTGAGCCGCAGCGCGGCGCCTTCGATCAATCCCGCAACGAGCAGGCGTCGCGCACAGTCTGCACCTGCTGCCAATGCGATCTCGATTTCACTTTCGGACAAGGCGCCGACGTCGCGGGTGACGAGGCGAGCGCCGAGATCGCTGTCGGGCTGCAGCTCGTTTGCCGGCAGACGCGTGACGGCCGGATGGCCGGGCAGATCGACGGCATTGGCAATGATCGTAGCGGCGGCATCGGCCATTGATGCGGTCGTTGCGAGCGCGGTCACCGCATCGGCAATCCCCAGCGAAAAGCTGCGGCCATGGCGGCCACTGGTCGCAATACCTCGTATCGGATCATCGGCGCTGATGACCATGGTGCGCATCAGGCCCTGGCTGTCGGGCCGATCGATCAGTCCGACGGTGAAGTGTTCATCATCGGTGAGATACAGTGCGATGTCGCCGCCATTGTTGACGTAAGCGCGATCGAGACGAGCCGCGCGCAGCATCGCGCCCAAAATCTCCTCGGCCACGCTGCCTGCGACTGCCGCCATTGGTGTGATGAAGCAGTCGGGGGCGAAAGGCGCGACGGCAGCATGCATGCGGCGCGCGACCACGCCCTTTAGCGCACAGCGCGCGGGATCGGCCGCGCGGCGCAATTCGACAAGCTCCTCGCAGAGCTCGTCGAGCAAGCCAGTAAAGCGCTTAGCCGCGGCGTCATAGGCCGCGCGCACCTCATTCGCGCCACCCTTCGCCTCCACGATCAGATCAATCGGACCGTCCTGCAAATGCAGCCGCCTGCCGTCCGGAAGGAGCGCGATTTGCGGCAGCCGTTTCATGCGCGCCGTCCGGGGATAATCGGCATCGGACGGACTTCGGCGCTGTCCCTGATCGAAGACAGCGGACGCACGTAATCCATGTGGCCGCCGAGCGCGGCATAGTCCGCAAGCCGCATCGTGAACTCGATCGGCGCCACCAGTGCCGGCGTCGGCACATAACCGAACGCGCCAGCGGGCATCTGCGTGACATCGACCATGAAGGTGATGCCGCCGCCCGGCCAGACATAGACCGGCGCGCCGCCGCTCGTCACCCGCGTCAGCGCGTCCTTCACCGAGCGCGTCAGCCGCACAGGATTGTCGGTGACGCCGGCACGCAGCGAGCCGCCGGCCCCTCCCATGAACAGCACGGTGCACAGCGCCGGCTCGCAATTCTCCTGGATGCGCTCAACCGAGAGCCTCAGGTCGAGCGGCATCTCCGTCTCGACCGGCCGCAGCGCCTCGTCGAGCACGTAGTAAGCGGCATGCTCGCCCGTGGTGGAGACCATCAACATGGTCAGGCCCGGCCGCGCCTCCTTGGCATCGAATGGCCCGAGCACCGAGAGCGGATCGGAGATTTTCGTGCCACCCCACCCCGTGCCGGGCTCGGCCACCTGGAAATAGCGACCCGGTGTCGAGCGCCGGCCCTTCATCTTGATACCGGTGTCGGGAATATCAAGGAGCTTGCCGGCCTGATGCTCGCTGAGCACGCCGGTGATGTGGTCATCGACCACAACGACCTCGTCGACCCTGCCATGCCATTGCTTGGCAAACATGCCGATGGTCGCCGAGCCGCAGCCGACCCGCATCCGCTCTTCAGCAACGCCGTTGACGATCGGCGGTTTGCCCGCCTGCACCACCAGGGTCGCGCCGCCGTCGATGGTGAGCTCGACCGGCTTGCAATTGGAAAGGTCCATGAGCGTGTCGCAGGTGACCCGGCCCTCCTTCTTCGAGCCTCCAGTCAGATGATGCACGCCCCCGAGCGAGAGCATCTGCGAACCATATTCGCTGGTCGTGACATGACCAACCGCCTCTCCTTCCGCGCGCACGGTCGCGGTCTCGGGTCCGAGATAGCGGTCGGTGTCGATCTTCACCTTGACACCGCAATAGGAGAAAATGCCTTCGGTCACCACCGTGACCATGTCGACGCCGTCGATCTCCGAGGAGACGATGAAAGGCGCGGGCTTGTAATCGGGATAGGTGGTTCCGGCGCCGATCGCGGTAACGACGACCTCGGGCTGACGGACGATCTTGCCGTCCCAATCGCCGCCGCTCTGGAACGGCACCAGCCGTCCGCCATGCTCGACGGTATGCTCCAGCACGATGTGAGGATCGACGCGCACAAGCTGGCCGTCGTGATTGGCGTAGCGGTCACAGGCGCCAGCCGCGCCCGGCTTGATGTAGCACATCACCGGACAGGCATCGCAGCGGATCTTGTCGCCGATGACCTTGGCCGTCGCTTCCGTCGACATGAACAGCCTGTTCTCCGGCGGCGTCCTCCGGCCGTCCGGATAATCGTTCGTATACGAATGATGTTGCGCGCGATCCGGAACACTGTCAAGCGGCGACAGCGGCGAAATCGCCGCCTGCCGCATAATCGCTCAGTTGCCTATAGTTCCTGTCCGCTATTCAGGCAGGTGTTTGCACTGCGAAATGCACATCGCTTGCACGTTTGTATACAAACGGTACTGTCTTTCAGCTCAGGATGCGACCGGACGAGAGATGACGCAGCCAACGATCCGACTGACCGTCAACGGCGAACGCCACGACGTGAGTGCTGCACCGGACACCGCGCTTCTCTACGTGCTGCGCAACGATCTCGCGCTGAACGGCCCGAAATATGGCTGCGGGCTCGGCGAATGCGGAACCTGCACCGTGCTGATCGATGGCATGGCGGCACGCTCCTGTGTCATCCCCATCGAAGGTTGCGTCGGCCGCGACATCGTGACGCTCGAGGGCCTCGGCTCGCGCGAGCATCCCGATCCCGTGCAGGACGCCTTCATCAGGGAGCAGGCCGCGCAATGCGGCTATTGCCTGAACGGCATGATCATGACCACCAAGGCGCT